>NZ_JASHAQ010000014.1:0-60253 GCF_047465035.1 Streptococcus infantis
AGCGCCAAAGAGCCCTACGACTTTACAAGACACCTCTACTTTAACATAAAGAAAAAGTAGTGAGTACTCTCTCCCGTCGGAGATTTTCTCACTACTAATCTTAGTATGTTTTCTACACAAAAATAGGTTCCATAATATCTATAGGGGATTTACCCACTACAAATATTATAGAGTCACTATAAAAAACTAGAGTTCCACAACTGGGAATATCTAGCTTTCTTGTGGCTGAGAATTATTTTGTCGCAGACTTTTTTTATTGATTTTATAGGTAGAACTATCGGCCTAAACAGAAAAGACTTGATAACTTTTACGAAACTAAGTATACTAGAGGGTAATAAGCGTTTTCAGATGGTATATTAGGGAGTATACTTAGAAATTGAGAGGGAGATATGGGGATAAGAAAATTTCGATTATTGATGTCCAAGTATGGCTTTAGTATTGCGATTATCCTGATAGAATTATTTCTTGTTTTCGGAATTATTCTTTACATGAGCCAGATTGCTCCGATTATTTGGGTGATTCTTGTATTTTTAATCAGCGTAGCAACCGTTATAGCGATTGTCAATCGTTCGATGTCACCTGAAAGCAAAGTGACTTGGTTGATTGTGACCTTTGTACCGGTGTTTGGTCCACTGCTTTATCTCATGTTCGGTGAGAGAAGACTATCAAAAAAAGAAATGAAACAGCTGAAGGAACTACGCTCCATTACTAACCATGAAAAGAGTGAGTTTGCTCTTCATCAAGGGTTAAAGGATAGAGATAAGTCTGCTTATGGGATTATCAATGCCTTGCTACATATGGATAGCAATGCAGAGGTGTACGAGCAGACAGATTCTCAATTTTTCTCTACTGGAGAGGCTATGTGGAGACAAATCTTAGAGGATTTGAAAAAGGCTGAGAAATTTATCTTCCTGGAATACTACATTGTCGAAGAAGGCTTGATGTGGGACAGCATGCTTGAGATTCTCGAAGAAAAAGTTGCTCAGGGTGTTGAAGTTAAGATGCTCTACGACGATATCGGATGTATGGTGACATTGCCAGGTGATTATACTGTGCATCTCCGAGCTCGGGGAATTGAGGCTCATAAGTTTAATAAGGTAATTCCTCGTATGACAGTGGCCTATAATAACCGAGATCACCGCAAAATTTTGGTCATTGATGGGCAGATTGCCTATACTGGTGGCGTCAATCTTGCGGATGAGTATATCAACCAGATTGAACGTTTTGGCTATTGGAAAGATAGTGGCCTTCGTATAGACGGTCCAGCTGTTCAGGCTTTTACAAGACTATTTCTCATGAACTGGTACATCAACCGTGGTGAAATCAGTGACTTTGATCAGTATCACTTGGAAAATCAAACGCGGTCTGGAGCAGGTTTGTGCATTCCTTATGGAAGTGGTCCCAAGCCTATCTACCAGATGAAGGTAGGGAAAGTAGTTTATCAAAATCTCATCAATCAAGCGACAGACTTTGTCTATATTACCACGCCTTACTTGATTATTGATTATGATTTGACGGAAGATATTAAAAATGCGGCCATGCGAGGGGTGGATGTGCGAATTGTCACTCCCTTTGTACCCGACAAGGAGCTTATTCAACTGATAACACGAGGAGCTTATCCGGATCTTTTGTCTGCTGGTGTCCGTATTTATGAGTATACTCCTGGTTTTATCCATAGTAAGCAGATGATTGTTGATGATCGATACGCAGTTGTTGGAACCATAAATCTAGATTATCGTAGCTTGGTTCATCACTATGAAAATGCGGTTTTGTTGTACGAAACACCATCGATTGCAGATATTCGTAAGGACTTTGAAGAGATTTTTGAAGTATCGCAGGAAGTATTTCCAGGGACGATCAATCCTACCTGGTATCAAACATTAATCAAGGAAGTGACCCAGTTGTTTGCGCCAATGCTTTAAGTGGAAGAATTAATTGAGAATAGATGATTAGAGGAAGAGGTTGGGACAAAAGTCCTAGCCTCTCAATTTTCTTTGGATTGTCGAGCAAGACGCAGTGGTTGAGTGGGCTCTACTATGCTGATTTCATCATCTTTTACAGCTCTACTCAACTGTGCTGAGGTGGGACGACGAAATCGAATTCTAACGAATTACCGATTTCTGTCCCACTCTCTTTTCTGTAAGCAGTTTCCTTGACATCTTATTTATTTTTCGTTATCATATGTCCATATAATATATGGGAGTCTGTGTACAGTCTGAGAGGAAGTGTTAAACTTCGACCGCACCTGATCTGGGTAATGCCAGCGTAGGGAACGATACTTGGCCTAATTTTGCACCTTTTTCATATATGAAAGAGGTTTTTCTTTTTTCATAAAGAAAAACTGTAAATTAAAAGGAGGTTTGAATGAAAGCAAGCATTGCTTTACAAGTCCTGCCCCTGTCACAGGGGATTGACCGCATAGCTGTAATTGATAAGGTCATTGCTTATCTGCAATCTCAAGAAGTGACCATGGTGGTGACACCATTTGAAACGGTCTTGGAGGGGGAGTTTGATGAGCTTATGCGTATTCTCAAAGAAGCGTTAGAAGTGGCGGGGCAAGGAGCAGACAATGTCTTTGCCAATGTGAAAATAAATATAGGAGAGATTTTAAGCATCGATGAGAAACTTGAAAAGTATAATGAGACGGCATATTAGTCTGCTAGGATTTTTGGGTGTCGTATCCGCTTGGCAGGTGGCGGGACTCTTAAAACTCTTACCAAAGTTTATCCTGCCGACACCACTTGAGATTCTTCAGTCTTTTGTTCGTGACAGAGAATTTCTCTGGTACCATAGCTGGGCAACCTTGAGAGTAGCCTTATTAGGCTTGGTCTTGGGTGTCTTGATAGCCTGTATTATGGCCGTCCTTATGGATAGTTTGGGCTGGCTCAATGACCTGATTTACCCCATGATGGTGGTTGTCCAGACTATACCGACAATTGCCATAGCCCCTATCCTAGTTTTATGGTTGGGTTATGGAATCTTGCCCAAGATTGTTTTGATTATCTTGACGACTACTTTTCCTATCATCGTTAGTATTTTAGATGGTTTTAGGCATTGTGACAAGGATATGCTGACCTTGTTTAGTTTGATGCGAGCGAATCCATGGCAAATCCTGTGGCATTTTAAAATTCCAGTCAGTCTGCCTTACTTTTATGCAGGTCTGAGGGTCAGTGTCTCCTACGCCTTTATCACAACAGTGGTATCTGAGTGGTTGGGAGGCTTTGAAGGACTTGGTGTCTACATGATTCAGTCCAAAAAACTGTTTCAGTATGATACTATGTTTGCCATTATTATTCTGGTATCACTGATCAGTCTTCTGGGGATGAAGCTAGTCGATATCAGTGAAAAATATGTGATTAAATGGAAACGTACTTAAAATAGAGCGTTTTGTAAAAAGAAAAGAGGAAATAAAAATGAAGAAAACATGGAAAGTGTTTTTAACGGTTGTAACAGCTCTTCTAGCTGTCGTGCTTGTGGCTTGTGGCCAAGGAACAGCTTCTAAGGATAACAAAGAAGCAGAACTCAAAAAAATTGACTTTATCCTAGACTGGACACCCAATACCAACCACACAGGGCTTTATGTAGCTAAAGAAAAAGGTTATTTCAAAGAAGCTGGAGTGGATGTTGATTTGAAATTGCCACCTGAAGAAAGCTCGTCAGACTTGGTTATCAATGGTAAGGCGCCATTTGCTATCTATTTCCAAGATTACATGGCTAAGAAATTGGAAAAAGGGGCAGGCATTACTGCAGTTGCAGCAATCGTTGAGCACAATACATCAGGGATCATCTCTCGTAAGTCTGACAATATCAATAGTCCTAAAGACTTGGTTGGGAAGAAATACGGAACTTGGAATGACCCAACTGAGCTTGCTATGTTGAAAACCTTGGTAGAATCTCAAGGTGGAGACTTTGAGAAGGTTGAAAAAGTACCAAACAATGACTCAAACTCGATCACACCGATTGCCAATGGCGTTTTTGACTCTGCCTGGATTTATTATGGTTGGGACGGTATTCTTGCTAAATCGCAAGGTGTGGATGCCAACTTCATGTATTTGAAAGACTACGTCAAAGAGTTTGACTACTACTCACCAGTTATCATCGCTAACAATGACTATCTGAAAGACAACAAAGAAGAAGCTCGTAAAGTCATCCAAGCTATTAAAAAAGGTTATCAATACGCTATGGAGCATCCAGAAGAAGCGGCTGATATCCTGATCAAGAATGCCCCAGAACTCAAAGATAAGCGTGATTTCGTTATCGAATCTCAAAAATACTTGTCAAAAGAATATGCAAGTGATAAGGAAAAATGGGGACAATTTGATGCGGATCGCTGGAATGCCTTCTACAAATGGGATAAAGAAAATGGAATCCTCAAGGAAGACTTGACTGATAAAGGATTTACCAACGAATTTGTAAAATAATGACAGAAATTAGACTAGAACACGTAAGCTATGCCTACGACAATGAAAAGATTTTAGAGGATATTAACCTACAGGTAACTTCAGGTGAAGTGGTCTCTATCCTAGGCCCCAGTGGTGTAGGAAAGACTACTCTCTTTAACCTGATTGCAGGGATTTTAGAAGTCCAGTCAGGTAGAATTGTGCTTGATGGGGAGGAAAATCCCAAGGGGCGCGTGAGCTATATGCTACAAAAGGATTTGCTCTTGGAGCACAAGACGGTGCTAGGCAATATCATTTTGCCCCTCTTGATCCAAAAGGTGGACAAGGCAGAAGCTGTTGCGAAAGCAGATGAAATCCTTGCTACCTTTCAATTGACGGCTGTAAGGGATAAGTACCCTCATGAACTCAGTGGTGGGATGCGCCAGCGTGTGGCCTTACTCCGTACCTACCTTTTCGGGCACAAGCTCTTTCTTCTAGATGAGGCCTTTAGTGCTTTGGACGAGATGACAAAGATGGAACTCCACGCCTGGTATTTGGAGATTCACAAACAGCTAGAGTTGACAACACTCATCATTACGCATAGTATCGAGGAGGCGCTGAACCTCAGTGATCGGATTTATATCTTGAAAAATCGCCCTGGGCAGATCGTCTCTGAAGTCAAACTCGACTGGTCTGAAACCGAAGACAAGGAAGTTCAAAAAATTGCTTATAAACGTCAAATTTTAGCGGAATTGGGATTAAATAATTAGAAAGACAGGGAGTTGGTGAGGATTGTTCATTACCAGCCCCTTTTTCTTTTAAAAAATCGAAAAATTCGGTATAATAGTCAAAGATAGTCAAGGTTCAAAGAAAGAGGTGGCGTTCTATGAGATTTAAAAATACATCAGACCATATAGAGGCCTATATCAAGGCGATTTTGGAGCAGTCGGGTATGGTTGAATTGCAACGAAGCCAATTAGCGGATACCTTTCAAGTCGTGCCTAGCCAGATCAACTATGTGATTAAGACTCGATTTACTGAAAGCAGAGGCTATTTAGTTGAAAGTAAGCGAGGAGGTGGCGGTTATATTCGCATTGGTCGGATTGAATTCTCAAACCATCATGAAATGCTCCGCGATTTACTGTATTCGGTAGGTGAAGAAGTTAGCCTAGCTATCTTTGAAGATGTTTTAAGACTCTTGTTTGAGCAGGATTTAGTGACTCGTCAGGAGATGAATCTATTATTAGCAATGGCGACAGACCGAGTTTTAGGCGATGATGCTAATCTTATCCGTGCCAATATGCTCCGTCAGTTATTACAAGAGGTAGATAGAAAAGGAAAATAGAACTAAATGAAATATTCAAAAGCATTGAGAGAATGTATAGAAAGTGCCTTTCTGGTCGCCAGTCATTTTGGGGCAGAATACCTAGAGTCATGGCACCTATTGATTGCTATGGCCAATCATGGTTACAGTGTAGCTGGGGCGACTTTGAACGAATTTCCATATGAGATTGATCGTTTGGAGGAAGTTGCTGTAGAGCTGACGGAAACAAAGTATAGCGATAAGGAACATTATCAGGAGTTGCCTTTTTCACACCGTTTAAAGGTGTTGTTGTTGGAAGCAGAGCACGTAGCTTCTGTCGTTCATGCCAAGGTTTTAGGAACAGAGCACGTGCTTTATGCTATCTTACATGATGGCAATGCCTTGGCTACTCGTATTCTAGAAAAAGCGGGATTTTCTTACGAAGATCAGAAGGATCAGGTCAAGATTGCTGGACTTCGTCGAAGTCTTGAAGCGCGTGCTGGTTGGACTAGAGAAGATTTGAAGGCCCTTCGCCAGCGTCATCGTACGGTAGCGGATAAGCAAAATTCCATGGCTAATATGATGGGTATGCCTCAGACACCAAGTGGAGGTTTGGAAGATTATACGCATGACCTTACGGAGCAAGCTCGTTCGGGTAAATTGGAACCAGTCATCGGGCGCGACCAAGAAATCTCTCGTATGATTCAAATCTTGAGCCGTAAGACAAAAAATAATCCAGTCCTAGTTGGAGATGCAGGTGTCGGTAAAACAGCTCTAGCACTTGGTCTTGCGCAACGTATTGCCAACGGGGATGTACCTGATGAAATGGCTAAGATGCGAGTTTTAGAACTTGATTTGATGAATGTGGTTGCGGGAACTCGTTTCCGTGGTGACTTTGAAGAACGTATGAACAATATCATCAAAGATATTGAGGAAGATGGAAAGGTCATCCTCTTTATCGATGAGCTTCATACCATTATGGGGTCAGGAAGTGGGATTGATTCGACCTTGGATGCGGCCAATATTTTGAAACCTGCCTTGGCACGTGGAACTCTGAGAACTGTCGGTGCGACCACTCAGGAAGAGTATCAAAAGCACATCGAAAAAGACGCAGCCCTTTCTCGTCGCTTTGCAAAAGTGATGATTGAGGAGCCAAGTTTAGCAGATAGTATGGCTATTTTGCAGGGCTTGAAAGCAACTTACGAGAAACACCACCATGTCCAAATTACAGACGATGCAGTAGAAACAGCTGTCAAAATGGCACATCGTTATTTGACGAGTCGTCATTTGCCAGACTCAGCCATTGATCTATTGGACGAAGCAGCTGCAACAGTGCAAAACAAATCGAAGCATGTGAAAGCAGACGAGTCAGGTCTATCTCCAGCTGACAAGGCCTTGATGGATGGTAAATGGAAGCAAGCTACTCAACTCATTGCAAAAGAGCAGGAAGTACCTGTTTATAAAGACTTGGTGACAGAATCAGACATTTTGACCACCTTGAGTCGCTTGTCAGGTATTCCAGTTCAAAAATTGACCCAAACAGATGCCAAGAAGTATCTCAATCTTGAAGCTGAACTGCATAAACGTGTTATCGGACAGGAACAAGCTGTATCTAGTATCAGTCGTGCCATTCGCCGAAATCAATCGGGTATTCGCAATAACAAACGTCCAATTGGCTCCTTTATGTTCCTAGGACCAACAGGTGTTGGTAAGACCGAGTTGGCCAAGGCCTTGGCGGAAGTTCTCTTTGATGATGAGTCTGCTCTTATCCGATTTGACATGAGTGAATACATGGAGAAATTTGCAGCCAGTCGTCTCAATGGAGCTCCTCCAGGTTATGTAGGCTACGAAGAAGGCGGGGAGTTGACCGAGAAGGTTCGTAACAAACCGTACTCAGTCTTGCTCTTTGACGAGGTAGAGAAGGCTCACCCAGATATCTTTAATGTGCTCTTGCAAGTCTTGGATGATGGTGTCTTGACAGACAGTAAGGGTCGCAAGGTTGACTTCTCCAATACCATCATCATCATGACATCAAACCTTGGTGCGACAGCGCTTCGTGATGACAAGACAGTTGGTTTTGGAGCTAAGGACATTCGTTTTGACCAAGAAAATATGGAAAAACGGATGTTTGAGGAGTTGAAAAAGGCTTATCGTCCAGAGTTTATCAATCGTATTGATGAGAAGGTAGTCTTCCATAGCTTGTCAAGTCAAGATATGCAAGAAGTAGTTAAGATTATGGTCAAACCATTGATTGCTAGTCTTGCAGAAAAAGGAATTGACTTGAAACTTCAAGCATCAGCCCTTAAACTTCTAGCTCAGCAAGGCTATGATCCAGAGATGGGGGCTCGTCCACTACGCAGAACTTTGCAAACAGAAGTAGAAGACAAACTAGCAGAACTTCTCCTTAAAGGTGAATTGGAAGCTGGTAAGACTCTGAAGATTGGTGTCAAAGCTGGTCAATTAAAATTTGAGATTGTTTAAAAATGTGAGGTTGGAACAGATTGTTTCAGCCTCTTTTTTGAAAAGTTGTTGCCCAAATAGCTACTTGGATTGTGGATTTATTTTAAGGATTTCAAAAACGAATTTCTACTGATCAAGTTTTGTATATCAAGAAAAAAATCTTATAATTAAGAAATGTTTTTATAAAAAATAATAAAAAAGTGTTGACAAACAATAGAAGGAGTAGTATGATATAAAATATAAAAAGTTATAAAAAGATTGGAAAGACATGAAAAAAAAGATAGCAGTGGTTTTTGGAACCTTTGCTCCCTTGCATCAGGGACATATTGATTTAATCCAAAGAGCAAAACGACAATGTGATGCTGTATGGGTGGTAGTTTCAGGTTATAAGGGAGATCGTGGTGAACAGGTGGGGCTTACACTACAAAAGAGGTTTCGCTATATTCGTGAAGCATTTCGAGATGATGAGTTGACCTCTGTTTGTAAACTTGACGAAAGCAATATTCCACGCTATCCAATGGGCTGGCAGGAATGGTTGGATCAGATGTTACAGGCCATTTCCTATGACCAGACTGGTGAGGAACTTATCTTTTTTGTAGGAGAGTTCGAATACCAACAAGAATTGTCAGAACGTGGTTTCGAGACTGTTCTACAGGAAAGAAAATTTGGAATTTCGGCTAGCATGATTCGTGAAAATCCAAGCAAATATTGGAAATATATCGCTCAACCTTTCCGCCGTCAGTTTACGAAAAAAGTGTTGATTATGGGAAGTGCTAGTAATGGTAAAACAACTCTAGCCAAGGATTTAGCTCGCTTCTATGATGCGCCAGTTAGTCTGGAATATGCTCGTGAGTATCAGATAAAAAATAATGTCCGAGATGATGAGCTTACCCCAAAAGATTATTATTACCTTCTATTGGGGCAATATGATCAAACTTCCAAGTTAATCGATAGCAATGCCAATCGAGGCCTAGTCATTGCGGATACCAACTCATTAGTAACCAAGGGCTACTACGATTACTACATGGAAAGCGAAGAGCAGGAGGACTTGTCCGTAGAGACCTTTGATAATCTCTTTGTTTCCATCTTAGCCAAGGAAAAGTGGGATTTAATCCTCTTTGTGCAACCTGTTGGCTCTTATGTCAATGATGGTTTTCGCGACATGACCATGGCAGAAGACCATATCCGTCACAGTTTTTCTCAGTATTTGGATATGATGAGGGAGCAATATCTAGCCAATATCCCTCATGTTTATCTAGCTGATGACTATCTAGGAAATTATGAAGCAGCAAAAGTAGCTATCGATGCCATTTACCAAGCAGATTAGGAGAAGAAAATGAAAAAAATAACTGAAAAAATCACTCGATTTATTGAAAACTTTAAAAATGTCCACGCAGAAGCTCGTAAAATTGGTTTTGCAGGAGTTATGCGTTTACTTTGGAAAGACCTCTTTGTAGGACGTAGTCTTTTCCAGTGGCTCTATTTGATTGTTTTATCGAGTGTTCCTCTTATTCTGGAGTTTACACAAAATACGGAAAGTCATGACTGGATTGGTCTCTTGGCTTCTTGGACAGGGATTGTCTGCGTTATCTTGGTTGCTGAAGGTCGAGCTAGTAACTACCTTTTTGGTGCTATTAACTCTGCAATCTATTTGGTCCTAGCTATGAATGCTTCTTTCTACGGTGAAGTTTTGACAACAGTTTATTTCTTTGTCATGCAGCCTATTGGTCTCTATACTTGGTTGTCTAATCGGATCAATGAGCAAGGAAGACCAGAGGAGTCTCACTTTGAAGCTAAGAAACTCGGTCTGATTGATTGGCTCAAGTACTTGGCCTTGACTGCTATCATCTGGATTGGCATGGGATTAGCCTACCAAAGTATCAGCAGTGCTCGTCCTTTCCGTGACAGTGTTACCGATGCGACCAATGGTGTTGGTCAGCTCTTGATGACACGTCTTTACCGTGAGCAATGGATTTTCTGGATTGCAACCAATCTCTTTAGTATTTACCTCTGGTGGGGTGAAAACATCCATATCCAAGGGATGTACTGGGTCTACACCATCAATAGTCTAGTCGGTTGGTACCAATGGACTAAGGCTGTCAAGGAGGGATAAGATGACTGAAACGATAATCCCGGCTGGAATGACAGAAAGAGAATATTTTGAGATTCATGCGACGGAGAAGGAATTTTTAGACTGGTACTGCAAACAGGATCTTCCTCAGTATGAAAAACCAAGCGTGACGGTGGATATGGTAGCTTATTGCTTTGTGGAAGGGAAAATCAAACTCTTGCTGATCCGTCGCAAGGCCCATCCTTATCAAAACTGCTTGGCTCTGGTCGGTGGTTTTATGGATAAGAGCGAAGATGCAAGGCATGCTTGCCAGCGTGAAGTGAGAGAGGAGGTTAACCTCGATCTTCCTTTGGAAAAAATCGAACAGTTGATGACAGTGTCTACCCCAGGTCGTGATCCGCGGGGCTGGACGGTTACTATCGCCCACTTGGTGTATCTACCTAGCCGCGCACTTGATCTCGTTCAAGCTGGAGATGATGCCAAGGATGTGGTTTTTGTCGATGTTGATTTTCAGACGGGCAAGTGCTTCCTAGAGGGACTAGAGTTGGAGGAGCACGCCTTCGCCTTTGACCATTATGCCATTATCCAAGAGTCTATTAAACGAATCCAAGGGCGTCTTGACTGGAATCCGACCTTCCTCTATCTGCTAGAGGAGGAGTTCACTGTCTATGAAGGGACCGAATTGGTCAATCTCATCAACCCAGGACGACCAATCGTCAGCAATAACTTTCTCGTAAAATACGGGGAGTATGTGGAAGAAGTTGGGCTCAAACGAGTGCCTAAAAAGAAACCAAGAAAAACCTATCGATTGAAATAAAAAGCTTTGGGATAGAAATCGATAGACCAAGTCTCGATTTCCTAGTCTCAGTCCTGAGAAGTTTCAACAAATCCGATGGCTGGTTCAAGTTTGAGAATAGAGAAAATAAAGTTTGTGTCAAAATTCAATTCAACTATCGTGTCAAAGGTTTATTATTCATAAAAAATCGAGGTCGGGATTCTTCCCGGCCTCTTTTTGTTGTTATTTTTTGTTTAAGGATGTTTATCTTTTTTAGGATTACTCATAAAACGAATGAATAAATCTTTGTATTTATATTTTAAATAATGTTCATGTAAGTACAGTAGAGCTACATAGACAATCATGAAAATAGTGGTTAAGTAGAACAAATCAAATGTGGTCTGGGCGTAGCGACTTGCAGACTGATAAGAGCAGAAAGCATCTAAAATCAACCAAGGAAGATACTTGTAATATTTGCTTAACATAAGCCTACACCTCCAATATCCTATTTCAATTTTATTATAGTCTTTCAAGAAAAAAATGCAAGCGATTACACTTTAAAATATAGCACTTTATCAGGAAGAAATTTTGTGTTTTTTTAAATTCTTTACGAATAAAAGATATAGGAGGAGTAAGAAAATAAATGTACTAAAAAATAATTCTAAAAAATTTTAGATAAATAGTTGACAGATTTAAAAACAAATATTACAATAATGTTACAAAAATATTTCTTAACATTTCAAAAATATTACAAAGGAGCATAAAATGAAAAATAAAACTTCTATCAAATTAATGGCCGCAACTGTACTCGCTTCAACATTGTTATTGGGGGCTTGTGGTAATAAGAAAGAAAACACCACAAGTGATAGTTCTAGCAAGACAACACAAGCATCTTCTAGTTCTAAGGCCAGTTCTTCAAGTAAAGAGAACAAGACTCAGAAATCCTCAAGTTCAACTTCATCAGAAAAAGCTAAATCATCATCTTCTGATCAGTCAACGACTACTGCTAATCAATCGCAAGCAACACCAGCACCAGAAACAAGACAGGGGCAAGAAGTTTCTAATCAACAAGCGTCTTCGCAAACTCCGTCAAATCAGCAAGGCTCTCAAGCACAGACAAGCCAATCAGCTTATGATCCAACTACTGACCGCAAACTTCAAGATAAGCAAGCAGAACACAATAAACGTTACAAGGGTGTTCTAACCATGGTTGATGGAGATTTCTCTGCCGCAGCTGGCAACTGGAAGGGGGCTAATGGCGAGACTATCACTGTTTCATCAGGTGGTCAATTTACAGTAGAATCTAGTGATGGTAAGAAAGAAAACTACTCTATCCAAGGCTATGCCTATACCCTTGATGATGGTAAATATAATGCCAAAATTGGTGGTGGAAAAATCATTCAAATTACAACAGACGCAGATGGAACTGTATCTAGCGTTGCTTTGATTAAGCCATAGACTTCAGTACTGAAATAATTTGTTTAAAAATAGTTCAGTTGATGAGTACCTACAGCATTTGAAGTTGATAAGACGTCATAAATGAACTCCAGAGATGAGACGAACTTAGGAGTATATGTAATCATATCTACCTGAACTGACCGTTTTTCACTTAGTTTCTTTCAGAGAAAGTGGTATAATGAAAAAATCAAAGGGAAACGAGTGATGAATCAATGCCTGATAAATTAATTTTACCTCAAAACACACGACTCATGGGAGTGTTCCTTGGCTTTATCGGTGGTTCTTTGGATGTATTCTGTCACATCCAGTACCATAGTTTGGTGGCAACGCAGACAGGGAACATTCTCCTACTGATATCAGATTGGCACGATTCACATGTCATCAATACTATGTTGAGATTCTGCTCGATTATATTCTTTTCCCTAGGCTTTCTGTTTGCCTTACACGTAAAAGAATATCGCAAAACAGCCTATTGGCGAGTTAAAATGCTACTTCCCTTATTTATCGGGACCCTTGTTCTGCCCTTCTTTTCCCGCTTTCCTCTATTAGAAGTTCCTTTTATTGCTTTTGGAACTGGAATGATGATGCTAACATTTACGGGTAGTTTGATTGAAGATCATCCCTATGTCATTTTTATGACGTCTGGGAATTACCGAAAAATGTTGACTGCTTTGTATCGCATCGTTAGAGGAGAAGGAGATGTTCAAGAATATCGTCGTCAAGCCTTGAATTATGGCATTGTTGTAGGGAGTTTCGTAGTGGGGGCCATTAGCTTGGCTGTATCTATGCATTTTCTCCATGAATGGTCTATCTGGATTGTCAGCTTCAATTTGTTTTTGATTATGGCATACTATATTGCTAGAGTGAAGCAACTAGATTTGCAAGATGAAAATATATAAAAAAGGCAAATCTCAAATTGAGGGATTTGCCGTTTTTGGTATGATGGACATGTCGTACATCTGAGGTGGAAGTCCTCCGTAGGACACACACTACCAGTGAACTTTTGAGCAACTGAATTTGTCCATTCGGGGATGTATAACTATTTCTTACTAGGGAATATGAAGCGCATAATCATCATCATAGATGAGCGCTCGCGTACTAGCCTACGAGTGATTATCTAGAAGCGGTGGAAGAAGAAATCTACTTAAGCTAGGGTTTCCTAAATGGAGATAAGGTATCTAGCTGGGGTGATCACTATCAATTAGGGCTCAGAAGTCGGTACTTAAACATGATATATAAAAACCAGTCCTCGAAAAGCGCGGACTGGTTTCTTACTTGGTTTACTACCTTGAACGGCATGTACCATGGTGTGAGTGGGGTTAGTCTTAGCCGCTACTCGATTTTATTTCACCAACTTCTTCATCTCATCAATACGCGCTACGGTCGCGTCGTATTTGGCTTGGTAGTCGGCTTGTTTGTCGCGTTCTTTTTGGACGACTTCTGGTTTGGCGTTGGCTACGAAGCGTTCGTTAGAGAGCTTTTTGCCGACCATATCCAGTTCTTTTTGCCATTTAGCCAGTTCCTTGTCGAGGCGAGCCAGTTCTTCTTCGACATTGAGGAGGTCAGCGAGTGGCAAGTAGATTTCTGCTCCTGTGATGACGCTTGACATAGCGAGTTCAGGTGCAGGGATGTTTGAGGCGATTTCCAAGTGTTCTGGATTTGTGAAGCGTTTGATGTAGTTAACATTGCTGTTAAAGAAGGTTTCCAAGTCGCTATCGCTTGTCTTAACAAGGATGGTGATAGGCTTGCTTGGTGCTACGTTCACTTCTGCACGCGCATTACGAACAGCACGGATCAAGTCTTTGAGGCTTTCGACACCTGTGTGAGCAGCAAGATCTTCAAAGGCTGGGTTGACAGTTGGGTATTCTGCTGTAACAATAGAGCCTTCTGAGATTTGTCCAAAGATTTCCTCTGTCACGAATGGCATGATTGGGTGAAGGAGACGAAGGATCTTGTCCAAAGTATAAAGGAGAACAGAACGTGTGATGACTTTCTCTTCTTCGTTGTCGCTATAAAGGACTTCCTTAGTCAACTCAACGTACCAGTCCGCAAATTCGTCCCAGATGAAGTTGTAGAGGATGTGGCCAGCCACACCAAACTCAAACTTGTCAAAGTTGGCCGTAGCTTTTCCGATGGTTTCATTGAGGTTGTGGAGAATCCAGCGGTCTGTGACATTTCCAGCTTCCTTGTTAACAACTTTTTCCACATTAGCAGTTGCTTGCTCAAGGGTCAAGCCTTCATTGTTCATGAGGATGTAGCGAGAGATGTTCCAGATCTTGTTGATGAAGTTCCATGAAGCATCCATTTTCTCATAAGAGAAGCGCACGTCTTGACCTGGTGCAGAACCGTTTGAAAGGAACCAACGAAGGGCATCGGCACCGTATTTCTCAATAACATCCATAGGGTCAATCCCGTTACCGAGAGATTTCGACATCTTGCGTCCTTGCTCGTCACGAATGAGACCATGGATAAGAACGTTTTGGAATGGCTGACGGCCAGTGAATTCCAAGGATTGGAAGATCATACGAGACACCCAGAAGAAGATGATGTCGTAACCTGTAACCAAGGTTGAAGTTGGGAAGTAACGTTTGAAGTCTTCTGAGTCGACATCCGGCCAGCCCATGGTTGAAAATGGCCAAAGGGCAGAACTGAACCATGTATCCAAGACATCTTCGTCCTGAGTCCATCCGTCACCTTCTGGGGCTTCTTCACCGACGTACATTTCACCCTCGGCATTGTACCAAGCAGGAATTTGGTGACCCCACCAGAGCTGACGAGAGATTACCCAATCATGGACATTTTCCATCCATTGAAGGAAGGTATCGTTGAAACGAGGAGGGTAGAATTCTACCTTGTCGTCTGTATCTTGGTTGGCAATAGCATTTTTAGCCAATTGGTCCATCTTGACGAACCATTGCGTAGACAAGCGTGGCTCAACTACAACGCCTGTACGTTCTGAGTGACCAACACTGTGGACACGTTTTTCGATTTTAACGAGGGCACCGATTTCTTCCAACTTAGCAACGACCGCCTTACGAGCTTCAAAACGGTCCATTCCTGCAAATTCGAAGGCCAAGTCGTTCATAGTTCCGTCGTCGTTCATGACGTTGACTTGTGGCAAGTTGTGGCGTTGACCCACCAAAAAGTCGTTTGGATCGTGGGCAGGTGTGATTTTCACGACACCAGTACCAAACTCTGGATCTGCGTGCTCGTCTCCCACGATTGGAATCAATTTATTAGCGATTGGAAGGATAACATTCTTACCAATCAAGTCCTTGTAGCGTGGGTCTTCTGGATTGACCGCAACGGCAACGTCCCCAAACATAGTCTCAGGACGAGTTGTTGCCACTTCAAGGGCGCGTGAACCATCTTCCAGCATGTAGTTCATGTGGTAGAAGGCACCTTCGACATCCTTATGGATAACCTCGATATCAGAAAGGGCTGTGCGAGCTGCTGGGTCCCAGTTGATGATAAACTCACCACGGTAAATCCAACCTTTCTTGTAAAGGTCCACAAAGACCTTGCGAACAGCTTTTGACAAACCTTCATCAAGAGTGAAACGCTCACGAGAGTAGTCTACAGATAGACCCATCTTGCCCCATTGTTCCTTGATGGTCGTCGCATATTCGTCTTTCCATTCCCAGACTTTCTCAAGGAATTTCTCACGACCTAAGTCATAACGTGTAATACCCTCTCCACGCAAGCGCTCCTCAACCTTAGCCTGAGTGGCAATCCCCGCGTGGTCCATCCCTGGAAGCCAAAGCGTATCAAAACCTTGCATGCGTTTTTGACGGATGATGATATCTTGCAAGGTTGTGTCCCAAGCGTGACCAAGATGGAGTTTCCCAGTTACGTTTGGTGGTGGAATAACGATAGAATAAGGCTTAGCCTTTTGATCGCCTGAAGGCTTGAAAACATCGGCATCAAGCCATTTTTGGTAACGACCAGCCTCAACCTCGGCTGGATTGTATTTAGGTGAAAGTTCTTTAGACATGTGTGTGTCCTTTCTAGTTAATATCTTTAAATAAAATTAGTATGTAGGAGATAGACTTTGATTCAACTCATCTTTTTTCTCATTATCTTCTATAAGCAAAGAAAAGGTGAAAATTTCACATTAACTTTCTCTCATTATCTTCACAATATGTTTGTCAAAGTCTGACATGATTTTTTGAGTTCGGTTAAATTTTTCATACTCCTGGATGGCTTTTGAGTCTGCTTGTTTCTTGGAAATACTTCCTTTTCCTTCTAAGATTTCATATTCATTAAAAAAAGAAAACGATCAATACTATCTGCCAATCCTCGCATTGTAAAAGTATTACGGCGCTCAACCAAACCCTCGATATAATCAAAATAGGCTGTAGCAGTTCGCTCTAGTTGTCGAATTTCTTTTTCTTGCAGATAGTTTTTAGTCACTGTTACATCTGACTTGAGTACCTCCCATTAGGTGCATTCTTCCAAGTAGTTAATCCCATTTTTTCCTTACTTGCATCGGCTTGCTGATAGATAATTTCTGCAGCAGTACTTCCAGTAATTGCATAATGAAATTTATTTTGTACCATAGCATAGAAATTTTTAGTAATGTCTGAGTTTCTATCATAATCTATGGCACATTCAGCAAAGATATACGTGATTTGTTGATAGATTCGGCGCTCGCTAGAACGAATAGAGCGAATTCGTTCTAAAAGTTCATGGAAATAATCTTGTCCTAAAACTGTCTGTCCTTGTTTCAAGCGTTCATCATCTAAAATAAAACCTTTGATGATAAATTCTTTCAAGGTCTTGGTTGCCCAAATTCTAAATTGAGTAGCCTTGCTGGAATTTACGCGATAGCCAACTGAAATAATAGCATCCAGATTGTAATATTCAAGTTCACGCCGGACAGTTCTATTTCCCTCTTGTTGAACCTGTGCAAATTTTGCACAAGTTGACACCTTATCCAACTCACCACTATCATAAATGTTTCTCAAGTGCTTTGTAATGACACTTCGTTCAACTCCAAAGAGCTCTGCAAGCCCTTTTTGAGTCAACCAAAGATTTTCATCTTGTAAAAGGATATCTAGCTGAACGTCACCATTTGGTGTAGTATACAGGATGAAATTAGAAATTTCATTCAAGACAATTTCACCTCCCCCCTTCCATAAACAATTACTTCTCTTTCTTAAACTTTATGCCGTTTTCTTTCAGTTTTTGAACGGTTACGGGACCAATTCCCTTCAAAGCGAGAACTTCTTTTTCAGTCCATTTTTTGAAATCTGAAGACCTACGAATCCCATTTTCAACAAAGATGTGAACAAGATCCATCCGAATTCCCTTCATTTTTTCCTCGTTCATAAAGGAATGCCAGTCAGTGACCTCGGATAAATTTCTTATTATACTAGAATGATTCGAAAATACTGGTTTACGGCGGAACTTTTTGGCTTCGTTTGTTAAAAATTTCGTTAAAATAATATTTTCTAATAAATAATCAAATAGAGGATACAAACTAGCTTGTAACGATTCAACTGAATTTGGACAGTAGCATTCTTGGTCTTCGATCTCTATAACTTTGAATTGCCAATCTTCCTCTATAAAGAATTCAACAGCTTCATCATTGATTTCCACTAATTTTGCAAATAGCTGACTAGCTTCCTCAATTTTTCCTTGAGAAAAAGCAGAGATGATGGCATGAATAAGAATGGTATCATCCCGTTTCCCTTTATTTAATTCTTCGCGGTAGAAACGCTCAACCTTTAGTTCCTGACCAGTAATATGATACAAGGAAAGCATACAGAAGACAAAATTAGGAGGAAAACGTTCTGGTCGCTTACTCAAATATAGATTAATCAATTCTAAAGCCTTATAATTTAAGTTCTCCGTCATATAATATTCAATCAGAAACATAAGAGCAGACAGGATAGGGCGTGCTTCAAAATAATTCCAACTATTGTATCCGTTCATTTTCCATTTTTCTAAAACTAGAATTTCAAAATCCAATACTTTTTTAAAGCTTGGCAAATCAAAATCTTCAACTTCTGATAAGAATAGGTGGAAATCAGCAGCAAAATAATCTGGATTGATTTTTAAAACTTGCTTTAACAGTTTATTTCGCTTCTGTGTATTCGGAGTATGCATAGCTTCTCTAAATAAAGCATGATCTTCATGCCAGTCAAAAATTCCATGTTTCAGTTGGTAATTGATTAGCTGAACATCTGGATACTCTCCGTGTTCATCAGCATATTGCATCACTGCTGTATGTAGTTCATCGAAATTTTGAATGGTCCGACGTTCTACAAAAGTTGGATTTTTGGCCATGATTTCTGTCCAAGCAGCCTCTTCTTCAGAAATAACTTTGATATCCAACTTTTGCTGGCGTTTTAATTCTTTTTTTCTATTTTTCTTTTTAGCCATCTATTTTCTCCTCTAACTCATTCTTCAATAGATCAGACTCTACCTCTGCTGTATTGGATATTCTTACAGCCTCGGATACAGGCTGTAATAGTAAATCTCAGCTTCTTTGTGATTCGTTTGCTTTGAAGATTGTCCCCCCCAAGCGCGATTAAGGCTGAGTTTTCTAGTTACGTTTAGTGGTGGAAATCGTGATCAAAAAAGTTTTAGACTTTTGAACTCCTTGAGTCTTGAGAACATCTTCTTGAAGTTCTTTAGACATGTGTTTGTCCTTTCTCTATTGTATTCATTTTATCTTGAATCTGCTTGGCAACTTCGGCTGCAGACAGATTCGTATTATTTATTTTAAGGTAGTGGTGCAACTCATTCGGTTGATGCTGGGAATTTAATTGAAGTGTTTCAGCGGTCTCTAAAATTTCTCTTTCAGATACCTCAATATGCCGTTTCAAGGGCTTGTGCTTCAATCGGTTCTCCGTTCGATTTCGATGTAAACGCTCTTCAAGACTTGTTTCCAACTCCACAAAAAGAATCTCTTGATGATAGTCATCCAACAAATCCTGAATTTGCTTTAAATACATCAGCTGGTACTGATTTGAAAAATCAATTACGTCAGTTAAAATTACTGATCGCTGATTTCTTGCACTTGCTCCAAGGAAAGAAAAGGTCATTCCACGAACAAATTCCCACATTTCCTCTGTATAGTCCTGATAGATTTCCAGTGCAAAATCGATGGCTTGATGGTTATAAAAGAGGGTAGCATTTGTCAGTCGAGATAACTCTTGACCAATGGTCATTTTTCCTGATGCTGGAGCCCCAATGATGAAAAGATGCATCAAATCACCTCCCACTCACTTCTCAGCAAACCATATATCAGACTGTCACAGCGGTTTCCTTGAACATCCTTTCTGTCTCTTATTCGAGCTTCGAGGGTGAAGCCAAGCTTATCAGCAACTCGTTGACTTTGGACATTGTAACCAAAACAAGTCAGCTCAATCTTGTGTAGCTTTAATTCTTTAAAAGCTAAATCAATCAAGGCACGGGCTGCTTCTGGCACATAACCTCGGCCCCAATAGTCTGGGTGCAAGGTATAGCCAATCTCCAGCACATCGTCTTCGTAGCGACGGGGGAAATCGACAGAACCAATAATCTTATCAGTCCCTTTGACCACAATCCCATAGCCAGCTGGGAGATTTTCTTTTTCGTTGCGCTTGGGAAGGATATGTTCTAGGTAATAAATCTCATCTTCCAAGGTCTTGACGGGTGGGAAGCCTGCTGGGTAAGAGACTTCTGGACGACTAGCATAGTCAAAGATAACCTCGGCATCCGCCACGGTACGGACTCGTAAGACCAGACGCTCCGTTTCGATTTGTTCTGGCAGTTCAGCTCTTGTCATTCTTCTTCCTCGCTTTCTTAATGAAGCTCCCCATGGGATCGACTCGGTCATCCAGATAACGGTAAACGCGTTGATGACCGTCCCCCATAAAGTAAGTTGGGGCAAAGCAGTCATTTTTAAAATGCTCGTTATCGTCCAAGAGCTCTGGATCAGCCAGTCGCTCGAGAATCTTGGCAAAGATATGGCAGATGCCATCTTCCTCGATAATCCGATCCACCTGACAGTCCAAAACGACTGGACATGCCTCCAAAATAGGAGCCTGAGTCTGCTCAGAAATCTCGTAGTCAAGCCCTAGGTGTTTCAATTTCTCTCGATGGCTGATAAAGCCAGCCTGCTCCATCTCGAGCATGAGATTTTCATCAGGAATATTCACAGTAAACTTCTGGTAATGCTTGATTTGCTCAGCCGCATTTTCCTCAGCGCCAACACCGATGACCAGCCAATCGCCCAGGCTATAAGAGGAACTGCAGGTTGTGATATTGTGCCCAAAGTTCTGGTCCTGATATCCCAAGATGAAGATTGGAAAACCATAGTAGAGTTTACTGGTGTTAAAAGATTGTTTCATGGCAACCTCCTTTGACTAGGAGTCTAAAATAAAAATCGTCCCTGCCATCAATCTGACAGGGACGAATGTGTTAATCCGCGGTACCACCCAATTTCGGGCAGATGCCCGCCTCTCTCGTCTTTTAAACAAAAAGACATTTATATTTCAATTTTTAATTTCAACTCACTAGCAACCAGTTTTGACACATTTGTGGACTTCTCAGCTCCGCCACTTTCTGTAAAATGTGGGACTCAAAACACCTCTAATGGCTATATTTTAACAAGTTTTTCACGGAAATGCAAGGGACAGGAAATATTACTTGAACTTAATGCCGTTTTCTTTTAATTTCTTGATCGTAGCTGGACCGATTCCTTTCAAGGCAAGGAGTTCTTTTTCCGTCCAGTTTTTAAAGTCAGCAGCAGACTTGATCCCTTCATCGTAGAAAGTTTTAGCACGGTCAACTGAAAGTCCCCCTAGGTTAGCTGCGAAATCTTCTACAGAAGTAGCAACTTTTTGAGCTTGCTCTTTGGTTGCTTCTACAGTTTTTTCAACCTTTTTAGAGACAGCTTTACCTGCATCGCTTGCTGCTTTTTCAGCATGTTTTACAACTTTTTTTGTTTCTTCGACAACCTTGTTTACAGTGCTTGAAAATGCACCTGAGCGACGTAGGCTGTTTCTCAATTGTTTTTTACGTTGGAGTGTCTTTGACATGATAAAATCCTTTCAATAAAAAATCCCTGTGGCTGAACAAGGATTGAATCTCTATGGTTTTATTGTATCAACTTTCTTTAGGAATTGCAAGGCTTGGTATACTGAAAATATAGGAGATATATGGGAAATTTCACCGTAGAATGATAGACGATAATAGAAGAAAAATGAAAAATATGGTATAATGAAACGATAGATTTTGAATAGGAATACAATCATGTTTGGATTTTTAAAAAAAGATAAAGCAACAGAAGCCCCCACAATGGTGCCCGACCACATCGGTGTTATTATGGATGGGAATGGCCGTTGGGCTAAAAAACGGATGCAGCCACGTGTCTTTGGGCATAAGGCTGGGATGGATGCATTGAGAAAGGTAGCGATTGCTGCTAGTGATATGGGTGTCAAAGCCTTGACGGTCTATGCCTTCTCAACTGAAAATTGGACACGTCCAGACCAGGAAGTCAAGTTTATCATGAACTTACCTGTTGAATTTTATGATAAGTTTGTTCCCGAATTGCATCAGAAGAACATGAAGATTCAAATGATTGGGGAGACTGATCGTTTGCCGAAGCAGACTTTTGATGCTCTTAAAAAGGCAGAAGAGCTGACTAAGTTAAATACAGGATTGATTCTCAATTTTGCCCTTAATTATGGTGGACGAGCTGAAATTACACAAGCGGTCAAGTTGATTGCACAGGATGTTTTAGATGCTAAGATCAATCCTGGTGATATCACAGAGGAATTGATTGGGGAATACCTCTTTACGGGACATTTGCCAAAAGTCTTGCGTGATCCTGACTTGATTATTCGGACCAGCGGTGAACTTCGTTTGAGTAATTTCTTGCCTTGGCAGGCTGCTTATAGCGAGCTCTATTTCACGGATGTCTTGTGGCCTGACTTTGATGAGGAAGCCTTGAAAGATGCTATCATCGAGTACAATCGTCGCAACCGTCGTTTTGGAGGAGTTTAGGAGATATTATGATACAGGATTTACAAAAGAGAACCCTTTTTGCTATCTTGGCCTTGGCTATCTTTATCCCAATCTTGGCGATTGGTGGCTTATGGCTCCAGATTGCCATGGGGGTTGTGGCTATGTTGGGAGTACATGAGTTACTGCGCATGAAGGGTTTAAATACCATGACGCCTGAAGGTCTCTTGACTTTACTAGCGACTTTTGCTCTGACCGTACCTTTGGAAAACTACTGGAAGTTTTTACCTGTAGATGGGAATGTTGTAGCTTATAGTGTCGTGATACTGATTTTACTAGGGGCAACAGTCTTCAGCAAGAACTATACTATTGAGGATGCTGTTTTTCCGATTGCCATGAGTTTTTATGTTGGCTTTGGCTTTAATGCTTTGGTCGATGCTCGTATCGCAGGTTTGGATAAGGCGCTTTTGGGGCTTTGTATGGTCTGGGCAACCGATAGTGGCGCCTATCTAGTAGGGATGAAGTTTGGTAAGAGAAAGCTAGCTCCGAGAGTTTCCCCTAACAAGACTATAGAGGGTGCCATGGGAGGTATCTTGGCTGCTATGCTAGTGACTTTGATTTTTATGCTAGTTGATAGTACCGTTGCTTTACCTTATGGGATTTACAAAATGATGGTCTTTGCTATTTTCTTTAGTATAGCTGGTCAGTTGGGGGATTTGATCGAAAGTGCTATGAAACGTCACTTTGGTGTCAAAGACTCAGGCAAGTTTATCCCAGGTCATGGTGGGGTACTGGATCGTTTTGATTGCATGCTGGCTGTCTTCCCGATTATGCACCTCTTTGGCTTATTTTAAGGAAAGGTAAATAGAAATTAAATGATAGGATTACTAACATTTATCCTAGTTTTTGGGATTATCGTGGTGGTTCACGAATTCGGGCATTTTTACTTTGCTAAGAAGTCCGGGATTTTAGTTCGTGAATTTGCCATCGGTATGGGTCCCAAAATCTTTGCCCATATCGGAAAAGATGGGACTGCTTATACTATTCGTCTCCTGCCACTGGGTGGTTACGTTCGTATGGCAGGTTGGGGTGAAGATACGACAGAAATTAAGACTGGAACTCCTGCAAGCCTAACATTGGCAGCGGATGGTAAGGTCAAACGCATCAATCTCTCTGGTAAAAAGGTTGACCAGACTGCTTTACCCATGCAGGTTACCCAGTTTGATTTTGAGGATAAACTCTTTATTAAAGGCTTGGTCTTAGAAGAAGAGAAGACTTTCTCAGTTGACCATGATGCAACTATCGTGGAAGTTGATGGAACGGAAGTTCGTATTGCTCCATTAGACGTCCAATATCAAAATGCGACTGTCTGGGGCAAATTGATTACCAATTTTGCTGGTCCTATGAATAACTTTATCCTAGGAGTTATCGTCTTCTGGATTTTGATTTTCATGCAAGGTGGCGTTCGTGATACGCAAACGAACAATTTCAGCATTATTCCAGATAGTGCTTTGGCTAAGGTTGGAGTTGAAAATACGGCCCAAATCACTAAGGTCGGAAGTTATGAGATTTCAAACTGGTCAGATCTGATCCAGGCGGTTGATGCAGAAACCAAGGACAAAACAGCGCCCGTTTTGGATGTGACAGTCTCTGAAAATGGAACTGAAAAACAAGTGGGTGTGACACCTGAGGAAAGCCAAGGGCGTTATATCTTAGGTGTCCAGCCGAGACTCAAATCAGATATCTGGTCTATGTTTATGGGTGGATTTACAACTGCGGCTGATTCAGCTTTGCGCATCCTCAATGCTTTGAAAAGCTTGATCTTCCAACCGGATTTGAATAAACTAGGCGGTCCCGTTGCTATCTTTAAGGAAAGTAGTGATGCTGCAAAAAATGGTCTTGAGAATGTCTTGTTATTCTTGGCTATGATTTCCATCAATATCGGGATTTTCAACTTGATTCCAATCCCGGCGCTAGATGGTGGAAAAATCGTGCTTAATATCCTAGAAGCTATCCGTCGCAAACCACTGAAACAAGAAATTGAAACCTATGTCACTCTGGTCGGAGTTGTCATTATGGTCGTTTTGATGATCGCCGTAACTTGGAATGACATCATGCGAACCTTCTTTTAAGAATTAGAGGAGTCATTATGAAACAAAGTAAAATGCTAATCCCAACGCTTCGCGAAATGCCAAGCGATGCTCAAGTTATCAGTCACGCCCTTATGTTGCGTGCTGGTTATGTTCGTCAAGTATCAGCAGGAGTTTACTCTTATCTACCGCTTGCTAACCGTGTTATCGAAAAAGCTAAGAAGATTATGCGTCAAGAGTTTGACAAGATGGGTGCTGTTGAGATGTTGGCTCCAGCTCTTCTCAGTGCTGACCTTTGGCGTGAATCTGGCCGTTATGAAACCTACGGGGAAGACTTGTACAAATTGAAAAACCGTGAGAAGTCAGACTTTATTCTGGGTCCAACTCACGAAGAAACCTTTACAGCTATTGTCCGTGATTCTGTTAAGTCTTACAAGCAATTACCTTTAAACTTGTACCAAATCCAACCTAAATACCGTGATGAAAAACGTCCACGTAATGGACTTCTTCGTACGCGTGAATTTATCATGAAAGATGGTTATAGCTTCCATGCTAACTACGATAGCTTGGATGTAACTTATGATGAGTACAAAGCAGCCTATGAGCGTATCTTCACTCGTAGTGGTTTGGACTTCAAAGCAATCATCGGTGACGGTGGCGCCATGGGTGGTAAGGATAGCCAAGAGTTTATGGCCATCACACCTGCTCGTACAGACTTTGACCGTTGGGTTGTTTTAGACAAGTCAGTTGCATCATTTGACGAAATTCCTGATCAAGTGCAAGAAGAAATCAAGGCAGAATTGCTTAAATGGATGGTTTCTGGTGAAGATACCATTGCCTACTCAAGTGAATCAAGCTATGCAGCTAACTTGGAAATGGCAACCAACGAGTACAAACCAAGCAATCGTGTTGTGACTGAAGATCAAGTGGCTCGCGTGGAAACACCAGGTGTCAAATCAATTGATGAAGTGGCTGCCTTCTTGAATGTCTCTGAAGAGCAAACAATCAAGACCTTGGTTTATATGGCAGACGAGGAGCCAGTTGTGGCTTTACTCGTTGGCAATGACCAGCTCAATGAAGTCAAATTGAAAAACTACCTTGGAGCAGATTTCTTGGAACCTGCAACTGAGGCAGAAGTGAAAGAATTGTTGGGAGCGGACTTTGGTTCACTTGGCCCAGTAGATCTTCCAGAAAATGTCAAGATTATCGCAGACCGCAAGGTACAAGATAGCCGCAATGCGGTTGTTGGTGCCAACGAAGATGGCTACCACTTGACGGGTGTCAACCCAGGTCGTGACTTCACTGCCGAGTATGTGGATATCCGTGAAGTTCGTGAGGGTGAGATTTCTCCAGACGGACAAGGTGTTCTCAACTTTGCGCGTGGTATCGAAATTGGTCACATCTTTAAACTGGGTACTCGTTACTCAGCAAGTATGGGTGCAGATGTCTTGGATGAAAATGGCCGTGCTGTGCCAATCATCATGGGTTGCTACGGTATCGGTGTCAGCCGTCTCCTTTCAGCAGTTATGGAGCAACACGCTCGTCTCTTTGTTAACAAAACGCCTAAAGGTGAATACCGTTACGCTTGGGGAATCAATTTCCCTAAAGAATTGGCTCCGTTTGATGTGCATTTGATTCCAGTTAATGTCAAGGACGAAGCAAGTCTTGAATTGACTAATCGTATCGAAGAAGCCTTAGTCAACAAAGGCTACGAAGTCTTGACAGATGACCGTAACGAACGTGTCGGTGTTAAATTCAGTGATAGCGACTTGATTGGTCTTCCAATCCGTATCACTGTTGGGAAGAAAGCAGCTGATGGTATCGTAGAAGTGAAGATCAAGGCGACAGGGGATACTATTGAAGTTCATGCAGATAACTTGCTTGAAACTCTTGAAATCCTAACAAATAAATAAAATCTATAATCAGAAGAAAAACAAGACAAAAATGTAACTAGTTTTTGCCTTGTTTTTTCTGTATAATGAGAGAAAGTAAGACTCAATGAAAATCAAAGAGTAAACTAGGAAACTAGCCGAAGGTTGCTCAAAACACCGTTTTGAGGTTGTGGATAGAACTGACGAAGTCAGTAACACATATACGGCAAGGCGACGTTGACGCAGTTTGAATTTGATTTTCGAAGAGTATAAACATTAAAAGCGTAAAAAGAGGTAGTACTATGCTAAAATTTCCAAAGGATTTTGTCTGGGGTTCCTCAACTTCTGGGCCGCAGACAGAAGGACGAGTGCCTGGTGATGGCAAGGGAGATAATCTCTGGGATTATTGGTTTCAAGTAGAGCCAAATCGTTACTACAATGGTATTGGACCAGACAACACGTCGACCTTCTATGAAAACTGGGAAAAGGATATCGAACTCTTGTTAGAAACTGGCCACACAGCCTTTCGAACTTCTATCCAGTGGTCTCGTATTTTCCCACAGGGCCGTGGGGAAGTCAACCCTCAAGGTGTGGCTTTCTACCGTCAGGTCTTTGAAGCCATCAAGGCCAAGGGCATTCGTCTCTTAGTCAATCTTTATCACTTTGACCTGCCTTTTGCCCTTCAAGAAGATGGCGATGGTTGGGAAAATAAAGCAACTATTAAGGCCTATGAAGACTATGCTCGTTTCTGTTTTGAGACCTATGGGGACCTTGTGGACCAATGGATTACCTTCAATGAGCCTATCGTTCCTGTAGAGTTTGGCTATTTTTATGATGCCCATTATCCACATAAGGTGGATGCCAAAGCAGCGGTTAAGGTTGCCTATCATACACAACTGGCGAGCACTCTTGCAGTTAAGGCTTGTCATGAAGTCTTGCCTAGTTCTAAGATTGGGATTGTCCTCAACTTGACACCAGCCTATCCACGTAGCCAGCATCCTGCCGATGTGAAAGCTGCTCGCATTGCTGACCTCTTCCAGGCACAATCTTTCCTAGATCCGTCTGTTTTAGGAGCTTATCCAGAAGAGTTAGTGGAAATTTTGTCTGAGCATGACTTGTTACCAGAATACACAGCCGAAGAATTGGAACTCATTCGTGAGAACACCGTTGACTTCCTAGGAGTCAATTACTATCAGCCTTTGCGTGTCATGGCGCCACGTTTTGCTAAGCATCCTGACAGCCCACTCTTGCCTGAGCATTTCTATGAACCTTACGTCATGCCAGGTCGTAAGATCAATCCACACCGCGGTTGGGAAATCTACGAGCAAGGGATTTATGACATTGCCCAAAACATCAAGGAAAACTACGGTAACATTGAGTGGATGCTGACAGAAAATGGGATGGGTGTTGAAGGTGAAGACAAATTCCGTGAAAATGGCATGATTCAGGATGACTACCGTATCGACTTTGTCAAAGGTCATCTGCGTGAACTACATCGCGCTATTGAAGATGGTGCCAACTGTAAAGGCTACTTGATCTGGACCTTTATCGATTGCTGGTCATGGCTCAATAGCTATAAAAACCGTTATGGTTTAGTCGAGCTTGACTTAGAAACACAAGAGCGTCGCCTGAAAAAATCAGGCCACTGGTTCAAAGAACTCAGCGATAACAATGGATTTTAAGCAACTTTTTATATAGAATCAAAAAAAACATTGGAAATGAACTTCTCAATTTGAGTACTTCCAATGGTTTTTCTTGTTCTTATAATAGTCCGATAAAAAGTAGTAAAGCTGACAGAGCAATAAAGGCTAGCGTTGCTATACCACGTTGCCCCAAACTATAAATCTTTCTTTCGCCTCGAACTGGGAAGACGATAGCTAGTAATGCACCACCGACAGCTCCACCTACGTGTCCAGCAAGGCTGATTCCTGGCATTAAAACGCTACCTACTAGGTTGATGACCAAGAGGGATAGGTAGGATTGACCGAGCTGTTGAAGATAGGGGTTGCGGGAGGCATAACGGAGAACGACAATAGAAGCGAACATGCCGTAGAGGGCAGTTGAAGCACCAGCAGTAATGGCATTGGGACTAAAAACGAGGACAAAGAGATTTCCCATCATACCTGATAGAAGGTAGATAAAGAAAAACTGTTTGGAGCCAAAGATTTGCTCCATCTGACGTCCCAAGAAGTAAAGGGATAGCATATTGACTAAAAAGTGCTCCAAGCCAATGTGGACAAAGGTTGCTGAGAATAGGCGCCAGATTTGTTCAGGCATGGCCTTGATTGCTGGGGGATAAACAGCTCCGAATTTATACAAGGTGGCTGCGCTTGTGTAATTGAAACCACTGGTTAGAAACATGAGTATAAAAACTAGGCTTGTCACGAGAAGAAAGAAGCTCGTGACAGGATAACGACAATCAAAAATCTCTTTCATAGATGAGTACCTCCTCAACAGGAATATCGTGTAGATCAGGCTGGAAGTCCTGAATCTGACAAGGATAAAGTGTGCTGATGGTGTGACCAGTAAAATGCTCCAAGTAGCGGTCGTAATATCCTCCTCCGTAGCCAACCCGATAGCCAGAAGGATTGAAAGCCAAACCAGGAACATGAATCAAGTCAATCAGAGACGGCTCAAAGACAATAGCTTCCCCCTGAGGTTCAAGGAGACCAAAAGAATTTTTTTCAAGTTTCTCTGGTTCATAGAGCACCAGGTCCATTTTCCCTTGTGGATAAGTTTTAGGAATGAGAATCGTCTTCCCATCTTTTTGAGCTTGTTCAATGAGTTCAGCTGTCTGAAATTCATGAGGAAAAGACAGGTAAGTGGCGATAGTTTTTGCTTCCTTATAGAAAGGATGTTGAAAGAACTGCTCTGTGAGCCAATCGTTCATGCTCTGTTTTTCTTCCTTAGATAGAGACTTGAGTTCTTGTAAGACCTGCTTGCGTAAGCTTTTTTTCATAGTTTACTCCGCAGCTTTCTTGGCTAAAAAGCTTGATACAGCCTCGACACCGATAGCTAGAGCTTCTTCCTTAGGACTCATCTTTGGATGATGAAGGGCGTAGGGACTGTCAATACCTAGCCAGAACATGACGCCAGGAACCTTAGAGAGAAGATAACCAAAGTCTTCTCCTGTCATGGCAGGGTCAATATCAATCAGTTCAATCCCTTCTTTTTCATCAAAGAAGGTCATCAATTCTCTGGCTAATTCAGGGTTGTTTTCGACTGGTAAATAGCCTCCCTGTTTGAGTTCGACCTCCACATCCATATCAAAAGCAGTAGCGACACCTTCAGCGATGGCTTTGACACGTTTTTGTACCAAGAGGCTCATGCTGTGTGTAAGAGCTCGAATCGTTCCATGCAAGAAGGCTGTATCAGCGATGACATTATTAGTTGTACCAGCTTGAAAAACACCGAAAGTGACGACAGCACCCTCGATAGGATCGACATTACGGCTGACAACCGACTGAACTTGGGTAACGAAATAGCTAGCTGCAACCAGAGCGTCATTTGCTTCATGTGGAAAGGCAGCGTGCCCGCCTTTACCTTTAAAGGGAATCTTAACTTCGCAAGTTCCTGCAAAGAGTGTATGGGTATTGGTCGCAATTTGTCCAACTTTTAAGTCTGGACGAACATGAAGTCCATAGAATTGGTCAGGCAACCAGTCGCCAAAAGCATCATCTTCATACATGAGCATACCACCTGCTTCGTTTTCTTCTGCAGGTTGGAAGAGAAAGAGGAGATTGTTTTTTGGTTGGTTTTCTAAAGCACGTTCAAGACTTCCAAGGGCAATGGTCATATGAAAATCGTGTCCACAAGCATGCATACGGTCTTGGTGTTGAGAGGCAAAAGGAAGGCCTGTTTGTTCAACGATTGGGAGTCCATCGATGTCTGTCCGCCAACCAATGGTACCTTCTGGCTGACTTCCTTGTAAGTATACTAAAATACCGGTTCGCCAAGTACGAATCTGAACAAAATCCTTGCCGGCTGTTAATGTTTCAATGACATTGAGTAAATAAGCGTGAGTCTTGAATTCTTCTAAACCAATCTCCGGAATTTGGTGAAGATCGCGTCGAGTTTGAATCAAATCTAACATAGTTAATTTCCTTCTATTTGATACGAGAAAGAGGCTGGAAAAGTTTCCGCCTCTGTTACTAATTACAAGGTGCGAAGCGCATCTTCTAGCGCTGTTTTTTGTTGGGTTTGGCTATCGATTTCCTTGATAACACGAGCTGGGACACCAGCCACCACAACATTTTCTGGAACATCTTGAGTGACGATGGCCCCTGCTGCAACAACAGAACCGCTACCGATTTGAACACCTTCGATAACTACAGCGTTAGCACCGATGAGAACATTGTCACCGACACGAACAGGCTCAGCGCTGGCTGGCTCGATAACGCCTGCAAGAACAGCACCTGCACCAACGTGGCTATTTTTACCGACAATAGCGCGTCCGCCAAGGATAGCTCCCATATCAATCATAGTGCCAGCACCGATTTCAGCACCGATATTGATAACAGCTCCCATCATGATAACAGCATTGTCACCAATCTCAACTTGGTCACGGATGATAGCGCCTGGCTCGATACGAGCATTGATATCACGTTTATCAAGGAGAGGTACAGCAGAGTTGCGAGCGTCTTGTTCAACAACATAGTCCTTGTTTTCTGCTAGTCCATCAAGAAGTGGAGCGATATCTTTCCAGTCTCCAAAAAGAACATTCCCAAGCTTGATAACAGAAGCAGGGATAGCTCCGGCAAGTTGTCCTTCAAAGGTCACTTTTACACTTGTCTTTTTCTCAGCATTTGCGATAAATTGGATAATTTCTTGTGCATTCATTTTTGTAGCAGTCATAGGTGTCTCCTCACTCTTTGTAATGCTTACTATTCTACCAAAAAAGGCTTCAATTTTGAAGCCTTAAGTGTTAAAAGAAGGTGTTTAATTCTTGGATTTAGATTCTTCAATGGACAAGAAAACCATAGGAACGATAATCAAAATCATGGCTAGTACCAAGAAACCATCCAGAACCATACCAAGGAAAAGGACACTGAGGATAGCAGAGGATAGAGGTTCGCTTGCGCTAACGACCGACACCACCAATGGGGAAACGAGAGAGACAGCCTTCATCGATAGGAAAAAGGCAAAGGCAGTTCCCAAAAAGGCAATAGTCAAACAAATACAGATACTGATGGCATCAACCTGGAAGCTAATCTTATAAACGGGGTAGAGAAAATTACTAAAGAGTCCAGCGATAATCATTCCCCAGCCAACAGTTGGCACAAAACCGTATTTTTTAGCGAAACGTTGGGGTAAGATGACATTGAACATGACGCCTAGGGCACTGAGAAGACCTGTCAGTAAAGCAAGTGGTGTGATAGATAATTTGGATAGATCTCCTTTGGTAGCCATCAAAAAGACTCCAATCATAGCAGTCAAAACATAGAGAATTGCTTTTTTAGAAGCTTTTTTCTTGTAAATGATGCGATTATATAGAAGTATAAAGACAGGACTGATAAATTGGAGGATGGTTGCAGTTGTAGCGTTGGAGTACTCCACACAGAGATAAAAGAAAAATTGTACGGAGAAGATCCCTAAGATAGCATAGGCGAGAAAAGGAAGGTAATTGTTTCGATTTTTCCAGATCTCGAAGAGCTGGGACTGGAGTTTTATACTAGATAAGACGATTACGAAACTACCAGCGACGAGTAGACGCATAGAAGTAATCCACCCTGAAGATACTTGATAATGTGAAAAAAAGTACTCTCCTAAAATTCCGCAGATCCCCCAGATCAAGCCAGATAGGAGAGAATAAATGGTTCCCTTAAAAATATTCTTTTGATATTTATTCATGTTGCTATTGTACCATGAAACGAAGAAAGAAAAAAGAGAGTGGAGAAAAATCATTTCTTTCAGAAATTTTCTTTCCCACTCTCAATGATTGTGCTGTTTAGTTAGCGCTGTTGATTGCTACTTCTGCTATTGGAACTAGAGCTACTATTACTGTTCCCGTTACTATTAGAAGTATTATTACGATTATTGTTATTGTTGTTATTGTTACTGCTATTATTTGATGAGGAAGAAGATGCTTTAGGCAGACTTCCTAAAATGGTGTTCCAAGCATTTTGGTAGTCAGAATCGCTTCCACCAATAGCAAATTTGTAGCTAGTAGTTGGAGCACCAGCTTGGTTTGCCCAGTAGCTAGTCACCGTTTCTCCGCTCAGATTAATTTCTTTTCCATTAATAGTCACCTTTCCTGGCTTTTGACCAGTTGATTTGAGGACTTGTGATGAAGTGACACTTGAATCGAGTTTGAAACGTTCTGAACCCCAAGCAGAAGGGGCTGCTTGCTGAATGGCATTTACCAGATGAGCCATATATTTTGCATTGCGGTAGTAAGCTCCCTGGGCTAGAGAACTGTTGTCGTCATGTCCAACCCAGCCTCCCAGAGTTAATCTTGGAGTAGAGACCATGAGCCACATATCTCCTTCTTCATTGCTTGTACCAGTTTTTCCGATCCAGTCAGCGCCTGCTAGACTGGAATTGATAGAAGCCAGATCAGTTTGGAAGCTTGTAGTAACTCGAGATGAAAGCACATCTCTTAGCAGACTCTGCATAATGGTTGCAGTGGCTTTAGAGTAAACTTGGATAGGTTTAGCCTGATGTTCATAGAGAACCTCACCACTCGTTTTCTCAATTTTTGAGATCATGTATTTCTTATGATAGGTACCATTGTTAGCGAGTGTTTGGTAGCCATTGGTATGCTGGGCTACAGTAACCTCAATTCCTCCTCCCATAGGAAGACTTTCAATACCATATTCTGGGATTTCATAGCCCATTTTTTCCATATAAGAACGGACATCAACCCCTTTTTCACGGAGCATTCGGTAGGTCCAGTAGGCTGGGATGTTCCAAGAATAGTTCAGAGCTTCTTTAAGGTCTATCATGGCTGTTCCAGGACTGTTGACATGCATGATCGGAGTTCCGTTAGCGAAGTTTGTTGGATAGTTAGAGAGGATGCTAGCACTTCCCATAAGCCCTTGGTCGATAGCAATACCATAGGCCAAGAGTGGCTTGGTAGTAGAGGCGGGAGAACGCTTGGTATCGAAGGCGTGATTGTTTTGATTGGTCTGATAATCTCGTCCACCTACAAACCCTAAAATCGCCCCAGTTTGATTGTCCATCAAGACATTCCCAACTTCAGGTTGACCCGAGCTGTCATTTAGAAGGTATCCGTAGTTTGTTACGGCATTTTGCATAGCAGTATGAATCGTTTTATCGATGGTAGTTGTAATACGGTAACCACCGTTTTGGATTTCTTTTTCGGCCAATTCTCGATAAGATTTTCGGATCGATTCGTTCTGTAGTTCTTGGTCAGAAACATTGTCCTTTTGCACCAGATAATCATACATAATCTTGGTAGCCTCATCGAGTGCAGTGAAGTAGAGGAAGCCTTTAGAGGTAACGCTAGCATTTTCTGCTGGCAAGAAATCTTGCTTAATGTCATAAGCCTTGTAGGTTTCATAGTCTTCTTGGCTAAGGACTCCAGTTCTGTACATATTGTAGAGAACATCTTTTGAGCGCTTGATTCCAAGTTCAATATCTTCTTCGCTCTTCATCTCACCAGTAGACTCATAAGGTGAGTAGGAAATAGGGCTTTGTGGTAAACCTGCTAGGAAAGCTGCTTGAGGAATGGTTAGTTTGCTAGCATCCACTCCGAAAATCCCAGTTGCAGCCTGCTGAGCACCTGCGATATTTTGCCCCTTGTTATTGCGACCAAAAGGTGCAACATTTAGATAGGTAGTCAGGATTTCATCCTTATTCATAGCACGTTCTAGGGCTAGAGCATCTACGATTTCACTAGCTTTACGAGCAAGCGTAGGAGCATCACCAACTACTTGTTGTTTGATGAGCTGTTGTGTTAGGGTAGAACCACCACTCGAAGAACCAAGGCCGATAAAGTTTCCTAGACTGGCACGAATGACAGCTTTAGGAACGACACCATTGTGCTCTGCAAAGTGTTCGTCCTCGGTTGCAACGATAGCTTGCTTGAGATTCTCTGAGATGGCATCGGATGCGACAGATGTTCGCAAAAGATCGCTCTCGATAGCCCCAATCATAGAACCATCTGCATAGCGAATCTCAGAAATAGATGAAATATTGTTGACCTGTTTAACCAAATCCTCCGTTTGAGGGACACTAACTTGATCAAAGAGAGCAACAGCATACCCCAAAACAACCCCAGTCCCGAGGAGACCGCCAATAAAAGCTAGGATGAAAAGTGTGTTAAAAGTTGCTTTTATTCCAAGTAAAATCTTGGCCCCAATAGTCCAAATGGTTAGTTTTGTTTTGACTTTCTTATTTTTATCTGGATTTTTTTTGGAAGTTGTTAATTTTAGAGACCGAAGTAAGGCCAGTCCTTTTTGTTTGATTCTTGTTACATGTTTGTTCATAGAATTCCTCACTCTTTATTATTATACCATAAAAGCATCTCTTGCAAGAAATCAGGCTTAGAATGGGGGTTAGATAGGGATTGGTTCTTGGGATTTAGACATCAAAAAAGCCAGATTTAAACTAAATCTGACTGTTTGGTAAATTGTTTATTTGTCTCCTGAAAGTTCTTTTCCAAGATCAATCAAGTAGTCCTTCAAATGGTCTTTGACTTGTGGATGTTTGAGGGCGTACTCGATGGATGTCTTCATAAATCCAAACTTGTCCCCGACGTCGTAACGTGAGCCTTTAAACTCGCGAGCAAATACTCGTTGGGTTTTGTTGAGAGTATCGATAGCATCTGTTAGCTGGATTTCATTTCCTGCTCCTGGTGTTTGATTTTCAAGAATACCGAAAATCTCAGGTGTGAGAAGGTAGCGACCAATGATGGCTAAATCACTTGGTGCATCCTCAGGAGCTGGTTTTTCAACGAAGGTTTCAACGCTGTAAAGACCGTCATTTCCTTCTCCTTGAGGAGCGATGACACCGTATGAAGAAACTTCTTCGTGTGGGACAGGCATGACAGCGATAGTAGAAGCATGAGTTTTCTCATAATCATTCATGAGCTGCTTAGTCAATGGCACAGCTTTGTCATCAGTGATATCCATGAGATCATCTCCAAGCATGACCACAAAGGGTTCGTTTCCGACGAAAGCTTTGGCTTGTAAGACGGCATCTCCGAGTCCACGTGGGTGTGTTTGACGGATGAAGTGAAGACGCATACCAGTTGTTTCGTCAACTAGTTTCAAAAGGTCGGTTTTTCCTTTTTCCTTGAGGTTGTATTCTAGTTCAAAGTTTGAGTCGAAATGGTCTTCGATAGAACGTTTTGACTTTCCTGTTACGACAAGAATGTCCTCAATTCCAGACTTAAGAGCTTCTTCAACGATGAACTGGATGGTTGGTTTATCGACGATTGGCAACATTTCTTTGGCCAAAGCTTTAGTAGCAGGTAGGAAACGAGTTCCAAGTCCTGCAGCAGGGATAACGGCTTTTCTAACTTTTTGTTTCATGAGCTTCCTTTCTAACGGTGACTAAGACCACTCGTTCTCTGCCTTGAACTCATTGCTCATGAGTTCAGAAACGGCATCCTTAATATTAACATTTTCATAAATAACTTGGTAGATGGCTTGAGTAATAGGCATATAAACTCCGAGTTCTTGCGCCAATTCGTAAGCAGCTTTGGTTGTTGAAATACCTTCAATGACCATTCCCATATTTGCTTCGATATCTGCCAAGGCTTCACCACGCCCAAGAGCATCTCCTGCACGCCAGTTACGTGAGTGGACAGAAGTTCCGGTAACGATTAAATCTCCAACCCCAGAAAGTCCACTGTAAGTTAATGGATTTGCTCCAAGTTTAACCCCCAGACGGGTAATTTCTGCCAGCCCGCGCGTGATAATAGCAGCTTTTGCATTATCACCAAATCCAAGTCCATGGAGGGCACCTGCACCAACAGCGATGATATTTTTAAGAGCACCAGCTGTTTCCACTCCGATAACATCCGTATTGGTATAAAGGCGGAAGTAGTGGTTGCTAAAGAGTTTTTGAACATATTGAGCAGTTTGTAAATCTTTAGAAGCAGCCGTAATCAAGGTAATATCACGTACAATCGTTTCTTCCGCATGGCTAGGACCAGATACAACCACAATTTCACTACGCAATTCTTCAGGGATTTCTTCTTCTAGGATAGTTGAAAGACGTTTGTGGCTATTGGGCTCGAGGCCTTTTGAAGCATGCATGACAACCACTTTATGATCCAAAACAGCAGCCACTTGTTGAGCTACCAATCTGGTCACCTTGGTTGGCACCACAAACAAGACAGCATCAACCCCCTTCAAGGCTTCTGCCAAATCATGATAGGCAACAATTTTTTCGTCTAATACAGTATCCTTAAAATAGCGTTTGTTAGTATGTTGTGTATTAATTTCATCAATTTGATCAGGAATATTTCCCCAGATACGTACTTGGTGTCCGTTGTCATTTAAAACTTGTGACAAGGCAGTACCCCAAGAACCAGGCCCTAAAACAGCGATGGTTTGTTTGTCCATATTTTCCTCCTTCTGAGAAAGCACTTTCCTATATTCTACCATAAAAAGCCCTATCTTGCATCTATATAACTAGCTAAGATATGTCCTATTGATAGGAATCTGTATTTATCGAAGGTGATGATTCGGGAAAATCAAAAGTAGAGATATAAAAAACAGCCAGGGGGAATTGGCTGTTTTAGTAGGAAAAAACTAGAGCGTAATGCTGTTATTTTTAGAAATTTTCATAAATAGTAACAAGGAAGTAACTGTTAAGATGGTGAGGATAGTAGACAAGGCTGCTGCCACACCATAGTTTCCACGAAGTACTTCAGTGTAGATAGCTACGGTCATTGTTCTAGTTTTAACATTATACAAGAGAATGGAAGTAGATAGTTCTGAAATCATTGTTACCCATGAAAGGATTGCTCCTGAGATGATACCTGAAAGCATCATTGGGGTTGTGATTTTAGTAAAGGTATTGAGACGGCTACTTCCCAAGCTTTCTGCTGCTTCTTCGATACTAGGGGCAATTTGTTGCAAACTAGCAACTGAAGAGCGGATAGTATAAGGAAGTCTTCTTACAGATAAGGACATAACCAAGATGAAGGCTGTTCCTGTAATCATCAGGAAACCACTTCCGAAGAGGCCTGTATTGAATGAAGAGATAAAGGCAATACCAAGTACAGTTCCTGGTACGATATAAGGTACCATACTAAGACTATCGATTAAGTTGGTAAATAGGTTGCGTTTGCGAACTGCAAGATAGGATATGAAGGTCGCAAAGACAACAACGAGAACCAAGGCAAGGAGAGGGATACGAATGGTATTAAAAATAGCAGATCCCATACGGCTAAAGGCAGTCTTATAGCTATTTAGTGAATATCCTTTGACGAAAACCATACCAGATGTTTTCAGGAAGGATGTATAAATCAAGTAAACTTGAGGCAAAACAGAGAATAAGATAATGCCATAAACTGTCACATAAATAGCAGCCATCTTTCCTTTTGTCGTTTTCTTAGGTTCAATTGGATGAAGCGAGTTCATACTGAAACTGTAGCGATTTGAAACGTACTTTTGGATGAGGAAGATAACTAGGGCGATTGTAATCGCCATAATTGCTAAGGCTGATGCAAAGGCAGAGTTGCCTCCTACCTCACTGATAAACTGTGTATAGATCAAGACTGGGAAGGTACGATATCCCTCACCAATCAACATCGGAGTACCAAAGTCCGAGAAGGCTCTCATAAAGACGAGGAGTGCAGCTGCTAGTAAAGTTGGAACCAAGAGAGGTAAAACGACTGTTACAATTCGTTTTAGACCGAAAGTTCCCATGCTTTCAGCAGCTTCCAAGAGGGAGTTGTCGATACTCTTCATAGTCCCAGCTACGTAAAGAAAGACGAGAGGGAAGAGTTGAAGTGTAAAGACAAGCACAATACCTTTGAAACCGTAGATGTCAAGACCTGGCAAGTGCAGTGTGTTGGTTAGAAACTTTGTGATTACTCCGTTTCTACCAAGAAGTAGAATCCAAGAATAGGCACCTACAAAGGGAGCTGACATGGATGCAATGATGATTAAAATCTGTAAAAACTTCTTTCCCTTGAAGTCATACATTGAAAAAAGATAAGCTAGCAAGGTACCAATGTATAGCAATGAAAGCGTTTTTAAAACCTAAAATTCTATCCTAATGGGGTAAAATTCTCTACAAAAAAGAAGAACAGTGTCTAAACTATTCTTCCGATGGATTTTAACTCTTTAGGAGAGATATGAAAGTATTTCTTAAAAACTTTACCAAAATATTTATAGTCTGAAAAGCCGACTTCTTCAGCGATTTGGCTAAGAGGGGAATCAGGATGTTGACTCATCTTTTCAATGGCTTGTTTTAAACGATACTGAAGAATGTATTCGTTCAAGGTGATAGGGAAATCTTCTTTGATAACCTTGTAGAGATAACTTTCGCTATAGCCTAGATTTTCTGCAATGGTAGAAATGGTAAAGTGTAGGTAGTAGTGTTGGTGTACAAATTCGAGAATTTGTTGAATCAATTGGTTTTGAGGATTGATTTTTTGAAGCGAGGTAACAAAGGCTTGGTAGTCATGTAAAAATGGATTGGTTTGGTGTTGATCCATCTTGAGGCGCAAAGTTATTTTTTCTAAACACTCTGTTAATTCAGTGACGTTTATGGGTTTTGGGAGGAAGTCTACTGCTCCGAATTGCATGGCCTTTTTAGCGTTTTGGAAATCATTGTAACCAGAGAGAATCACTTTTTCATAAGAGAGTGAACGAGTCGCTTCAAACATCATAAAAGCATCCATGATGGGCATGGTAATGTCTGTCAGGACGATGTGTGGTTTCTCTTTTTGAATTAACTCCATGCCTTCTTGTCCGTGACTTGCAGTTCCAACAACTTGAATACCCAAGGCTGAGTAGTCGACGGCAATTTCAAGCCATTTTCGGATCAGGTGTTCGTCTTCGACAATGATTAACTTAAACATGCGTTCTTCCTTTCGTGACAAATTTTACCCAGGTTTCACCTTGCGGGTTCACTCCTAAATCCAATTCGACATTCTCAAAAAAGTTATTCAATCGTTTGTAACTATTGACAATACCGTGCTGTGTATGTGGGCTGTCCAAGGATTCTAAGATATGTAGGCGTTCTTGTTTGGTTAGACCACCAGCATTATCCTTAACGATAAAGGTCAGTGCTTCCTGCTCTTGAGTGATTTGGATAGAGATGGCAAGGTCGATGCGATACTGTCTTCCGTATTTTAGAGCATTTTCCACAAGGGGTAATAAGAAAAGTTTCGGAATAGTTTGGGAATGTAGATTCTCAGAACAGTCAATCTGATAAGAAAAATGTTCAAATCGAATCTGATGGATTTTCAGATAAGCTTCTATAATTTCTAGGTCCTGCCCAAGAGTCGTTTCTTTTTCTAGTTCAGTTACACTATATCGCAGGATGCGCGTGAGATTTTGAATAAGTTCTTGAGTAATACTAGCATCAATCATACTCGTGATTTTAATGGTTTCCAAGGTATTGTAGAGGAAGTGAGGATTAAACTGAGCTTCCAGCATCTTTCTTTCAAAGATCCACTTTTCCTTCTCAATGGTCAACATCTTTTGATGGAGCTCATCCAACTCTTGGAGCATATCGGTTATTTTCTCAGCAATCAGTTCAAATTCGTCTCCTGTCTGGAGGATCAGCTTCTTGTCCTTTTTCTTAGGAATTTCCTGCAGTTGATAGACTAGACTTTCAATAGGGCCGGCATTGTGCGTCGCAATTTTATAAGCAATTCGTCTCGCCTGCCAGAAGTATAATAGAAAGATACAGAGTGTTAAGACAGAAGCAAGCCCTAGTAAACTCGGAATGGGAAAGAAAGATTGAAAGGTGTAGATTGAGAAAATCGGTTCAATTTTACGTTTTTCAATCAGAAGTGGATTTTCAACATACCAATGAGTTTTAGACTGGAGTAATTTTTCATCAAATTTTTCCAGAGTTGATTGAGTAAATTGATTGGTATTACTAGAGTAGATGTTTCCAAAAGTATCTGTAATGGCGTATTTTGAATTGATGAGAGGGATACTGGACACAAATTCATTTTCATTTACAAAAGAAATGCTATAAGCCTTAACTCGTTGATTTTGAACGATAGGCATAATGAAGAGTGCGTAATGTTGTTTATCTATTGACAAAGCAACCTTTTCTGTAATGGCTCCTTGAATCGGATTTTGAATTAATAATTTTAAATAATAAGGAGCTAAAATAGTTTCTTGATGGTTGCGATTGGTACTAAAGAGAAGTTCTCCTGTGTCGTCAAGGATGATAAAATCAGAACTGAGTTTCAGTTGAGCTTTTGTTTCATAAAATAGACTAAAGAGTTCTCGGTCAGTGTGTTTACCTTCTAAAAATTCTGGAACCATTTTTTGATTCATGGTCTCCAATAATTGATAGTTCGCTTGTTTCATGTCGCGAATATGCTGGACGATCTGTTGGGTATCCTTGGTGAGTTGTTGCTTTTGCAGGAAATAGGAAAAACCAAACAGGAGAATGAGGAGTAAAAACGATGTAGCTAAAGCAGCCAAAGAACTACGATGAAGAATCTCTTTTTGGAGAGAATGTTTAAAAGAATGTGCCATAAATTACCTCTTACAAAGAGCATACTAAAGTAAGTATAGCAGTATTGAAAATGGAAGGCAAGGTGAAAAGAGAAAAGAGTTGAAAAGAAAGAGACTAATTCCCCCTAAAAATGGTATAATAGGAGCATCACGAAAATTGGAGAGACAGCATGAGTTTTTACAATCATAAAGAAATCGAGCCTAAGTGGCAAAAATACTGGGCTGACCATCACACTTTTAAGACAGGAACAGATGCCTCAAAACCTAAGTTTTATGCGCTTGATATGTTCCCTTACCCATCTGGAGCGGGTCTGCACGTAGGACACCCAGAAGGTTACACAGCGACTGATATCCTCAGCCGTTTCAAACGTGCGCAAGGCTACAATGTCCTTCATCCAATGGGATGGGATGCTTTTGGTTTGCCTGCAGAGCAATACGCTATGGATACAGGTAATGACCCAGCGGAATTCACAGCAGAAAACATTGCTAACTTCAAACGCCAAATCAATGCGCTTGGATTCTCTTACGACTGGGACCGTGAAGTCAACACGACAGATCCAAACTACTACAAATGGACGCAATGGATTTTCACCAAGCTTTATGAAAAAGGCTTGGCCTATGAAGCGGAAGTGCCAGTAAACTGGGTTGAGGAACTGGGAACAGCTATCGCCAACGAAGAAGTCCTTCCTGATGGAACATCAGAGCGTGGAGGCTATCCAGTTGTCCGCAAACCAATGCGCCAATGGATGCTTAAAATCACGGCCTATGCAGAGCGCTTGCTCAATGACTTGGATGACCTTGACTGGCCAGAGTCTATCAAGGACATGCAACGCAACTGGATTGGAAAATCAACTGGTGCCAATGTAACCTTTAAAGTTAAGGGAACAGACAAGGAATTCACAGTCTTTACGACACGTCCAGATACCCTTTTCGGTGCGACTTTCACTGTTTTGGCTCCTGAACATGAATTAGTAGACGCCATCACAAGTCCTGAACAGGCTAAGGCTGTAGCGGACTACAAACACCAAGCCAGCCTCAAATCAGACTTGGCTCGTACAGACCTTGCCAAGGAAAAAACAGGGGTTTGGACGGGTGCTTATGCAATCAACCCTGTCAACGGTAAAGAAATTCCAATCTGGATTGCAGACTACGTTCTTGCTAGCTACGGTACAGGTGCCGTTATGGCCGTACCAGCCCACGACCAACGTGACTGGGAATTTGCTAAACAATTTGACCTACCAATCGTAGAAGTGCTGGAAGGTGGAAACGTTGAAGAAGCTGCCTACACAGAGGATGGCCTTCACGTCAACTCTGACTTCTTGAACGGTCTCAACAAAGAAGATGCTATTGCTAAGATTGTGGCTTGGTTGGAAGAAAAAGGCTGTGGTCAAGAGAAGGTAACTTACCGTCTCCGCGACTGGCTCTTTAGCCGTCAACGTTACTGGGGTGAACCAATCCCAATTATTCATTGGGAAGATGGGACTTCAACAGCTGTTCCAGAAAATGAATTGCCACTTGTCTTGCCGGTAACCAAGGATATCCGTCCTTCAGGAACTGGTGAAAGTCCACTAGCTAACTTGACAGACTGGCTTGAAGTGACTCGTGAAGATGGTGTTAAAGGTCGTCGTGAAACCAACACTATGCCACAATGGGCAGGTTCAAGCTGGTACTACCTCCGTTATATTGACCCACACAATACTGAGAAATTGGCTGATGAGGACCTCCTCAAACAATGGTTGCCAGTAGATATCTATGTGGGTGGTGCGGAGCATGCTGTTCTTCACTTGCTTTACGCTCGTTTCTGGCACAAATTCCTCTATGACCTTGGTGTTGTTCCAACTAAAGAACCGTTCCAAAAACTCTTTAACCAAGGAATGATCTTGGGAACTAGCTACCGTGACCATCGCGGTGCTCTTGTAGCGACTGATAAAGTTGAAAAACGTGACGGTTCCTTCTTCCATGTGGAAACAGGGGAAGAATTGGAGCAAGCACCAGCCAAAATGTCTAAATCCCTCAAGAACGTTGTCAACCCAGACGATGTGGTGGAACAATACGGTGCCGATACCCTTCGTGTCTATGAAATGTTTATGGGACCACTCGATGCTTCAATCGCTTGGTCTGAAGAAGGATTGGAAGGAAGTCGTAAGTTCCTCGACCGTGTGTACCGTTTGATCACAAGTAAAGAAATCGTTGCGGAAAACAATGGCGCTCTAGACAAGGTTTACAACGAAACGGTTAAATCTGTTACTGAGCAAGTCGAGTCTATGAAATTCAACACAGCCATTGCCCAACTCATGGTCTTTGTCAACGCTGCTAATAAGGAAGACAAACTCTATGTGGACTACGCCAAAGGCTTTATCCAATTGATTGCCCCATTTGCCCCTCACTTGGCAGAAGAACTCTGGCAAACAGTCGCAGAAACAGGTGAGTCTATCTCTTATGTGGCTTGGCCAACATGGGACGAAAGCAAATTGGTTGAAGATGAAATTGAAATCGTCGTTCAAATCAAAGGTAAAGTCCGTGCCAAACTCATGGTAGCTAAAGACCTATCACGAGAAGAATTGCAAGAAATCGCTCTAGCTGACGAAAAAGTCAAAGCAGAGATTGATGGCAAAGAAATCGTGAAAGTGATTAGTGTCCCTAATAAACTCGTAAATATTGTCGTTAAATAACGAGTTTATTAGCCCTATCTGCCACCTTCAATAGTCCACTGGACTATTGAAGCCAACTAAATTGGTTAATATTGTTGTAAAATAAGAAATTAAAAAGTCTCCTGTTTAAGAGTAATAGTAATTAAGGAGACTTTTTTAGTCTAATAAAAAAGTATTACAGGTTAAAGGAGAGAATAGTGAAATTACTACTTTATATAACTACATGGTTTGTTTTTTTTATAATTATTCATAGTAGATTGATTTATAAACGGAAACAAATAGATAATAATATAAGCTATAGCAGGAATTGGATGAGTAAATTTATACCTAACTTCTTATTATATCTGATATTTCTTATATTATTATCTATATTCGGGACGTTATCGATATCGACTTGGGCAATTGTTACTGCGATAGTAGCTTTAATCAAAGAACTATTATCTAAAAATACTGCAAAGTATACATTGAGTGTAGATTCTAAAGATTACAATAAAAAGGGTATGCATAATTTATTTCTAGTCATTTTACTAGCGGTTGTATTATTCTATATAAGTTTATCAGTTATTGATGAGTTAGAAGTGTATGCTTATCAAAAATCAAATAACTTGATGGTGTTCTTTAAACAAGATTGTGCAGAGCAATTTTATAACGATTTTAAAAAAATCGGATTACTAGATAATCAATCAAATAAAATTCTAACAGGCCTTATTCGAATGTTGTTTGTGGAATTGGAAGTTGTTTGCCTACCAATGATATATTTCTTTTTAAATTACACTTTTAAAAAATCTTTTGGAGATAGTATGAATTCATTGTATAAAAAAATGATGGGAAGTCAGACATATAATTTGGATGGGTACTGGCATGAGATTGATACTGAAGGGAAAATTACAGCTAGAGAAATATTTTATATATCATCAGGCACACTTTATGATAGGGTTGACTTGAGTAAAAAATACACCCTAGTAGTCAATGATGATGAAATCAGTATAAATGAAGATGGTGAAGAGATTCTTATTTGTATTGAAGAATCTAAGGATAATAAAAAATTAAAAATTAATGATAGATATTTTATTAACAAAGAAACATCAATATATAAGGAGTGTAAAAAACAAGGAAAAGTTCTATTAGATAGAATACCTTTATTTTGAGAGAATAAGCGATAGAGTGTAAAAATTGACTCTTTATATTTTTTAGAGAAGGATTGGATGAATAAAGTTTTATTGAACAATATAAATCTCCTCTAAGAATTTTAGAGTTGGTTTTGTAACGCATTAATAAAAAGAGGAAATTATGATTAAGAAAACAATCTTGTTTAAAATACTCAACCATATAATTGTAATCTCAGTAATTCTTACTAGTATACTGAGCAATGCTATTGATGCTACTGACTTTTTATCAACTAATGATATAAATATTTTAGAGACAACATTGACTATAGACACTCTGTTTGCAGTTTTTATTACTTTCTTTAGTTTTTCGAATGATAAATCAAGCAATATTTTTGGAATATCTCCAAATGAAATTATAAGGACACAGTCTGAAGTGTATCAATTTTTATTTACAAAATCTTTTGCAACTCTATTAATAGTGACAAATTTGTTATCCATTATTCATTATTTTGGAGCCAAAAATTTAATAGTTTCTTTTAATGAAACTTATCCTCGTGTTCAATCCAGTGTTGGTATCATGTGGCTACTACTGTTTGCCATTTTAGTAATCTATTTTGTTTGGCTCCTAATAGAGGGATTAAAATATATCAAAAAAATAAATTATGTTATTCAGAATAAGGTACTTGTCAATTTTTATTCTCAGGTAAAATCTAGTAAAGGACTTACTGATTCTGAATTGAAAAAATACGGTGAATACATTGATTTGTACGAGTTGTGTCGTCAAGAAACAGGTGTAAAGCTTCTTGCATTTTTGAGGGGAGTAGACGAAAAAATAGGGCAAAATCCTAGTAATGCAGTGAGGGTTATCTTTGAATCTTTTGATAAGGCAGATCAAATTGCAGCTCTTAGTATTTGTAAAAACTATTTAGCAGAAGGACAGGTTTCAAATGAAGAAGATGTGGAAAAATTGTTAAATGAAATTGATAAAAAACTTGAAATTAGTAGATAGGACAATTCAAATAGGATTGAGTAAAAAGTTTTAAAACTATCAAAAGGAGAAAGCTATGCCAGTAAATGAATATGGTCAGATGATTGGTGAACCTGTAGACGACACACCTGGAGTCTTGCCTTCACTTGTACGGATAGAAGGACAGTATACGATTATCGAAGCTCTGTCAGTAGAAAAGCATGCGGAGGATTTGTTAGCTGTTTATGGTCCAGATAGCCCTCGTGACATGTGGACCTATCTCTTTCAACCACCAGTAGAAAATCTCGAAAAATTAATCGTCGCTTTAAAGCAGATGCTTGAGCGCAAGGATCGCTTCTATTATGCGATTATCGATAAAGTGACTGGAAAGGCGCTGGGGACTTTTTCTCTCATGCGTATTGACCAAGCCAATCGCGTGATTGAAGTTGGAGCCGTGACCTTTTCGCCGGCTCTTAAACAGACCAGGATGGGAACAGAAGCCCACTATTTGCTTGCTCGTTATGTCTTTGAAGAGCTTAACTATCGCCGTTATGAGTGGAAATGTGATGCGCTAAATCTACCTTCTAGAAAAGCAGCAGAACGTTTGGGCTTTATCTACGAGGGAACCTTCCGTCAAGCTGTTATTTATAAAGGGCGTACTAGAGATACGGATTGGTTGTCTATGATCGACAAGGATTGGCCAAGGGTTAAGGCTCGTTTTGAAGCATGGTTGAAGCAAGATAATTTTGATGAAAATGGACAACAGATTAAATCTCTACGAGAATGTTAGGAAGGTTTGCTATGATTAAGATTACAAAAGAAACATCTGTTTCAATTGATGACGTTTTACATCTCTATCAGGCAGTTGGTTGGACAAACTATACCAATCAGCCACAGATGTTGGAGCAGGCCTTGTCTCATTCGCTAGCCATTTATCTAGCGCGTGATGGCGAGAAAATCGTTGGTCTAGTTCGCTTGGTTGGAGATGGTTTTTCATCCGTTTTTGTCCAGGATTTGATTGTTTTGCCAAGCTATCAGCGCCAAGGGATTGGTAGCGCCTTGATGAAGCAAGCTCTAGCTGATTATAAGGATGCCTACCAAGTACAACTAGCGACAGATGAGTCAGAAAAGACTCTTGGATTTTATCGTTCCTTAGGTTTTGAAACCTTATCTAGTTTTCAGTGTACGGGTATGATTTTGGTGGACCGAAAAAAATTAAAATAATTTTTTTTCACTTAAGCTAACTTTAAGTCTTGTCCTGTATCATTTAGTTATTAAATAAAGACCTCCTAACTTTATTTAATAGAAATCCTAAACTTTTTTTCATAATAATATCCCTAATGAAGCCACCCAATTTGGTGGCTTTTTTGTTATGTGACTTTCAGCGATATTTCATTGGTATTCGTTGTTTTGAACAAAAGTAAAAGTTCGTGTCAAGGATAACGCGGATATCCATATAATACAAAGATCGCCGAATCTTCTATTATTTAGAAACTTGATGCCTTTAAAATTGGTGTCATTAAACTTTTTAATGACCTACTTGAGATCCTGATAAAAAGTATCTGATTTATCGTGGTTTTATCAAAAGGTATCGAAATATGAAACAATTAAATTTTTCAAAAAGAAGATTATCGAGGAAATCTCGTGTAACAATATAGTATTTCGTGAGGAAGTAAGATTATGGAAAAACACTTTTTCTTGATGAAAATCTATATCTAGTATATAATCAATCTATAACGTATAGATTGGAGATATATCATGGCTATAAGCTTATCGAAACAATATAATTTTAAACTGAATGAAGCTACTATGGAACAAGCTCGAAATATTATCAAGGAAAAGGGCATGACAATGACAGATGCTATTTCTTTATTTGTGGAGCAAATAGTTCTAGAGCAAGATTTGCCTATTAAGACGGCCGAAGATCTACATCGAGAACAGTTGATTAAAGAATTACAAGCCCAATCTGAACGTGCCTTGAGAGAATACGAGGCAGGAGAAGGGATTTCCCTAGACAGTATGAGGGCACGCTATGGCTTATAAAGTGATCCTTTCAAAAGAAGTTGAACAAGCTATCGACAATATACACGACTATATAGCTACGGTACTTTTATCCCCTCAATCTGCTAAAAATACTGTGACAAAAATTTTAGATGGCTTAAAGAGTCTAGAAGTCTTTCCTGAAGCTGGTTTTGATGCTGATGTGAAAATCGGTGTAAAGATTAATAGTAAGTTTCCTACACGAGGAAAAATTATAGATCAATACGTTTTGCTTTACTTTATTGATCAGACACAAAAGACTGTTTTTCTCTCCCATTTATTTCATACCAAGAGTGACTATGTTACCTTGCTACAAAAAGACAATAAAAAAAGTTCAAAATCTTAAGCTAACTTTAAGTCTTATCCTGTATCATTTAGTTATTAAATAAAGACCTCCTAACTTTATTTAATAGAAATCCTAAAACTTTTTTCATCATAATCTCCTAATAAAGTCACCCAATTCGGTGGCTTTTTTCTTGTTTGCTTTTAGCAATTTTTAATTAGTATTTATTATTTTTGAACAAAAGTAAAAACTAGAAAATCTTAAGTTAATTTTAAGTCTTCTCTTGTATCATACAGTTATTAAGTAAAGACCTCCTAACTTTATTTAATAAAATCCTAAACTTTTTTTTCATAATAATCTCCCTTAACTCCACCCAATCAGGTGGAGTTTTTTTGCTTTATTTCAAGCTTTTCGGGAGTTTCCTAAACATCGTTTTCCAATAAATTTCGGTATTTTTCGGTATTTTTCGGATTTTGGTCGGGGAATTGGCGGGGATTTTTTAGTGAATATGACTAAGAAATAGGTCTGTTGTCGTTTCAGTGAGTTCGTCCTCAACTTGGTTATAACGATCCGTCATATAGATTTTTGTATGGCCTAGTGCCTTCCCAAACTGCTCGGTTGGAACTCGTGAAATAATGTGAGGAAGTGGTACATCATATGAAAGTCTGTCGTTTCATTTAGTGGATTAAAATGTTGGTTTGACTAGTTTGAGTTGATGAGCGCCCATGTTCATTGATAGTGATGTAATCTTTTGTTTTCTTTGATAATTCCTAAGGTTCTCTTAATGTTGAAAGTCTTATTGGACAAGGGAGTAAAACTTTGACAAAAATCGCGAACTGTGCGATAATGGAGAGGAATTAAGGATTAGTTCTATATCATGGACTAGAAAAGACCCCAAGCTAACTTCCACATTAAGCTTGGGGTCTTTTTTGACACTATTTATCCTTGTTTAGCCATTTATCGACTAAGCGAAGAACGACACCGACCACAATTGGTCCGATGATAGTTTTAAGGATTAGTTCCATCATGGGCTATTTCACCTCCTTTCGTAGGCGGTGTATCAGTGCCGTAAAATATTATACCACATCAGTGCTAAACTCGGGAGCTATCCAATCGGGTGGCTTTTTTGTTTGTAGGCTGGATTTTTGCTATAATAGGAACATGAGTAGAATTTTAGATAATGAAATCATGGGTGATGAGGAGCTGGTAGAACGTACCCTCCGTCCCCAATATTTACGTGAATATATCGGTCAGGACAAGGTCAAAGATCAGCTTCAAATCTTTATCGAAGCAGCGAAAATGCGTGATGAGGCGCTGGACCATGTTCTTTTGTTTGGCCCTCCAGGTCTCGGGAAAACAACCATGGCTTTTGTCATTGCCAATGAACTGGGAGTCAATCTTAAGCAGACGTCCGGTCCCGTTATCGAAAAAGCCGGTGATTTGGTAGCGATTTTGAATGACTTGGAGCCAGGAGATGTTCTTTTTATTGACGAGATTCATCGCTTGCCTATGTCGGTGGAAGAGGTGCTTTACAGTGCTATGGAAGACTTCTACATCGACATCATGATTGGTGCGGGGGAAGGTAGTCGCAGTGTCCATCTAGAATTACCACCTTTTACCTTGATTGGTGCGACGACACGAGCAGGAATGCTATCGAATCCACTTCGTGCACGTTTTGGAATTACTGGTCATATGGAGTATTATGCTCATGATGACTTGACAGAGATTGTCGAGCGGACGGCAGATATTTTTGAGATGGAAATCACCCATGAGGCAGCTTCCGAGTTGGCTCTCCGTAGTCGTGGGACTCCTCGTATCGCCAATCGTCTCCTCAAGCGCGTGCGAGACTTTGCGCAGATTATGGGCGATGGCTTGATTGATGATGTGATTACGGATAAGGCTTTGACCATGCTGGATGTAGACCATGAAGGCTTGGACTATGTAGACCAGAAAATTCTCCGCACCATGATTGAAATGTACGGTGGCGGTCCTGTCGGTCTAGGAACTCTTTCGGTAAATATCGCTGAAGAGCGTGAGACGGTAGAAGATATGTATGAACCTTACCTGATCCAGAAAGGCTTTATCATGCGAACTCGTTCAGGACGGGTCGCGACAGCCAAGGCTTATGAACATTTGGGGTATGAATACATTGAAAAATAAGGCTGAAATCTTAGAATCTTTTAGAGAAAATCCTGATATGATGGCTATTCTGACCATTATCCGTGACTTGGAGTTGAAAGATTCTTGGTTGGCAGCTGGCTCGGTACGAAATTTTATCTGGAATCTCTTGTCAGATAAGCCAGCCTTTGACCGTGATACGGATGTGGATGTGATTTTCTTTGATCCTGATGTGAGTTATGAAGAAACGCTGGCTATAGAAAGCAAGTTGAGGGAGGACTTTCCCCAATATCAATGGGAGCTGAAAAATCAGGTCTATATGCATCAGCATAGTCCCCATACGCCTCCGTATAGAAATTCCTGCGATGCCATGAGTAAGTATCCAGAGCGTTGTACGGCAGTAGGACTGCGCTTGCAAGCTGACGCAACTTTAGAGCTCTTTGCTCCTTATGGTTTGGAGGATATTTTAAACTTTCAGGTTTGTCCAACTCCCCATTTCTTAGAAAATCAAGATCGAATGAAGCTCTATCAAAAGCGTTTATCCAAGAAAAATTGGCGAGAAAAATGGAAAAATCTTACAGTTAAAAATACTTAAGGAAACTTTAAGATAGGAGTTGTATACTTATCTCATAAGTTAAAAAGACCTTAACTTATACTCCTAAAACTTTTTCATAATAATCTCCCTATAAAAAAATTAAGTCGCCCAATCAGGCGGCTTTTTTTTGATGGAGCGATGATTCGATATATAGTAGATTGAACCTAGAATAGTACGCTACGGGTTTTAAAACATTGCTAGAAATTGATCTGACTTTTCTTTCTGGTCAATTTGTTTATATTTTATTTCATCCTACTGAATTTTTACAATAATATTTTATTTTTTAAAGGGAAACAGATGATTATTGGATAAAAAAAGAATCTTAAATTCAGGTAAAATCTACAAAAAGAACAAGTCATTTGTATTAATATATTTTTTATACAAATCTTTGGACAAAGCAGGCTCTAATGTGCTATAATAAGGTGTTATAGATTGAGCTCTATATCAAAATTTTTTAAGAGTACACCAGTGCTTGTCAGGGTGAAAAAAGAGAAAATATCCATGTAACATGACTGTGTATCTTAAGAATGTTTTGGTATTTAGTTTTTTTATAAAAAATGAACTCAAGGAGAAAAAAACATGTTTTTTAGACGTCAAGAAGGAGAGTATCGAGAAACCGATCGTGTAACTAGATACAAACTGATTAAGTCAGGGAAACATTGGTTGCGTGCCTCAACGTCTTTATTCGGGCTATTTAAGGTTCTTCGTGGTGGTATTGATACTGCTCAGGTGACAACTGAAGTTGTGGAAGATCGTGTCTCAACTTCTTTAACTGGGATAGATGTCCTCAAGGGGATAGCTGCCGCGGGGGCTGTTGTTGGTGGTGGAGTTGCCACTCATACGCAAGTCCATGCCAATGAACAGCTGGCTGTAGAGAAAGTCGTGGATGGTACTGACAATCTAGTGAATTCTGATCAGGTTGTTTTGGGAACTGTCAATAAGGATGAGGAGCAGCAAACGTCTGTTTCAACATCTAACTCTATCAGTGAGAGCATCTCGCTATCAGATTCTACAAGTGCCTCGACCTCAGTCTCAACAAGTCTATCTGAGTCCGTAAGTGCTTCGACCTCAGCTAGCACGAGCACCAGTGTTTCATCTTCAACTTCAGCTAGCACCTCGTCTTCATTGAACGATTCTGCTTCAACATCAGATAGTGCTTCAACTGTTGCAAGCAGTTCTCACTCTGAGACTTCGCATGTAGAAGGTTCACAAAGGGTTTCTAGCGAAAACACTATCAGTAACGACAGAGTATCAAGAACTACAGTAGACGCTAGCAATGTTCAGGTCAATCCTGATCTTTCTAGTTCTCTTTCAACTGCAGAAAACTTTACAAGTCAAAATGCGAGTTTGACAGCTACGACAACAGCGACTCTTGCTGCGACAACGATAGCAGAAACAAGCGCTAAAAAGCAAGCAGAAGACCGTAAGAAACTGGCAGCCCTTTCAGCAGAAATGGGAGAATACCTGGCTAAAGCCGTGGACCTTCCAGATACAAGCTCAGCCATTCTTAAGGTGAAATCTGCTATTGCTGAGATTGAGTCTACTCTCAAGGATCCAAACGCTGACCTAGGAACAGTTGTCAAGACAGCTACTTCAGCTCGCAACTCTATCGCCAATGCGGTTTCACGTGCAACCTCTGGCCAACGTGATAGCCGTAACGGGCAAGCGATGCCAACAGGGGGAAATCTCAGAGGTTTTGCACCAGTAACGCTAAATCAGCAGACGACTGCATCACTTGAGCAAGGAACCTTTGCAAGCGCTAACCGTGAGGTTCTTTGGCGTATCAATATGCATTCGCAGAGTCCACTTAATTATGCTGGTTTAATAGCACAAGTGGATAAAAACACGACCATTACACGAGTTTACTTTAATGGTGAACCTATGGAGAAACGTGGTGGTTCTGGGAATGAGTACATTTTTAACAAGCGCCATGATTTGAATAGAAACTTAGATGCAACTATTTTAATCTATGCAACGGTGAATAATAATTCTAGTGAAGCTACTTTGAATGCCCAGGTGGCTACAAGTAGTAGACCGTTCGAAAGCACTTCAACTGCTGGGAACTATACCAGTGTAATGACTGGTACTGTTCCAACAGGAACAGGTCAGCGACTGGGTAGTAAACCACCAACTATTACATTACCAACTGAGATTACCTATTATAATGACGACAAAATCGCTACGGTAAATATGCCACTCAATGATGATGTAGGGATGAAGCGCCTAGATGCTGCAGAGAGTAATCCGATCATTACTGGCTTGAATGCGCCTAACTATCCAGCAACTAGCAAAAATGGTTATGGAGATCTTGGAATATATGATAGACGTGGTCATTTTACAGGATACCAGAAATCATATAATGTACAAATTGTTGGGACAATTGGTCGAAACAATGGAGTAGGAAAAACCGGTACTGCAGATGGGGCTTGGGAACCGTATAAACCTGGTGCATATGTTCTCGAATATGAAGTGACGGATACTGACAATCAAACCACTACGGCTCGGATGACTGTTCGTATCAAAGGTTTCAACGAACGTAACGAGCCTGTGAGTGGTGATACTGTTACGGTTAACAATCCGTCATCTTTGAGCGAGACTGAGAGAGCTCAAATTCTTGAAAACTTTAGGAACAATAGTAAAAATGCCACTATCCTCAACAGTTCTGATTACAAGAAAAATTCTGAAGGTAATCACGAAATAACGGTGTCTAATACGGGTGAAATCACTATTACTTATCGTGATAACACTGTGGATGTCGTTCGAGCTAGCGTAAGAGCTGAAACGGTACCTCCTGTGCCTGGTGTTACAGTGACGCGTGATGGCCAGACCATCCAAGCAACAGAGAGCCCAGACCCTAGCCGTGGGAAGGAACACATCGTCTATGCTGGTGATGACTTTACAGTTGATTTCACAGCGTATGATAATAGCGGGAAACTAAAAGAGTTTAAGATTATCTCCAAAGCGGACGCTAATCGACCTGCTTTAACAACCAACTTCTTCCAAGGTGATAATGATACAGGAGATGAGTATGGTAAAGGTGTGGTTGACCATCTAAATAGTGGCGATATCAATGCTACTGAGAGCAGTCCAGCTCATATCGTTGTAAAGGCCCATCTTAGGGATGATTTGGAGTGGAAGTCAGGAAATACTTGGCAACGAAATGCGGTTGCTACCGACCAAGTAAATAATCGAAATGTCACAACAGGAACTGGTAATGTTCGTATCACTCAAGGACAACTGAAAGACCGTCTTAAAGTAATAAATCCTGACTTTACACCTGTAGCAAATAAAGATAGCTTAACAGATGATGAAAAGGCAGCTGTCAAGACTGCCATCTATGCTAAAAATAATCAGGCAATACACCGTATCAAAGATATTCAAGTTGCAAACGATGGAACTGCAACGATTATTTATAAGGATTTAACAAGAAATACTATTTCTCGATCTGTTACAGTTAATGAACGTCCAAAACTGGAGATTCATTATGATAATGCTACAACTAAGGAAATCTATCTATACCGTGGGGAAGAAGTTAATGTAACCTTTAGAGCAACTGATGATTCTGGCAAGATTTCTTCATTGAAGTTTGAAATGCAAGGTACAGCTGACAGTACTAATGGTACAAACTATGCAGGATATACTGGAATTACTCGTTCAAATCCGATCGCTAGCTTAACGAATCAAACCGATGCAAAGATTACCCTTACAGGCACTCTAGCAAAAAATGTACCGTTAGCATCATTTGAACGCTATTTAATGGCAACAGATGACCAAAACACCTCTGATAGTAACCATGCAAAAAACGGTATAACCGACAATGGTTATGTCAAATTTGTAATCAAAAGCCAGACTGATAAATATACTGCTGTAGCGAAGGCATCGACTATTTATACCTATACTGGTGAAACGGCAACGGATTTAAACGATGCTACGAACTTTGTCCAGCTTGATGGTGGAGGACAGCTCCCTCAAGGAACGACTGTTTCATGGGTTAGTCGCATTGACAACACATCTGCTGGGACAAAAAGTGCAGTTGCACGGGTTACTTATTCTGATGGCTCGACTGATGATGTAACAGTTAACTATACTGTTTATCCAAAAGTTGAAGTTAAAACTTATAATGGTGTAAAAGGTAAATTCTATGCCTTTAAGTCAGATCAAGGTAATGATAAAGTTACTGGCGGAGACTGGGCTAATAATATCGGTGGAACAATCCAACAATATACAAATTTGGGGGATTCAAGTCTGTCAGGGACAACATGGTCTTATAAGTATAAAATAAATAATCAAGGTAACGAAATTACAACCCCTGTTGGAACACAGCCGTTTGGCGCAATTTGGCATACTACGGGTTCAGAAGCTGAGAGCCATAGTACAACCTATACGCTAATTGCCACATATCCAAAAGGACGTTTTGGGGATGTTTCAACAAGCAATCCAGCCTTGACAAGTCAGACAAACTTTGATTATACAGTTGTTGATCCTGTAGCTAAACAGGAGTACGTTACAACTGTGGCAAATAAGACTCCATTAGCAGAGATTATTGAAAATCCAGGAGAGGCGCTTAAAAATTCGAACGAAAGTGTATCCTTCCCAACAGGAACTACCTTTAGTTGGGATCAGGCTCCTGATGATGCTATGCTGGAAAACGCAGGAGTTTATACACGAAAAGTAAGAATCACTCTTCCACAAGGATCTTACAGCGGAACTGCTAATAGTAGAACGGTTGATGTGACTATTAAGGTCAATCCACAAGCACCGGTTATCTCAGTTGCTTCTACCAACGAAACAGGTGGTTTGCCAAATCGTTCAATTGTGGTTACGAATGTAACACCTGGAGCGGTTGTTACGCTCACATTAGCTGGACATAAATTTACCAAGACAGCTAAAGACAACGAATCAAGTGTTACCTTTGAACCTGCAGAGTTGCAAAAAGCTTACGATGGCAACAATGGGCTACTTCCGACGGAGGATGTGACTGCTAAGCAAGAAAAAACAGTAACACTTCCAAGTGGTGGAACTGAAACCTTGAGTTCGTCTACAACGACTGCAACTATTACCAAAGAAACTGTAGCACCTGAAGTAACTTTTGAACTTCATATTAAGAATGATAAGACTGGCCAATGGGAAAAACAAACGATCAAGAATAATGTTCGTCCAGGAGTCAGCGGTTACGAAGTCTTCGCAGGCGACAAGATTAAAGTTGTTCTAACTGCTAAAGATAATAGTGGTAAGATTAAAACTCTGAAATTAAACGATGGAACTTCTGATATCAGTCGTATTTTCCAAACTGGTTATTCTTCAGATGATGATGCACTAGGAATTAAGGATATTACCACTGAAGCTTCAACAACAAATCCAAAAGTATTAACGTACACTGCTACTTATGGAGAAAATGTCCAATATGTAGTTGGTAATAAATGGACCCGTGGAACTAGTGCTACAGATTTATCAGATAATACAGGTAGAGTCACAACTGTAGTTGCACAAGGTAAACTGAATGAAAAATTCCCAGGTATTAAACCAAACGGAGTTATTCAAGTTTCTAATTTAACTTCCTTGACTCAAGATGATCTTGATAAGATTCTTGCTGCAGTGAAGGCGTCTAACCCTACGTCAGATTTCCGTATTAAATCGTATGAGATTGCTAGCAATGGAACTGTAACGATTACCTACAAAGATGGAACCAAAAACACAGTGACTCCTGATTTGTCGGATTCGGATTATAAGTCAGCATCAGCCTCAACCAGTGCGTCAGTGTCTGCTTCAACCAGTGCATCAGTAAGTGCAATGATCAGTGCATCTGAGTCAGCTTCAACAAGCGCAAGTCAATCAGCAAGTACATCAGCTAGCCAGTCAGCATCAACCAGTGCAAGTCAATCAGCAAGTACATCGGCTAGCCAGTCAGCATCAACAAGTGCAAGCCAATCAGCAAGCACGTCAGCGTCTGAATCCGCATCAACCAGTGCGAGCCAATCAGCAAGCACATCAGCTAGCCAGTCAGCGTCAACCAGTGCAAGCCAATCAGCAAGCACGTCTGCAAGCCAAAGTGCTTCAACAAGCGCAAGTCAATCAGCAAGCACATCAGCTAGTCAGTCAGCATCGACAAGTGCGAGCCAATCAGCAAGCACGTCTGCAAGCCAAAGTGCTTCAACAAGCGCAAGTCAATCAGCAAGCACCTCAGCTAGCCAGTCGGCGTCGACAAGTGCGAGCCAATCAGCAAGCACATCAGCTAGCCAGTCAGCGTCAACCAGTGCGAGCCAATCAGCCAGCACATCAGCTAGTCAGTCAGCATCGACAAGTGCGAGCCAATCAGCCAGCACGTCAGCTAGTCAGTCAGCATCGACAAGTGCAAGCCAATCAGCAAGCACGTCAGCTAGCCAGTCAGCATCGACAAGCGCAAGTCAATCAGCAAGTACATCAGCTAGCCAGTCAGCATCGACAAGTGCGAGTCAATCAGCAAGCACGTCAGCTAGCCAGTCAGCTTCAACAAGCGCAAGTCAATCAGCAAGTACATCAGCTAGCCAGTCAGCGTCAACCAGTGCAAGCCAATCAGCCAGCACGTCAGCAAGCCAAAGTGCTTCAACAAGCGCAAGCCAATCAGCCAGCACATCAGCTAGCCAGTCAGCATCGACAAGTGCAAGCCAATCAGCCAGCACGTCTGCAAGTCAGTCAGCGTCAACCAGTGCGAGCCAATCAGCCAGCACATCAGCTAGTCAGTCAGCATCGACAAGTGCGAGCCAATCAGCAAGTACCTCAGCTAGCCAGTCAGCATCGACAAGTGCGAGCCAATCAGCCAGCACCTCAGCTAGCCAGTCCGCATCGACAAGTGCAAGCCAATCAGCCAGCACCTCAGCTAGCCAGTCAGCTTCAACAAGTGCAAGCCAATCAGCCAGCACATCGGCTTCTGAGTCAGCGTCAACCAGTGCAAGCCAATCAGCAAGTACATCGGCCTCTGAATCAGCATCAACCAGTGCAAGCCAATCAGCCAGCACATCGGCTTCTGAGTCAGCAAGTACAAGTGCAAGCCAATCAGCCAGCACATCAGCCTCTGAATCGGCGTCAACCAGTGCGAGCCAATCAGCAAGCACATCAGCCTCTGAATCAGCGTCAACCAGTGCGAGCCAATCAGCAAGCACGTCAGCCAGCCAAAGTGCTTCAACAAGCGCAAGTCAATCAGCAAGTACATCAGCTAGCCAGTCAGCTTCAACAAGTGCAAGCCAATCAGCAAGCACCTCAGCTAGCCAGTCCGCATCGACCAGTGCGAGCCAATCAGCAAGCACGTCAGCTAGCCAGTCCGCATCAACAAGCGCAAGTCAATCAGCAAGCCAATCAGCAAGCCAGTCAGCATCGACAAGTGCGAGCCAATCAGCCAGCACATCAGCTAGCCAGTCAGCATCAACAAGCGCAAGTCAATCAGCAAGTACATCGGCTAGCCAGTCAGCATCAACAAGCGCAAGTCAATCAGCCAGCACGTCGGCTAGCCAGTCAGCATCAACAAGCGCAAGTCAATCAGCAAGCACGTCTGCAAGTCAATCAGCAAGCACATCAGCTAGCCAATCGGCCTCAACAAGTGCGAGCCAATCAGCAAGCACATCAGCTAGCCAGTCAGCGTCAACCAGTGCGAGCCAATCAGCAAGCACGTCTGCAAGCCAAAGTGCTTCAACAAGCGCAAGTCAATCCGCAAGTACATCAGCTAGCCAGTCCGCATCGACCAGTGCGAGCCAATCAGCAAGCACAAGTGCATCAGAGTCAGCATCAACCAGTGCAAGCCAATCAGCAAGCACATCAGCTAGCCAGTCCGCATCGACAAGTGCGAGCCAATCCGCAAGCACGTCAGCTAGCCAGTCAGCATCGACAAGTGCGAGCCAATCAGCAAGCACGTCAGCTAGCCAGTCCGCATCGACCAGTGCGAGCCAATCAGCAAGCACATCAGCTAGCCAGTCAGCATCGACCAGTGCGAGCCAATCCGCAAGCACGTCAGCTAGCCAGTCAGCATCGACAAGTGCGAGCCAATCCGCAAGCACGTCAGCTAGCCAGTCAGCATTGACCAGTGCGAGCCAATCAGCAAGCACATCAGCTAGCCAGTCAGCATCAACAAGCGCAAGTCAATCCGCAAGCACGTCAGCAAGCCAAAGTGTATCAACAAGCGCAAGTCAATCCGCAAGTACATCGGCTAGCCAGTCAGCATCAACCAGTGCGAGCCAATCCGCAAGCACATCAGCGTCTGAGTCAGCATCGACAAGTGCGAGCCAATCCGCAAGCACGTCTGCAAGTCAGTCAGCATCGACAAGTGCGAGCCAATCCGCAAGCACGTCAGCTAGCCAATCAGCATCGACAAGTGCGAGTCAATCCGCAAGCACGTCAGCTAGCCAGTCAGCATCGACAAGTGCGAGCCAATCCGCAAGCACGTCAGCAAGCCAAAGTGCTTCAACAAGCGCAAGTCAATCCGCAAGTACATCAGCTAGCCAGTCAGCATCAACAAGTGCGAGCCAATCCGCAAGCACGTCAGCAAGCCAAAGTGCTTCAACAAGCGCAAGTCAATCCGCAAGCACATCAGCGTCTGAGTCAGCATCAACAAGTGCGAGCCAATCAGCAAGCACCTCAGCGTCTGAGTCAGCATCAACCAGTGCGAGCCAATCCGCAAGCACCTCAGCTAGCCAGTCAGCATCGACCAGTGCAAGCCAATCAGCCAGCACATCGGCTTCTGAGTCAGCATCAACCAGCGCAAGTCAATCAGCAAGCACGTCAGCTAGCCAGTCAGCATCAACCAGTGCAAGCCAATCAGCAAGTACATCGGCCTCTGAATCAGCAAGTACAAGTGCAAGTCAGTCAGCAAGTACATCGGCCTCTGAATCAGCATCAACCAGTGCAAGCCAATCAGCCAGCACATCGGCTTCTGAGTCAGCGTCAACCAGTGCAAGCCAATCAGCAAGTACATCGGCCTCTGAATCAGCATCAACCAGTGCAAGCCAATCAGCCAGCACATCGGCTTCTGAGTCAGCAAGTACAAGTGCGAGCCAATCAGCAAGCACATCAGCTAGCCAGTCAGCTTCAACAAGTGCAAGTCAATCAGCAAGCACATCAGCTAGTCAGTCCGCATCGACCAGTGCGAGCCAATCAGCAAGCACGTCGGCTAGCCAGTCAGCTTCAACAAGTGCAAGCCAATCAGCCAGCACAAGTGCATCTGAATCAGCAAGCACATCAGCTAGCCAGTCAGCGTCAACCAGTGCGAGCCAATCAGCAAGCACCTCAGCTAGCCAAAGTGCTTCAACAAGCGCAAGTCAATCAGCAAGTACATCAGCTAGCCAGTCAGCATCAACAAGCGCAAGTCAATCAGCAAGCACGTCAGCAAGCCAGTCAGCATCGACCAGTGCGAGCCAATCAGCCAGCACATCAGCTAGCCAGTCAGCATCAACAAGCGCAAGTCAATCAGCAAGTACATCGGCTAGCCAGTCAGCATCAACAAGCGCAAGTCAATCAGCCAGCACGTCGGCTA
>NZ_JASHAQ010000015.1:0-55656 GCF_047465035.1 Streptococcus infantis
TTTAATGAGCGACCATATTCTCGATAAAAATAAGTATCGAATCCTGTTTCATCAATATAAACAGGTGCTAAGTGCTTTAAACTATTAAATTTTTTAAGAAATAAAGCTACTTTTTCTGGGTCTTGTTAATAGTAGGTGTGATTCTTTTTTTTCGAGTGTACCCCATAGCTTTGAGAGCATAGTGGATAGTAGTTGGATGACAGCCAAATTCAGAAGCTATTTCAGTCAAATAAGCGTCCGGATTGTCAGTAAGATAGTTTTTAAGTCTATCTCTATCAACCTTTCTTGATTTTGTTCCTTTTACTTGATGGTTTAGCTCTCCTGTTTTCTCTTTTAGCTTTAACCAGCCATAAATAGTATTACGTGAAATTTGGAAAATGTGTGATGCTTCTGTTATACTACCTGTTCTCTCACAATAATCGAGAACTTTTTTACGAAAATCTATTGAATATGCCATAAAAAGATTATACCACATTATGTACTGTTTTAGGTTCAATCGACTATATTTGTAGTGGGTAAATCCCCTATGGATATTATGGAGCCTATTTTTGTGTAGAAAAAAAGTCCCATAATATCTATAATGAAAAGCGACAAAACAACTCATTAGAAAGATTCATATGGAACAATTACATTTTATCACAAAACTACTTGATATCAAAGACCCAAATATAAAGATTGTAGATATCATCAATAAGAATACACACAAGGAAATCATCGCTAAACTGGACTACTCTGCTCCGTCTTGCCCTGATTGTGGAAATCAAATGAAGAAATATGATTTTCAAAAGGCTTCTAAGATTCCTTACCTTGAGACGACTGGTATGCCTACTAGAATTCTCCTTAAAAAGCGTCGTTTCAAGTGCTATCATTGCTCTAAATTGATGGTCGCTGAGACTTCTATCGTCAAAAAGAATCATCAAATTCCTCGCATCATCAATCAAAAGATTGCGCAAAAGTTAATTGAAAAGACTTCTATGACTGATATTGCCCATCAGCTATCCATTTCAACTTCAACTGTCATTCGTAAGCTCAATGACTTTCACTTTAATCATGATTTTTTTCGTCTTCCAGAGATTATGTCTTGGGACGAGTATGCCTTCACTAAGGGAAAGATGAGTTTCATTGCACAAGATTTTGATAAACTCAATATCATCACTGTTCTTGAAGGAAGAACACAAGCTATCATCAGAAATCACTTTCTTAAATATGAGAGTTCTGTCCGATGTCGCGTCAAAGTCATTACTATGGATATGTTTAGTCCCTACTATGATTTAGCTAAACAGCTTTTTCCAAATGCTAAAATAGTTCTGGATCGTTTCCATATTGTCCAACACTTAAGTCGAGCTATGAATCGTGTACGTGTTCAAATCATGAATCAATTTGAGCGAAAATCTTATGAATACAAGGCTATCAAACGCTACTGGAAGCTCATCCAGCAAGATAGTCGAAAACTCAGCGATAAGCGATTTTATCGCCCTACTTTTCGCATGCACTTGACGAATAAAGAGATTCTAGACAAGCTTTTGAGCTATTCAGAAGAGTTGAAACACCACTATAATCTCTATCAGCTCTTGCTTTTTCACTTCCAGAATAAAGAACTTGACAAATTTTTCGGACTTATTGAGGACAATCTAAAACAGGCCCATCCTCTTTTTCAGACTTTATTTCTCAGTAGCGACTATCTTTATCGCGCATGCCTACGGCATTCAATTTTCTTTATCAAGTCTCTTGTTTACTGTTTTGCTTTTGACCTTGATTGGAAAAACTGCAGCAACTGTGCCATCAGGTGCTATCGTGGTTCTATTAGCAGCAGCACCTCAATTGGGCTTACCAGTTGAAGGAGTCGCCTTGATCTTTGCAGTTGATTTCTTTGTCAATGCTGGCCGTACTATGATCAATGTTTTGGGTCAAATCTTAACAGTCAGCGTTATTGAAAAAACAGAAGGATATATTTTAGAAGAAAAGGAAAGCCAACTATCAGTCAGCTTTTCTTAAGGAGATGATAAGTAATGAGTGAAGCAAAAGTTTATGTAATTCATGAGAATCTTGAATGGACTCAGCATTTGGTCAAATGGTTGGAAGAGTTAGAAGTTCCATATGAACTGTGGGATTTGTCTAGTGGAATTTTGGATCTACAAAGCCCACCGCCACAGGGTATCTTTTACAATCGTATGTCTGCATCCTCTCACACTAGAGGACATCGCTATGCACCAGAATTTACAGAGCAGGTCATTACTTGGTTAGAAGCGCATGGACGCAAGGTTGTAAATGGAACTGGTGCTATCAACCTAGAAATCAGTAAAGTCAAACAATATTTGAAGTTAAATGAGTCGGGCATTGAGACTCCTGCGACAGTTGCAGTTTTGGGCCAAGAACATATCATTGAAGCAGCAAGAAAATTGAACATCTATCCTTTGATTACCAAGCACAATCGAGCAGGTAAGGGATTAGGGGTTCAACTCTTCCAAAATGAAGAAGAATTGGAAGCTTATGTCAATAGCCCTCTCTTTGAACCATCAGTGGACGGAATCACCTTGTTACAAGCCTACATCAAACCAAGTGATGGACGTATCCGTCGTTCAGAGTTTATCAACCAGAAGTTCCTTTATACTGTTTCAATCGATTCTTCAGATGGTTTCCAACTGTGCCCAGCAGATGGTTGCCAAATCGGTAAGAGACCAGAGCAACTGGAAACATCTGAGAAATTCCAGATTACAGAACCTCTACCAGATGACCGAAGAGAAGCTTATGAAAACTTCCTTAAGAATGCTCAGATTGAAGTTGCGGCGATTGAATGGGTTCAATCAGAGAGTGGAGACATTTATGTCTATGATGTAAATACCAACACTAACTACAATCCTACCGCAGAAAAAAATGCCAATATTTTTGCCCACCAACATTTGGCTCAATATCTAAAAACAGAATTGCAAGCCCTAACGAATGGACAATAAAGTAACTAATTCAAAAATCCCCCAGTATTAAATGACTGGGGGATTGATTTGTTTATACTCTTCGAAAATCTCTTCAAACCACGTCAGCTTCCATCTGCAACCTCAAAATAGTATTTTGAGCTGCCTTCGTCAGTTCTATCCACAACCTCAAAACGGTGTTTTGAGCAACCTGCGGCTCGCTTCCTAGTTTGCTCTTTGATTTTCATTGAGTATTAATCGATAAAAAATTATTGCCTTGCTTTAAAGTCTGGATCCTTTAGGCTTTGAACACTGGCATTGATCACTGCACCGATAATCAATATCTTGGCAATGATAATAAACCAGAACATCATGACAACAACGATGATGGAACTGAAAAATCGAACGTCGACTAGATAGTTAACATAATTGTTGAAATAAGCTGAAAAGATCGTTAATAGAGATATGAGAGTGACAAACACGAATAGACTTCCAGGAAGGACGTAACGAATACGACTGACTTTCACGTTTGGAAGGAAATAATAGAGCATGATCAAGATCGCAAACAGAAAGACATAAATCAGCGGTCCTGTAAGATCCTGTAAATATGCAAATAGAGAACTTTCGGATTTCCAGTAGTTTTTTAGCAGATCCAATAACATATGACCAAACATACTTAGAAATAAGGCAAGTGCAAAGAGAATTTGAAGTCCCAAACTAACTAGGAGACTCATCAGTTGGTGTGAGATAATTCCTCTATTTTTTGCAATTCCATAAGCTTTGTTAAAGGCCTTTTGAAGGAAATTCATGGATTTTGAAAAGGTCCAGAGGGCTGATATCACCGCAAAACTCAAGAGTCCAGCAGACGGTTGCGTCAGGACTTCACGAGCAATCTTTGCTACTACATCATAGATCGTGTCTGGTAAAAGTTCTTTTAAGGTTAGTAAAAAATTAGAGATCGGAATTTGAAAATAAGGCAAGATATTGACGGCTATCATAAGTAAAGGGAAGATTGAAATCAACCAATAGTAGGCAACGGCTACACTAGTCAACTCACTATCAGAGGCTTGATAGTAGTGTAAAAAAGCTTTTAATAAGGGTCTATCGTTCAGCTGTTTCCACAACTTTTTCATTTCACAAACCTCCAGTTTTTCTTGTTTTGTATAGACTTTAATTTCTGCGAACTAATTCCATCATATCATAAGGCAGTGTGTTGGCTGATTCTTTTAGGGAATAAGTTTCTAGGTTGTTTACATTTTGTCGTAGTTTTTTAGCATACTGGGCTGAGATGAGTTTTTGTTTCTCGTATTCAAAGATACACTTACGTTCTAGATAGTAGCCTCTCAACATTTCATCGATGTTGTTGGGTTTAATACGATTGATAACCCGCTCTACAAAGGCACCACTGGTAATATGACTGGTTTCACGTAGACGAGATTCCTGCATAAAGCTAATTAGAGAACTCTTATAAATCCCTTTGAGGTTTTCTAAACTTTCGATAATGATTTCAGTGTTGGCTAGATAGAGCTCTGCAATCTGATCATAATCGATGGCCAGAAGTCTTTGGGTTTCTTTGTTCTTCAAGGAACGGAGGGTTTTGCCAAATGTGAGCAACTCGTGTAGGAGAAAACGTACAATCCGAATAGAAACAAGGAAGTAGTAGGTTAGGCGAGAAGCAAAGTTTCGTTTAATATTTTTCTCCATGCTTTTCAGATAACGTTGGTAGACACGATATCCTCTTTCGCCGATTTTGCCTTCTTCATAGGCCTGCTCCAAACCATCGCTCTCGATACTGAGAATCAAGAGTTTAAGAGCTTCCCAGTCTTCTTGGATTTCTTTATTTTCTTGGCTGAGGATGAGATTTTCAATCCGTCCATGATAGTTATCAATCGCAGCATAGAGTGGAACCTTGTTTTTAGTATGGTTCAAATCTCTCTCTAACTCCATGGCAACATCATTTAGGATAGCGATGTGCATGAGATGATCCTTAGATGGCTCTTGCTCTTCTGAAAGGTGTGGCAAGACCAGTAATCCAGTAAGAAAACTTACAAGGGTTACACCTGCGACGAGGAAGAGAAGAAGAGGATATTCTTGTTCCAGATTAGTAGGTATCAAGAGGATGGTGGCGATAGACACTGTTCCTTTAACTCCAGAAAATGTCAAGAGAAGCATATCTTTAACATACTTGTGGAGACTTTTTTGAAGTTTCTTAATCCGAAACGCGTAAAAACCGTAAATCATTACAAAGCGGATAGCAAAGAGTAGGAAGGTTAAAAGAAAGACTGTGACAAGAAGAAGCACATTGTTATAAAAAGCACTCTTAAGAATCGGCTCAGCAATCATCTCCAGTTCCATTCCTAACAGTACGAAGACAGAACCATTGAGCATAAAGGTAACAGTGTGCCAAACGGTCTCAGTCACTGTATCCACTTGAGCTTCGAGAAGATTTATCTTTTTAAAACGACTGGCTTTTAAAATACCAGCGACAACGACCGCGATAATTCCAGAAACATGAATTCCTTCAGCTATGAAGAAGGTTAGAAGTGGTAAACTAAGATCCAGCAAGAGTTCACTGGCTATATCAGTAGCTCGAACACTGAGTAGAAAAGTATGGAGGAAACGATTGATTAAGGCTGTTATAAAGCCGACTGCAAACCCTCCAACGATGGAAATAGCTAGGGAAATTCCTGCTTGAGCGATTGAAAAGGTTCCCGTTGTCCATGCGATGAGAGCAACACGAAAGGCAATTAGCCCAGAAGCATCATTAAGGAGTCCTTCCCCTTTTAAGATATTTGAAATTCGTTTTGGAAATGTAAACCGTTCAGAAAGGGAAGCAAAGGCAACCAGGTCAGTAGGACCAAGTGCAGCCCCTACGGCTAGGCAGGCAGCTAATGGTAAGCTCGCCCAAAGAACATGGGCAAGTCCCCCCATGCTTAGAGTAGATATAAAGATGACAGGGAAAATTAGATAGAGAACGATTCTCCAGTGCTTTAGGATAGAGGTTACATCTGCTTCTTGAGCTTCACGAAAGAGGAGCGGGCCGATTACCAAAGCTAGAAACAACTCAGTATCTAAGTGATATTGGTTGTTGGGTAAGCAAAGACCAAGTCCGATTCCCAGAAGAATCTGAATCAGGGGCATGGGTAAAAAGGGAAGAAGTTTATTGGTCGTACTAGAAACAATGAGAACAAGCAAAAATATCAAGAGATAAAAAAGTAAATCCATCTTCTACCTCCTTATTTTTGTTTTCGACAAGCTTCAAAAAGTTCCTTTTGTTCTTGGATTTTTTGATCAATTTTCGAGCAGTCCTTGTGCTCGATTTTCTTCTGACAACGCTCCATTTCAAGTGTTATCATTTTTTTCTTGATTTTCAGCATCTTCTTGCTCATATGAGCTTCATCTAACATACCAACTGCCCGTTCATGTTGGGTTGATTCTACAAAGTTGTGGCGAAGAGCTTCTATTTTATCTCGTAGGTATTGTTTATCCATGTCGATACCTTTCTAATTTTTCAATCATGACTAAAAACGGTGGATTGTTGATTTGGTTGAGAGTGCGATAGATCGTAGCAGTATATTCTTGTTGTGGTAAGTGACTGACAAAATCCATGACTGCATCCCGTTCGATATCACCGCCTTCATGCCCATAGTAAATCATGATGGCTATTCGTCCACCTTTAACTAGCATTTGGCAAAGTTTCTCCAGTGCTTTAATAGTTGTTTGAGGTTGGGTGATAATGCTTTTATCAGCTGAAGGAAGATAACCAAGATTAAAGATAGCTGCTTTCACCTCGGTTACAAACTGATCCACGGTTTCATGACCTTGTAGGATTAATTCTGCATTGGTCAAACCAGCTTCTTGTAGACGTTGACTAGTCTTTTCTAGAGCTTGTTCCTGTATATCGAAAGCATAGACTTGTTTAGCTAACTTAGCTAGAAAAAGGGTATCATGGCCATTTCCCATGGTCGCATCAACGACAATATCCTCTTGGGTGATGACTTGGGCAAGAAAATCATGCGCTATTTCAAGTGGTCTTTTCATTCATAAACTCCTGTTTTACAGCCTTGCATCCTTGGACGCTACCGCGTCGTCTCATTTCAGCCTCAATGCTATTTAGAACTTCCCATTTATTGAGACTCCACATAGGACCAATCAACATATCCCTAGGCGCATCACCCGTAATCCGATGGATGACAATATGCTTGGGAATAATTTCTAGTTGGTCACAGATGACCTTGACATATTCATCCTGACTCATGAGCTGCAAACGACCTTCATGATAGTCGCGTTGCATTCGAGTGTTGGTCATGAGGTGAAGTAGGTGAAGTTTAATCCCTTGGATATCATTGTCCCTTACACAACGCCGAACGTTTTCTACCATCATTTCATGAGTTTCACCTGGCAAACCATTGATCAAATGGGCAACAATCTCGATTTTAGGATATTTTCTCAAGCGCTTTACAGTCTCCACGTAGAGTTCATAGGAGTGGGCGCGGTTAATCAATTCTGAAGTTTCTTCATAAGTAGTTTGTAAGCCTAACTCTACGGTAACATGCATTCGCTCTGATAATTCTGCCAAGTATTCAATTGTCTCATCAGGAAGGCAATCTGGTCGAGTTCCAATATTGATGCCAACTACACCTGGTTCGTTGATAGCTTGTTCATAGCGCTCGCGAATCACTTCCAGCTTTTCATGAGTATTGGTAAAATTTTGGAAGTAAACCAAATACTTTTTAACATCTGGCCACTTACGGTGCATAAAGTCAATTTCCTTATAGAATTGCTCGCGGATAGGTGCATCAGGAGCAACGATTGCATCTCCAGAACCAGAAACCGTACAAAAAGTACAGCCCCCATGTGCTACAGTTCCATCGCGATTGGGACAATCAAAGCCAGCATCAATAGGGACTTTAAAAGTCTTTTCTCCAAATAAATTTCGATAATAATCATTCAAGGTATTATAGGATTTCATAGCTAATATTATATCAAAAAAGACTCGCAAACTCAAAAAAGGTCAGCAAGAGAGAGCGTGCCTAGAAAGTGAAACGACAGAAAAAGTCAAATTTTTTTTATAAAAGCCTTTACAAAAAAATAAAAAGTGGTAAAATTAAAACATAAACATGCGCAAACGTTTTCGTAAAACGTTTGCCGAATAAATATAAAGGAGATTTGAATGATGAAAGATACATTCAAAAATGTCTTGTCTTTCGAGTTTTGGCAGAAATTCGGTAAGGCTCTAATGGTGGTTATCGCTGTTATGCCAGCGGCTGGATTGATGATTTCAATCGGTAAGTCACTTGCAATGATTGACCCAAACCTTGCTCCCCTAGTTATTACTGGTGGCGTACTAGAGCAAATTGGTTGGGGGGTTATCGGTAACCTTCATATTTTGTTTGCCCTTGCTATTGGAGGAAGCTGGGCTAAGGAACGTGCTGGTGGTGCTTTTGCGGCAGGTCTTGCATTTATCCTTATTAACCGTATCACTGGTACAATCTTCGGTGTATCAGGGGATATGTTGAAGGATCCTAACGCTATGGTTTCAACAATCTTTGGTGGATCTATCAAGGTTTCTGATTACTTCATTAGCGTACTTGAGGCACCAGCGCTTAACATGGGGGTATTTGTAGGGATTATCTCAGGTTTTGTTGGAGCGACTGCTTTTAACAAATACTACAACTTCCGTAAACTTCCTGATGCACTTTCATTCTTTAATGGGAAACGTTTTGTACCATTTGTAGTTATTCTTCGCTCAGCAATCGCTGCAATTCTTCTTTCAGCTTTCTGGCCACTGATTCAGACAGGTATCAACAACTTCGGTATCTGGATTGCCAATTCACAAGAAACAGCACCAGTACTTGCACCATTCTTATATGGTACTTTGGAACGCTTGCTCTTGCCATTTGGTCTTCACCACATGTTGACTATCCCAATGAACTATACAGCTCTTGGTGGTACTTACGATATTTTAACTGGTGCAGCAAAAGGCACTCAAGTATTTGGACAAGATCCACTTTGGCTTGCATGGGTAACAGACCTTGTAAACCTTAAAGGTACTGATGCTAGTCAATACCAAACATTGCTAGATACAGTTCATCCAGCTCGTTTCAAAGTTGGACAAATGATTGGTTCATTCGGTATTTTGATGGGTGTGGCTGCTGCTATTTACCGTAATGTTGAAGCAGACAAGAAACACCAATACAAAGGTATGATGATTGCGACAGCTCTTGCAACTTTCTTGACAGGTGTTACTGAGCCAATTGAATATATGTTCATGTTCGTTGCAACACCTCTTTACCTTGTCTACGCTGTTGTTCAAGGTGCTGCCTTTGCTATGGCTGATATTGTTCACCTTCGTGTGCACTCATTCGGTTCAATTGAATTCTTGACTCGTACTCCGCTGGCTATCAACGCTGGTCTTGGTATGGATATCATTAACTTTATCTGGGTAACTGTCCTCTTTGCTGTAATCATGTACTTCATCGCCAACTTCATGATTCAAAAATTCAACTATGCAACTCCAGGACGTAACGGAAACTACGAAACTGCTGAAGGATCATCAGAATCTGCTGCTTCTGGTGAGTCAAAAGTTGCAGAAGCTTCTCAAGCTGTTAACATCATTAACCTTCTTGGTGGACGTGCTAACATCGTTGATGTGGACGCATGTATGACTCGCCTTCGTGTTACTGTAAAAGACGCTGGAAAAGTTGGAACAGAGGAACAATGGAAAGCTGAAGGAGCTATGGGACTTGTCATGAAAGGACAAGGTGTCCAAGCTATCTACGGACCTAAAGCTGACGTTTTGAAATCAGATATTCAAGACCTTCTTGACTCAGGTGAAGTGATTCCTGAAACTCTTCCAAGTCAAATGGCAGCAGCTCAACAAGATGCTGTTGTATACAAAGGTGTGACTGAAGAAGTTTACTCAGTTGCTGACGGTCAAGTGGTTGCCTTGGAACAAGTAAAAGACCCAGTATTTGCTCAAAAAATGATGGGTGATGGATTTGCGGTGGAACCAGCAAACGGAAACATTGTATCTCCAGTATCAGGTACTGTATCAAGTATCTTCCCAACTAAACACGCTCTTGGTCTTGTGACTGAAGCAGGCCTTGAAGTACTTGTTCACATTGGTTTGGACACAGTAAGTCTTGAAGGAAAACCATTTACAGTTCATGTTGCTGAAGGACAAAAAGTTGCGGCAGGTGATCTTCTTGTCACAGCTGACTTGGATGCTATCCGTGCAGCAGGACGCGAAACTTCAACAGTAGTTGTCTTCACAAATGGTGATGCGATCAAATCAGTTAAATTAGAACAAACAGGTTCTCTTGCTGCTAAAACAGCAGTTGCAAAAGTAGAATTGTAATATTTAGGAGGTTGGAAGCTGTTTCCAACCTCTTGTTTATAGGAGAAAAGCATGAAGTTTTTAACACTCAATACCCATAGTTGGATGGAAAAAGATCCTGAACAAAAGTTCCAACTTTTACTTCAAGATATACTTAAAAACAGTTATGATTTGATTTGTTTTCAGGAAATCAACCAGGAAATCACCTCAGCGCAAGTAGAAGCTGGTGCACTTTATCAGCCATTACCATCGGCTGAGCCGATTCATCAAGACCACTATGTGCGACTTTTGGTAGAGAAGTTGGCTGAGCAAGGTCAAAACTATTATTGGACTTGGGCCTACAACCATATCGGTTATGATCGCTATCATGAGGGTGTGGCAATCCTATCTAAAACACCAATTGAAGCTCGTGAAATTTTGGTTTCAGATGTCGATGATCCGACAGATTACCACACTCGTCGTGTTGCTCTAGCAGAGACAGTAGTTGAAGGTAAAGAACTTGCAGTTGCCAGTGTCCATCTCTCTTGGTGGGATAAAGGCTTTCAAGAGGAATGGGCGCGCTTTGAAGCAGTTCTGAAAGAATTGAATAAGCCACTCTTGCTAGCAGGTGATTTTAATAATCCTGCAGGTCAAGAGGGCTACCAAGCTATTTTAGCTAGTCCACTAAACTTACAAGATGCATTTGAAGCTGCAAAAGAAAGAAGTGGTAGCTACACCGTTCCACCTGAAATTGATGGTTGGAAGGGAAACAGCGAACCTCTTCGAATCGATTATATCTTTACGACAAAGGATATGCAGGTAGAAAACCTTCACGTGGTCTTTGATGGTAAAAACAGCCCACAGGTGAGCGACCATTATGGTCTCCAAGCAGAATTAGCTTGGAAAGACTAAATAAGGTATTTTAGTAAAAACAAACCAGTCCCCCTTCTATTAGCAGAAGGGGTTGATTTATTTAAGGAGTTAATATAGTTAAAGTTTTTTATTGAATAACTTGTAAAAAAAGATAAAATCCTTTAAAATAAAAAGTGTTGGAGGAATTTATGATTGTAAATCAAATAAAGCGTATGATCCCGACGCTAAAGGTAAATAATAGAAATCTAAATGAATCATTTTATATTGAGACTTTGGGGATGAAACCTTTGCTTGAAGAGTCAGCCTTCTTATCACTAGGAGACCAGTCAGGCATTGAAAAGTTAGTTTTAGAAGAGTCACCAAGTATGAGGAGCCGTAAGGTTGAAGGGATTAAAAAATTAGCTAGATTACTTGTAAAGGTAGAGAAGCCATCTGAGATTGAAGCCTTACTAGCTAGAATGGAAGAAATCCCTCAACTCTATAAGGGAGCTAAGGGATATGCTTTTGAGCTTCTTTCTCCAGAAGGGGATTGTATTCTTATTCATGCTGAAGATAATATCAAAGATTTGAAAAAAGTTGAGGAAGAAGTCACTTTTTCAATAGATGAGAAACTGAGATATTTGACAGCCTTTGAAATCTCGGTGGAAATCAACTTGCCAGATGAGACATCAAGCCTGCTTGAAAAAGAAGAAATCGAAAATCGACTAGCTTTTAATCAAGCTCAAGGGAGCGATTTACTGGTTGAAAATAATGTAACTTGGGACTTGTCCATGTTGAAATTTCAAGTAGAGAATTTAGATTTGCCTGTATTGCGTCAGCGTTTTGAAGAAGCTGGTTACTTTATTCCAAAATCGGAGAAGTTTTTCCTAACTAAGGATACCAACAATATTGAATTGTGGTTTGAAGCAGTATGAAACAAAAAATCATTCAAAAAATAAAGCAACAAATTGAGGCGGGGATTTATCCTGGTGCCTCTTTTGCATATTATCAGGATGGCGTTTGGTCTGACTGGTATCTAGGAGAAGCAAATCCAGAAATTGGTGAGCAGACTCGTGAGGACTTGGTCTATGATTTGGCAAGTGTCAGCAAGGTTGTTGGAGTAGGAACGGTCTTAACCTTCTTGTGGAAGGAAGGTAAGATTGAGCTTGATAACTCCATAAGAGACTATCTTCCAGAAGTAGATTATCCAGACATCACTGTTCGTCAACTCCTAACGCATGCGACAGATTTGGATCCTTTTATCCCAAATAGGGATCAGCTTTCAGAAGACCAGTTGAGGAATGCCATGTATCATTTGAATCGCCGAGAGAAGAGAGCCTTTCTCTACTCGGATGTGCACTTTCTCTTGCTAGGTTTTCTCTTGGAAAACTATTTTGAAAAGGACTTGGATCAGATTTTACAAGAGCAAGTTTTGGATCCTTGGGGAATGAAGGAAACTCAGTTTGGTCCAGTTAACTGTGCTGTTCCAACGGTCCGTGGACAGAAAGCAGGAGTGGTCCATGATCCCAAGGCTCGTTTGCTTGGAAAGCATGCAGGTAGTGCAGGTTTGTTTTCGACAGTTCATGATTTAAAAATCTTTCTAGAGCATTATTTGCAGTATGATTTTGCTGCAGACTTAAGTCAGAATTTTTCGGATCTGAGTGATAAAGAACGCTCATTGGCCTGGAATCTTGAAGGTGATTGGCTGGACCATACAGGCTATACTGGGACCTTTATCATGTGGAATCGTAAGAAACAAGAGGCGGTAATCTTTTTATCTAACAGAACCTATGAAAAAGATGAGCGTGCCCAGTGGATATTGGACCGTAATCAGGTTATGGACTTGATTCGAGAGGCAGACTAGGGAGGAAGTATGTCAAAAGTTTTAAAAGGAACTCTTTATACAGTCATTGCAGGTATTGCCTGGGGCTTGTCGGGAACCAGTGGTCAGTACTTGATGGTTCACGGGATTTCAGCTCTCGTTCTGACCAATATCCGTTTGATAATCGCTGGATTACTCTTGGTTCTTCTGGCTTATACTAAATCGAGGGATAAATTTATGGCTTTTCTGAAGGATAAATCAAGCCTGTTTTCTCTCTTGATATTTTCTTTATTTGGTCTTTTTCTAAATCAATTAGCTTATCTATCAGCTATTCAGGAGACAAATGCTGGGACAGCGACAGTTCTCCAGTATGTCTGTCCAGTTGGAATCCTTGCTTACACTTGTATCAAGGATAAGGTGGCTCCGACGCTTTCAGAAATCATTTCTATGTTTTTAGCTATAGGTGGGACCTTTCTCATTGCAACCCATGGGCAATTGGATCAACTCTCGATGACTCCAGCTGGTTTATTTTGGGGTTTGTTCTCGGCCCTAACCTATGCTCTTTATATCATTTTACCCATAAAATTGATTCAAAAATGGGGGAGCATTTTGGTTATTGGTGTTGGAATGACCATCTCTGGTTTTTTAGCAGTGCCTTTTACAGGGATTATCGGTGCAAGTGTCCCCTTAGCTTTTGATACCATTCTAGCTTTTGCCGGCATCATTCTGATTGGAACGGTCTTTGCCTATACAGCCTTCCTAAAGGGAGCCAGTATGATAGGACCAGTCAAGTCTAGCCTTTTGGCTTCGATTGAGCCTATTTCAGCAGTTTTTTTCGCCTTCATGATTATGGGAGATATTTTCTATCCGATAGATTTTATTGGAATGGCTATGATTTTATTAGCTGTAACAATTATTTCATTGAAGGATTTAATGCTTGAAAAGAAACATCATTCCGCTTAATGGATTAAAACAGTCTTTGATAAGGCTGTTTTTTAATCTTCCAGCAAGTTGGTTCATATAATTTTTTTATAATCAATCCATATTATTAAAGATAAGGAGGGAATATGAAGTTTCTACAAAGTATTCATCCTGCTAGACCTTGAAAATACTTAAAATAGTTTGATATCTTAATCGTTACTGTTCTAATGTTTGGAGAGTTTATCATTCGTTCTACCCAACAATTTATGGGGAGTTTATCGCCTTTAACTCTTACTAGCGTCGCAGAAACTACGAAAAATCTAGCAAGTGATGGGGCAGCTTATTCTAGCAATTTCAATTTTCAATTGATGATGTTAGGGATTACCTTCCTTTATCTTGTGATTCGAAATTATGATTTTAAACAGCTTCCTATACGTTGGAGCTGGTCTGTTTTAATTTGGGTTCCCCTTATCTTTGCTGTAGTTGGGATATTCGGTGATATCATTACAACCCTTAGTGGTGAGTATAATTATTTCAATCCTCAACTAATTCCTTTTATAGACCCTATGGAAATCATTCGAAAATTTATGGCTTTGACGCCAATGGTCATTGGCTATGCTCTTCTAATAAATGGTTTTTATGAAGAATTTTTCTTCTTGGGATTGCTGACTTCAGTAAAAGAAAAGCATCAGTGGCTGGTTCTAGTATATTCTGTAATTGTACGAATTTCTTTCCATACCTATCAAGGCTTACTCTGGGCCTTGGTTATTGGGCTTGTTTATGGTCTCTTTTATTATTTTTTGTACAAGTATGTAGTCAAGAATTTACTGCCATTCTTTCTCATGCATGCTCTTGCAGATATGTTTGGATCCAGTCTCTTGTATCTCTTGATTGCTTGGGGAAATTAAAAAATCAAACTTTTTGACAACAGTCAAATGAGTCACTGTATCAAAGTCTTCTTGTTCATAAAAACGAGGTCGGGATTTCGGTCCCGACCTCTTGTTGATTCTATATGGATTAGTCTTTGTTTTCGTATGGCAAGATTAGGTTTAAGAGGATACCTGTCATAGCTGAAAGAGCAGTTCCTGAAAGTGTCACTGGACCGAGTTTAAGGATTGCGCCACCAAGTCCAAGTACCAACATGGCACTTGCGATGATAAGGTTACGCATTTGACCGAAATCAACACGTTCTTTAATCAAGACTTTCAAACCGTTGCTGGCGATAACTCCGTAAAGAAGGATTGACATACCACCAAGTACAGCGTTTGGAATTGTTGAAATCAAAGCAGTAAATTTACCAAGGAAGCTGAGGGCAATTGCGATAAAGGCAGCGTTACGGATAACTGAGACAGAAGCGATACGAGTCATACCGATAACCCCTGTATTTTCACCGTAAGTTGTATTTGCTGGTCCACCGAGGAAGGCAGAAACTGAAGTTGCGATACCATCACCAAGAAGAGTACGGTGTAGACCAGGTTCTTTCAAGAATTGGCGTCCACAGATTTGACCTAAAACGGTATGGTCTCCGATATGTTCAGAAATCGTTACGATTGCGATTGGTAAGATGGCAATTGTTTCAGGACCGAAGTATAGATCGTATTGTTTGAATGCACCACCTGTATTGAATGGTAGGTAGAAACCAGGGATTTCAAACCAGTTAGCTTCAAGAACAGGAGTGAAATCAACTAAGCCGAGAGCTAGGGCAAAGAGGTAACCACCGATAATGGCAAAAAGGAATGGGATGATTCGTAGGAAGCCTTTTCCTTTTGTATTGATAAAGGCAGCAATCAAGAAAGTAACAACGGCTACAAGAGCGTTTTTCCAGTTTCCGTCAGCTACAAGACCAGCGTTGGTAACAGCTGAACCTGCAAGTCCAAGACCGATAACGATGATCATAGGACCGATAATGATTGGAGGTAAGAGTTTGTCGATCCATTTTGTACCTGCAAAGCGAACACTTGCAGCAACAAGGACATAAACAAAACCAGTCAGGATAACCCCTGTCTGAGCAGCAGATACATCGCCTCCCATTTCTTTCATGGCAAGTGACATAGCTGTGATAAAGGCAAAAGAAGAACCCAGATAAACTGGAACTTTAAAGCCAGTAGAGATCATGTAAATGAGTGTTCCTACACCTGATGCAAAAAGGGCAACCGATACAGGCATTCCCAAGATCAAAGGTACCAAGATGGTTGCACCAAACATGGCAAATACGTGCTGGAAGCTAAGAAGAATTCCCTTTCCAGCTGAAGGACGTTGGTCAACGTCTAATAACAAATCAACAGTTGATTCCTGTTTCATATTAACCTCACTTTTGGGCATCAAAAAAGAGCCCATTATTTTATAGCAATAGGCTCCCAGAGTAAGACCTCTCTAAAACAAGAATCCTTCATCAAGTTTTAAAGAGTTTTATATAGATCTGCGCCTTCGTCACCTCACGGGATGACATTAAAAACCTTTGCTTAGGATAGTATAGCAGAAAAAAATGATTTTGTAAATCATTTTTTCCCGAGCCTTGAAATAAGAAAGCGAGGTATGATTTTGTAAATCATTTTTTCCCGAGCCTTGAAATAAGAAAGCGAGGTATGATTTTGTAAATCATTTTTTCCCGAGCCTTGAAATGAGAGAGCGAGGCATGATTTTGTAAATCATTTTTTCCCAAGCTTTGAAATAAGAAAGCGAGGTATGATTTTGTAAATCATTTTTTCCCGAGTCTTGAAATAAGAAAGTGAGGTGTGAATTTGCAGATTTTTAATCTTTCTAAAGCGGACGTTTGTTAGGCATGCCAGCCTTTCTTGGGTATTTATTTGGAGTTTCCTTTTTCTTTTCAACAATAGTGATAAAGCGAGGGTCTCCATTAGGAAGTGTGTAACTGAGATTTTCTTCAACCTTACTAAAGAGAAGATTGAGGGCATTTTTAGCTTCAGTTAATTCCTCTGGTGCGTTGCTAGCCTTAAGAGCTAGCAATGTTCCACCGACTTTCAGGTAGGGGATAGTCAACTCAGATAATACCTGCATACGGGCAACTGCACGAGCTGTAACGATATCAAACTGAGCACGGAAGTTCTTATCTTGGGCGAAGTCTTCAGCACGTCCATGATAGAAGTGAACATTTTCTAAACCTAGTTCTTGGGCTAATAGATTAAGAAAGTTGATACGTTTATTGAGAGAATCAATAATGGTTACCTCTAGCTGAGGATAGAGAATTTTCATGGGAAGGCTAGGAAAACCTGCTCCAGCACCGATGTCTAAGAGTTTAATGGGCTGGTTTTCAATCAATCCCTGTAAAATAGGAGCTATGGAATCATAGAAGTGTTTGAGATAGACTTCTTCTTTTTCTGTAATAGCAGTCAGGTTGATTTTTTCATTCCATTCAACCAAGAGTTCAAAATAACGCTCAAATTGAACTTTTTGCTGGTCAGAAAGAATAATATTTTGTTCAGCAAGTAATGTGTAAAAAGTTTCTGGTTTCATAGTAGTTTCCTTCTTTAGTATCATCTTATTTTACCACAAAAAGATAGAAATTTGATATACTGGTACTAATCTAAAAACAGAAAGGAGATATCAGATGAATTGGATTATTCTTGGAGTTCTTGCTCTTATTGGTATCTTTGTGATTCTTACCTATAATGGATTGGTTAAAAATCGCATGCAAACTAAGGAGGCATGGAGTCAGATTGATGTTCAGTTGAAACGTCGTAACGATCTCTTGCCAAACTTGATTGAGACTGTAAAGGGATATGCAAAGTATGAAGGTTCAACACTTGAAAGAGTTGCAGAGCTTCGCAATCAAGTAGCCGCTGCAACATCACCGGCAGAAGCTATGAGAGCTAGTGATGCCCTTTCACGCCAGGTATCAGGAATTTTTGCTGTTGCAGAAAATTATCCAGACCTAAAAGCGAGTGGCAACTTTGCTAAATTGCAAGAGGAACTGACTAATACTGAAAATAAAATCTCATACTCTCGCCAACTTTATAATAGTGTTGTTAGCAATTATAATGTCAAATTAGAAACTTTCCCAAGTAACCTAGTTGCTGGACTCTTTGGTTTTAAAGTGGCTGACTTCCTTCAAACTCCTGAAGAGGAAAAGGCAGTACCTAAAGTCGATTTTAGTGGTTTAGGTGACTAGGATGTTGTATGATCAAATCGCGAGTAATAAGCGAAGAACTTGGATTTTACTACTAGTATTCTTTTTACTTTTGGCTTTGGTTGGATATGCAGTTGGTTACCTCTTTATGCGGTCTGGTCTTGGTGGCTTAGTTATCGCTTTGATTATCGGCTTTATCTATGCCTTGTCCATGATTTTTCAATCAACAGAGATAGTCATGAGTATGAATGGTGCGCGTGAGGTGAATGAGCAGACTGCACCAACCCTCTATCATGTCGTGGAAGATATGGCTATGGTGGCGCAAATCCCTATGCCACGTGTCTTCATCATCGATGATGCCAGCTTAAATGCCTTTGCTACGGGTTCAAATCCCCAAAATGCAGCGGTAGCAGCAACGTCAGGACTCCTTGCAATTATGAATCGTGAAGAGTTAGAGGCGGTTATTGGTCATGAAGTCAGTCACATTCGTAACTATGATATTCGTATTTCTACGATCGCGGTTGCCCTTGCCAGTGCCATTACGCTTTTATCAAGTATGGCTGGACGCATGATGTGGTGGGGAGGTGCAGGTCGTGGTCGTAGAAGTGATGACCGTGATAGTGGTGGACTTGAAATTATTATGCTAGTCGTTTCTCTCCTTGCAATTGTTTTGGCTCCCCTAGCAGCAACCTTGGTACAACTAGCCATCTCTCGTCAGCGAGAATTTTTAGCAGATGCTTCAAGCGTGGAATTGACTCGTAATCCTCAAGGTATAATCAATGCCCTTCGTAAGCTGGACCATAGTCAGCCTATGAGTCGTCATGTGGATGATGCTAGCAGTGCTCTCTATATCAACGATCCTCAAAAACGAGGTGGCTTGCAAAAACTCTTCTATACCCATCCGTCAATCTCAGAACGGATTGAGCGTTTGCAACATATGTAAAAATATCCAGAGTTTTCCTCTGGATTTTTGCATCAATCACCTCACTTGTGACTTGTCCTCTCATAAAAAAGTAGTATAATATATGTAATTAATGCTAGTGAGGTGAATCATGTATAAGCGTTGGATGACCTTTTTCTTGTTTTTGATTTTCACGCCAATACATTTGAGTATTGCTGACAAAGTCATGCGGACAAATTCATTAGCTCTATCAATCATTTTTACACTTGTTGAGATTGCAATATTTTTTTATGTAGGAAGAAAGTATGACCTGTTTCACATTCGAAAAATCAGCCTAAAAGATATGTTGAATTGGCTTCTCTCCTACGCCTTGCTTGTCTTATTTTATATGTTGGTCAATTTTTTAGGACCTACCCAATCAGACACTACTCAATCAATTCAAAGTTTATCACTTTCATTGCCTGTGCTCTTTCTAGATCTATGTGTTTTAGCACCCATTTCGGAAGAAATTTTTATGCGAGGACTGTTACAAGGGACAGTATTTAAGAATACATATATTGGATTGGTTACCACATCGGTTTTCTTTGCTTATCTACATGGACCCTATACGATTTCTAGTTTTATCACCTATTTAGGTATGGGATTTGCATTTGGTATAAGGTATAAGACTTCCGACAATCTTTGGAATTCCATTCTCTTGCATGCCCTCAATAATCTAGTTGCATTTTTCTTTATGTATTTGATATAATCGACAAATTAGAATGCTCCGATTTTTAAACAGAACTAAAAAGTATTTTTATCTTATATAACCTAAATAATAGCCAGTCATGAGGTGGCTTGTAGAGTATGTAGCAGAATCTTCTATAGCAAAGCTCCTCAAAAACTCTTCTATACTAAACCCTTAAACTCAGAACAAATCAAGCACATCCAACGAGTCTGGGCAAAAAGTCTTTAAAATCAAAAAACGCATCATATCAGGTGTTGAAAAACTTGATACTATGCGTTTTATTGTGGGAAGATTTATTTCATTTTCTGCTGAAATTTAGTTTTTGCCCAACCTCTTGCTATTTTCTACATTTATAAATCTTGTAAATCAACTATTTCTAACCCATTTTTTGTCAAACGATAGATACTCCTACAGACTTCTTTTAAGAAACGCCTGTCATGCGAAACAGTGACGAGACCGCCTGGATAAGTGGCAAAGAGTTTTCTGATTTCGGGTTGAGAAGTGGGAGAAAAGTTTCGTGTAGGCTCATCTAAGAGGAGAAAGTTTGGTTTGCACAGGACTAAATCCAAAAGCAGGAGTTTACCCTGTTGCCCGCCAGATAAAGAGCGAATATGATGCTGCATCTCTGGATAACTAAAATTGAGACTGGCTAGGTGGGATTGGATTTTCTGTAGTTCTTCTTTTTGTCCAGTTTGGCTAAGATAGGCTATTGGGGATAGCTCTAATTGCAGTTTTTTGTGGTAATCTTGTGGCATATAACCAAGCGAAATCTCTCTTTTGGCGCTTAGTAGTTGATGTAACTTGGCTAACAGAGTTGATTTCCCAATACCATTTGGGCCTATGATACCAATTTTTTCTTGGCCACGGACAGTTAGTTGTAACTCCTGAGCCAAAACACGCTCACCAATGGACAAAGTCTCATTTTCCAGTCGAAGTAAGACTTTAGAAGCTGCTAATGGCTCTATATCTGAAAAGAAAAGTTGGATTTGTTCCTCTTCAAGTGGCTTTTGGGTCAGCGATTGAGCTGCTTTTTCATAACGTTTTTCTTGGGAGAGAACATTTTTCATCTTTTTGGCTAATAGGCGCCCAGCAACATCATTTTTAGTATTTCGCAAGGCAGTTTCGACATTTTGCTTGACTCTGCGGTGTTTTTCCATGGTTTTATTGTAGGCTCTCTGGTCATTGGCAGCTTGCTGGCTTTGTCTGGCAAAAATAGCCTTTCTCTGTTCACTATAGCGATCATAGTCTAAATGTTCAACTAGAGTTTCAGCCTCCTTTCGATGCTTGACCAGTCGCAAGTGGATAATGGTGTCTGCAGTTTGAGAGAGGAAGTCTTCATCATGAGAAATGAAAATAACGGTTTGCCTCATCTTCTGAATCTGACTTTTTAGCCAATCAATCGTCTCAAGATCTAGGTCATTTGAAGGTTCATCTAAAAATAGAATGTCAAAGGGTTTAGATAATTCATGGATGAGCTGAATTTTCAAAGCTTCGCCACCCGAGAGGCTACCAATCTCTTGGTCACTAGCAAAACGACTGCTATCAAAGTGCAATTCCTCAGCTAAACGATAGAGAATACTGTAGTCCAAATTAGCAGACTCTAAAAAGAAGTAGTCCTGTAGAGATTTTTTCTTCAGTGTTTCAGGGAGATGTTGGGGAATGTAAGCCAGTGACTGATAGTCAGACTGAATGTCGCCCCTGATAGTGAAATCAGGCAATGCTTCCCCCATTAAAGCCCGTAGCAAGGTTGATTTGCCATTTCCTTCTTCACCAATAATGGCAACCTTTTCCCCGTCTTGGATGGTAATGTTTAAATTGGAAATAAGGTCTCGTAAATCTTTGTTTTGTGTGATGGTCAGATGATTGATTTTTATCATATTATTGCCCTTTCTAGAATGTCCACATTGCATAACAAAAAGCTCTACTTTACCTAGTAGAGCCAATCGTCTATGTCAAAAACTCTTTTAAAAGGGCTGAAAATTCCAGCAGAAAAAAGAGCACACAAAAAGAGACAAGAACAAGATCTACTAAATAAAGGTTCTTTATTTGATAGACTTAGTTGTTCATGTCTCCCTTACCTCCGAAAATTACTATGTTTATTTTATACCTTTTGGAACACTTTGTCAAAAGAAATGAAAAATTCAAGTCTTTCTAGAAACCAAAAACAGGTCCATAGAGAGTCAGTACGTGTTTGACTTGATCGTAGTGGAATTTGTCATAGTTTCTCCAAGCTGTGCGAGCTTCTTCATTGAGTTTAAGGGTGCCAAGTCCAATCAAGAGACTGGTATGTTGGTAAAATTTCTCAAGATCAATTAAGATAGAGTTATCGAGTTTCTCTGTCTTTTTAAGTTGATTGAGTAGCTCGTCGATATTTTGCTGCAAGCGCAGATCATCAGGCAATCCTTGTTTGCAAGTCTGGTAAGCTTTGTTTAACTCGGAAATGAGTTGATAAGCTTCTAAGATTAGTTCTTTATCTTCCATATGAGCGTCCTCCTTTGCCCATGTATTGATGTCTATAGTATAGCACAAAAAATAAAATTGTCATAATAAATATATCAAAAAATAGAGAATGATTTTTTGAAAGTTTAGTTGCCTTGCTTGCGGTTCTTTCATGGTATAATCAAGTGAGTAAATCTTTATGGAGGAAGTATGAAATTAAATATTCAAGAAATCCGTAAGCAGCCTGAAGGCTTGCACTTTGAGCAGACTTTAGACTTAGCAGCTGACTTGCGTGACCGTAATCAAGAAATTTTAGATGTAAAAGATATTGTCGCTATTGGAAAAGTTCAGTACGAAGACCTTATGTTTTTCCTAGATTATCAGTTGTCTTACACAATCGTCTTAGAATCTAGCCGTAGCATGGAACCGGTAGAATTGAAAGAATCTTATCCAGTAACGGAAGTTTTCATGGAAGGCGCAACTAACCAACTTGATCAAGAAGTTTTAGATGATGATTTGGTCTTACCTATCGAAAATGGAGAACTTGACCTTGCTGAGAGCGTGTCAGACAATATCCTGCTCAACATTCCTATAAAGGTCTTGACGGCTGAAGAAGAAGCTGGTCAAGGATTTGTTTCTGGAAATGACTGGCAAATTATGTCTGAGGACGAGTATCAAGCTCAACAGGCAGTCAAGAAAGAAGAAAATAGTCCTTTTGCAGGTTTACAAGGACTGTTTGACGGAGACGAATAGATGGTTTTATCCAAGAAACGTGCCCGTCATGTCATTGAGGAAATCATCGCTCTTTTTCCAGATGCGAAACCAAGTCTAGATTTTCGCAACCATTTTGAACTTTTGGTTGCGGTGATGTTGTCAGCTCAGACGACAGATGCGGCAGTCAACAAGGCTACACCAGGACTTTTTGCGGCCTTTCCAACCCCGCAAGCTATGGCAGAAGCAAGTGAGAGTGAGATTGCCTCGTATATTTCTCGTCTTGGGCTTTATCGAAATAAAGCTAAGTTCCTTAAGAAGTGTGCCCAGCAACTATTGGATGATTTTGATGGTCAAGTCCCTCGGACTAGAGAAGAATTAGAGAGTTTGGCAGGAGTTGGTCGTAAAACAGCCAACGTAGTTTTGAGCGTAGGCTTCGGTATTCCAGCTTTTGCAGTAGATACTCACGTAGAGCGAATCTGTAAACACCACGATATTGTTAAAAAATCAGCTACACCCCTTGAAGTCGAAAAACGTGTCATGGATGTATTGCCACCAGAAGAATGGCTAGCAGCCCATCAGGCTATGATTTACTTTGGTCGTGCTATTTGTCATCCGAAAAATCCAGAATGTGATCACTATCCACAGTTATACGATTTTAGTTCGTTATAAGGCTTAGCATTGAATGTTTTTACTTGCTTTGAACTAGGCTTTGTGATATAGTAATGACAATAAAATATTCCTTTAAACCTGTCCCGTGAGGCAGGCAAGGAGCTCGATTAAGTAGAAGGGTAAGTCTATACTGTTTACAGTAAGGCTCGCTTAGTTATACATTCTCAAGTCTCCTTGAAAAAGGAGACTTTTCTTTTTGGAGGTTTGTCATGAAGACAAAAGAAGTTGTAGACGAATTAACCGTCAAGCGAGCGATTACTCGGATTACCTACGAGATTATCGAGCGAAATAAAGATTTAAACAAGATTGTATTGGCTGGGATAAAAACACGTGGTGTCTTCATTGCTCACCGTATCCAAGAACGTTTGGAACAGTTGGAATCTATCTCTGTTCCCGTTGTAGAATTAGATACCAAACCTTACCGTGACGATGTCAAAAGTGGTGAAGATACTTCATTAATTTCTGTTGATGTGACAGAACGTGAGGTCATCTTGGTGGACGATGTGCTTTACACAGGTCGGACTATCCGAGCAGCTATTGACAACATCGTAAGCCATGGTCGTCCTTCTCGTGTGAGTTTAGCTGTTCTAGTTGACCGCGGGCATAGAGAATTACCGATTCGTCCAGACTATGTAGGGAAAAATATCCCAACCAGTCGTTCAGAAGAAATCATCGTAGAGATGACTGAACTAGATGGACAAGATCGTGTTCTTATTACCGAAGAAGCTTAGATAGCCAAAGGAGTTAGCCATGTCAGAAAATCAACAAGCCATTCAACATGTAGTCTCAATGGAAGACCTTACTGTAGAACAAGTCATGAAATTGATTAAACGCGGGATCGAATTTAAAAATGGAGCAAAAGCGTCTTATGAAGACCAACACATCGTCTCTAATCTCTTCTTTGAGAGTTCGACTCGTACCCACAAATCTTTTGAAGTAGCAGAGATTAAACTGGGCCTTCAGCTACTGGACTTCGATGTGAAAACAAGTTCAGTCAACAAGGGTGAAACACTCTACGATACAATTTTGACCTTGTCAGCCTTGGGAGTAGATGCCTGCGTCATCCGACATCCAGAGGTAGATTACTACAGAGAGTTGATCGATAGTCCGACGATTACGACTTCGATTATCAATGGTGGGGATGGTTCGGGCCAACACCCAAGCCAAAGCTTGCTTGATTTGATGACCATTTATGAAGAATTTGGACACTTCGAAGGACTCAAGGTAGCTATTGCTGGTGACCTTGACCATTCGCGTGTGGCTAAATCCAATATGCAAATCTTAAAACGCTTAGGAGCAGAACTCTACTTTGCTGGACCTGAGGAATGGAGAAGTCAAGAGTTTGCAGACTATGGACAGTTTGTAAGCATTGATGAAATCATTGACCAAGTTGATGTGATGATGTTTCTCCGTGTTCAACATGAGCGTCATGCAAGTGGAACAGTCTTTTCAAAAGAGGGCTATCATGCCCAGCATGGTTTGACTCAAGAACGTTATGAACGCTTGAAAGATAAAGCTATTCTGATGCATCCTGCTCCTGTAAATCGCGATGTTGAAATTGCTGATCACTTGGTCGAAGCACCAAAATCACGTATTGTTCAACAAATGACCAATGGTGTCTTTGTCAGAATGGCAATTTTAGAATCTGTATTGACTTACAGAAACGCAAAATAAGACACAAAACGTTAAAAGATGCCTGTGAGCATCCACGAGAGGTGAATTTATGACTAAACGACTTCTAGTTTTAGAAGATGGAACAATTTTTGAAGGAAAAGCCTTTGGGGCTGATATTGATGTAACTGGTGAAATTGTCTTTAATACTGGGATGACTGGTTACCAAGAATCCATTACAGATCAGTCTTACAATGGACAAATCCTAACCTTTACCTATCCCTTGGTTGGGAATTATGGGATTAACCGTGATGACTACGAGTCTATCAGTCCAACCTGTAAAGGTGTAGTAGTATTTGAAGAAGCTCGTAGAGCCAGCAACTGGCGCAACCAGATGACACTGGATGAATTTTTGAAGTCTAAGAAAATCTCTGGTATTTCAGGTATTGATACACGTGCTTTGACAAAAATCATTCGCAAACATGGGACTATGAGAGCGACTCTGACACATGTGGGAGATAGTATCGATCACATCACAGATCAGCTTCAAGCAACTGTTCTACCAATTGATAATATCAAACAGGTTTCTACAAAAACTGCTTACCCAGCTCCAGGAGTAGGTTTGAGCGTGGTACTTGTAGACTTTGGTCTTAAGCATTCAATCTTAAGAGAGTTGTCTAAGAGAGATTGTAATGTAACGGTCGTTCCTTATACTACAACAGCAGAGGAAATTCTTCACTTGAATCCAGACGGTGTTATGCTGTCAAATGGTCCAGGAAATCCTGAGGATGTACCAGAGGCACTAGAGATGATTCGTGGAGTTCAAGGTAAAATTCCGATTTTTGGGATTTGTATGGGGCATCAGCTCTTTTCAATGGCCAATGGTGCCAAGACCTATAAGATGAAGTTTGGTCACCGTGGCTTTAACCATGCAGTACGTGAAATTGCAACAGGGCGCGTGGATTTTACTAGTCAAAATCACGGTTATGCAGTGAGCAGAGAAGATTTTCCAGAGCATCTGATGATTACTCATGAGGAAATCAATGATAAATCCGTAGAAGGAGTAAGACATAGATATCAACCTGCCTTCTCCGTACAATTCCACCCAGACGCTGCACCTGGCCCACATGATGCAAGCTACCTTTTTGACGAGTTTATCGAAATGATGGAAGCTTTTAAAGCAAGCAATCGTTAAAACTAACAACTTCCCGTATGAGATTTTTTATAGTAAAGCATCGTTTCGCTAAAAAATTGTCGGAGAATTTATTTAATGGCAACCAGAGAGTTGCCAAATAGAAAGGAGAAGGGTGTTCCGTATTTGCTGAATTGAATACGGGCTACGGACGGTGCTAAAAAGATAGTTATTCCTAGAACTGACGGTTCTTCGTCATAACTCCTATTTTAGCTTTGTCCGCTTGACGCCCTTAATATCTTGTAAATGCCTAAACGTACTGATATTCAAAAAATTATGGTGATTGGTTCTGGTCCGATTATTATTGGTCAGGCTGCTGAGTTTGACTATGCTGGAACCCAGGCCTGCTTATCTTTGAAAGAAGAGGGGTATGAGGTTGTCTTAGTAAACTCAAACCCTGCAACCATCATGACGGATAAAGAGATTGCAGACAAGGTTTACATCGAACCGATTACACTTGAGTTTGTGACTCGTATTCTCCGTAAGGAACGTCCAGATGCCTTGCTTCCAACACTTGGAGGTCAAACAGGTCTTAATATGGCTATGGAATTGTCTAAGAATGGTATCTTGGATGAGCTTGGTGTAGAACTTCTCGGGACTAAATTATCTGCTATCGACCAAGCTGAGGACCGCGATCTCTTTAAACAATTGATGGAAGAACTTAAGCAACCAATTCCCGAATCTGAAATTGTCAACACAGTGGAAGAAGCCGTTGCCTTTGCAGCAACTATTGGTTACCCAGTTATTGTCCGCCCAGCCTTCACTCTCGGTGGTACTGGTGGTGGTATGTGTGCCAACGAGGAAGAATTGCGTGAAATCGCTGAAAATGGTTTGAAGTTGTCACCTGTTACCCAGTGTTTGATTGAGCGTTCGATTGCTGGTTTTAAGGAAATCGAATACGAAGTCATGCGTGACTCAGCTGACAATGCCCTTGTTGTTTGTAACATGGAAAACTTTGACCCCGTTGGGATTCACACAGGGGACTCTATTGTATTTGCCCCAGCGCAGACTATGTCAGACTATGAAAACCAAATGCTTCGTGATGCTAGTTTGAGCATTATCCGCGCTCTCAAGATTGAAGGCGGATGTAACGTTCAGCTTGCGCTTGATCCACACAGTTTTAAGTACTATGTTATCGAAGTAAATCCTCGTGTATCTCGTTCGTCAGCCCTTGCTTCCAAGGCGACAGGTTATCCAATCGCTAAATTGGCGGCTAAGATTGCTGTAGGGTTGACCTTAGATGAAGTTATTAACCCAGTTACAGGTTCAACTTATGCCATGTTTGAGCCAGCCCTTGACTACGTGGTTGCCAAAATTCCGCGCTTCCCATTTGACAAGTTTGAAAAGGGTGAACGCCGTCTTGGTACTCAGATGAAGGCGACTGGAGAAGTTATGGCCATTGGTCGTAACATTGAAGAATCCCTTCTCAAGGCCTGTCGCTCACTAGAAATCGGTGTTCACCACAATGAAATTCCAGAACTGGCAGAGATTTCAGATGATGCCTTGATTGAAAAAGTTGTTAAGGCTCAAGATGACCGTCTCTTTTACGTATCAGAAGCCATCAGACGTGGTTATACAATAGAGGAAATTGCTGAACTCACAAAAATTGATATCTTCTATCTTGATAAACTTTTGCATATCTTTGAAATTGAGCAAGAATTGGGCTCACATCCACAAGATCTTGAAGTTTTGAAAACTGCAAAACTCAATGGTTTTTCAGACCGTAAGATTGCTGAACTCTGGAATACTACAGCTGATCAAGTTCGCCAACTTCGTTTGGAAAACAAGATTGTCCCAGTTTACAAGATGGTTGACACTTGTGCGGCAGAGTTTGAATCAGAAACTCCGTACTTCTACTCAACATATGGATGGGAAAATGAGTCTATCAAGTCTGATAAGGAATCTGTACTGGTCCTAGGTTCTGGTCCAATCCGTATTGGTCAAGGGGTTGAATTTGACTACGCAACTGTTCACTCTGTTAAGGCAATTCAAGCTGCTGGCTACGAAGCCATCATTATGAACTCAAACCCAGAGACAGTTTCAACCGACTTCTCTGTATCGGATAAACTTTACTTTGAACCATTAACATTCGAAGATGTCATGAATGTTATCGATTTGGAGAAACCAAAAGGTGTTATCGTTCAGTTTGGTGGTCAAACAGCTATCAACCTTGCTGAGCCATTAGCAAAAGCAGGTGTGACTATCCTTGGTACGCAGGTTGCTGACCTAGACCGTGCCGAAGACCGTGACCTCTTTGAGCAAGCTCTCAAAGACTTGGATATTCCACAGCCACCAGGACAAACGGCTACCAATGAAGAAGAAGCAGTCCTTGCAGCTCGCAAGATTGGCTTCCCAGTTCTTGTTCGCCCATCTTATGTACTTGGTGGACGTGCCATGGAAATCGTAGAAAATGAAGAAGATCTTCGTTCTTACATGCGTACAGCGGTTAAGGCTAGTCCAGACCATCCAGTTCTTGTTGACTCTTATATCGTTGGACAAGAGTGTGAAGTTGATGCCATTTCAGACGGAGAAAATGTTCTCATCCCTGGTATCATGGAGCACATAGAACGAGCTGGTGTCCACTCAGGTGACTCAATGGCCGTTTACCCACCACAAACCTTGTCGCAAAAGGTTCAGAAAACCATTGCAGACTACACAAAACGCCTAGCAATTGGTCTTAACTGCCTTGGAATGATGAACATTCAGTTTGTTATCAAAGATGAAAAAGTCTACGTTATTGAGGTCAATCCACGTGCCAGCCGTACGGTGCCATTCCTTTCTAAGGTGACCAATATTCCTATGGCTCAAGTAGCAACCAAGCTCATTCTTGGTCAAAGCTTATCAGAACTTGGCTACCAAGATGGCCTTTATCCAGAAAGCACTCGCGTTCATATCAAGGCACCTGTCTTCTCCTTTACCAAACTAGCTAAGGTAGACAGCTTACTTGGTCCTGAAATGAAGTCAACAGGGGAAGTTATGGGTTCTGATACGACTTTGGAAAAAGCTCTCTATAAAGCCTTTGAAGCTTCTTACCTCCACTTGCCAACTTTTGGAAATGTAGTCTTCACCATTGCTGATGATGCAAAAGAAGAAGCCTTGGACTTGGCTCGTCGTTTCCAAAATATTGGATATGGAATCCTTGCGACAGAAGGGACAGTAGCCTTCTTTGCTAGTCATGGCTTGCAAGCCCAACCTGTTGGTAAGATTGGTGATGATGAACATGATATCCCAAGCTATGTTCGTAAAGGGAAAATCCAAGCTATCATCAACACAGTTGGTACTAAGCGAACTGCTGATGAAGATGGTGAACAAATCCGCCGTTCAGCTATTGAACACGGAGTTCCTCTCTTTACAGCTTTGGATACAGCGGATGCTATGCTTAAGGTACTTGAAAGCCGTAGCTTCGTTACAGAAGCAATTTAGTTTCTTGTTAAATGATCTAAGTAGCTTTTATCCAGCGTCAAAAGACGCTGGTTTTTCCTCTTTTATAGAGAAATCAAGTTAGAAATAATAGTTACAGTTCACTATTAAATGTCAAAGTTTATCAATAGATTTATCATTATCGTTAATGAGTAGACTTATTCTGACTTTCCCTAAAATTTTGTTGAATTTTCTTAAGTTTTTATCATATTTTTTATAATTAAGGTGCCTTAAGAAAAATAATGAAAAAACTAAATGTTTTTCATATAGTTTTCATTTTTTGTGTTATAATTAAGGTGCCTTAAGAAAAATATTAAGGTGCCTTAAGAAAAATAATGAAAAAACTAAATGTTTTTCATATAGTTTTCATTGTTTTAATAGTTTAAAGTCAATCTTATTTTTCTCTAATAGAAAATAATGAAAAAGTAGGTTTAGAAAGAGGTAAGTATCTATGTCTTCTCATAAAAAAGTGTCACTCTCTGAGATTAATCAATCTATCGATACTCCAAATAACAATCATTTCTGGCAAAATTTAAAGGCCTTTTTAGGTCCGGGTGCTCTTGTCGCAGTTGGTTATATGGATCCAGGAAACTGGATTACCAGTGTAGTCGGTGGTGCTTCCTATAAGTATAGTCTCTTGTTTGTTATCTTGATTTCATCTCTCATTGCCATGCAACTTCAGCAGATGGCAGGAAAGCTTGGGATTGTAACCCAGATGGACCTGGCTCAAGCAACGGCTCATCATTCACCTAAATGGCTTCGTTATAGTCTATGGGTGATTTTAGAATTAGCCTTGATGGCGACAGATCTGGCAGAAGTTCTAGGTTCAGCGATTGCTCTCAATCTTCTCTTTAAGATTCCGATTATGATAGCCATCCTTTTGACGGTTCTAGATGTCTTTCTCTTATTGCTACTGATGAAGTTTGGCTTTAAGAAGATTGAAGCTATTGTGACAACACTGATTTTAACGATTTTAGCAATCTTTACTTATCTGGTAGCTTTGTCACATCCAAGCTTCCAAGGAATCGTTGAGGGTTATCTACCAAATGCAACCTTGTTTGAGAGTCCTCTGCCTGGACATGAAAGTCAATTAACCTTGGCGCTGGGGATTGTGGGTGCGACAGTGATGCCCCATAACCTCTATTTACATTCTTCCTTGTCTCAGACTCGGAAAATCAATCATAAGGACAAGAATGATGTTCGAAAAGCCGTGCGCTTTATGACCTGGGATTCTAATCTCCAGTTATCCTTGGCCTTTGTGGTTAACTCCCTTCTTTTGATCTTAGGGGCGGCTCTCTTCTTCGGACATGCATCTGAGATTTCTGCTTTCTCTCAAATGTATAATGCCTTGCAGGATTCAACTATTGCGGGAGCTATAGCCAGCTCAACCCTATCAACCTTGTTTGCCTTGGCCCTATTAGCAAGTGGTCAGAATTCGACTATCACAGGTACCTTGACAGGGCAAATCGTTATGGAAGGTTTCTTACATATGCGATTGCCTCAGTGGTTCATTCGTTTGGCGACTCGTCTCTTTGCCTTACTACCTGTCATGATAGTAGCAGTTTTGTTTGGTCATCAGGAAAAAACCTTGGATCAGTTATTGGTCTATTCACAGGTCTTTCTTTCTATCGCTCTTCCATTTTCAATCTTCCCCTTGATTTATCTTACTTCAAAAAAATCACTGATGGGAGAATTTACCAATGCCAAATGGAATACCATCCTTGGTTATATCGTTTCCATTATCTTGACCATCCTCAATGTGAAATTGCTGTTTGATATTTTTTAAGAGCATCTGAGATGAAGTAGAAAAAAATCACCCGAGAGTTAACTCTTGGGTGATTTTTTGGAATTCAAATCTTTGATAGACGAAAATCCATTATAAAAAGCTGCATGAAGATGCAGCTACACTATAGCAACGGAAGACATGGGATTCGAACCCACGCACGCTTTCACACGCCTACCGCGTTTCCAACACGGCCTCTTAAGCCTCTTGAGTAATCTTCCAATACTTACTAAAATAGTTTATCATAAAGGGAATTATCTTGCAAATAAAATTCAAACAATTGGCAAAATGACAGAAAGTGAAAGAAAATGATAAAAAGTGCTTGACTTTGATTTTTTTTTGTGGTAGAATGATTATTGTAATCGTTAACAGGAGGTGAGTAAGTGCTAAAAACCGAGAGAAAAAAAATGATTTTAGAGGAGCTGGGCAAACATAAAGTCGTTTCTCTAGAGAAATTAGTAGGTTTGTTAGACACGTCAGAATCAACGGTTAGACGAGATTTAGATGAATTGGAATCGGAAAATAAACTTCGCCGAGTTCATGGAGGAGCAGAGTTGCCTCACTCCTTGCAAGAAGAAGAAACCATTCAAGAAAAATCTGTCAAAAACCTTCAAGAGAAAAAATTGATTGCGCAAAAGGCAGCTTCCCTCATCAAAGAAAAAGATGTTATCTTTGTGGATGCAGGAAGTACGACAGCCTTTCTCATTAAGGAATTGGAGCGAAAAGACATTACTGTTGTGACCAACTCCATTCACCATGCAGTACAATTAGTGGATAAGCAAATTCCAACTGTGATTATCGGTGGTGGAGTCAAGATGACAACGGATGCCAGTATTGGGGGTGTAGCTCTCAACCAGATTAACCAATTGCACTTTGATCGTGCCTTTATCGGAATGAACGGTGTGGATGAAGGTTATTATACAACTCCAGATATGGAGGAGGGAGCTGTTAAGCGAGCTATCTTAGAAAATGCCAAACAAACTTATGTTTTGGCGGATTCATCTAAGATTGGTCAGTCTTGTTTCGCTAAGGTTGCGCCTATAAAACGAGCAATTGTTATTACAAGCAAGGGTCACGAACTCTTGCCAGCTATCAAAGAAAAAACGGAGGTTATCGAAGTATGATTTATACAGTCACGCTAAATCCATCTATTGACTATATTGTTCGTCTGGATAAAGTGGAAGTTGGTAGTGTTAATCGTATGGATAGTGATGATAAGTTTGCTGGTGGTAAGGGAATCAATGTTAGCCGTGTCTTGAAACGCTTGGATATTCCAAATACAGCGACTGGATTTATCGGAGGTTTTACTGGTAAATTTATCACAGATACTTTAGTTGAAGAGCAAATTGAAACGCGATTTGTCCAAGTGGCAGAAGATACGCGTATCAATGTCAAGATCAAAGCAGACCAAGAAACAGAAATCAATGGGACTGGTCCTACTGTTGAAGCTGAACAACTTGAAGAGTTAAAAGCTATTCTTTCAAGTTTAACAGCAGAAGATACAGTGGTATTTGCTGGTTCAAGTGCTAAAAACTTAGGCAATGTCATCTATAAGGATTTGATTGCCTTGACTCGTCAAACGGGTGCTCAAGTGGTCTGTGACTTTGAAGGTCAGACCTTGATTGATAGTTTGGATTATCAACCACTTTTGGTCAAACCAAACAATCATGAACTCGGAGCTATCTTTGGAGTCAAGCTCGAAAGTTTAGATGAGATTGAAAAATACGCTCGAGAATTGCTGGCTAAAGGTGCTCAAAACGTTATCATCTCTATGGCTGGTGACGGTGCCCTTCTGGTAACATCAGAGGGAGCCTACTTTGCAAAACCAATAAAGGGAACCGTGAAAAACTCAGTTGGTGCTGGTGACTCTATGGTTGCTGGATTTACAGGTGAGTTTGTCAAATCAAAAGATGCAGTAGAAGCCTTCAAGTGGGGAGTGGCTTGTGGAACAGCAACTACCTTCTCTGATGACTTGGCGACTGCAGCATTTATTAAAGAAACTTATGAAAAAGTTGAGGTAGAAAAAAAATGAAAATTCAGGATTTATTGAGAAAAGATGTGATGTTGCTCGATTTACAAGCAACTGAAAAAACAGCAGCTATCGAAGAAATGATTCATAGCTTGGTAGAACACGGATACGTGACAGATTTTGAAACCTTTAAAGAAGGAATCTTGGCGCGTGAAGCTTTGACTTCTACAGGTTTGGGTGACGGTATCGCTATGCCACACAGCAAAAATGCTGCTGTAAAGGAAGCAACAGTTCTTTTTGCTAAGTCAAACAAGGGTGTTGACTACGAAAGTTTAGATGGACAACCAACTGACCTCTTCTTTATGATTGCTGCTCCAGAAGATGCCAATGATACTCACTTGGCTGCCTTGGCAGAATTGTCTCAGTACTTGATGAAAGACGGATTTGCTGACAAACTTCGTCAAGCGACATCAGCTGATCAAGTCATTGAACTCTTTGACCAAGCATCAGAAAAAGCTGAGGAACCAGTTCAAACACCTGCAAATGGTTCTGATGACTTTATCGTTGCTGTAACTGCTTGTACATCAGGAATTGCCCATACTTATATGGCTCAAGAAGCTCTTCAAAAAGTGGCTGCGGAAATGGGTGTCGGTATCAAGGTTGAAACCAATGGTGCTAGCGGTGTTGGCAACAAATTGACTGCAGAAGATATCCGCAAGGCTAAAGCCGTTATCATCGCAGCAGACAAGGCCGTTGAAATGGATCGTTTCGATGGTAAACCATTGATCAATCGTCCAGTTGCTGACGGGATCCGTAAAACAGAAGAGTTGATTAACTTGGCTCTTTCTGGAGATGCAGAAGTTTATCGTGCTGCTAATGGTGTAAAAGCTGCAACTACAAGCAATGAAAAACAGAGCCTTGGTGGTGCCTTCTACAAACACTTGATGAGTGGTGTATCTCAAATGTTACCATTCGTTATCGGTGGGGGTATCATGATTGCCCTTGCCTTCTTGATTGATGGTGCTTTGGGTGTTCCAAATGAAAATCTTGGCAATCTTGGTTCTTACCATGAACTAGCTTCTATGTTCATGAAAATTGGTGGTGCAGCCTTTGGTTTGATGCTTCCAGTCTTTGCAGGTTATGTTGCCTACTCTATCGCTGAAAAACCAGGTTTGGTAGCAGGTTTCGTAGCTGGAGCTATTGCCAAAGAAGGTTTTGCCTTTGGTAAAATCCCTTACGCTCAAGGTGGTGAAGCAACTTCAGCCCTTGCAGGTGTATCATCAGGTTTCCTTGGAGCCCTTGTTGGTGGATTTATCGCTGGTGCCTTGGTACTTTTGGTTAAGAAATACGTGAAGGTTCCACGTTCGCTTGAAGGTGCTAAATCAATCCTTCTCTTGCCACTTCTTGGAACAGTCTTGACAGGATTTGTCATGCTTGCTGTTAACATCCCAATGGCAGCAATCAACACTGCTATGAACGACTTCCTTGGCGGTCTTGGAGGCGGTTCAGCTGTCCTTCTTGGTATCGTTCTTGGAGGTATGATGGCTGTCGATATGGGTGGACCTGTCAATAAAGCAGCTTATGTCTTTGGTACTGGTACTCTTGCAGCAACAGTGTCAACAGGTGGTTCAGTAGCCATGGCAGCGGTTATGGCTGGAGGAATGGTTCCACCACTTGCAATCTTTGTCGCAACTCTTCTCTTTAAAGATAAATTCACAAAAGAAGAACGCAACTCAGGTTTGACTAACATCGTTATGGGCTTGTCATTCATCACTGAAGGAGCGATTCCATTTGGTGCGGCTGACCCAGCTCGTGCTATCCCAAGCTTTATTCTTGGTTCAGCAGTAGCAGGTGGACTCGTTGGTCTTACTGGAATCAAACTCATGGCTCCACACGGAGGAATCTTCGTTATCGCCCTTACTTCAAATGCTCTTCTTTACCTTGTCTCTGTCTTGATTGGAGCACTTGTTAGTGGTGTAGTTTATGGTTACCTTCGTAAACCTTTAGAAAAATAATTACAAATACATTCAAATGACTGAACACGAAAGTGGGCAGTCATTTTTTGATTTCTCTAGATGTTTCTGAAATATGGTATAATAGAAGAATGGCAAACAAGAATACAAGTAAAACAAGACGGAGACCGTCAAAAGCTGAATTAGAAAGAAAGCAAGCTATCCAAAGGATGTTAATTTCTTTAGTCATAGCTTTTTGCTTAATGTTCGCTGCTCTGAGATTAGGAGCAGTTGGACTCACGCTCTATAACCTTATTCGATTACTAGTAGGAAGTCTGGCCTATCTGGTCATTTTTGTCGTTCTAGTCTATCTTTTTTTCTTCAAATGGATTCGGAAGCAAGAAGGTCTGATCTCAGGTTTTCTTTGCATTTTTTCAGGCTTATTGCTGATTTTTGAAGCTTATCTAGTATGGAAATATGGCATCGAGCAGTCTGTCTTAAAGGGAACTTTAGCCCAAGTTTTGACAGATTTGACAGGTTTTCGTGTGACTAGCTTTGCTGGAGGAGGGCTTCTAGGTGTTGCTCTTTATATTCCAGTCGCCTTTCTCTTTTCAAATATTGGTACTTACTTTATCGGAGCTATCTTAATCTTGATCGGTGCTCTTCTAGTTAGTCCCTGGTCTGTCTATGATGTCGCTGATTTCCTTGGAGCACGTTTTGCCCTTTGGATGGAGCGACGCGAGCAGAAGAAACAGGAACGTTTTATCAAACGAGAAGAAGAAAAAGCTCGTAAGGAAGCAGAGGAACAGGAAAGACTAGAAAAAGAACAAGCAGAGCAAGCCTTATTGGATATACCTCCTGTTGATATGGAAACTGGCGAGATTTTAGAAGCTCCTCCTGTTCACTTTGATGATTTACCACCCCTTCCAGAGGAAGAATGGATAGAACCTGAAATTATTCTCCCTCAAGCAGACTATGATCTTCCTAGTGAAGTTGATTTTCCAGAGGAAGATGAGTTCTTAGAGGATGAAGATGTTGAGGTAGATTTTTCTGCTAAAAAAGCTTTGGAATACAAACTTCCAAGCTTGCAACTCTTTGCACCCGATAAGCCAAAAGACCAGTCCAAGGAAAAGAAAATCGTTCGCGAGAATATCAAGATTTTGGAAGAAACCTTTGCAAGTTTTGGTATCAAGGTAACGGTTGAACGCGCTGAAATTGGCCCATCAGTAACCAAGTACGAAGTCAAGCCAGCAGTTGGTGTTCGTGTCAATCGTATTTCCAATCTAGCAGACGACTTGGCTCTGGCCTTGGCTGCTAAAGATGTCCGTATCGAAGCTCCAATTCCAGGGAAATCCTTAGTCGGGATTGAAGTGCCTAACTCAGAGATTGCGACAGTCTCCTTCCGAGAGCTCTGGGAACAATCGCAAACTAAACCTGAAAATCTGCTAGAAATTCCCCTTGGGAAAGCAGTTAACGGAACAGCTCGTAGTTTTGACCTAGCCAAAATGCCTCACTTGCTAGTGGCTGGTTCGACAGGTTCTGGTAAATCTGTTGCAGTCAATGGTATCATTGCAAGTATTCTCATGAAGGCGCGTCCAGACCAAGTCAAGTTTATGATGGTGGATCCGAAGATGGTTGAGTTGTCAGTCTATAATGATATTCCACACCTTTTGATTCCAGTTGTGACCAATCCTCGTAAGGCCAGCAAGGCCCTTCAAAAAGTCGTGGATGAGATGGAAAATCGCTATGAACTCTTTGCAAAAATTGGCGTTCGTAATATTGCTGGTTTCAATGCTAAGGTAGAGGAATTCAACGCTCAATCTGAGTATAAACAAGTACCTCTTCCTTTGATTGTCGTGATTGTCGATGAATTAGCTGACCTCATGATGGTAGCCAGCAAGGAAGTAGAAGATGCTATTATCCGTCTTGGACAGAAGGCGCGTGCGGCTGGTATTCATATGATTCTTGCGACGCAGCGTCCGTCGGTTGATGTTATCTCTGGTTTGATTAAGGCCAATGTACCGTCTCGTGTAGCCTTTGCTGTATCTTCTGGAACGGATTCTCGAACTATTTTGGATGAAAATGGTGCTGAGAAATTGCTTGGTCGAGGGGACATGCTCTTTAAACCAATCGATGAAAACCACCCTGTCAGACTGCAAGGTTCTTTTATCTCGGATGATGATGTTGAGCGTATTGTTAGCTTTATCAAAGCTCAAGCAGATGCTGACTATGATGAAAGCTTTGATCCAGGAGAAGTTTCTGAGACAGATGGTGAGTCTAGCACAGGAGATGAAGGGGGAGATCCGCTATTTGAAGAAGCTAAGGCTCTGGTCATTGAAACTCAAAAAGCAAGTGCTTCCATGATTCAGCGTCGATTATCAGTTGGTTTTAACCGAGCAACTCGCTTGATGGAAGAATTAGAGATGGCTGGCGTTATCGGACCTGCAGAGGGAACGAAGCCACGAAAGGTTTTACAACAATAAAAAACGTAAAAATAGTATAAAAATGCATGGAAACTTTATTAAAAAGCTAGTCAAAATTGGTCTAACTTTTTAGATAGAGTTTCCTTTTTTATAGCGATTTCTTTAGAAATAAGGTCATCTGAAAATCGTTTCAGACTTGCTAACTAATTGGATTTTACTTTTACTAGTTTTACCTATTAAAGTATTGATTTTTCAAACTGTTTTTGATATATTAAGTTGGTATAGAAAAAATTATATGTTTATCTAGAAGTGTTTAAAAATTGAGGAGGATATTTTTTTAAAACAAAATGCAAACGCTTACTTGGTAAACTGAAAGGAACAAAAAAACCGATGGATAAAGGATTATTTGAAAAACGTTGCAAATACAGTATTCGGAAATTTTCATTAGGGGTTGCTTCTGTCATGATTGGTGCAGCTTTCTTTGGAACTAGCACTGTTCTTGCAGATTCTCCGCAAACAGGTTCAACAGCAAATATGTCAGCAGATTTGGCTGCAGCTCTTGCTAACGCAAAAGAAGATGATGGACGTGATTTTGAGGCGCCAAAACCTGGTGAAGACCAAGGTTCTCCTGAAATAACTGAAGGACCAAAAACAGAAGAAGAATTACTTGAGAAAGAAAAAGCAGCAGTAGCTTCAGATGCTCTTCCAGAAGACTTACGTGGAAAACTTGATAAGGCTGAAGAAAATGGCAGTACTGTATCAAAAGAGGAATTAGAGAAAGAAGACAAGAATCTTGTTCCAGAAGATGTCGCTAAAACAAAAAATGGTGAACTAAACTATGGAGCAACAGTAAAAATTCAAAGTGCAGCTGGTGTTGGTAGCGGTATTGTCATCGGTGAAAATCTAGTTTTATCTGTTTCTCATAACTTTATCAAAGATGTTCCAGACGGAAACAATCGCAAGGTAGCTGATAATATTGAAAGCGATGGCGATGTTTATTCAGTTTCTTACGAAGGAGCACCTGATGTTAAATTCAGTAAGAATGATGTTAAACACTGGGATCGTGAAGGATTCCTAAAAGGTTATAAAAATGACTTGGCCATCGTTAAGCTTCGTTCTCCTCTTGCAAACGCTCCTGTTGAAGTGACTGACAAACCTGCAACTACTAAGGTTGGAGATAAGGTACACGTGTTTGGTTATCCAACTGGAAAACTTTCTCCAATCCTCAATACGACAGTTGAAGATATCAATAATCATGGTGAAGGTGTTCGTGGCATCAGCTATCAAGGAAGTGAACCAGGTGCAAGTGGTGGCGGAATTTTCGATGAAAATGGAAAATTGATCGGTATCCACCAAAATGGTGTTGTTGGAAGCCGCAGTGGAGGGATTCTCTTCTCACCAGCGCAACTTGAATGGATTCAAAACTATATCAAGGGCATTGAAACAACAAAACCAGCAGGTCTAGATGCACTTGATAAACAAGTTGAAGACAAGGAAGAAAAACCAAAAGAGGATAAACCTCAAGAAGAAAAACCAGCTGACAATAAGCCGGCAGAAAATAAACCTGCTGAAAACAAGCCAGCTGAAACTAAACCGGCTGAATCAAAAGAAGTGACTCCAGAATGGAAAACGGTTGAGAATAAAGACCAACAGGGAACCGTAACGATTCGTGAAGAAAATGGAGTTCGTTACAACCAACTAGCGTCAACTGCTCAAAATGACAATGGTAAAAAACCAGCCTTATTTGAAAAAGATGGTTTGACAGTAGATGCTAATGGGAATGCCACAGTTGATTTGACCTTCAAAGAAGAATCTGAAACAGGAAAATCTCGCTTTGGTGTCTTTATGAAATTTAAAGATACCGATAACAACGTTTTTGTAGGTTATGACCAAGGCGGATGGTTCTGGGAATACAAGTCAAATGGAAGTGGACTTTGGTACCAAGGTGGGCGTGTTGCAGCACCAGTAAATGGCTCAACCAACCACTTGACGATTAGCCTTAAATCAGATGGACAACTTAACGCAACAAACAATGATGTCAAACTCTTTGACACAGTGACCTTGCCATCTGCAGTAAATGACAAACTCAAAGATGAGAAGAAAATTGTTCTTAAGGCTGGAAGCTATGGCAGTGAGAGAACCATTGTAAATGTTAAAACAGATGACCAAGAAGGTGTGAAAAACGACCAAGAGGCTGCTGAAAAAGAAAAAGGTGATACAGTAGACGATAGCAAAGTTAAATACGACACTATCGAATCTACAGTATTGAAAGCAGTCATTGACCAAGCCTTCCCACGTATTAAAGAATATGTCCTTAATGGCAACAAACTTCCGGGTCAAGTGCAACCAATTAATCAAGTGGTGATTAACAAGCACGCTGTGACTCCTGAAGTTACCTATAAAAAGGTCAACGCAACGACTGCCGAGTATGACATGAAACTCCGTGATGAGAAAAATCTCATCAATGCGGACATGACTGTTCGTTTGCAAGTGGTGGACAACCAACTTCACTTTGATGTGACTAAGATTATCAACCATAACCAAGTGACACCAGGACAAAAGATTGATGACGAACGTAAATTACTTTCTTCCATCAGCTTCCTAGGAAATGCCTTGGTATCTGTTTCTAGCGGGCAAGCAGGAGCTAAGTTTGATGGGGCAACCATGTCAAACAACACTCACGTCAGTGGTGATGACCATATCGAAGTAACAAATCCAATGAAAGAATTAGCCAAAGGCTATATGTACGGATTTGTTTCAACAGATAAGCTTGCAGCAGGTGTATGGAGCAACTCGCAAAATAGCTATGGTGGTGGTTCTTACGACTGGACACGTTTGACAGCTTACAAGAATACGATTGGCAATGCCAACTATGTGGAAATTCATAGCTCTGAATGGCAATGGGAAAAAGCCCACAATGGAGTTGTCTTCCCAGCATACACTCAAGAACTTCCAAGTGCAAAAGTTGTCATCACTGAAGATGCCAATGCTGACCATAAGGTTGACTGGCAAGATGGTGCCATCGCTTACCGTAGCATCATGAACAACCCTCAAGGTTGGGAAAAAGTTAAAGACATTACAGCTTACCGTATCGCTATGAACTTTGGTTCACAAGCACAAAACCCATTCCTCATGACCTTAGATGGTATCAAGAAGATTAACCTCCACACCGATGGTCTTGGTCAAGGTGTACTTCTTAAGGGATACGGAAGTGAAGGACATGATTCTGGTCACTTGAACTACGCGGATATCGGTAAACGTATCGGTGGTGTTGAAGACTTTAAGACTCTTATTGCGAAAGCTAAGAAATATGGTGCCCACCTCGGTATCCACGTTAACGCTTCAGAAACCTATCCTGAGTCTAAATATTTTAATGAAAATATTCTTCGTAAAAATGCAGATGGTAGCTACAGCTACGGTTGGAACTGGCTTGACCAAGGTATCAATATTGATGCTGGTTATGATCTTGCTCATGGGCGTCTAGCTCGTTGGGAAGAGTTGAAGAAGGAATTGGGTGAAGGTTTAGACTTCATCTATGTCGACGTATGGGGTAACGGTCAATCAGGTGACAACGGTGCCTGGGCAACTCACGTTATTGCGAAAGAAATTAACAAACAGGGTTGGCGTTTTGCTATTGAGTGGGGCCATGGTGGTGAATATGATTCTACCTTCCAACACTGGGCAGCTGACTTGACCTACGGTGGCTATACAAATAAAGGTATTAACAGTGCCATCACTCGCTTTATCCGTAACCACCAAAAAGATTCTTGGGTTGGTGACTACAGAAGTTATGGTGGTGCAGCTGACTACCCACTTCTAGGCGGTTATAGCATGAAGGACTTTGAAGGATGGCAAGGACGTAGTGACTATAATGGCTATGTAACTAACTTGTTTGCCCATGATGTGATGACCAAGTACTTCCAACACTTCACAGTCAGCAAATGGGAAAATGGCAAACCAGTAACCATGTCTGACAATGGTAGTACCTATAAATGGACTCCAGAAATGAAAGTCGAGTTGGTCGATGCTGCAAATAACAAGGTTGTTGTAACTCGTAAATCCAATGATGTCAACAGTCCACAATATCGTGAACGGACAGTTACGCTTAATGGTCGTGTGATCCAAGATGGTTCAGCCTACTTGACACCTTGGAATTGGGATGCAAATGGTAATAAGCTTGAAAGTGACAAGGAAAAAATGTACTACTTCAATACTGAAGCAGGTGCAACAACTTGGACACTTCCTAGCGACTGGGCAAATGGTAAGGTTTATCTTTATAAACTAACTGACCAAGGTAAGACTGAGGAAAAAGAAGTTGCCGTGAAAGATGGTAAGATTACCCTTGACCTCACTGCAAATCAGCCATATGTTCTCTATCGTTCTAAACAAACAAATCCTGAAATGTCATGGAGTGAAGGAATGCATATCTATGACCAAGGATTTAACAGTGAATCTTTGGATCATTGGAAGATTTCTGGAGATGCTTCTAAGGCTGAAATCGTGAAGTCTCAAGGTGCAAACCAAATGCTCCGCATCCAAGGCAATAAAGAAAAAGTTAGTCTCACTCAAAAATTGACTGGCTTGAAGCCAAATACTAAATACGCAGTCTATGTCGGTGTAGACAACCGTAGTAATGCTAAAGCAAGTATTACTGTTAATACTGGTGAAAAAGAAGTAACCAACTACACCAACAAGTCACTGGCTCTCAACTATGTAAAAGCTTATGCTCACAATACTCGTCGAAGCAATGCAACAGTTGATAACACAAGTTACTTCCAAAACATGTATGCTTTCTTTACAACAGGTTCAGATGTATCAAATGTAACCTTGACCTTGAGTCGTGAAGCAGGAGATGAGGCAACTTACTTTGATGAAATCCGTACTTTTGAAAATGAATCCAATATGTACGGTGACGGTCATGATACTGCAACAGGTGTCTTCAAACAAGACTTTGAAAATGTCGGCCAAGGTATCTTCCCATTTGTCATCGGTGGTATCGAAGGTGTTGAAGACAACCGTACTCACTTGTCTGAAAAACATGGCCCATACACACAACGTGATTGGAATGGCAAGAAAGTTGATGACGTTATCGAAGGAAATTGGTCACTCAAGACAAATGGTCTCGTAAGTCGTCGAAACTTGGTTTACCAAACAATTCCACAAAACTTCCGCTTTGAAGCAGGAAAGACCTACCGTATCACATTTGACTATGAAGCTGGTTCTGACAACACTTATGCCTTTGTAGTCGGCAAGGGAGAATTCCAATCTGGTCAAACGAGCAATATGGAAGTGCATGAATTGCCAAATACTTGGACAGATTCTAAGAAAGCGAAACGAGCAACCTTCCTTGTGACAGGGGCTGAAACTGGCGATACATGGGTAGGTATCTACTCTACAGGAAATGCAAGTAATACTCGTGGAGATTCTGGTGGTAATGCTAACTTCCGTGGTTACAATGACTTCATGATGGATAGACTTCAAATCGAAGAGATTGTCTTGACTGGTAAGATGATGACAGAAAATGCAGTCAAGAACTATCTTCCAACTGTAGCCATGACTAATTACACCCAAGAATCTATGGATGCTTTGAAAGAAGCAGTCTTCAACCTTAGTCAAGCAGACGATGATATCAGTGTAGAAGAAGCTAAAGCAGAAATTGCTAAAGTCAATGCTTTGAAAGACGCTTTGGTCATGAAGAAAATAGCTCTTGTGGCAGATGACTTTGCAAGCTTAACTGCTCCTGCTCAGGCTGGTGAAGGTCTTGAAAATGCCTTTGATAGCAACGTGTCAAGTCTATGGCATACATCATGGAGCGGAGGAGATGTTGGTAAACCTGCAACTATGGTCTTGAAGGAACCAACTGAAATTACTGGCTTCCGTTATGTTCCGCGCGGTTCAGGTTCAAATGGTAACTTGAGAGATGTGACTCTTGTAGTAACGGATGAAACAGGTAAGGAACATACCTTCAATGCAACCAATTGGGCTGATAACAATAAGCCAAAAGATATCGACTTTGGCAAGACTATCAAAGCTAAGAAGATTGTCCTAACAGGAACAAGAACTTACGGAGATGGTGGCAATAGATATCAATCTGCTGCAGAATTGATCTTCGCTCGTCCACAAGTTGCTGAAACTGGTCTTGATACTACAGCTTATGAAGCAGCCTTGGCAAAAGCTCAAAAATTGACTGATAAGAGTAATCAAGAGGAAGTAGCAAGTGTTGTTGCCAGCATGAAATTTGCAACAGATAATCATCTCTTGACAAATAGAATCCTTGAATTCTTTGCAGATTATCTCGACCAATTGAAAGACCAAACACCTACTCCAACTCCAGAACCTAAACCTGAAACTCCAACATCAAGCAAGGGAGATGAAGCTGCGCCAGTTGTTGACCTTCCAGAATTCACAGGTGGTGTAAATGGTGTTGAAGCCGCAATCCATGAAGTTCCAGAGTACACAGAATCAATCGGTACAGCAGGTGATGAAGCAGCGCCAGTTGTAGAGGTTCCAGAATACACTGGAGTTCTTGGCACAGCAGGCGATGAAGCAGCCCCAGTTGTAGAGCTTCCAGAATACACTGGAGTTCTTGGCACAGCGGGCGATGAAGCAGCGCCAGTTGTAGAGGTTCCAGAGTACACAGAATCAATCGGTACAGCAGGTGATGAAGCAGCCCCAGTTGTAGAGGTTCCAGAATACACTGGAGTTCTTGGCACAGCAGGCGATGAAGCAGCGCCAGTTGTAGAACTTCCAGAGTATACAGGAGTAGTTGGAACGGCAGGAGAAGAAGTAGCTGTAAACGAAGTTCCAGAATTCAAGGGTGGAGTTAACGCAGCAGAAGCAGCTGTGAGCCAAGCACCAGAATTCACAAGTGGTGTAAATGGTACCGAATCCGCAATTCATGAAGTACCAGAGTTTACCGGAGGTGTGAATGGAAGTGATGGCGCAATCCATGAAATTCCAGAATACAAAGGCCAAATTGGTACAGTAGGTAACCAACCTGCGCCTGTAGTGGAAAAACCAGAGTATCGAGAAGATTCAAAACTTTCAGTAGAGAATAAAGATACATCTAAAGAGGTGAATTCAAATGCTCTTCCAAATACGGGTGAAGATAATTCTGAAACAGCTCTCTTCATCGCTAGTGTCAGCATGGCAGTTTCAGCAGCACTCTTAGCTGTCAAAAGAAAAGAAGATTAAAATACAAAAAAGTTTTCAATAAAAGAGAGCTTAGACTCCACAATCATTGTCGTGGAGAAAAAGAAAACCCAGAGAGGACCCTCTAGGTCCTCTCTTTTTCTAAAGGGGAATGAGAACGCTTACCACTTGTGAGCGTATGAAAGGAAACAGGAAAAAATGGGAAAACATTTTTTTGAGAAACGGTGTCATTACAGTATACGTAAATTTACAATCGGCGCAGCTTCTGTTATGATTGGTGCTAGTATCTTTGGAGCTAGTGTGGTTCAGGCTGCTGAAACAGAAGGACCTTCAGAGACAGAAGGTACGGTAACACAGGCTCAGCCTCTGGATAAACTGCCAGCAGATATAGCAGCAGCTATTGAAAAAGCAGAAGCGAGTGCTGGAACTGTAGATGATCAACCTGCAGCGTCAGAAACTGGAGCAACTGCAGCTGAAACAACTACTCCAAAACCAACTGAAACTCCTGCTCCTAAGGAAGAAGTGGCTTCAAAACCAGCTACAAATCCTAAAGAGGAAGCAGTTTCTGAGGCGAAACCAGTTGCAAGTCCTGCGATTAAAGATGTAGTAGATACACCAGATGTCAATCATCTAGAAAAGGCGACTGCAACAGCTTCAAACCATGAAGCCAACACACCATTTACAGCAGAAAAGGCAATCGACGGAAAACCTGATACTCGTTGGGCAACTGACCAAAACGTTGAGAAACCAACAATCGAATTTACACTTGAGAAGACAACAGTGATTAAGCATGTTGAGATTGATTGGGACCGCCGTCTTCGTGGTGAACAAAATGATCCAAATATCAAGTCATGGAACCTCTATTACGCTGGTCAGGATGATGTGAATGGTTCAGGAGTTAAAGAATGGAAGTTGGCTTATCAAAGAACAGGGAATCCTCTTCTTGATGAAAAAATTGACTTGAAAGAAGCTATCCAAGCCAAATACCTTAAACTTGAAATCACAGACTATCAAGCTGGTACTATGAACTGGAAAAATGTTGGTATCCAAGAGATTCGCGCTTATTCAAATATCCCTGATGCCAGCAAACCGACAGACATTCGCCAAGTTACAGAACTAACAGTTGCCGAAGACGGTAAGTCACTTGTTTTACCGAGCTTGCCAGGAAAAGTTAGCTTGATTGGTAGCAACAAACAGGGAGTTGTTGATCTTAATAACAAAATCTACAAACCCTTAACAGATCAAACTGTTAAGGTAATGGTCCAACAAATCAAGGATACTCATACCTTCACAAAAGAATTTGAAGTCCTTATTAAAGGGTTACATGCAGACGAAGGTGTTGGAACCAAACCAGTAGTTGCACCAGCAGTTCAACAATGGTATGGAACTGAGGGTAAAACTTCTATCTCATCTGATACTGTTATTTCAGTCGGAGATTCTGGATTTGGTCAAGAAGCTAAATTCTATCAAACTGACCTTGAAAGTCGTGGGCTAGAAATCGCTACAGGTGATCAAACAGCTCAAAAACGGATCGAATTTAAGAAAGTTGTTGATAAAGGTTATGGTAAAGAAGGCTATGGTATCACTGTAAAAGATGGTGTTATCACTGTAGAAGCTGCAACCAACGCAGGAGCCTTCTATGCAACTCGTACTCTCCTTCAGATGGGAGAAACAGACCTACAGAACGGTGAAATCCGTGATTTCCCAAGCTTTAGTCACCGTGGCTTTATGCTAGATACAGGTCGTAAGTTTATTCCTTATGATACTCTCGTGGATATCATGCTTAACATGGCCTACTACAAGATGAACGACTTGCAGTTGCACTTGAATGACAACTATATCTTCTTAAAAGATCATTTAGCAGGGAAAAATCTTACTCCTCAAGAGGAACTGGATTATGTTCTTAAAAATGCTAAGACAGGTTTCCGTGTAGAGACTGATGTTGTCGGTGAAAATGGTGAAAAATTAACATCTGACGAGCATTACACTAAGGAAGAAATGCAAGAAATTATCAAGTTGGCAAAAGCTTTGCATATCAACCTTGTTCCTGAAATTGACACACCAGGTCACGCTCTTTCATTTGTTAAGGTTAGACCTGATCTTATGTATAAAGGCAGTCTTAGTGACTATAGAGGTAAACACAATGTAGAACGTGTGGCTATGTTGGACTTGGACAACAAGTACGAAGAAACGCTTGCTTTTGTTAAATCAGTCTATGATAAATTGTTGGATGGAGAGGATGCACCACTTCATGGTGTCTCAACAGTTCATATCGGAACCGATGAGTACTACGGTAGTCGCGAAAGCTATCGTCGCTATGTCAATGATATGATTCAGTACATCAAAGGCAAAGGCTATACACCACGTATTTGGGGTTCACTTAGTGCAAAACCTGGTACAACGCCAGTTGATTGGAAAGATGTAGAAGTTGATATCTGGAGTATCGGATGGCAACGTCCAACTGATGCTATTGCTCAAGGTGCTAAGATTATCAATATCACAGATATTCCAACCTATAGTGTCCCAAGCGGAAGTAACAGTCAAGGTAGTTATGGCGATTATGCCAACTATGAAACTCAATACAATCGTTGGACACCAAATGACTTCTCAACAGGTGGAGGACCACGTCTAGAAGCCTCTAATCCAAATATCCTTGGTGGTGGTCATGCGGTTTGGAATGATAATATTGACCTCCATGAAACTGGACTGACTTCTTACGATATCTTTAAACGCTTCTTCAAGAGTATGCAATCAACTGCAGAACGCACTTGGGGTTCAGACCGTGCAGCCAAGACCTATGCAGAACGTGTTCAACCAGCAAGTGTTTATGCACCACAGTCTAACCCAGATAAGACCGTAGCTGAAGAAGACTTGTTCAAGATTAATCCTGAGACTGTCAAAGATTATCTTGCTAAGAAAGTACAGAAGACTGAAGCAGGTTTGAATTTCGAAAAAGATAGCACTATCGAAGGACTTGTTGGTGATGTCGGTCCAAGTCATGTCTTGAAATTGGATGTGACTGTAACTGGTGATGGCCAACAAATCTTCTCAACAAGTGGCAATAATCAACTTTATCTTGCAGATAAAGATGGCTACCTTGCCTATACTTTTGAACAATTCCATATTCAATTCAACAAGAAACTTGAAAAGAACAAACGTTATCAAATCTCTGTTGTTACGAAACCACAAAAAACAGAAGTTTATGTGGACGGTGAAAAGGTTGAACGTATTGCAAATCCAGCTTACCCTCGCTTTGCTCATAATAGTTTGGTTCTACCTCTTGAAACAATCGGTGGCTTCAAAGGAATCTTGCATAGTGCTGAGTTGTCAAATGAACCATTCGTAAATCCGCGTTTGATTCCAAATGATAAATTTACAGTTTCTGCAACAAGTCAGGAATTGCCAGGAACCGATGCTGAAGGTCCAGTAGAAAAAGCCTTCGACAATGATCCAAATACCTTCTGGCATTCAAAATGGTCTGGTCATCAAGCTCCATTCACTGTTGCAATGAACTTGAAAGCAAGTGAAAAAGTAAATGGTCTGACCTACCTGCCACGCCCAGGTGGAGGCAATGGTGTCGTAACATCTTATGAAGTTTATGCTCAAAAAGATGGTCAGATGGTTAAAGTTGCTTCAGGAACTTGGGAAAATAATGCCAAAGAGAAAACAGTTAACTTTGATGCCATTGAAACCGATAAGGTAGAATTTAAAGTTCTAGCTGGTGCTGCAGGATTTGGTAGTGCTGCAGAAATTCAACTTCTTAAACCAGTTTCTACTAACAAGGTAGAAGAGCCAGTTAGTCCAGAGAAACCTGTGACACCAGAAAAACCTGAAACTCCAGAAAAACCTAAAGTTGAGGAAATGGGCGATGGTACAACTGAACTTGCTGATAGCTTTGTAGCTACGAAACCTACAAGTGACGAAGCAGTGGCCGCAGCAGCACAAAGTCAAGACTATCTCAAGAAAGAATATAAGGTCTTCCCAACACCACAAAAAGTAACTTATGGTGAAGGCGTTACGAAACTCCATAAACAAGTAAATCTTGTTATGGGCGATCAGTTAGATATCTATACTCGTAACCGCTTGAAGAGTGTTCTACAAGATCATCAAATCTCATACACAAGCAGTCAAACACCTGTAGCAGGTGCTACCAACATCTACCTTGGCGTTCATGGACAAAATTCACAGGCTGAAAAAGAAATGCCAAGTCTATCTCAAGGACTCTTTGATAAGATTGATGCCTATTCATTGTCAATCAAAGGCAACACAATCTCTATCGTCGGTAAGGATACAGATGCTGTCTTCTACGGTTTGACAACTCTCAAACACATGCTTAATGAAAGTGAAGCTCCAGTCTTGCGTAATGTAACAGTTGAAGATTTCGCTGAAATTAAGAACCGTGGCTTTATCGAAGGTTACTATGGAAATCCATGGAGCAATGCTGATCGTGCTGAATTGATGCGCTATGGTGGTGACTTGAAGTTGACTCAATACTTCTTTGCTCCAAAAGACGATCCATACCACAACAAGAAATGGCGTGAACTTTATCCAGAAGAAAAATTAGCTGAAATCCGTGAATTGGCGCGTGTCGGAAACCAAAACAAGACTCGTTATGTTTGGACCATCCACCCATTCATGAACAACCGTATCCGTTTTGGCAACGATGCTGATTACCAACAAGATTTGGAAACCATTAAGGCTAAATTCACTCAATTGATGGATGTCGGTGTTCGTGAGTTCGGTATTTTGGCAGATGATGCTCCAAGTCCAGTTGGTGGCTACAATAGCTACAACCGCTTGATGAAGGACATGACAGACTGGTTGACTGAAAAACAAGCAACTTATGTTGGCCTTCGTAAGGAAATGATCTTCGTTCCTGGTCAGTATTGGGGTAATGGTCGTGAAGATGAGTTGAAATCTCTAAATGAAAATCTTCCAACTTCAACTTCTATGACCCTTACTGGTGGTAAGATTTGGGGTGAAGTATCAGAAAACTTCCTATCTAACCTTAAGAACAATCTGACTGCAGGTGGCAAGACCTACCGTCCAGTATCTCTATGGATTAACTGGCCATGTACAGATAACTCTAAACAACACTTAATCTTGGGTGGCGGTGAAAAATTCCTTCATCCAAATGTAGATCCAAGTCTCCTTTCAGGTATCATGTTGAACCCAATGCAACAATCTGAGCCTTCGAAGATTGCCCTCTTCTCAGCAGCTCAATACGCATGGAAACAATGGAAATCTGAAGACGAAGCTAAGAAAGTAAATGATATCGCCTTCAACTTTGTTGAAACAGGTAAATTTACTGATAGTGAAACATCTGTTGCCTTCCGTGAACTTGGTAAACACATGATTAACCAAAACATGGATGGTCGTGTTGTCAAGTTAGAAGAGTCTGTTGAACTTGCACCGAAATTGGATGCCTTTATGGCTAAGCTAAAAGCAGGTCAAGATGTTAGCGCAGAGCGTGCTGAATTGCGTGCAGAATTTGCAAAACTGAAAGCAGCAGCTCAACTTTATAAAGCGTCTGGTGACGAAAAGATGCGCTCTCAAATCCATTACTGGTTGAATAACACTATTGACCAAATGGATGCTTTGAGTGCTTTCCTAGATGGATCAGAAGCTATTGAAAACAATGATTCTGCTAGACTTTGGGATAGCTACTACAAGGGATTGAAACTTTATGAACAGTCTCAAACTTATACTTTCCATTATGTAGATCATGATGAAAAAGCTGAATTAGGTGTTCAACATATCCGTCCATTCTTGCTTGGCCTTCGTGAAATCCTTGCAACTGAAGTTCAAAAAGCCTTGCATCCAGACCAAGTCATTAGCACTTTTATTACGAACCGTACAGGTGTAGAAGGCGGACTTGCTGAAGTCACTGATGGTGATTTAGGAACACATGCCCTAATTAAATCACCAAATAGCATCCAAACTGGTGATTACATTGGCTTGAAATTTAACAAGGCTGTTCCAATTCAAAACTTGACATTCGCAATGGGAACTCAAGCAAATCCGCGCGATACCTTTAACAATGCTAAGGTTGAGTACCTCAATGAAAATGATGAGTGGGTAACACTTTCAGAACCAAGCTACACTGGTAATGAGCCTCTTCTTAAATTTGAAAACCTCAATATCAATGCTAAAGCTGTTCGCATGATTGCGACTTCAGATCGTGGAAACACTTGGTTTGCGGTAAGAGAAATTGCTGTTAACCGTCCTGTAGAAGTTGTTCGTAACAAACAGACAGCTACTGTGACAATCAGTCCAAATCTTATGTACAAGTACAACACAACAGTTGGTCAGATTACAGATGGACGTGATAATACTGAAGCCATGCTTGCAAATGCTGATAGAACAGACACAACTCCAGTCAATGGTTGGGTACAACTTGACTTGGGTGAAGTCAAACCTGTGACCAAGGTTCGTCTAGTTCAAGGATCAGGAGATAAATTGGCAGAAGGTGTTCTTGAATATTCTGCAGATGGTAGCTCATGGCAAGAATTGGATCGCTTGACTGGTGAACAAACAAAAGAAATCGAAACTCCAATTTCAGCTCGCTACGTTCGTGTTCGCAATACTAAGAACATCAACTTATGGTGGCGTATCGCTGACTTCTCAGTTGAAACACGTGCAGGCAATAGCGAATTGACTGATACAAACGTTGAAAGCCTGAAGTCAACTCCAGTTTATGATAGCCTAGGTCGTTATGACTTGCAAATTCCAAGCGGAACTAAGCTTCCAGCTAATAGCTACTTGGGTATGAAACTTGATCGTCTTCACCAAGCTGAAAGCATTCAAGCACTTGGTATTGAAAATCCATCCCTCAACTTGGAATACTCTCCAAATGCCCAAGAATGGTATCCAGCTGATCAAGTGACTGATAAGTCCTTGGTACGTTATGTTCGTCTAGTTAATAAGACTGATCAAGAACAAGCAGTGACAGCAACATCTCTACTTGTTAAGACAAAAGAAGTTCAACCAACGACACTTGATTCTACATCAATGGGAATCCACCCAACATACGGTCGAAATGATGTTCGCAAAATCAAGAATTTGGATCAGTTGTTCGATGGTGTTTACAATAACTTTGTAGAGTTTTCTGATTATGCTCGTAAAGATGGTCATATTACCTTGAAACTTGGTAGCGAGCGTGACATTAAGAAGATTAGAGCTTACATCCAAGACGGCACTCAAAACTATCTCCGTGATGGTAAGATTCAAGTTAGTCAAGATGGTAAGACTTGGACAGATGTTGTAACAGTTGGTGACGGTGTTGCTAATGAAACACGTGATGACTCATTGACAGATGGCTGGACACATGATTCTAAGATGCCAGGAAATCGCTATATCGAGGGTGAACTTTCAAGCCCAGTTAAAGCCAACTATCTCCGTGTTCTATTTACAGCAGACTATGATGCTCGTTTTGTAGGTTTCACTGAGTTGGTGATCAATGATGGTGAATTCGTGAAACCAATCAATGACCCAACGGTAGAAGGAAACAGTGGTGAAAGCCAAGGCAACCTTTACACTAATATTGTTGATGGTAAAGTCTTGACAAGCTACAAGGCTGAGAAAGAACAAGGTGAGCTTGTCTACCACTTGTCAGAACCAACAGACGCTAACCATATTCGCCTTGTTTCAAGTATTCCTCAAGGAGTGAAAGCTCGTGTGCTTGCTCGTACTCTGAAAGAAGATAAAGCAGATGCTTGGTCAGAACTAGGTGAAATTACCTCAAGCTTCCAAACATTTGCAGTGAGAGAAAAAGCGCCATTGTTGGATGTCAAACTTGTTTGGGAAGGAGGTAAACCTGAATTTTACGAAATGACGACCTTCCACCAAGAGCTTCCAGAAGAACCGGAGAAACCAGCTTTAACTACAAGTAAGGGTGACGAACCAGCACCAGTAGTAGAAGTCCCAGAATTTACCGGTGGCGTAAATGGTGTTGAAGCAGCTGTTCATGAAGTTCCAGAATACACTGAAGCTATTGGCACAGCAGGTGAAGAAGCAGCACCAGTAGTAGAAGTCCCAGAATTCACAGGAGCAATTGGCACAGCAGGCGATGAAGCAGCTCCGGTAGTGGAAATTCCAGAATACACAGGAGCAATTGGCACAGCAGGCGAAGAAGCAGCTCCGGTAGTGGAAGTTCCAGAATACACAGGAGCAATTGGCACAGCAGGCGAAGAAGCAGCTCTGGTAGTGGAAATTCCAGAATACACAGGAGTTATTGGTACAGCAGGTGACGAAGCGGCTCCAGTAGTAGAAGTCCCAGAATTCAAGGGTGGGGTTAATGCTGTCGAAGCAGCTGTTCATGAAGTTCCAGAGTACACTGAAGCTATTGGCACAGCAGGCGAAGAAGCAGCACCAGTAGTAGAAGTCCCAGAATTCAAGGGTGGCGTTAACGCAGTCGAAGCAGTTGTTCATGAAGCTCCAGAATACACTGAAGCAATTGGCACAGCAGGCGATGAAGTAGCACCAGTAGTGGAAATCCCAGAATACACAGGAGCTATTGGTACAGCAGGTGAAGAAGTAGCTGTTCAGGAAGTAAGCCCAGAATACACAGGCAGTGTCAATGGAGCAGAAGCAGCTATCCATGAAGTCCCAGAATTTACTGGTGGTGTGAATGGTGAAGCAGCAGCTGTTCAAGAAGTAATCCCAGAATTCACAGGTGGTGTCAATGGGACAGAAGGAGCTGTCCGTGAGATTCCAGAATACACAGATGAGCAGTCTCTTGTAGCTCTTGCTATGTCACAAGATAAGACCTACCAAGCACCTGCAAGTCATCCATACAAGCTCCCAGAGACAGGTACTAAAGAAAATACCGGCCTTGCAGCCGTTGGTGTTGTAGGAGCACTTCTTGGTATGTTTGCTATGGGAAAGAAAAAAGACGACGAATAAGATGATGTAAAAGCATCTAAGGCATAGAGATTGGATCAAGAGACTAATCTCGATTATAAAAAGCGGACAAAACTAGTTTTCTGATAAACAGAAGCTGGTCTTGTTCGCTTTTTCTTAAAGTGATACTCTTCGAAAATCAAATTCAAACCGCGTCAACGTCGCCTTGCCGTACTCAAGTACAGCCTACGGCTAGTTTCCTAGTTTGCTCTTTGATTTTCATTGAGTATGAGGAAGCTGATGGTCACTGAAGTTCTTTGACCAGAATATTTTTAACTTGGGACGAAGAACTTACGATTGGGTTAAGTCGCAAGTCAATTTTTCTACCATTTAGGATGTTTTGATGACAATTTAAGAAAGAGCAATCTTTTCCTAGAAATAAATGCTAAACTATAATTGTTCCTAAACATGATTTAGTAGATCGGTGGTCTGGTTCAACCCTAAAAGAATAGAGCTGATCTTACAAGTTAATCATGAAGAGTATTATTAGATTGGTTTTAGAGGTAGCTAGTAGAGAAAAGTACATCTGAAATTTGATGTTCTCTTGTGAGCAAAACTAAGAAGTTATTCTATTCATTCATTTATTTGTAGAAAGCTTTGGGGGTATCTATGAAATTTAATAAATATGCCTATCCCTTAGCGCAAGCCTGCTTGGGTTTGTATTTATTCGCTAATGGAGGTAGTTTGATCAATTTAGATATTGGGGTTATCCTTGTGTTATTATCCCTGATTAAGGGAGTAGAAATCTATAAAGAGGGAAGAAAACACAGATGAGCATCGTTAGTAAGTGGAGATGCTGGAGTTAAGGAAAGAAGAGGTAGTGGTTTGCAAAAGTTGAAAAATAGTTTAAAATTTGTAGGAATGATCTTACTGATTATAAATGTAAATACATTTCCCATGAGAATGCTGGCTCTCGAAGACTCTAGTTCTCTATCCTTAAAGTGGACGACTAGTATTGGGTATTTGGTACTGGCTACTTTCTTGCTAGTTGCTGTTTGGAGACAGTATAAAAAGAAAGTTCCAGACCAGCAGAAGACTCTTAAATTTACCTGGAAGGATTTTGGAATAGCCCTTTTATTTTATGTGGCTACTCGACTAGTAGCGATTGTAGGTACCCTCCTGATCCAAGTAGTTACTGGAAATCCAACATCCGCTAACGATGCTGCCTTGCTGGCCACAAGTGAGCAGGTCACTCGAGTTTTTCCTCTGTTTTTCATCGCTTTTCATTTTGCAATTGGTATATTTGCTCCAATCATGGAAGAATTAGTATTTAGAGGATTCTTCAGCCACTATTTTTTTAAAGATGATCAAAAGTGGTTGAAATTGCTAATAAGTTCTGCGATTTTTGGCTATCTGCATATGTTTTATCCAATAGAGTTTGTAACTTATTTTTTACTGGGAGTGATATTTTACTTAGCCTATGCTCGTAGAGGGAATATCCTTGATTCCATAGCTGTTCATTTGTTAAATAACGGAGTGCTGGTACTGGTATCTATTTTAAACTATCTATTTTTAGTTTTTAGCTAATACTCTTCGAAAATCTCTTCAAACCACGTCAGCGTCGCCTTGCCGTATATTTGTTACTGACTTCGTCAGTTCTATCCACAACCTCAAAACAGTGTTTTGAGCAACCTGTGGCTAGCTTCCTAGTTTGCTCTTTGATTTTCATTGAGTATAAAATATATTCAAAAAATGATTGGTTTAAAGGCTGATCATTTTTCTGTTGCAAAGATCAACTTTTGCTGATATAGTCAATTGAACCCAAAATATAGTAAAATGAACCTAAAACAGTACATAATGTGGTATAATCTTCTTATGGCATATTCAATAGATTTTCGTAAAAAAGTTCTCTCCTATTGTGAGCGAACAGGTAGTATAACAGAAGCATCACACA
>NZ_JASHAQ010000016.1:0-51465 GCF_047465035.1 Streptococcus infantis
ATTGTAAACTATATTGATTATTACAACAACAAACGAATTAAGGTAAAACTAAAAGGACTCAGTCCTGTGCAATACAGAACTAAATCCTTTGAATAAATTAATTGTCTAACTTTTTGGGGTCAGTACAGTATTAGCGTTTTATTATTTATGTAAAGTTTCTAAATGCCCTTTAAAATATACTAATGTAACAATCGTTTTTACCATAAAAATGTTGTTAATGTCTAACGATCAAACATTAAATTTTCTGACAATTTATTGAATGATTAGAAAAACCATGATATAATAAATTTAAAAAATGGGATTCCCATGATTTAATAGGAGCGTTATATGAAAAAACTTGGTTTTATCCTTTTATCTTCGGCTTTATTATTAACGGCTTGTGCGGCACAGACTGAAAAACAGACCTCGACAAGTAATTCCTCTCAGGTTACAAAATTATCAGAAGATAACCAAAAATTATTGGATAAGGCAACTAGTGACTACAAAACCTTTGTAGAAGAACAGATTGATAAACTATTGACGGATACAGAAGGTTTTGTTCAACTTTTGAAGGATGGTAAGTTAGAAGAAGCTAAAAAGGCATACCCTTTAATTCGTATGTCTTATGAACGTTCAGAGCCGATTGCAGAGAGCTTTGGTGAATCTGATGTGAAGATTGACTTTCGTTTGGCAGACTATCTAGATGAAAATAAGACTGAAGAAGGTTGGTCTGGTTTCCACCGTATCGAGCGCATTCTTTGGGAGGAAAACACAACCAAAGGAACTGAGTCTTATGGTGACCAACTGGTAAATGATATCAAGGAATTGAAGGCTAAGATTGCGACTGTAGATGTTGATTACAAGATTATGCTAACTGGCGCTGTTGACCTTCTTAATGAAGTAGCGACAAGTAAGATTACTGGTGAAGAGGAGATTTATTCTCATACAGATTTGTATGATTTTCGTGCCAATATCCAAGGTGCTGAGAAGATTTTCCAGCTATTTAAACCCTTGCTTGAAAAATCAGATGCAGCCTTGGTTAAGGAGTTAGAGGAAGATTTCAAATCTGTCAATAGTTTGTTAGACAAACACATGACGGACAAGGAACACTATAAGCTCTATACAGACTTAACGAAAGAAGACACTAAAGAATTGTCTGAAGCAGTGACAAAACTTGGTGAACCATTATCACAAATGGGTAAATTTCTTGGTGGAGAATAAGTAATATGACAAACAAAGGCGAAAAATTTTTTGAACGAAAAATGGACCGTCGAGAATTTCTAAAAAAAGCAGGTATCGGAGGTGCTGGTCTCGCACTTGGACTCTCTGGTGCTTCTGCTTTTTTCGCACCTAAGCTTGATGGTCAGGAGAAAATCTCGTACGGAGATGAAAAAATAGCCTTCTATGGCAAGCACCAAGCTGGCATTACAACTGTCATGTAGAAAAACATTTATTTTGTGGTATTAGATTTGCATACAACTGACAAAGAGAAAATCATCCAGTTATTTAAGGATTGGACGGATTATAGTGCCAAACTTGTAGAGGGAGAATTGGTTAAAAAAGATGGTAACAATAGCCTCTTGCCTCCGAGTGATACTGGAGAAACAGTTGGGCTTAATCCTCATCGTTTGACCCTGACCTTTGGAATTTCGGCTAGTTTCCTAGAAAAGATGAAACTAGAGAACAAACGTCCAACACTCTTTAGAGATTTGCCTCCTTTTCCAAAGGAACAGTTACGAGAAAAGTACACGGGAGGAGATATAGTTATCCAAGCTTGTGCTGATGATGAGCAAGTTGCCTTTCATGCTGTTCGTAACCTTATCCGAAAGGGAAGGAATGCAGTGACTCTTCGTTGGAGTCAATCTGGTTTTGCGGCTATCGGTAATCGTATGGAAACTCCTCGTAATCTCTTTGGTTTTAAAGATGGGACTGCTAATGTTACCACTGAGAAAGAATTTGATCAGGTTGTTTGGGCTGACAGTAAGGATTGGATGGAAAATGGTTCCTACATGGCCGTTCGTCGCATCCAGATGTTTCTTGATACTTGGGATCGAACCAATCTGGAGGAGCAAGAAAATACCTTTGGGCGCTATAAGGAAAGTGGAGCTCCTTTTGGTAAGAAAAACGAATTTGATGAGGTGGACTTGAGTCTTCTTCCTGACGATTCTCATGTTCGCTTAGCAAAAGAAGTGGATAAACCTCTCCTGCGTCGATCGTATTCTTATTCTGATGGCATAGATGAAAAGACTGGTCAGTTTGACACTGGTTTGCTCTTTATCTCCTTCCAAAAGGATCCAGATAGCTTTGTTAAGGTGCAGACCAATCTAGGTGCTACGGATAAAATGAATGAGTACGTTACCCATATAGGCAGTGGTCTTTTTGCCTGCTTTGGTGGAGTAGAGAAGGGAGGTTACATTGGGCAGAAATTATTGGAATCCTAAAAGTATTATCCTCCTATGTGCTTGTTTCTTCCTGTTGATTTTTCCGGTAGGAGCTAAGGAAAATTTGAGTCCCTACTTTGTGAAAATAACTGATGCAACTAAAGCTGTTAAAGAAGGCAAACAAGATCAGGCTAGAAAACTAATCGATGAAATGACCAAAGATTTCGAGAAAGTCGAGAATTCTGACTCTGAAGCAGGACGTCAAGTTCAAGAAAAGTTGGCCTTAACTGGTGATTTTACTGAAGACCAGTTAACTCAGATTTCTTTAGCCCTTTTGACATTTGAGAAAGAGCAAAATCCAGTCGACCTTGATGCAGAAAAAGAGAAACTTGTTTCACGATTAGAACCTCGTTTTGAAGCCTTAGACAAGGCAATCGCTTCTCAAGATCTGAAAGCAGTAAGAGAAGCCTATAAAAAAATGAATTCAACCTGGACCATCAATGAAGCAGTGGTTCGCGACCATAGTACAGCTCATTATGGGCAAGTGGAAACAGCTATTTCCTTTCTGCGTAGTAGCATTGAGACTGAACCAACGAACTTTGATACTATTCAGGCATCGTTTGATGATTTGAAAACAGCCATTTCTAACTTTGTTGAAGGTACAGAAGTTGCAACGAAATCATCCAACCTGACACTGAAGGATGGAATCGATCTTTTAAAAAAGGCCTTGGCTCAATTTCAAGCTGGTCAAGATAGTGAAGCAGCTGCGACGATGAAGGAGTTTATTACTATTTGGCCAACAATCGAAGGTTCTGTAAGTACAACCAATCCTTCGCTTTATACCAAGGTTGAAAGTGAAAGTCCTGTCATCATGGTTAAGGGAAAGGAAAGTGAATATCAAGAAAAGCTTTCTAGCTTGATTGCAGAGCTATCTCAAATTGATACTAGCGCTTCCTATAATGCATTTGACGCCATGCTCATCTTGCTCCGAGAAGGTGTGGAAGCACTCTTGATTGTCATGGCGCTTGTGACAACTTTGAAAGCTGCTAAGATGAGAAAGGGCCTCAAGTGGGTCTATGGTGGTGCATTTGCTGGTATAGTGGCCAGTCTTTTGATTGCCTATATCCTACAGATTGCCTTTCCAGCAGTTGCCTCAGGAACTAACCGTGAAATCATCGAAGGAGCAGTCGGGATTTTTGCGGTTATCATGATGATTTTAATCGGTATTTGGCTTCATAGCAAATCCTCTGTTAAAAAATGGAATGCTTTTATGGAATCGCAGATGCAAACTGTCACGAAAACAGGATCGTTCTTTTCTATGTTTGCTCTGAGTTTTCTAGCCGTGTTCCGTGAAGGTGCTGAGACGATTTTATTCTATGTGGGGATTCTGCCAAGGATTTCTAGTTTTGATTTTGTCCTAGGAATTTCTCTAGCCCTCTCAGTTTTAGTCGTGATTGCCTTTGTGATGAACAAGGCTAGTCAATTTTTCCTGCCTCATAAGTTTTTCTTCATCCTGACTTGGATGATTTATGCCTTAGCCTTTAAGATGACGGGAGTCAGTATCCATGCCTTACAGTTGACAAATATGATTCCAAACCATCTGCTCTCAGGAATACCAAGTATTGATATATTGGGAATTTACCCTAGTTGGGAAGGGGTAGCAGGTCAGACTCTCTTTATCCTCGTAGTCTTTCTAATTACCATTAGACAGGGTGAAAAGTGATGGATCAAAAGGAATTGACAATTATTGAACATTTGGTAGAATTTAGAAAGAGATTGCTAGCAGTAGTTGTTTGCTTCTTTCTAGTATTCTGCGTTTCACTATTATTTGCTGATCAGGTTTATCAATTTATCACACAAGGCTTTAGTCAGAAGTTGATCGTCTTAGGACCGAATGATATTTTATGGATTTATCTTCGTTTGGCAAGTTTGATGGCCTTTAGCCTTACCTTGCCCTTTACCGTTTATCAAGTTTGGAGTTTCGTCCGACCAGCCCTTAAAAATGAAGAAGCAGGAGCGATTTTTGCTTATATCCCTGCAACTTTCCTTTGTTTTATCTTGGGGTTAGCCTTTGGCTTTTATTTTGTCACACCAGCTATACTTCAGGTTTTACTGGGACTAGGTGAAAACTTATTTGAAACTCAGCTGACAGCACAAAATTATCTAGCTTTTGTCTTTCAAACAACTCTACCACTAGCATTTATCTTTGAATTGCCAGTTATCATTGCTTTTTTTACCTCAATTGGTTTGATTGGACCTGAACTACTCATTGCTTATAGACGTTATGCCTATTTCATCTTATTGGTATTGGCTGTTATTTTGACACCTGCCGATTTTATTAGTGATTTAGCGATGACTGTTCCCCTAATCCTTTTGTATGAGGTTAGTATCGCTATTAGTAAATGGATAATTAAGAGAAAAAGGAAAGGAGAAAAAAATGGGAATCTTACGTGATATTGGTGCGCCAGGCTTAATAGTCATTGTTCTTGGAGCACTGTTAATTTTTGGACCAAAACGCTTACCAGAGCTAGGCGAATCAGTAGGAAAAATGCTTGCCGAGTTTAAGAAAGCCGTTAAGGGCATTGGTGAGCAAGAAGAAAAATAAACGAAAAATAATTGAATAGAGTTGAGAATTGTTAGCTTGGAATTATCTCTGGCTACAATCTCAACTTTTTTATTTAGTTTAAGGTTTCTTTAAGTTTTCTATAATATTCTGAAGAACTCTATATTTGTTGAAAATAGAGTTGAGATTTTTTTATCATTCAAGTTACTTTCCCTAATGGTATGCCTAGGCTCTTTCTGACTAGAGAATTCTAGTATTTATTTCAATAAAGGGCTAGGTTGTGATATAATGGTAAAGAATGAGTTTTTTTAAGAACAGACTAAAGGAGTATGAAAATGATCTACGCTGGAATTTTAGCGGGTGGCACTGGCACACGCATGGGGATCAGTAATTTACCAAAGCAATTTCTAGAGTTGGGAGACCGCCCAATTTTAATTCACACTATTGAGAAATTTGTACTAGAACCAAGTATTGAAAAGATTGTAGTTGGAGTCCATGGAGACTGGGTTACACACGCAGAAGATTTAGTTGAAAAATTCCTTCCGCTTCATAAGGATCGTATCATCATCACAAAAGGTGGTGCGGATCGTAATTCTAGTATTGAAAAAATTATTGAAGCTATTGATGCTTACTGTCCACTGACAGCAGATGATATTGTGGTGACGCATGATTCCGTTCGTCCTTTCATCACTCTTAGAATGATTCAAGACAATATTGAACTTGCACAAAATCATGATGCTGTTGATACTGTAGTTGAAGCCGTGGATACCATTGTTGAAAGTACAAATGGTCAGTTCATCACAGATATTCCAAATCGCGCTCATCTTTATCAAGGACAAACACCTCAAACCTTCCGTTGTAAAGACTTTATTGATTTGTATGGTTCTTTATCAGCAGAAGAAAAAGAAATTTTAACAGATGCATGTAAAATCTTTGTCATTAAGGGTAAAGATGTTGCCTTGGCTAAAGGTGAATACTCAAACCTTAAAATTACAACAGTTACAGACTTGAAAATTGCTAAAAGTATGATTGAGAAAGACTAGAGACATGATTAATCAAATTTATCAACTGACCAAGCCAAAGTTTATCAATATCAAATATCAGGAAGAGGAAATTGATCAAGAGAATCATATCCTTATTCGACCAAACTTTATGGCGGTTTGTCATGCGGATCAACGTTACTATCAAGGAAAACGTGATCCAAAAATTTTATCAAAGAAACTTCCAATGGCTATGATTCATGAGTCTTGTGGAACTGTTATTTCTGATCCCACAGGTACCTACAAAGTTGGTCAGAAGGTTGTCATGATTCCCAATCAACCACCTATGCAGAGTGATGAGGAATTTTATGAAAACTATATGATAGGAACCTATTTCTTGTCTAGTGGTTATGATGGCTTTATGCGTGAGTTTGTTTCTCTACCTAAGGATCGTGTGGTAGCTTACGAGGACATCGAAGATACAGTAGCTGCAATTACTGAGTTTGTCAGTGTGGGCATGCACGCTATGAATCGCTTCTTGACGGTTTCACATAGCAGACGTCAGCGTATTGCAGTTATTGGTGATGGTAGTCTAGCCTTTGTCATGGCAAATATTATCAACTATACCTTGCCTGAAGCTGAGATTATTGTTATTGGTCGTCACTGGGAAAAATTAGAACTCTTCTCTTTTGCTAAGGAGCTATACATTACAGATAGTATTCCAGAAGATCTTAGTTTTGATCATGGTTTCGAATGTTGTGGTGGTGATGGATGCGGACCTGCTATTAATGATCTCATCCGTTACATCAAACCACAAGGTACTATTCTGATGATGGGTGTTAGTGAGTACAAGGTTAACATCAATACCCGAGATTCCTTGGAAAAAGGTTTGTTACTAGTAGGTTCTTCTCGTTCAGGACGTGTTGACTTCGAAAAAGCTATCCAAATGATGGAGATTAAGAGATTTGCCAATCGTTTGAAAAATATCATTTATTTAGAAGAACCAGTACGAGAAATTAAGGATATTCACCGAGTTTTTGCAACTGACCTGAATACTGCTTTTAAGACAGTCTTTAAGTGGGAAGTCTAATGGAGGATGATTGTGGAAAAGATTATTAAGGAAAAACTTACCTCTTTACTATCAACTGATGAAGATATTTTAAGTGTTGAATAACTAGGAGGAATGACTAATCAAAACTATTTGGTTAAGACAACCTCAAATCAGTATATCGTTAAGTTTTTCGGAAAAGGTACAGATAAATTAATTGACCGCCAGAATGAGAAGTTCAATCTTGAATTGTTGAAAGATTTGAAATTAGATGTAGAAAATTATCTTTTCGATATCGAAGCAGGAATTAAGGTTAATCAATACATTGAAAATGCTGAGACACTTGATTCAGCTACCATTAAAACCAAATTTGAAAAGATTGCACCAATTCTACAAACCATTCACGCTTCTGGTAAAGAATTAAAAGGAGAGTTTGCTCCTTTTGAGGAAATCAAAAAATATGAAACCTTGATTCAAGGGGAGATTTCCTATCCAAACTATGAAGTTGTCAGAAAGTCTGTATTTTCTTTGAAAGATCAACTTGAACAAATTGGAATTGATAAAAAATCATGTCATATTGATTTGGTTCCAGAAAACTTTATAGAAGGACCAGATGGTCACCTTTATCTCATTGATTGGGAATATTCATCCATGAATGACCCTATGTGGGATCTGGCAGCTCTCTTCCTAGAATCAGAGTTTACTAGTGAAGAGGAAGAAGACTTTCTAATTCATTATAAGAGTGATAAGACTCCAGTTTCAAGAGAAAAAATTCATATCTACAAAATCTTGCAAGACATCATTTGGAGTCTTTGGACTATTTACAAGGAAGAAAATGGTGCAGATTTCGGAGATTATGGAATCTCTCGTTACAATAGAGCTGTAAGAGAATTACAGTCTAAGGGAGGATTTGATGAAAACTAAAAATGGAGTTTCTTTTGGTCTACTTTCAGGTGTGTTCTGGGGGTTAGGACTTACCGTTAGTGCCTATATATTTTCAATATTTACTGATTTATCACCCTTTGTAGTAGCAGCAGCACACGACTTCCTAAGTATTTTTATCTTACTAGGTTTTCTTCTAGTTAAGGAAGGAAAAGTACGTTTTTCAATCTTCTTGAATATTCGAAATGTTATAGTCAATTGAAACAAGAACAAGACAAAAGTGCCTCAAAAAAAGTATTGCAACTTGGCAATACCCTTTTGAGATGCTTTTTGATATGAGCCCATGTTTTCTCAATAGGATTGTACTCAGGTGAGTAGGGAGGAAGTGGTAAAAGTTTATGCCCAAATTCTTCACATAAGTGCTCTATCTTACCATTCTATGGAATCTTGCATTATCCATAATAATAACTGATGGTGTGTTTAATGTTGGTAAGAGAAACTTCTGAAACCAAGCTTCAAAAAAGTCGCTCGTCATCGTCTCTTCGTAAGTCATTGGAGCGATTAACTCACCATTTGTTAGCCCTGCAACCAGTGAGATCCTCTGATATCTTCTTCCAGATATTTTACCTCTTATTAACTGACCTTTTAATGAGCGACCATATTCTCGATAAAAATAAGTATCGAATCCTGTTTCATCAATATAAACAGGTGCTAGATGCTTTAAACTATTAAATTTTTTAAGAAATAAAGCTACTTTTTCTGGGTCTTGTTCATAGTAGGTGTGGTTCTTTTTTTCGAGTGTATCCCATAGCTTTGAGAGCATAGTGGATAGTAGTTGGATGACAGCCAAATTCAGAAGCTATTTCAGTCAAATAAGCGTCCGGATTGTCAGTAAGATAGTTTTTAAGTCTATCTCTATCAACCTTTCTTGGTTTTGTTCCTTTTACTTGATGGTTTAGCTCTCCTGTTTTTTCTTTTAGCTTTAACCAGCAATAAATGGTATTACGTGAGATTTGGAAAATGTGTGATGCTTCTGTTATACTGCCTGTTCGCTCACAATAAGCGAGAACTTTTTTACGAAAATCTAATGAATATGCCATAAGAATATTATACCACATTATGTACTGTTTTAGGTTCAATTAACTATAAAATACGTCAGACACCTTACCTATTTTTGCTTGACTTTTTAGGGTTGATACAGTATACTAGTAAAAATTTAACCTTTAAGGGAAGTCCAGAGAGGCTCACAAGGTGTCAGAGAAAAGAAGCTACAATGGAAACAAGTAAGCAGGTGCTTATTTGTACTTTTGTGTAAATATCTTAACTGAAACCTTGCAATAGCAAGGTTTTTCTTTATCTGATCCCCTTAAAATTTAAGGAGGAAAAGTTATGAATCCAAATTGTAGAAAACGAATGGGTGCTATTCGCTTGGAAACCATGAAAGTAGTGTCTCAAAAGGAAATCGCACCAGCGATCTTTGAACTAGTACTTCAAGGAGAAATGGTTGAAGCTATGAAAGCAGGACAATTTCTTCATTTGCGTGTTCCTGATGACGCCCATCTCTTGCGTCGTCCAATTTCAATTTCATCTATCAATACAAGTAAAAAACAATGTCATTTAATCTATCGAGTTGAAGGTTCGGGTACGGCAATCTTTTCAACCTTAAAAGCTGGAGATGCCCTAGATGTTATGGGACCTCAGGGGAATGGTTTTGATTTATCTGATTTAGACAAGCAGAATCGTGTTCTCCTAGTTGGTGGTGGAATCGGAGTACCACCCTTACTCGAAGTAGCTAAGCAACTGCATGAGCGTGGTGTAGATGTCACAACGGTTCTAGGATTTGCGACCAAAGACGCAGTTATTTTGGAAGATGAATTATCCCAATATAGCAAAGTCTTTGTAACGACTGATGATGGTTCTTATAGAACCCAAGGAAATGTATCAGTAGTGATAAAGGAATTTGATAAGAAATTTGATGCCATCTACTCTTGTGGGGCACCTGGTATGATGAAATATATCAATCAAACCTTTTACGAGCATCCAAGAGCTTATCTATCTCTTGAATCCCGTATGGCCTGTGGTATGGGAGCTTGTTATGCTTGCGTCTTAAAAGTTCCCGATAGTGATACGGTTAGTCAACGTGTGTGTGAAGATGGGCCTGTATTTAAAACAGGAACAGTAGTTTTATAAGGAGAGTGTCATGACTGAAAATCGATTACAAGTTTCTCTACCAGGCTTAGAATTAAAGAATCCTATCATTCCTGCATCAGGTTGTTTTGGCTTTGGTCAAGAATATGCTAAATACTATGATTTAGATCTTTTAGGCTCTATCATGATTAAGGCGACTACCCTAGAACCCAGGTTTGGAAATCCAACTCCACGAGTAGCAGAAACACCTGCAGGTATGCTCAACGCTATTGGTTTACAAAATCCAGGTTTAGAGGTTGTTCTATCTGAGAAACTACCTTGGCTTCAAAGAGAATATCCAAATCTTCCCATTATCGCCAATGTGGCTGGATTTTCAAAGCAAGAATACGCGGCCGTATCTCATGGAATTTCCAAGGCACCTAACGTGAAAGCCATTGAGCTCAATATCTCTTGTCCTAACGTTGATCACGGTAATCATGGTCTTTTAATTGGACAAGATCCTGAGTTGGCTTATGATGTGGTAAAAGCAGCTGTGGAAGCATCAGATGTGCTCGTTTACGTCAAATTAACCCCTAGTGTGACGGATATCGTGACTATTGCAAAAGCAGTAGAAGATGCTGGAGCTAGTGGTCTCACAATGATCAATACCCTTGTTGGGATGCGTTTTGACCTTAAAACCAGAAAGCCGATTATCGCAAATGGGACAGGTGGTATGTCTGGACCTGCTGTATTTCCTGTAGCCCTAAAACTAATCCGTCAAGTAGCTCAAACAACTAAGCTTCCAATCATTGGGATGGGAGGAGTGGATTCGGCTGAAGCGGCCTTAGAAATGTATCTGGCAGGAGCCTCAGCAATCGGTATCGGAACAGCCAACTTTACAAATCCCTATGCTTGTCCAGATATTATCGAAAATCTACCAAAAGTCATGGATAAGTACGGGATCGAAAGTCTAGAAATGTTGCGAAAAGAAGTCAGAGAAAGTTTGCTCTAAGTTTTATGTTCTGAATTCAGTTTAAATTGTTTTGAAAGCGCCATTTTTTTGGTATAATAAATACTATGATTATTACAGTACCTATTAAAACAGAAAAAGATATTGCAACACCAGGACCAAACGTCCTTGTACTTGGTTATTTTGATGGAGTTCACCTCGGCCATCAAAAATTATTTGAAATAGCTTCTAACATTGCTGCTGAAAAGCGCCAGGGAGTAGCTCTAGTAACTTTTAACGAATCACCAAAGCTAACTCTGAATCAATACTCACCTGAACACTTATTGCATATTTTGAATGCTAGTGAACGTGAACGTAGATTGAAGCGAGCTGGAGTTGAGAGCTTGTATTTGATGGATTTCACTAGTCGAGTAGCAAATATGACTGCCCAAGAATTCATTGATACCTATGTCAAGGAAGCAAAGGCAGATACGATTGTAGTTGGTTTTGACTATACTCTTGGTTCAGATAGAAAAACAGCTGAGGATTTAAAAGAACTCTTCCATGGTGAAGTGGTTGTTGTTCCACCAGTTGAGGACGAAAAGGGGAAAATTAGTTCAACGCGTATTCGCCAAGCCATTCTAGAAGGAGATGTAAAAGAGGCAGGCAAACTTCTGGGATTCCCTTTGCCAACGAGAGGTGTAGTGGTTCATGGAAATGCGCGTGGTCGAACTATTGGCTTCCCGACAGCTAATCTAGTCAACTTGGATCGGACATATATGCCAGCTGATGGTGTTTATGCCGTTGACGTTGAAATCCAAAGAAAAGTCTATCGTGGTATGGCGAGTCTAGGTAAAAATGAAACCTTTGATGGCGAAGAAGAGCGTTTTGAAGTTCATATCTTTGATTTTTCCGACGATATCTATGGGGAGACTGTCATCGTTTCCTGGTTGGACCGTATCCGTGATATGGTAAAATTTGATAGCGTTGATCAATTAGTTAAACAACTAGAAGAGGATGAAAAGATAGCTAGAAAATAAAATCAAAATAAAATATAGTAGAGTTTGGGATTTTCTCACACTCTTTTTTATTTGTATTTTAGCTTAAGTTTGGGGAATCATCATAACTATTATAGTAGGCTAAATAAAGAATAGTTCATTTCGACTTCTAAAACATTGCTAGAAATTGATTTGACTTTCCTAACCTCTCTATTCATACCTTATTTCAATCCACTATATTTAGCTTAAATCAACATTTTTAAATTAAAACTGACAAGTAGCTATATAAAAATTAGAGTATTATGAATAGAATAAATCTTTTCTACTTTTGTTTCCAGACATCCTAGACTCTGATAAACTTTTTTAAACTATGTGTTTATTCAAATTTTAAACAAGATAATCTTTAGATTTCCTTTTAGTCTTATAGTCTTTGTTTTATTGAATGTCTATCTTGAATTTTTGAGTATCCTAAAAGGTTATGCTATACTAGAAATATGTTAGATTTGGAGAAATATGGTGTGACCATGTGGGAAGAGGACAAGATTCTCTCTTTCCGTCAAAAATTATTAGCCTGGTATGACGAAAACAAGCGGGATTTACCTTGGAGACGGAGTAAGAATCCTTATCATATCTGGGTTTCTGAAATTATGTTGCAGCAGACTCGAGTTGATACTGTCATTCCCTATTATGAACGTTTTTTAGAATGGTTTCCAACCGTAGAAAGCTTAGCAAATGCTCCTGAGGAGCGCTTATTAAAAGCCTGGGAAGGACTTGGCTATTATTCTCGTGTCCGCAATATGCAAACAGCCGCTCAACAGATTATGAGCGAATTTGAAGGCAAGTTCCCGTCTACTTATGAAGGTATTTCAAGCTTGAAAGGGATAGGTCCTTATACAGCCGGGGCTATTTCAAGTATTGCCTTTAACCTTCCCCAGCCTGCTGTAGACGGCAATGTCATGCGTGTTTTGGCACGTTTGTTTGAAGTCAATCATGATATTGGAAATCCTAGCAATCGAAAAATATTTCAAGCGATGATGGAAGTTCTGATAGATCCTGATCGTCCAGGTGATTTCAATCAGGCTTTGATGGATTTAGGTTCAGATATTGAGGCACCTGTTAATCCAAGACCTGAGGAGAGTCCTGTTAAGGAATTCAGTGCTGCTTACCAACATGGGACCATGGATCGCTATCCAATTAAGGCTCCCAAGAAAAAGCCAATCCCTATTTATCTAAAGGCTCTTGTAGTGCAAAATAGTCAGGGTCAGTTTCTATTAGAGAAGAATGAGAGTGAAAAACTCTTGGCTGGATTTTGGCATTTTCCCTTGATTGAAGTTGATGACTTCTCAGACCAGACTCAAGACCTGGACCTTTTCAGTCAAGTAGCGGAGCCAATTTTACAGCTTGGACCATCTCCACAGGAAAGTTTTGAACAGGACTATGATCTTGAAGTTGATTGGCAAAATCTACGATTTGAAGAGGTCAAGCACATTTTTAGCCATCGTAAATGGCATATCCAGATAATTGCAGGCCGAGTTACTGAGACACAAGAATATACAGATAGAGAAGTCCTTTGGTTAAGTCCAGAAGAATTTAGCAATTATCCCCTAGCCAAACCTCAGCAAAAGATTTGGCAAGCCTACTTGAAAAGAAGCCACTAGCATCGGTCTTTCGTGTCTTCTTTACATTTTTTTGGTATAATGAGATAAGGAAAAAGGTGACTAAATGAAAAAAATACTAATTGTAGATGATGAAAAACCCATCTCAGATATTATAAAATTTAATATGACCAAGGAAGGTTATGAAGTTGTAACTGCTTTTAATGGTCGTGAAGCACTTGAACAATTTGAAGCTGAGCAACCAGATATTATTATCTTGGATTTGATGCTTCCAGAGATTGATGGACTTGAGGTCGCAAAAACTATTCGTAAGACAAGTAGTGTTCCTATTATCATGCTTTCAGCTAAAGACAGCGAGTTTGATAAGGTTATTGGGCTTGAGCTTGGGGCGGATGACTATGTAACCAAGCCGTTTTCAAATCGTGAACTACAGGCCCGTGTTAAAGCTCTTCTCCGTCGTACAGATCTTGTCTCAGTTGATAGCCAAGAACCTGAAACGAAATTACAAAGTCTGCAGATTGGCGATTTGGAGATTTTACCAGATGCCTACGTGGCTAAGAAATATGGTGAAGAGTTAGACCTAACCCACCGTGAATTCGAACTCTTGCATCATTTAGCTTCTCATCTTGGACAAGTTATTACCCGAGAACATCTTCTTGAAACCGTTTGGGGATATGACTATTTTGGAGATGTCCGTACAGTTGATGTAACCATTCGACGCTTGCGTGAGAAGATTGAAGATACACCAAGCAGACCTGAATACATCCTAACTCGTCGTGGAGTAGGATATTATATGAGAAATAATGATTGAAGTAATTAGACAAACAATTTTGACGAGCGACTTTATCTTTATCCTCATCTTAATTGGCTTTATTCTGTTAGTGTCTTTTCTCTTGCTTGAGAGTCGTCGTGATAATATTCGTTTGAGGCAGATCAATCAGAAAATAAAAGATTTGATTGATGGTGATTATTCTCAGGTTTTGGATATGCAAGGAAGCTCAGAGATAACTAATATCACTAACAATCTTAATGATTTGTCTGAAGTCATTCGTCTGACTCAAGAAAATCTGGAACAAGAGAGTAAAAGGTTGCATAGTATCCTGTCCTACATGACAGACGGAGTGCTTGCGACCAATCGTCGTGGTCAGATTATCATGATTAATGACATGGCCAAGAGACAACTTGGAGTTGAAAGGGATGATGCTCTTAATCAAAATATCTTAGAGTTACTCAAGATTGAAGAAGAGTATGAGCTGAGAGAACTTATTACTCAGAGCCCTGAGCTGATGATTTATTCGCAGAATCTTAATGGCGAATATATCAGTTTGCGCGTTCGTTTTGCCTTGATTCGTAGAGAGTCTGGCTTTATCTCTGGTTTAGTAGCAGTTCTACATGATACGACTGAACAAGAGAAGGAAGAACGTGAGAGAAGGCTTTTCGTTTCGAACGTTAGTCATGAGTTGCGTACACCTTTGACCAGTGTAAAATCCTATCTTGAGGCCTTGGACGAAGGAGCGCTGACAGAACCAGTTGCTCCAGACTTTATCAAGGTTTCTTTGGATGAAACCAACCGTATGATGCGGATGGTGACGGACCTCTTGCATCTATCACGGATTGATAACGCAACTAGTCACTTAGATGTTGAGTTGATAAACTTTACGGCCTTTATCACCTTTATCCTTAATCGTTTTGATAAAATGAAAAGTCAAGATGAGGAGAAGAAGTACGAGTTGGTGAGAGACTATCCGATTACTTCTGTTTGGATTGAGATTGATACAGATAAGATGACCCAGGTGATTGACAATATCCTGAATAACGCTATCAAGTATTCACCAGATGGTGGAAAAATCACTGTTAACATGAAAACTACAGATGATCAGATGATTTTATCTATTTCAGATCAAGGACTTGGGATTCCTAAAGAAGATTTACCAAAGATTTTTGACCGTTTTTATAGGGTTGATAAGGCTAGAAGTCGTGCTCAAGGAGGAACAGGACTAGGATTGGCTATCGCCAAGGAAATCATCAAGCAACATAAGGGATTTATCTGGGCCAAGAGTGAATATGGCAAGGGATCTACCTTTACTATCGTACTTCCATACGATAAGGATGCCGTGAAAGAAGAGATTTGGGAGGATGAACTAGAAGACTAGAATGAGTGATATCGGTTTTAAATACAGTATTTTAGCGTCGGGTTCCAGTGGAAATTCATTTTACTTGGAAACACCAAAAAAGAAAATTTTAGTAGATGCAGGACTCTCTGGCAAAAAAATTACAAGCCTTTTGAGTGAAATCAATCGTAAACCAGAGGATTTGGATGCTATCTTGATTACGCATGAGCATTCAGACCATATCCACGGCGTGGGCGTTCTGGCTCGTAAGTACGGCATGGATCTTTATGCCAATGAGAAAACCTGGCAGGCTATGGAAAATAGTAAGTATCTTGGTAAGGTTGACTCGTCGCAAAAGCATATTTTCGAGATGGGGAAAACCAAAACCTTTGGTGACATCGACATTGAGAGTTTTGGTGTGAGTCATGATGCAGTGGCGCCCCAGTTTTATCGTTTTATGAAGGATGATAAGAGCTTTGTCATGCTGACGGATACGGGCTATGTTAGTGACCGTATGGCTGGTATCGTCGAGAACGCTGATGGTTACCTGATTGAGTCAAATCATGATGTGGAAATTCTGCGAGCTGGATCTTACGCATGGCGACTCAAACAACGCATCCTGTCTGACCTTGGTCACCTCTCAAATGAAGATGGAGCAGATGCTATGATTCGCACACTAGGTAATCGTACCAAGAAAATTTACCTAGGCCATTTGTCCAAGGAAAATAATATCAAGGAACTGGCCCACATGACCATGGTCAATCAGTTAGCTCAGGCAGATCTGGGAGTAGGAGTAGACTTTCAAGTTTACGATACTTCACCAGACACCGCAACACCACTGACTGATATATAGAAAGGAACGCCGAGAGGTGTTCTTTTTATATTGACTGGGTTCTTAAAAAGTAATACAATGGTATTACCAATAATTCTAGGAGAAGAAACATGCCGACTATTACATTAAAAGTTTCCGAAGCAGATAAAACATTTATGAAAGCCATGGCTAAGTTTGAAGGAGTTTCTCTATCCGAGTTGATACGAACAAAAACTTTAGAAGCTTTAGAGGATGAATATGATGCTCGTGTAGCAGATTTAGCTTATCAAGAGCATTTAGAAGACTTGGAAAAAGGACTTAAACCCATTACTTGGGAAGAAATGATGCATAATCTAGGTCTGGAGGAAGATTAACTTGTATAAGCTAGTTCCAACAAGACGATTTATCAAACAACTAAAGAAATTAGATCGTTATACGCAGATACTAATTAAAAAGTATCTAGAAAATAACGTTTTAGAGGATCCAAGAAGGCATGGGAAAGCTTTGGTGGGGAATCCATGTGGGCAATGGCTGTACCGGATTGGTAATTATCGAGTTATTGTGCACATTGTAGATGATGAACTGATAGTCTCTACTTTAGAAATAGGTCATCGTAGAGATAATTCTTGAATTTCTTTTCCAAATAAATTTTCATTTTCTAAAATATGATATAATAGGGTTTACAATATAAGAAAGGTTGCTTATGACAATAGATATTAGTGAAGAACAGTTGGCTCTGGAGTCGGCTGACTTATTAAAAATTCTTTTAAAAGATCGAACGACAAAGAAAAATATTGTTTGGGCGACACATTCTTATGAATTGTTGGGAAAAGGATTTGCTCCAAGTGATCGCATCACTCCAAGTAGGGTGACGGGAACCTATGCAAGCTTGATTCAACCTCGTTCGGAAAAGTCTAAGTATGAGCAAAAAGATAGAACCAAGATTCGAGCGGAAGTATTTACGCCTACATGGTTGGTTGAAAAGCAAAATGCTTATGTGGAAGCTGAACTTGAAGTTCTAGCGCTTGAAGAATATATCAAAGTCCGCTGGCTAGAAATTACCTGTGGTGAGGCTCCTTATATGGTAACCCGCTATGATACAGTAACCGGAGAGGAAATTCCACTGTCTGAGCGAGTTGGTTTTGTTGATAGAAAATTACAGCGCATTAGTCGTGAGGTTACAGAAGAAGCCACCTTCTATGAACTTGTAAAAGAAGTTTACCGTGCTTCCTATGGCTATGAGTATCAAGGAGATTCCCTGCTTTTGGCGCGTGAAAATCTTTTAGCAACCTTTGAGGATTACTATCTAGCTAAGACTGGAAATCAACCAACATTAGAGCAAAAGAAAGAAATTGCAACCATTATCTCTTATAACGTCTTTCAGATGGACGGATTGAATAAAATCAGTCCTTACTCAGGTACACAAAAGCAATCTCAACAGCTAAGCTTGTTTTCAGATGAGCTGGAAGTAGAACAAGCAGTAGAATCTAAAACCCAAATCAAAGACTGGAAAAAGAATAAGATGATAGGTTTTGAGCGCCTATCTAGTGAGGAAAGTGAAATGAAATTTGATGTCGTGATAGGAAATCCGCCGTATCAAATAGATAGTGGGACATCTGCTCGTGATGATGCTATATATAATTTATTTTACGACTCTGCTGAAGAGATTTCAAAAAAATACCTACTTATTACCCCTGCTCGTTTTCTATTTAATGCAGGATCTACTCCTAAAAAATGGAATAAGAAAATGCTTGAAGACGAAAAATTAAAGGTTGTTTTCTATGAGCAAGACTCATCAAAAGTATTTCCGGGTGTTGGCATTTCTGGAGGTGTTGTAATTCTATATAGGAATGAAGATAAAATTTCTGGGCCTATAGGCTCCTTTACCAGTCATCCGGAGCTAAATAGTATTTCAAAGAAAGTAGAAAGTAACACTCCATCAACTTTGAATAATATTATTTCAGGTAGAGGTATCTATAGATTAACAGAAAAAGCGCATTTGGATTTTCCTCAGATTGAAAGTATACAATCAAAGGGGCATAAAAATGATATTGGTACAGGTGCATTTGATAAATTTACTGACATAATTTTCTTTGATTCGATTAATGAAAAGAAAGAAAATTTTACTAAGGTATATGGTAGATATCAAAACAATCGAGTGTATAGATATATACAAAGTGATTATATAAACAAACCTTTAGGTCATGAGAATTGGAGAGTTATACTACCAAAAGCGTATGGAACTGGCATTGCGAATAATAACACTTCTGTAATTTTGATAGGAGAACCATTTGTTATAGAACCTCTTTCAGCTTTTACTGAAACATACATTTCGATTGGTCAGTTTAGTAGTCAAGAGGAAGCATTAAACTGTTTAAAATATATAAAGAGTAAATTTGCTAGAGTATTACTCGCTGTCTTAAAAGTTACTCAGGATAATACACGTGATAAGTGGGCTAAAGTCCCACTCCAAGACTTTACGGTCAATTCGGACATTGATTGGACACAATCAGTGGCTGACATTGACCGTCAGCTCTATCAAAAATATGACCTTTCCCCTGAGGAAATTGCCTTTATTGAGACCCATGTAAGGGAGATGGACTAGAAAAATACTTTTATTTGACATATAGCGCCCAATGATCTATAATAGATTGCATAGGATTAGGTCAGGAAGCATACGATGCCCTGACCCTTTTTGTTTTATAGGAGATTAGTTTGAAGGAACATAAAACATTCAATCAACAATTAACGATTTTAAGAAATAGGGGAGTTGTGGTCCCAACGAATGGCAAACCAAAGAGATTTTTAGAACAAGAAAATTATTACAATGTTATAAACGGCTACAAAGATTTATTTTTAGTAAAGGATAGCAATAATCTCCCTGTTGAGCCTGAACTTTATCAAGAAGATACTCATTTTAACGAACTCAAAGCCCTATTTTTATTTGACAGGGAATTACGAATATTATTATTGAAATATTTATTGATATTCGAAAACTCAATAAAAACTACGATTGCATATGAATTTTCCAAAAAATATTCTCGGAAGAATGCTTATTTAGATATTGCAAATTTTGTCGATAATGACCCTAAAAAGGTTCTTCAACAAATCTCTATCTTAACAAAGACTATTCATGATAAGGTAGATAGGACAGGGGCTATTAAGCACTACATTGAAGAGCATGGAGAAGTCCCACTTTGGGTTTTGGTTAATTTTCTTACGATGGGAAACATTGCTAATTTTTACAATATTTTAACGGATAGCATGAAGAATATCATTGCAAAGTTTTATACAGACAAGTACAGAACACAAAATAAAGATCATACATTTAGACTTTCTAGTGCAGATTTAAGCGCTTGTTTGAAAGTGGTTAACTTAGTTAGAAATATCTGTGCACATGATGAACGACTGTATAATGTTAATTTAAGAAGTGTCAGAGTTTCCCAGATAGCAAATCATTTTGGGATTAGCAGATATGATAATAAACGTTTCATAGTGGTCATTCTATTTTTAAAAGTTGTACTTGATAAAAAAGATTTTCAAAGATTATATAAAGCTTTGATGCATTTATTTAAACAGTACGCTGATGAATTCAAAACAGTAGTATTTAACGACATTTTAAAGACTATGGGAATCGACTTAACTGAGTTGGAAAAATTAGCCTAATTTCATTTTAAAAGGAACACGTATGTCAGTTGAGATTAAAACAAAAAAGAAAATTGATCCTAAAATCTATGCTTACACTACACCGACTGTAACCAGTAATGAGGGCTGGATTAAGATTGGTTATACGGAGCGTGATGTAACGCAACGGATTAAAGAACAAACGCATACTGCTCATATAGATACAGATATCTTATGGACGGCTGCTGCAGCATATACGGAAGAACCTGATAAAGGAAAAACTTTTAAGGATCATGATTTCCACCATTTCCTTTCTTTCCATGATGTGGAGCGTCGTCCTAAGACGGAATGGTTTTACTTTAATGGAACTCCTGAAAAATCTAAAAATCTTTTTGATAAGTTTGTTCAGCATGATTTGTCAGGGTATCAGCCCGGCCAAGGACAGGACTATACTCTGCGACAAGAGCAAAAAGAAGCAGTTGCTAAAACGGTAGCTTATTTCAAGAATCACCCAGGAGGTAAGTTCCTCTGGAATGCCAAGCCACGTTTTGGTAAAACCTTATCTAGCTATGACCTAGCTCGTCGAATGGATGCTGTCAATGTCCTGATTGTAACAAACAGACCTGCCATTGCTAATTCGTGGTATGATGATTTCGAAACATTCATAGCAGGTCAAACGACTTACAAGTTTGTTTCAGAGTCAGATAGCCTTAAAAATCGTCCAACATTGTCACGAAAAGAATTTGTTGGCCTTTTAGATGATGATGTACGACAACTTGCTTTTATCAGTCTGCAAGACTTGAAAGGTTCTGCTTATCTAGGTGGAGAGCATAATAAACTCAAATGGGTAACTGACCTACATTGGGATTTGTTGGTCATCGATGAGGCTCATGAAGGAGTTGATACTTTTAAGACAGATCAAGCCTTTAACAAGATTCGTCGGAATTTTACTTTACATCTTTCTGGAACTCCATTTAAGGCACTAGCTAAGGGAGATTTTACAGAGGAGCAGATTTACAACTGGTCTTATGCGGATGAACAGTCTGCCAAATCTACCTGGTCTCCTGAACAAGAAGAGGAAAATCCTTATGAGAGCTTGCCTCAGTTAAATCTCTTTACCTATCAAATGTCTCAGATGATTGGCGAAGAGTTAGAAAAAGGTGCTCAACTAGATGGTGAAAATATCGATTATGCTTTTGACTTGAGTGAATTTTTCGCTACAGATGATAAAGGGAAATTTGTCCATGAACAAGATGTTATAAATTGGTTAGATACTCTGTCAAGCAATGAAAAATATCCATTTTCAACCAAGGAACTTCGGAACGAACTCAAGCATACTTTTTGGCTCTTAGAACGTGTAGCCTCAGCTAAGGCCTTAAAAGCACTACTAGAAGAACACCCCATCTATGAAAATTATGAGATTGTTCTAGCTGCTGGTGACGGACGTATGTCAGAGGAAGATGATAAGGTCAAACTCAAATCCTTAGACTTGGTTAGAAAAGCAATAGCAGAGAATGACAAAACCATTACCCTATCCGTCGGTCAGTTGACGACAGGTGTGACTATCCCTGAATGGACAGGCGTATTGATGTTATCAAACTTGAAATCACCCGCCCTTTATATGCAGGCTGCCTTTCGTGCTCAAAACCCATATTCATGGAGTGATAACAAAGGAAATCACTTCCGCAAAGAAAGAGCCTATGTATTTGACTTTGCGCCAGAAAGAACCTTGATACTTTTCGATGAGTTTGCCAATAACTTATCTCTTTCAACTGCTGGAGGTGGAGGAACTTCCGCAACTCGTGAAGAAAACATTAGAGAATTACTAAATTTCTTCCCTGTGATAGCAGAAGACCGTGCAGGTAAGATGGTTGAAATTGATGCCAAGGCGGTTCTAACCATACCTCGTCAGATAAAAGCTAGAGAAGTCCTCAAACGAGGCTTTATGTCCAATCTCTTATTTGATAATATCAGCGGCATTTTCCAAGCTAGTCAAACCGTTCTAGACATTTTAAATGAATTACCAGTTGAAAAGGAAGGAAAGTTACAAACACCTTCTGCACTACTAGACTTTTCAGATGTTACAGTCGATGATGAGGGCAATGCAGTAGTTGACCATGAAATTGTAGTTAATCAGCAAATGCGACTCTTTGGAGAAAAAGTCTATGGACTTGGTCAGTCAGTTACAGAAGTGATGGCCCAGAATGAGGAAAAATCTCATAGGAAGTTGGCTTCTGAGTTGAGTCAAACAGTTTCTCCAGTGATTGTAAAAGAATTGGAAGCAGGCTATGACCTTAAAACGAGGGAAAAAGAACAAATCAAGAAAGAAATTTCCAAAACATTTGAGAATGAAATTCGAAAAAATGAGATAGAACGTAAAATTTCTGAAGCTCATATCAAGGAAGAGTTGCAACAACAGCTCAAGGAAACAAATGATAAGGAACAGAAAGATAAGATTCAAGAAGATCTTGAAAAACGAATAGAAGAAAATAATCTCATTCACAAAGAAAAACTAGAACAAACACTCAAAAAAGAAGTGGAAAAAATGCCTGAGAAATTTATCGAACAAGTTGAGATAAAACGTGTGGAGCAGTTGAAACAATCAGCTCAGGATGAGATTCGTGATCACCTTCGAGGATTTGCAAGAACAATTCCTAGTTTTATTATGGCCTATGGTGATCTATCTCTAACACTTGATAATTTTGACACCTTTGTTCCTGAACATGTTTTTTATGAAGTAACAGGGATTACGATTGATCAATTTAGATATTTGAGAGATGGTGGGCAAGATTTTACAGGACATCTATTCGATCGAGCAACATTTGATGAAGCCATTCAAGAATTTCTTCGTAAGAAAGAGGAATTGGCAGATTATTTTAAAGATCAGAAAGAAGATATTTTTGACTATATTCCACCGCAGAAAACCAATCAGATTTTCACTCCTAAACGAGTGGTGAAGAGAATGGTGGATGATCTTGAAAAAGAAAACCCAGGAATCTTTGATGATCCATCTAAGACATTTATTGATTTGTACATAAAATCAGGCCTCTATATTGCAGAACTTGTTAAGCGCCTATATAATAGCGTAGGTATGCAAGAATCCTTTCCAAATCCTGAAGAACGCTTAAAACATATCCTTGAAAATCAAGTTTATGGATTTGCGCCTTCAGAAATTATCTACAACATTTCCACTAATTTTATCTTTGGAAATCTCTCCCAAGATATTAGTAGAAAGAACTTTGTTTTAGAAGATACCATTCCTGCTGCTAAAGAAGGAAGGATTCAGGAGCTGGTTGATTCCTATTTTGAAAATAATTAAAAAAGAAGGCATTGACCTTCTTTTTTATATCTTTTACAATCCTGCAAATTCTTTGATTTCTTGTGCTGACATTGAAGAGTCGCAACGGACATTGATTTGTCCATCCGCAATGTGAACAAAGCCTGGTACAGTTGGGATTCCGTAGCGTGAGCGGAATGCTTGCAACTCATTGAGTTGGCTTGGTTCTTCACTATTGATGAAGTAGATGTGAGCTTTAGTTTTAGCTACGACACCAGCCAATGTACCTACAAATTTACGGCAGTAAGGGCAAGTTTTGCGACCGATAAAGAAAGTTGCAGTTTCTTTTTTATCAAGAGCTTCTTGCGCACGCGCAACTGTAGTGACTTCAAGGTCTTTGATATTTTCTAAAAATTGTTCCATGAGATTACCTCGCTTTCATTGATATGTCTAGTATGCCATAAAGTTTCTAAAATTGCTTAGATTTGATACGAAAAAAAGATGAGATTGGTTGGTCTCATCTTTTATAGGACTTTATTTTACAAAGGCATTGATTTCTGCTTCGATGTTAGCAATCTTAGCTTGTGATTCTTCGTTGCTTTCACCAACAACTGCAATGTAGAACTTGATTTTTGGTTCTGTACCTGAAGGACGAACGGCAATCCATGAACCGTCAACAAGTGTATATTTCAAAACATCACTTGGAGGAGTTGTCAAGTTTGTAACAGTTCCGTCAGCAGCAGTAGCAGTTTGGGCTTTGAAGTCTTCAACGACAGTGATAGTTGTTGCATTCCATTCTTTTGGTGCATTGTTGCGGAATTTAGCCATAATCGCTTTGATTTGTTCAGCACCATCGACACCTGAAAGGGTAACAGAGATAGTCTTTTCTGCGTAGTAGCCGTACTCTTTGTAGATTTCTTCGATACCGTCAGCAAGTGTCAAACCACGTGAACGATAGTAGGCAGCAAGTTCAGCAACGACTAGAACGGCTTGGATTGCATCTTTATCACGTACGAATGGTTTAATCAAGTAACCGAAACTTTCTTCAAATCCCATCATGTAAGTGTGATTGTGTTTTTCTTCGAATTCTTGGATTTTTTCAGCGATAAATTTAAAACCTGTCAAAACGTTGAACATGGTTGCGCCGTAGCTTTCAGCAATCTTAGTTACCAAGTCAGTTGATACGATAGATTTACATAGGGCTGCATTTTCAGGAAGAGTTCCAGCGTTTTTGTGGGCTTCCAAGATGTATTTAGCCATGATAGCACCGATTTGGTTACCTGAAAGGTTGAGGTAGCTACCATCTTTTTGAAGAACTTCAACACCAACACGGTCAGCATCAGGGTCAGTTGCCACAAGAACATCTGCACCAACTTGACGACCAAGTTCTTCAGCAAGGGCAAAGGCTGCTTGGCTTTCTGGGTTTGGAGATTTTACAGTTGAGAAGTCTGGGTCAGCAGTTGCTTGCGCTTCAACGACTTGAACAGAGTCAAATCCAGCTTGGGCAAGAGCACGACGAGCCAACATTTCACCAGTACCATGAAGTGGTGTGTAGACAATCTTCATGTCTTTACCGAATTCTTCAATCAAGGCTGGGTTGATGTTTACGTCCTTAACCTCTTTAAGGTATTCTACGTCAACAGCTTCGCCGATAACTTCAATCAAGCCAGAAGCTTTTTCAGCTTCCACATCAGCAACTTCAACTGCAAATGGATTTTCGATTGCACGGATATAAGTAGTCAAAGCGTCCGCATCGTGTGGAGGCATTTGTCCACCGTCTTCACCGTAAACCTTGTAACCGTTAAATGGAGCAGGGTTGTGGCTGGCTGTGACCATAATTCCTGCGAAACAGTTGAGGTGACGAACTGCAAATGATAGTTCTGGAGTTGGACGAAGGCTTTCAAATACGTAAGATTTGATACCATGTTTGGCAAGAACTGCTGCAGATTCAAAGGCAAACTCAGGTGAGAAGTGACGGCTATCATAAGCGATGGCTACACCACGTTCTTTTTCATTTTCACCTTTTGACTCAATCAAACGAGCCAAACCTTCTGTTGCTTGACGAACAACGTAGATGTTAATGCGGTTAGTACCAGCACCAATCAGTCCACGCATACCTGCAGTACCAAATTCAAGATTTGTATAGAATGCGTCTTCCTTAGTTTTTTCGTCCATATTTTCCAAATCATGACGAAGATAGTCTGGAAGTTCTGCGAAATCAACCCATTTTTGGTAGTTTTCTTGGTAAGACATAGGAAATCTCCTTTAATATATAATCTAATCGCTTACATTATATCACGATTTGAAGTTTTAGTAAAACGTTAGCATAAGTTTCTGAAAAAGTTATGAAATATACCTAAACCACAAGTCTTGAACGGCTTACCGAAACATGCTATACTAACTGTATGATTATTTTACAAGCTAATAAAATTGAACGTTCTTTTGCAGGAGAGGTTCTTTTTGATAATATAAACCTACAAGTAGATGAAAGAGACCGTATTGCCCTCGTTGGAAAAAATGGTGCTGGGAAGTCTACTTTGCTCAAGATATTGGTTGGAGAAGAGGAGCCAACCACTGGTGAAATCAATAAGAAAAAAGATATTTCCCTCTCATATCTAGCACAGGATAGCCGTTTTGAGTCTGAGAACACCATTTACGATGAAATGCTACATGTATTTGATGACTTGCGTCGTACTGAAAGACAACTTCGCCAGATGGAGTTGGAGATGGGGGAAAAGACTGGAGCAGAACTAGATAAACTCATGTCTGACTATGATCGCCTATCAGAAAATTTTCGTCATGCTGGAGGATTTACCTATGAAGCCGATATTCGTGCTATCTTAAATGGCTTCAAGTTTGACGAGTCTATGTGGCAGATGAAAATTGCAGAGTTATCTGGTGGTCAAAATACTCGTCTAGCTCTTGCTAAAATGCTCCTTGAAAAGCCTAATCTCTTGGTCTTGGATGAGCCGACTAACCACCTAGATATTGAAACCATTGCCTGGTTAGAAAACTACCTTGTAAACTATAGCGGTGCCCTCATTATCGTCAGTCACGACCGCTATTTCCTCGATAAGGTTGCGACCATAACACTCGACTTAACAAAACATTCTTTGGACAGATATGTAGGAAACTACTCGAGCTTTGTGGAGCAGAAGGAGCAAAAACTCGCAACTGAAGCTAAGAACTATGAAAAACAACAGAAGGAAATTGCTGCCTTAGAAGACTTTGTTAACCGAAATCTTGTTCGAGCATCGACAACCAAACGTGCTCAATCTCGACGCAAGCAACTGGAGAAAATGGAGAGATTGGACAAGCCTGAAGCTGGCAAGAAATCAGCTAATATGACCTTCCATTCTGATAGAGTATCTGGTAATGTCGTTTTGACGGTGGAGAATGCTGCCATTGGCTATGATGGTGAAATCTTATCAGAACCCATTAACCTTGATCTTCGTAAGATGAACGCCATCGCCATTGTTGGTCCTAATGGTATTGGTAAGTCAACCTTTATTAAGTCTATTGTAGACCAAATTCCATTTATTAAGGGGGAGAAGCGTTTTGGTGCTAATGTTGAGGTTGGTTACTATGACCAGACGCAAAGTAAGTTAACTCCGAGCAATACAGTCTTAGACGAACTCTGGAATGATTTTAAATTGACGCCAGAAGTTGAAATCCGTAATCGCCTAGGTGCCTTCCTTTTCTCTGGTGACGATGTTAAGAAATCAGTTGGAATGCTTTCAGGTGGAGAGAAAGCTCGTTTGCTTCTAGCTAAACTTTCCATGGAAAACAATAACTTCTTGATCCTCGATGAGCCGACAAACCACTTAGACATCGATAGCAAGGAAGTCTTGGAAAATGCACTGATTGACTTTGATGGGACTCTTCTATTTGTCAGCCATGACCGTTACTTTATCAACCGAGTGGCCACTCATGTGTTGGAATTATCTGAGAATGGGTCAACACTTTATCTGGGTGATTATGACTATTATGTTGATAAAAAAGCAGAGCTAGCAGCTAGCCAAGCAGAAGAAGCAGCAGCTGTTAACGAAGAAAAAGAAGCTTCTCCAGTTAATGACTACCAAGCTCAAAAGGAAAGTCAAAAAGAACTTCGTAAATTGATGAGACAAATCGAAAGTCTTGAGACAGAAATCGAAGAGCTGGAAACTCAAGCCCAAGCAATCTCTGAACAAATGCATACCACCAATGATGCGGATGAACTCATGCAATTGCAAGCAGAACTGGATAAAATTAGCCATCGTCAGGAAGAAGCTATGCTGGAGTGGGAAGAATTGTCGGAGCAGGTGTAAGATGGAAAATCTTGGAAAAGTCTTTCGTGAATTTCGAATCAGTAAAAATTACTCTCTAAAAGAAGCTGCAGGAGAGGCCTGTTCGACCTCCCAATTATCCCGATTTGAATTGGGGGAGTCAGATCTGGCTGCATCTCGTTTCTTTGAAATATTAGATAATATTCATGTGACGATTGAGAATTTTATGGATAAGACTAGAAATTTTCAACATCATGCGCATGTGAGCTTGATGGCTCAGATTATTCCGCTTTACTACTCAAATGATATTGCAGGTTTTCAAAAGCTTCAAGAAGAACAACTTGAAAAGGCTAAGAGTTCAACAAATCCCCTCTATTTTGAGCTGAACTGGATTTTGTTACAAGGTCTGATTTGTCAAAGAGATGCTAGCTTCACTATGAAGCAAGCTGATCTGGATAAGGTGGCGGATTATCTTTTCCAAACAGATGAATGGACCATGTATGAGTTGATTCTCTTTGGCAATCTCTACAGCTTTTATGATGTGGACTATGTTGCTCGCCTTGGTAGAGAAGTGATGGAGAGGGAGGATTTCTACAAAGAAATTGGTCGCCATCGAAAACTGGTCTTGATTTTAGCTCTTAATTGTTACCAGCATTGTTTAGAACATCTTGCTTTTGAAAATGCCAGCTACTTTGAAGCTTATATAGAGAAGATCATAGGTAAGAGCATCAAACTCTATGAGCGTAATGTTTTCCACTTTCTTAAAGGATTTGCTCTTTATCAGAAGGGGCAAAAAGAAGAAGGTTGTAAACAAATGCAGGAAGCCATGCATATTTTTGATGTGCTAGGTCTTCCAGAGCAAGTAGCTTACTATCAGGAACATTACGATAAATTTGTAAAAGATTAATTTCCCAAATACGGGAAAAAATAAGAAACTCCTTCAAGTTTTGATACAATAGTTTCAAAATTTGAGAGGAGTTTTTATGAATCGATATGCAGTACAGTTGATTAGTCGTGGAGCTATTAACAAACTAGGAAATATGCTCTATGATTATGGGAATAGTGTTTGGTTGGCATCGATGGGAACGATTGGGCAAACCGTTCTAGGGATTTATCAGATTTCTGAACTCGTTACATCCATACTAGTCAATCCCTTTGGTGGAGTGATTTCAGACCGTTTTTCGCGTCGTAAGATTTTGATGACAACAGACTTGGTTTGTGGGATTCTCTGTCTGGTCATTTCTTTTATCAGAAATGATAGCTGGATGATTGGAGCTTTGATCTTTGCTAATATTGTCCAGGCCATTGCCTTTGCTTTTTCTCGGCCTGCCAATAAAGCTATTATCACAGAGGTGGTAGCAAAGGACGAGATAGTGACCTATAACTCGCGCTTGGAGTTAGTTTTGCAGGTTGTTGGTGTTAGTTCTCCTGTGCTTTCTTTCCTTGTTTTACAATTTGCAAGTCTTCATATGACGCTCTCACTAGATGCACTGACTTTTTTCATTGCTTTTGCTCTAGTGGCTTTACTTCCAAAAGAAGAACCAAAGGTTCAAGAGCAGAAGAGTTTCACCGGGAAAGATATTTTTGCGGACATCAAAGATGGCTTGCACTATATCTGGCATCAAAAAGAAATTTTCTTTCTCTTGTTAGTGGCTTCCAGTGTGAATTTCTTTTTTGCAGCTTTTGAGTTTTTGCTCCCTTTTTCAAATAAACTCTATGGTGTAGAAGGAGCCTATGCAACTATCTTAACCATGGGTGCAATTGGCTCAATCATCGGAGCATTGATTGCAAATAAATTTAAATCCAGTATGAATACACTTTTGTTCTTATTGATCCTCACAGGAGTAGGAGTTTTCATGATGGGCTTGCCACTGCCAAATTTTCTAACTTTTTCAGGAAACCTTGTTTGTGAACTATTTATGACGATTTTTAATATTCACTTCTTTACGCAGGTACAGACCAAGGTTGACGGAGACTATCTGGGGAGGGTATTGAGTACCATTTTTACACTGGCAATTCTCTTTATGCCGATTGCAAAAGGTGTGATGACATTTTTACCAAGTGTGCACTTAGCTTCCTTTTTGATTATCGGACTTGGAGTTATTTTTCTTTCGTTGGTATCGATAGTCTATATTCAAAGACAGAAGAAGGATTCGGGTGAGCAAAATCAAAATTGAAGATAAAATTAAGTAAATCTGCCCATTATAAAACGTATCGTATCAGTTCATTGAACTCTTGATATTATACGTTTTTTTAATTTTAAAGACTTTTTAACTATTTTTTACGATTTGTTAAACTTATCAAGGTAAAAAAATGCTACAAGACAGTAGCCATCCTGAAGTTTCTATCTTATTTTTAATACTAATTGAGTTATAAAAGGGCATGCTCAAATAACACCTCATCTGTATACAATAAAATGGACTAGGTAATCATTTTAGGGAATTGACCGATTACAATAGTATAGATCCGTGAATGCCATCTACTTCAGTCTTTTTTTCTGTTAATGTAGTATAATAAAAGGTGTAGGGATTCTATTTTTTAATAGGTTTTTCTAAGTTAAGATTAGTTATTTAAGGATTCAAAAGCTAGATCAGAGATGAGAAAGTTGACTGAATTTGAGAGCTTATGAAAAATTGTGGGGAAGTATTGACCAACTCGTTCGTTTTACGGATAAATCCTTTGATCTTGTCCTTTGCCATAATGTTTTAGAATATATAGATCCTAATGACCGAAAAGACTATCTTCTGGAGTTCAAAAGAATTTTAAAAGATGATGGCTTAATTTCAATTATCAAGCATAATCACGTTGGAAAAGTTTTACAAAGTGTTGTTTTTGCTAATGACATCAATCAAGCATTTAGCTTACTCAATGGTGAAAATTTTGAGAGCCTCTCATTTACAAGTGGTTCTACTTATACGATTGAGGAATTATTAGCTTTGTCTGGTCTTAAATTAGAAAACTATTTGGGGATTCGAACATTTTACAGTCTACAACCAAATGAATTTAAGAACAAAGAAAACTGGTTAGAAGAAATGACAAAGATTGAACTTGCAGTATGTAATTTAAAACCCTATAAAGATATTAGTTTTTTACAACATTTGTGGCTAAGAAAATAATAGAAGCATAGGTTTTGTTTTGAAGTAAAATAAAAACTGATGTATATGAAGAAAGAGTGAATGAGATGATTTCTTCAGTTTGTAACTTGATAAAATTTTTTCCACAAATTCTATTTTTCCAATTTTGATAGAAAAATTCTTAGACAGTTCATGATTGTATCTATTTTAGTTCAGTACTTTCAATTTTTGTTTTTAGAAATTTCATTATATAATAAAGTATATCAAAAAAAATATATTGATAGCCTAAAGATGTACATGGATATTGAGGAGAAAATAAATGCAAAAAATAATGTTGATTATCAATCCAACCTCTGGTGGAGAAAAAGCTTTAGATTATAAGGAAAAGTTAGAAAATAAGGCTAAAAAATTCTTCGAGCAAGTCGATACCAGAATTACACAAAAAGCGCAAGACGCCACAAACTTTGCAGAAGAAGCTTCTCGCGAGCGATATGATGCTGTTCTTGTTTTTGGTGGAGATGGGACTGTCAATGAAGTAATCTCTGGTATCGCTGAAAAAGACTACATTCCTAAACTTGCGATTATCCCAGGAGGAACTGGAAATCTCATTACGAAACTATTAGAAATCAATCAAGATATTGACGGGGCTATTGACGAACTTGATTTCAATTCTACAAATAAGATTGATATCGGAAAATCCAATGGGCACTATTTCGGCTACATTTTTAGTATTGGGTCACTACCAGAAGCCATTCATAACGTTGGAATTGAAGATAAAACAAAGTTTGGTATGCTAGCCTATGCGGTTAATACTGTAAAGTCTGTCGTGACAGATCAAGAATTTAATATTACTGTTGAGACAGAAAATGGAAACTATATTGGAGAAGCAAGTCATGTTTTAGTTCTTCTTACCAATTATTTCGCTGACAAAAAGATCTTTGATGAAGATAAGGACGGATATGCAAACGTTCTGATTCTTAAGGATGCATCAATTCTTTCTAAATTATCTGTAATCCCTGACTTATTAAAAGGGGATGTCGTTGAAAATGATCACATCGAGTACACAAAAGCTCGTCATATCAAAATCTCTTCAGACACTGAGTTAGAAACGGATGTTGATGGTGATAAATCTGCTGACCTACCAGTAGAAATTAAGGTGCTAGGTCAGCATATCCAAGTCTATTCTCAACCGAAAGCATAATCTTATTTACCTTTAACAACAATTTTTTTAAACAAAGGAAAGCCTATGAAATTTAAAAGATTAGCGACTATTGGTCTTTGCTCAACACTCCTTTTGACCTTAGTAGCTTGTAGTCAAACTCAAAAGACTTATGATAGTACTGCTGAAACTTCCGTGATTCAATCACAGTCGAATCAGGTTTCTTGGAAAGCCTCTTACACCAATATGAATAGCAAACCGAGTGCAGAAGAAGTTCGGAAAGCCTTGGCTGCACATTTGGATAAAGATAGTGTCGATGCATTTTTCAACCTTGTAAATGATTATAACGCGACTGTTGGTTCAGTTGGCTTAACTGGAGATTTTTCTACATTTGCCAAAACAGACTATGATGTTGAAAAGATAAGCAATCTTTGGACTCCTCAAAAAGGTGATTTTGTCGGGACTAACTGTCGTATTAACAGTTATTGTTTATTGAAAAATTCTATCGAAATCCCTAAGTTAGAGAAAGATGATTCTCTCTTGTTTGTCGATAACGATGCCATTGATAAGGGCAAAATCTTTGGTACGGAAGACAAGGATGCTTTTGATATCTTATTTTCAAGAGTCAAGACCGAAGCAACGACAGATGTTAAGGTGCATGCTGCTAAGATGGAACAGTTCCTTTCTCAATTCAAGTTTAATGAAAATGCAAGAATGCTCTCCGTAGTAGTCCATGATGACTTGGATGGTCAATCCCTCTTTATCGGTCATGTCGGCATACTTGTGCCAAGCGAGGACGGTTATCTCTTTGTCGAAAAGTTAACCTTTGAGGAGCCTTATCAAGCTATCAAATTTGCAACCAAGGAAGATTGCTACAAATATCTAGATACAAAATACGAAAACTATACAGGTGAAGGTCTAGCGAAGCCCTTTATTATGGACAATGATAAGTGGGTTCAACTCTAAAAGTAGTATTTTTCGAATGATTTGCCTAAAGAGTAGGATAAGAAGTTACCAACCGAATGATAGTTAAATTGATATGATTAGAGGATAGCAAGCATGGATGAACATACATTAAGAGTTGTAAAAATTGATAAAGAAGCTATTTTTGAGTTGATCTACGAGACTTTTATAGCGCAAGAGCAAGAACTGCTGGACCTGTCACCAGTAGATCTTATCAATGATTGTGCTATGTATTGGGAAAAGGGAGAGTTTATCTTTGCAACACACCTTCAGGAAAATAATCTGGGAGAATTGAATCCTCTTCCCAATGGTATTGATATCAAAGAGCTGCTGAAAAAACTACCTGTTACAACAGATTCCTTTCTTGGTAAAGAAGTGATTTATAGAGATTTTTCATTCGATCAATTAAAAAAATAGTATAATAGAAGTAAATAAAATAGTCATAAGGAGACATAATGGATATTAAAGATTTTACAGAAAAAGAACAAGAAATGATTAAAAAGGGCCTAACTTTCTCTAAGCTGAACGATAAGGAAACTGCTGATAAGATTATTGCCTTAATTCCTCAAGATATGATTAAACGGATTCCATTTTTTGTTAGAAAACATGCCATTACACGTACTGTTAAGAGAATCTCACTTGAATATCCGGAATTGTACGCTGTTGCTGAACAAGAAGGCCAACTTCCTGAAAAGGAAGTTCAAGAATTGCGACAAATTCTTACAGATATTTTCCAAGAGAAAATGAACAAGCATAAGATTAAATAACTAATAAAAGAACGAGTAAGTTTATTCGTTCTTTTTCTATTCGCTTTCAATCTTAAATGAAGCTTAATATTTTACAGGAATTATGATATTCACGAACGAAATTTATTTTTTTTGCAAAAAGGTACTTTACAAGAATACGAAAACATGATATAGTAATGAAGCTTAGAAAATGAGATGATGTTTTCTAGCAAATATAAACCCGAGTAAAAAATGCCTACGGACAGGCAGGGTTGAATGCCGAAGCGTGGTTGAAAAGCCACATTATTGATAGGGTTAAAAGCCTACTTTTATAAGTTGATGTTAGGACATTAGTTCTAATTCGTATACATTTGTTAGTGTGGTGAAAGCACACGTCATCTTGTGAAACGATCAATAAAGTACGTAATATTTGCTACTAGAGAGTTAGGAAACATCAGGAACAGACATACTCAAAAGAAACAAACATAAACACGTCAGTAGATTGTAGAGCAGGTGCCAACCTGCTCTTTTTTCATAAGTATCCTTTAGAGCCTTACACAAGGTGAAAAAACTATGATAAAGGAGTATGTCTTTATAATGTTAAATCAAAACCAAGCTCCCATCTATGAGGGGCTGGTCAAATTAAGAAAGAAAAGAATTGTACCATTTGATGTACCTGGTCACAAACGTGGCCGTGGGAATCCAGAGTTGGTTGAACTTCTGGGTGAGAAATGCGTTGGGATTGATGTCAATTCTATGAAGCCTTTGGATAATCTAGGACATCCCATTTCGATTATCAGAGATGCAGAAGAACTAGCAGCAGAAGCATTTGGTGCTGCTCATGCCTTTTTAATGATTGGCGGGACAACCTCATCCGTGCAAACCATGATTCTTTCCACCTGTAAAGCAGGGGATAAAATCATCCTACCACGAAATGTCCATAAATCAGCCATCAATGCACTCGTTTTATGCGGTGCTATTCCCATCTATATCGAGATGAGTGTGGATCCTAAGATTGGTATCGCTTTAGGGCTTGAAAATGACCGTGTGGCGCAAGCTATTAAGGACCATCCAGATGCCAAGGCTATTCTAATCAACAATCCAACCTACTATGGTATTTGTTCAGATCTTAAGGGGCTAACAGAGATGGCCCACGCTGCAGGAATGAAAGTCTTAGTAGACGAGGCACACGGTGCTCATCTCCACTTTACAGATAAACTTCCTCTATCTGCTATGGATGCAGGAGCAGATATGTCAGCCGTATCCATGCATAAGTCTGGTGGTAGCTTGACACAAAGTTCCCTTCTTTTAGTTGGGGATCAGATGAATCCTGAGTACGTGCGTCAAATCATTAACCTGACCCAATCAACATCAGCATCCTATTTGTTAATGTCTAGTTTGGATATTTCACGCCGCAATCTGGCCCTTCGTGGTAAAGAGTCATTTGAGAAGGTCATTGAGCTATCTGAGTATGCTCGTCGTGAAATCAATGCCATCGGTGGCTACTATGCCTACTCAAAAGAGTTAGTAGATGGCGTGACCGTTTGTGATTTTGACGTGACCAAGCTGTCAGTCTACACTCAGGGAATTGGTTTAACAGGTATTGAAGTTTATGACCTCTTACGTGATGAATATGACATTCAGATTGAGTTTGGTGATATTGGCAATATCTTGGCCTACATTTCGATTGGTGACCGTATCCAAGATATTGAACGCTTGGTTGGTGCTCTGGCTGACATCAAGAGACTCTACTCAAGAGATGGGAAGGACTTGATCGCTGGCGAATATATCCAACCAGAGTTGGTGCTGTCTCCTCAGGAAGCCTTCTACTCAGAGAGAAGAAGCTTAACCCTGGACGAGTCCGTTGGGCAAGTCTGCGGGGAATTTGTCATGTGTTACCCTCCAGGTATTCCAATCCTAGCGCCCGGTGAACGCATTACACAAGGTCTTGTCGATTATATTCAATTTGCCAAAGAACGTGGTTGTTCCCTCCAAGGAACGGAAGATCCAGAGGTCAACCACATTAATGTCATTGAGAGAAAGGAGAACTAAATGGATTTATGGTTTTCTGAAGTTCATACTCCAGATGTGAAATTGTCCTTGAGAACTGCCAAACAACTCTACGCTGGAAAAAGTGAATGGCAGGATATAGAAGTATTAGATACACCAGCTTTTGGGAAAATACTGATTTTAAATGGGCACGTCTTGTTCTCAGATGCAGATGACTTTGTCTACAACGAAATGACTGTCCACGTTCCTATGGCTGTCCATCCCAATCCAAAGAAAGTCTTGGTAATAGGGGGTGGTGACGGTGGTGTTGCCCAAGTATTAACCCTATATCCAGAATTGGAACAAATCGATATCGTGGAACCAGATGAGATGCTGGTTGAGGTTTGTCGAGAATACTTCCCAGAATTTGCTACTGGTCTAGATGATCCTCGTGTTACCATCTACTACCAAAATGGGCTTCGCTTTTTACGGAACTGCGAAGATGATTACGATATCATTATCAATGATGCGACAGATCCCTTTGGCCATACGGAAGGGCTCTTTACTAAGGAATTTTACGGCAATAGTTACAGAGCCTTGAAAGAGGATGGAATCATGATCTATCAGCATGGTAGTCCCTTCTTTGACGAAGATGAGTCAGCTTGTCGAAGCATGCACCGTAAGGTTAATCAAGCCTTTCCAATCAGTCGAGTTTATCAGGCACATATCCCTACCAGTCCTGCAGGCTATTGGTTATTTGGGTTTGCATCGAAAAAATATCACCCTGTCAAAGATTTTGACAAGGAAGGTTGGAAAAAACGCCAGCTTTTCACAGAATACTACACTGCAAACCTACATATTGGTGCCTTTATGTTGCCTAAGTATGTAGAAGACATTTTAGAAGAAGAGGAAGGAAGAAAATGAGTCGTTTATTAGTTATCGGATGTGGGGGCGTTGCCCAGGTTGCTATTTCAAAGATTTGCCAAGATAGCGAAACTTTTAAAGAAATTATGATTGCTAGCCGTACCAAGTCAAAATGCGATGACTTGAAGGCTAAATTAGAAGGTAAAACAAGTACAAAGATTGAGACAGCTGCTCTTGATGCAGACAAGGTAGAAGAAGTGATTGCCTTGATCGAAAGCTACAAACCAGAAGCTGTTTTGAACGTAGCTTTGCCTTATCAAGACTTGACCATCATGGATGCTTGTTTAGCTACAGGTGTCCACTATATTGACACAGCTAACTACGAGGCTGAGGATACAGAAGACCCTGAATGGCGTGCCATTTATGAGAAGCGTTGTAAGGAACTTGGTTTTACTGCCTACTTTGACTACTCATGGCAGTGGGCTTACCAAGAAAAATTCAAGGAAGCTGGATTAACCGCTCTTCTTGGTTCTGGATTTGATCCAGGTGTGACTAGTGTTTTCTCGGCTTATGCCCTCAAACACTATTTTGATGAAATCCACTATATCGATATTTTAGACTGTAATGGTGGTGACCACGGTTATCCATTTGCGACAAACTTTAACCCAGAAATCAATCTACGTGAGGTTTCTGCACCAGGTTCTTACTGGGAAGATGGAAAATGGGTAGAAGTTGAAGCTATGTCTATCAAACGTGAGTATGATTTCCCTCAAGTTGGTCAAAAAGACATGTATCTCCTCCACCATGAAGAAATCGAATCATTAGCAAAGAACATTCCTGGTGTTAAACGCATTCGCTTCTTTATGACTTTTGGCCAATCTTATCTAACGCACATGAAATGCTTGGAAAACGTTGGTCTCCTTCGTACAGATGCTATTAATTTTAACGGACAAGAAATCGTACCAATCCAATTCTTGAAAGCCTTGCTTCCAGATCCTGCCAGCCTTGGCCCACGTACTGTTGGTAAAACTAATATTGGATGTATCTTTACAGGTGTGAAAGATGGCGTTGAAAAGACCATCTACATCTACAATGTTTGCGACCATCAGGAATGTTACGCCGAAGTTGGTTCTCAAGCCATTTCTTATACAACAGGTGTTCCTGCTATGATTGGGACAAAATTAGTGATGGATGGCACTTGGAAACAACCAGGAGTTTATAACCTTGAAGAGTTGGATCCAGACCCATTCATGGAAGCTTTGAATAAATTCGGTTTGCCATGGGTTGTGGTAGAAAACCCACAAATGGTGGACTAATGAAATTAGGACAAGTACCAACGCCAGCCTATGTTATTGATCAAGCAAAACTAGAGGAAAATTGCCGTATTCTACAAGAGGTTCAGGAAGAAGCGGGCTGTAAGGTGTTGCTAGCTCAAAAGGCTTATTCCCTCTATAAAACCTATCCTTTGATTAGCCAGTATCTTTCAGGTACGACAGCTAGTGGACTCTATGAAGCGAAGTTAGCTAGGGAAGAATTTCCGGGGGAAGTCCATGTATTTGCACCTGCTTTCAAGGAATCAGACATGGAAGAGTTACTTGAAATAACAGACCATATTGTCTTTAATTCAGAGAGACAGTTACGCAAACATGGAGCACGTTGTCGTGAAGTTGGTATCAGTGTCGGTCTGCGCCTTAATCCTCAATGTTCAACGCAGGGAGACCACGCGCTTTATGATCCTTGTGCTCCTGGCTCTCGTTTTGGAGTAACTTTGGATAAGATACCAAGTGATTTATTGGATTTGGTTGACGGACTTCATTTTCATACCCTCTGTGAGCAAGGGGCAGATGATTTACAAACTACTTTGAAAGCAGTAGAAGACCAGTTTGGGGCCTATTTGCATCAAGTTAAATGGCTCAATATGGGTGGTGGACATCACATCACAAGAGAAGGTTACGATGTGGATTTGCTGATTTCAGAAATCAAGCGTATCCGAGAAACTTACAATCTTGAAGTTTATATCGAGCCGGGTGAAGCTATTGCGCTCAATGCGGGTTATCTAGCAACTGAAGTATTGGATATTGTAGAAAACGGTATGGAAATCTTGGTTTTAGATGCCTCTGCGACCTGCCATATGCCTGACGTACTTGAGATGCCCTATCATCCACCTTTGAGAAATGGCTTTGAGGCACAGGAAAAAGCGCATACCTATAAACTTTCTTCCAATACCTGTCTGACGGGCGATGTGATTGGTGATTATAGTTTTGAAAATCCTGTTGAGATTGGAGATAGACTTTACTTTGAGGACATGGCTATTTACTCATTTGTTAAAAATAATACCTTTAATGGTATTGGATTGCCAAGTCTCTATCTTATGGACAAACAGGGAGACTGTAGCTTAGTCAAAGCCTTCGGCTATCAAGATTTTAAAGGGAGATTATCATGATGGACAGTCCCAAAAAATTAGGCTATCGTATGCCAGCAGAGTATGAACCCCACCATGGGACCCTCATGATATGGCCTACTCGACCAGGATCTTGGCCTTTTCAAGGAAAGGCGGCTAAAACAGCTTTTAGCCAAATTATCAAAACTATTGCTCAGGGGGAAACAGTCTACCTTTTGGTGGAGGAAGACTATCTGTCTGAAGCGCAATCCTATCTTGGAGATCAGGTCGTTTATCTAGATATTCAGACAAATGATGCCTGGGCTCGTGATACTGGTCCGACCATTCTCCTTAATGATAAAAGGGAAAAGTTAGCGGTAGACTGGTCTTTCAATGCCTGGGGTGGTGCTGTGGATGGTCTCTACCAAGACTATGAAGCAGATGACCAAGTAGCCAGTCGTTTTGCAGAAGTCTTAGATATACCTGTTTATGATGCCAAACCTTTTGTACTGGAAGGCGGAGCTATTCACAGTGACGGTCAAGGAACCATTCTTGTGACTGAAAGTTGCCTTCTTAGTCCTGGTCGTAATCCTCACCTGACTAAAAAGGAGATTGAAAAGACCTTACTAGAGAGCCTTGGTGCCGAAAAAGTTATTTGGTTGCCTTACGGTATTTATCAAGACGAGACAAATGAACACGTCGACAATGTAGCAGCCTTTGTTGGTCCAGCGGAGATTGTTTTAGCTTGGACAGATGATCAGGATGATCCCCAGTATGCCATGTCTGCGGCAGATCTAGCTCTTTTAGAGACGGAAACAGATGCAAAGAGGCGTTCCTTTACCATTCATAAACTTCCGATTCCAGCTATCCATCAAGTAGTAACGGAAGAAGATTTGCCGGGTTATAGTTATGAAGAAGGTGAAGAAGAACGCTATGCAGGAGAACGTTTAGCAGCTTCCTATGTGAACTTCTATATTGCCAATAAGTCTGTCTTGGTGCCACAATTTCAGGACGAAAACGACCAAGTGGCCTTGGATATCCTCAGTCAGTGTTTCCCAGACCGTGAAGTCGTAGGAATCCCAGCTAGAGATATTCTTTTAGGGGGTGGGAATATCCACTGTATTACCCAACAAATTCCAGAATAGGAGAAAAAGATGAGAAATGTAACGGTTGCAGCCATTCAGATGCAATGCGCTAAGGATGTGGAAACCAATATCCAAACAGCTGAACGTTTAGTCCGTCAAGCTGCTGAGCAAGGTGCGCAAATTATTCTCTTGCCTGAGTTGTTTGAACGTCCCTATTTTTGTCAGGAACGTCAATATGACTACTACCAGTATGCCCAGTCGGTGACAGAAAATACGGCTATTCAGCATTTCAAAGTGATTGCCAAGGAATTAAAGGTCGTTTTACCAATCAGTTTCTACGAAAAAGATGGCAATGTCTTGTACAATTCTATTGCAGTCATAGATGCTGATGGAGAAGTGCTTGGTGTTTATCGGAAGACTCACATTCCTGATGACCATTATTATCAAGAAAAATTCTTCTTTACTCCTGGAAACACCGGTTTCAAGGTCTGGGATACACGCTATGCCAAAATTGGTATTGGCATCTGTTGGGACCAGTGGTTCCCAGAAACAGCTCGTTGCCTTGCCTTAAATGGAGCGGAATTGCTCTTTTATCCAACAGCCATTGGTTCAGAGCCTATTTTGGATACAGATAGTTGTGGTCATTGGCAACGTACCATGCAAGGACACTCAGCAGCAAATATTGTCCCAGTTATTGCTGCTAATCGTTATGGTTTGGAAGAAGTCTCTCCTTGCGAGGAAAATGGTGGACAAAGTTCAAGTCTTAATTTCTACGGTTCATCCTTTATGACCGATGAAACAGGTGCTATCTTGACCCAAGCAGAACGACAAGGCGAAGCGATCTTGTTAACTACATATGACCTCGACAAGGGAGCAAGTGAACGCTTAAACTGGGGTCTGTTTAGAGATAGAAGACCAGATATGTATAAAGATATTGTCAGATAAGAGAAAGCCTATCGTAGGCTTTTTTTCTGTAGATACTATAATAATTTTTGATAATGTCCTAGGATTCTGATAAAATGGGGTATAAGAAATTAATAAGAAAGAGAACCACCATGCAAACACAAGAAGAAATGAATATTCTGGTACCTGAAAAACTAGCAGAAATTGAGCGTGATTATGATGTTACTGTTTTGTGGGCAATTGAGTCTGGTAGTCGCGCTTGGGGCTTTGAGTCTCCGGATAGTGATTTTGATGTGCGTTTCGTATACAAGCACAAGCAAGATTTTTATCTAAGCTTGAACGATCATCGAGATGTCATCGAACTACCAATTGACGATACATGGGATGTGAGTGGTTGGGATTTGGACAAGGCTTTAAAGTTGCTTTATAAGTCAAATCCAACCCTCTTTGAGTGGTTACAGTCGCCAATCGTTTACCAGCAAGACGAAGGCTTTATTGACCGTATCCGTCCGCTTGTTAGTCAGTATTTTTCCGAGAAAAAGATGCTCCACCATTACTTGAATACTGCTAGAACTCAAATGAATAAGTATCTTTCAGGAGACAAGGTCAAACCTAAAAAGTACTTCTATGCTCTGCGTCCCATTTTAGCTTGTCGTTGGATAGAAAAATATCATTCTGTTCCACCGATTTTGTTTGATGATTTATTGAAAGAATTGCTTCCTGATGAAATGAAAGAGCATGTGTCTAGACTGCTTGATATCAAGATAAATGGACCTGAAGGTATGGAAATTGAGCCCATTAAGCCCATCCAGGACTACATCATCAAAAATATCCAAGAACTAGATGATTACGTCCAAAGTGTTACCGAGGAGAAGAAAGATTGGGAAGCTCTTAATCAATTTTTCCTTGAAGAATTAAGTCGAGACTGAGGTTAGATATGGGAAAATGGACTTGTAGATGTGGTCAAGCAATGAACGACCACAAAGCGCCTGATCCAATGAGATATTCGGTTTATTCGGATGAGTTGCTTGAAGAAATCTCTCATGCAGGAGTATTTTGACTGATATTCTGTCATTGTAATTACGGTAATTATTTGTTATAATACTTCAAAGGAGGAAATCAGATGGTAGTAAAAACAAGAAAACAAGGAAATTCAATCACCATCACCATTCCAAGCGAATTCAATATTCCAAGTGGTGTTAAATACGAAGCGAAATTGTTACCAAGTGGTGAAATTATCTTTACTCCCGAAGAGTCTGGACATCAGATTTCTTATGTATCTGATGATGCCTTTGACTTAAATTTGGACAAAATTTTTGACGAATACGATGATGTTTTCAAAGCTTTGGTGGAAAAATGACAGTCTATCTAACAGAAAGGCAAATTGAAAAAATCAATGCTTTAGCAATTCAACGGTATTCACCTAATGAAAAAATTCAAACGGTTAGTCCTTCTGCTTTAAATATGATTGTCAATTTACCAGAACAATTTGTCTTCGGTAAACCTCTTTATCCAACAATTTTTGATAAGGCAACGATACTATTTGTCCAATTGATCAAGAAGCATGTTTTTGCCAACGCTAATAAACGAACTGCTTTCTTTGTTTTGGTGAAATTTCTACAGTTAAATGGTTATCGTTTTTCTGTAACAGTTGAAGAAGCGGTCAATATGTGTGTAACTATCGCAGTAGAATCCTTAACAGATGAAAGGTTATCTAGCTACACCAAATGGATCTCTGAACATTCATTTAGGACTAATGGCAAATCTTAAGCTTGGATGTTTAAATCCTAAAAGTTAAAAAATAGATAAACAGACAGTATTAGAATTCTGAAATGAAGAAAACAATTCTTTTGAATAAGTCAAACATTCAACTTTACTAAATCATAACCACCCGTCAAACGGGTGGTTTGTACCAGGGCTATAAGCCCAAATTACCAGCCAGCGCCTAAAGACGCTGGCTTTCACGTTGTTCAAGCCTCATTGCTCTTGACTCGTCACTTGCCTCTTAAAGAGGCGTGAGTATTACCTACCACTATCCCTAAAGGGATCCTCATATTCTTTCACACTTAATTTATCTAGTGCTATATCATGCTTTTCCTGATCTTGTATGTATTTCCTTATCGTGGCTTCATTAAGCCCTACTGTACTCACATAATAACCTTCCGCCCAGAAATGTCGATTTCCAAACTTGTACTTGAGGTTGGCGTGTTTGTCAAACATCATGAGTGCACTTTTACCCTTTAAATAACCCATGAAACTAGAAACACTTATCCTTGGTGGAATACTGACTAACATATGTACATGATCTGGCATCAAGTGTCCTTCGATAATTTCAACTCCTTTATAGCTACACAAACGATGAAATATTTCACCTAAACTACTCCGATATTGATTATAGATGACTTTTCGTCTATACTTAGGGGTGAACACAATGTGATACTTACAGTGCCACTTTGTGTGTGATAAACTATGAGACTTTTGTGCCATGGTTTTCTCCTTTCGCTTTACAATTGGCTTGAACACCTTTATTGTATCGCGTTTGGAGTTTTTTTGGTATAACCTTCGACGCGCACCCGCATAGCGGGTGGTTTATTTGTCTCGCACCTAACGGAGCGAGACGGACTGAAAGTCACATAACAAGAAAAAGTAGCCCACTCAGGCTACTTTTTAAAATTCTTTGTAAACATAAGGATTCTCTGGCTTATCGACTTTTACGAAAGATTGAACTTCAAGAGTTGGGAGGACTTGGTTAAGTTCCTTGTGATAGTGATTGCTAATCTTACCTTTGACTCTTACCCAGGTATTATTTTCATAATGATTGATATTTCCTGTGGTCAAGAGGCCGAAAACTCCCGAATCAGCGATGCAATGCATGATACCAAAGCGAAAAACAAATTGACTATTGGCATGATTTGGATCGTTGTAGACAAAGCCGATAAACTCGATTTCCTTGCCTTCAAATTCATTGGGATAATCATAGATCGCCTCCATGACTTCCAAGTAATTCTCGTCCTTGATAGCTATACTAGATTGAGCTAAGTATTTATCAGCACTCTTCCGAATAATATTTTCATGAGCTGTTTGTGAATAAAATCGACTGGTATCCGGTTTGAGATACTGACTGCTAGTACCTTCGCTTGCTTGGATTGCCTTGTCCGTTCCTTCTGACAGAGGAAAATAATATCCTTTTGCTGATACTGTTTGGGAATCTAGCTCGACAGTTGGAAATGTAAATCCAACTAACAAGGGCAAACTTAGGAGGACAAAACTAGCAAGCTTGGCAGAAAACTTGTGTAAGTGACTATGTTCTTTCAAACGCTTGAAGCAAATATAGGCTTGAACAATAGCTAGCAAGAAAGACAACACCATTGTGATATAAGCCAGATAAGTGTAGTGGAGGTTTAGATACTGATTGAGCTTACCTGATAGTTGCAGATAGAGGGTTAAGACAAAATAGCTAAACAAAATGATAAATCGTATCATAGCATCACCCCGACTATATAAGAATAGACAAGAACAACAAGAGTCACAATGGTCATGAACTGCCAAATAAAGCGAGTTTTAAGATAATTCTTCATCATGAGTAGGTTTTTGACATCAAGCATTGGTCCAATAACCAGAAAGGCAAGGACTGGCGCAAATCCGAAACTGGAGAGAAGCGAAGAGCCAATAAAGGCATCCGCTTCACTACAAAGTGATAGAAGGAAGGATAAGACCATCAAGAGAACAATAGCAAGTAGTGGTGTTGCACTGATAGAAGTCAGGATCCTAGTTGGTACATAAACCTGAACTATGCTAGCAAACAGACAGCCAAAAACCAAGTAACGTCCCATATCAAAGAACTCATCAATAGCTTGGATAAAGGCCTGAAGAAGTTTCTGACCTTTGGTCAAGTGAGAAAAATCATGTTCATGACAAGCCAGCCTATTTTCCTTTTGAATAGGTTCCTCCCAGAAAAATCCGAGAAAGATACCCAATATAGTAGCAACTAGCATCGCGCCCAAAGCTCTTAGGAGAACCATTTGAATTGAATTACCAAAAGCTGAATAAGTCGCAAAAAGTACGATGGGATTGATGATAGGAGCGGTTACTAGAAAGGGAACAGCTGTATAGCTAGGAACCTTCTTTTCTAAAAAACGATTGATGATCGGAACGATTCCACATTCGCAAGAAGGAAAGAGAAAACCAATGAAGCTACCAAAAAAGATTCTCCCTAGGCGGTTTTTAGGGAGAAATTTATAGACCTTCTCAGGAGTCACATAGACTTCAATGGCACCAGAGATGATGCTACCAATTAAGACAAAGGGTAAAGCTTCAATGATAATTGATAGGAAAATGGCGCCAGCTTGTAACACACTAGAAGGTAAACTTTGAAAGAGTGTCATCTATTTTTTCTTTTCTGCCTTATCTTTCTTTTCTTTGTCATCTGGAAATGTTACTTGCTTCAAATCAGGTAGTTTAGCGAACTCTTCGAACATCTTATCTAAGTCATCAGTTTTTGTAAATTTAACAGCCATTGGGCATACCTCAATTCTTTTAGTTAACACTATTATACTATTATTTTTGGGAAATAGTTGGATTTTAAAACAAACATTGCTTTTCTCTTTATAAAGTTGAAATAAAGCAACAAATTAATGAAAACAAGCTTTCTTCCGTATGGTATAATAGTCTTATGGATAAAAAATATGAAAAAATTTCCCAAGATTTGGGTGTAACCTTAAAGCAAATTGATACGGTTTTGTCTTTGACAGCAGAAGGAGCAACCATTCCCTTTATCGCTCGTTATCGGAAAGATATGACTGGAAGTTTGGATGAGGTGGCTATCAAAGCTATTATCGACCTTGATAAAAGTCTTACCAACCTCAATGATCGTAAGGAAGCGGTCTTAGCAAAAATCAAAGAGCAAGGTAAGTTGACCAAAGAGTTAGAAGAAGCCATCTTAGCTGCTGAAAAACTCGCAGACGTTGAAGAACTCTATCTTCCCTATAAGGAAAAACGTCGGACCAAGGCAACTGTCGCCCGTGAGGCTGGACTTTTTCCTCTTGCTCGCTTGATTTTACAAAATGTTCCCAACTTAGAAGGAGAAGCAGAAAAATTTGTATGTGAAGGTTTTTCTAGTGGCAAAGAGGCCTTGGCTGGAGCAGTAGATATCCTAGTTGAAGCACTTTCTGAGGATCCTACACTTCGTGCCATTGCTTATCGCGAAGTCCTTGAAAATTCTAAAATCACTTCTCAAGTCAAAGACGAAAGCCTGGATGAAAAGTTAGTATTTCAAATTTACTATGATTTCTCAGAAACAGTTGCAAACATGCAAGGTTACCGTACGCTTGCCCTTAATCGTGGTGAGAAGTTAGGCATCTTGAAGATTGGTTTTGAGCATGCGGTTGAACGTATTCAAGCCTTCTTTGCTGCTCGTTTTAAGGTTAAAAATGCCTATATTGAAGAAGTTATTCAGCAATCTGTTAAGAAGAAGGTACTGCCAGCTATCGAGCGTCGTATCCGTACAGAGTTAACAGAGAAGGCAGAAGAAAGAGCTATTCAACTCTTCTCAGAAAACCTCCGTAATCTTCTTCTGGTAGCACCTCTTAAAGGGCGCGTGGTTCTTGGTTTTGACCCTGCCTTTCGTACAGGTGCCAAGCTTGCGGTCGTTGATGCGACTGGTAAGATGCTGACAACGCAAGTCATTTATCCAGTCAAACCAGCTTCAGCTCGTCAGATTGAGGAAGCTAAGCGTGATTTGGCAGATCTGATTGGCCAATACGGTGTTGAAATCATCGCTATTGGAAATGGAACTGCCAGCCGTGAGAGTGAAGCATTTGTTGCTGAAGTACTTAAGGATTTTCCAGAAGTTAGCTATGTCATTGTTAATGAGAGCGGTGCGTCTGTCTATTCAGCTAGTGAACTTGCCCGTCAAGAGTTTCCTGACTTAACCGTTGAAAAACGCTCTGCTATCTCCATTGCTCGCCGTTTGCAAGATCCTCTTGCTGAATTGGTTAAAATCGATCCTAAATCCATCGGTGTCGGCCAGTACCAACATGATGTTAGTCAGAAAAAACTCTCTGAAAGTCTTGATTTCGTGGTAGATACAGTTGTTAACCAAGTCGGTGTCAATATCAATACGGCTAGTCCAGCCCTACTTTCACACGTTGCAGGACTTAACAAAACCATTTCTGAAAATATCGTTAAGTACCGTGAAGAAGAAGGAAAAATCACCTCACGCGCCCAAATCAAGAAAGTTCCTCGCCTAGGGGCAAAAGCTTTTGAGCAGGCTGCAGGTTTCCTTCGTATTCCTGAAAGTTCTAATATCCTTGACAATACAGGAGTTCACCCTGAAAACTATACTGCGGTTAAAGAACTCTTCAAACGCTTGGATGTTAAGGACCTAAATGAAGAAGCGCAAGCAAAACTCAAATCTGTTTCTATCAAAGAAATGGCTCAAGAGCTAGACCTCGGTCAAGAAACACTTAAAGACATTATTGCTGATCTTCTCAAACCAGGTCGTGATTTCCGTGATTCTTTTGATGCTCCAGTCCTTCGTCAGGATGTCTTGGATATCAAAGACTTACAAGTTGGCCAAAAGCTTGAGGGAGTTGTGCGCAACGTCGTTGACTTCGGTGCCTTTGTTGATATCGGTATCCATGAAGATGGACTCATTCATATTTCACACATGAGCAAGAAATTTATCAAACATCCAAGTCAAGTCGTTTCAGTCGGCGATTTGGTAACCGTTTGGGTGAAGAAAATCGATGCTGACCGCGAAAAAGTGAATCTGTCACTTCTTGCACCAAATGAATCTAACTGATTACGTTAAACAGGTCTCTTTAGAAGATTTTGGAAAACCTTTCAAACACCAAGCTCAATGGAATACTCGTCTACGGTCGACAGGTGGACGTTTTTTCCCCAAGGATGGTCATTTGGATTTCAATCCTAAGGTTTATCAAGAACTTGGTTTAGAGGTTTTTCGTAAAATTGTTCGTCATGAGCTCTGCCATTACCATCTTTATTTCGAAGGTAAAGGCTATCAGCATAAGGATTTAGCCTTTAAGCAACTTCTAAAAGAGGTCGACGGTCTCCGCTTTGTTCCTCCCTTATCAAGTTCCAATCAAAAGCCAAATTTAGTCTATGCTTGTCAGTCTTGTCAGCAAATCTATCAAAGAAAGCGAAAAATCGATACCAAGCGTTATCGTTGTGGTCTCTGTCGTGGAAAGCTCCTCTTATTAAATCGGCCTAAGGACTGATGTAGCAAATCTAGCTTAGTGCTATACTAAGATTAAGAAATCCGAAAGAGGAAAAAATTATGAATACAAAATTTTATAAAATGAGAAGAAATCGTATGGTATCAGGTGTACTTGCAGGTCTATCTGATAAGTGGAATCTTGATGTAACCCTAGTTCGTTTCCTTTTTGCAATCTTTACAATCGCAAACTTTGGACTCGGAATTATTATCTACATTATCCTAGCTTCAATCCTACCAACAAAAGAAGACATCGAAGCTGAAATGTATGGAACAGGCCCACGCAAGATCAAAGAAGCCCAACCTATCAATGATGACGAAGGTTGGTTTTGGTAAATCAAATTAACTGTCTATATTTTGATAGCAAAAAAAGATACCGAGCGGTATCTTTTTTAAATACTAAACAACTGTCCGAATAGATAGGTAACTCCCATGGTCAACAAACCGATACAAAGGTTACGAATCATAGCTGTTTTGGTTGGTGCTTTTCCAAGTTTAGCACTGGTGTAGCCAGTAACTAATAGAGAAATTGCTACAATAACAACAGTAGCAGGGATTCTGTATTCGCTTGGGAAAATAATAATCGAAAGCATTGGTGGCAGGCTACCAAGTACGAAGGCAATAAAGCTAGATGCAGCAGCATGCCAGGGATTAGTGAATTCCTCATACTCGATTCCGTACTTTTCCTCAACTAAGGCTTTGAGAGGGTTTTTAAGAAATGCCTTGTTGGTTAAGAGCTGAGCTGAAGTTTCACACTCACCATTTTGTAGATAAGCTGCATAGAGGGATTTCTTGGCAGCATCCATATCTTTATCCAAAAGTAGTTGTTCACGGGCTACAGCGGCTTCCTCTGTGTCTTTTTGAGTAGATACGGATACATACTCGCCTCCAGCCATTGAGAAGGCACCTGCTAAGATTGCTGCTAAACCTGAGAGAAAGATAATCCAGATATTGCTGGTTGCACTGGCAACCCCTATAACAACACCTGCAATGGAAATAATCCCGTCATTAGCTCCAAGAACACCAGCACGTAGGATATTTAAACGACCAGCAAAGTTTGTATCTATTTCATGTTTATTTTCTGACATAGTATTCTCCTTTATATCTAGTATAAAGGATAGGAGAAGTGAAAACAAACATTTTTAACTATCTGAAAAAAGTTCTACAATTCTAATAAAAGATTGCTATTTTTCTCTATCAGGCATAGCCATAGCTATTGCTTATGCCAAGATATAACAAAGTTGTATTTGTAACCTAGTGAAATAGGTGATACAATGAACCTAATGAAATCTTTGGAGGTCTGATGATGACTCGTGAATTTAAATTTGAAACCCTACAATTGCATGCAGGACAAGTTGTAGATGCTACTACCAAATCTCGTGCTGTACCAATTTACCAAACAACATCTTTTGTATTTGAAGATACACAAGAAGGAGAAGAACTTTTTGCACTTCAGAAAGCTGGGAATATCTATACTCGTATTACTAACCCAACAACTTCAGCCTTTGAAGAGCGTATTGCAGCTCTTGAAGGTGGTGTTGGTGCTCTTGCCACAGCATCTGGGATGGCAGCTCTTACTTATACTATTCTTGGACTTGCTCACGCAGGTGACCATGTTGTTGCAGCTTCAACTATCTACGGTGGTACTTTTAACCTATTGAAAGAAACCCTTCCTCGTTACGGAATCACCACAACTTTTGTTGATATCGATAATCTAGAAGAGGTAGAAGCAGCGATTAAAGACAATACCAAACTTGTTTTGATTGAAACCTTGGGAAATCCAGTCATCAACATTCCTGATATCGAAAAAATTGCTGAAATTGCTCATAAACATCAGATTCCTTTGGTTGCAGACAATACCTTTGCAACACCATATCTCATCAATGTCTTTTCTCACGGTGTAGATATCGCAGTCCACTCGGCTACTAAGTTTATCGGTGGTCATGGTACAACAATCGGTGGTGTTATCGTTGATAGTGGGAAGTTTGACTGGACTGCTTCAGGGAAATTCCCTCAATTAGTCGAAGAAGATCCAAGCTACCACAATATCAGCTATACTCGTGATGTTGGTGCTGCAGCTTTTATCGTTGCTGCTCGTGTTCAACTGCTTCGCGATATGGGAGCTGCCCTTTCACCATTTAACTCATTCTTGCTCTTACAAGGTCTTGAAACACTTTCTCTTCGTGTTGAACGTCATGTTCAAAATGCTGAGAAAATCGTTGATTTCCTTGTGAACCATCCAAGAGTTGAAAAGGTCAACTATCCAAAACTTCCAGATAGTCCATACCATGCCTTGGCTGAAAAATACTTACCAAAAGGTGTTGGTTCAATCTTTACCTTCCACGTTAAAGGTGGAGAAGCAGAAGCTCGTAAGGTGATTGACAACTTAGAAATCTTTTCAAACTTAGCCAATGTAGCAGATGCTAAATCATTGGTCGTTCATCCCGCGACTACAACACATGCTCAGTTGTCTGACTCAGATCTAGAAGCAGCAGGAGTAACTAAAAATCAAATCCGTCTCTCAATCGGGCTTGAAAATGCTGATGATTTGATTGAAGATTTACGACTAGCGCTTGAAAAAATCTAAAAATAACTAGTTTTTATCGAATTAAGCATCCTTCTCACGAATAATAAAGTGAGGAGGATTTTTATGTACAGTATTTCATTTCAAGAAGATTCGCTCTTGCCAAGGGAACGCTTGGTGACAGAAGGAGTAGAGAGTTTGAGTAATCAGGAATTACTAGCCATTTTATTACGAACAGGAACTCGTCAATCTACTGTTTTTGAAATTGCACAGAAAGTATTGTCTCAATTAAACAGTTTAACTGAGTTAAAAAAAATGACCTTGCAAGAACTGCAGAGTTTATCAGGAATCGGGAGAGTAAAAGCTATTGAACTGCAAGCTATGATTGAGCTTGGAAGTCGTATTCACAAACATGAAACCATTGAGGCAGAGAGCATTCTGAGTAGTCAAAGACTGGCTAAAAAGATGCAACAAGAATTTGGAGATAAAAAACAAGAGCACCTAGTGGCGCTCTATCTGAATACACAAAATCAAATTATTCATCAGCAAACCATTTTTATTGGATCTGCTACTAGAAGTATTGCGGAACCAAGGGAAATTCTCCATTATGCCTTAAAGCATATGGCAACATCCGTGATTCTGGTTCATAATCATCCATCTGGTGCTGTTATGCCAAGTAGAAATGATGACCATGTTACGAAACTTGTTAAAGAAGCCTGCGAATTAATGGGTTTGGTCTTATTGGACCATCTTATCGTCTCACATTCCGATTATTTTAGTTACCGTGAGAAGACGGATCTGATATAAAAACCTGTATATGATACAGGTCAGATTGAAGACAAAGTCCTTAGAACTCAAGTTTCTAAGGGCTTTTCTTTGTGTAAAGTCGTATAATAGAGGTAAGAAGAGTTGTGAGGTAATCCCTATGTTTCACAAAGAAAAACCTGATTATAA
>NZ_JASHAQ010000017.1:0-47499 GCF_047465035.1 Streptococcus infantis
AAATGCCTTTGGTTTTAGGAACTTTGACAACTTTAAGAAACGAATTTTCATCGCTCTTAATATAAAAATAGAGAGGACAACGATTGTCCTCTCCAGATGTTAGCTTTTTATTCAACCCACTACAGTTTTATCTTAGTTAAAATAAGTTAGAATATGTAAGTGAGTATCAGATATACCAAGACATCGTCACAATCTAAGGTATATTCAAAATACAAAAGTTGACCAAAGGTTGACCAACTAAGGTTCTGAATATCCTTATATATTCATTCTCAAAATTGGTTTAAATAGCGTAGTCTTTTAAACTAGTTTTGTGAATCCAAAAAATCTTCCTATATAATAAGAAGATTTTTTATTATTCTAATTTTTTCTACGTACTGTTACGAGTCCAAATGTTCCTAAAATTGCACCGATTATCAACATCGCAACACTTGAAGTTTCTCCTGTATTTGGTAATGTTTTTGCACGTTCTACTCGTGAATAAGTCGACTTACTTGATGCTTGTTGCTGACTTGTGTAAGTTTGACCTTTAACAATAACATTTCCTTTGTTATCAATAGTAACGTTTTTATCACTTGCATAAACTTTATTTGATTTTTCATTATTATCTTGCGGACGGTCAACAGTCCCTGGTTTTCCATCAGCAACTGGTTTGGTATCACGTACAACAACATTCCCTTGTGCATCTACAGTAACTTCTTTACCTGCATCAAGAGCTTTCTTCAATTCGTCAACATTGACAGTAGGAAGTTCTTCAGCAACTGGTGCATCTTTAGGAACAGCTACGATTGTTCCGTCAGGAAGTGTTTTAACAACGCTACCTTTAGCATCTTCTTTAGCAAGTTCTTCAAGATTCAATTCAGGAAGAGTTTCAGCAACTGGTGCATCTTTAGGGACAGCAACAATTGTTCCGTCAGGAAGTTGTTTCACAATGCTATCTTTCGCATCTTCTTTAGCAAGTTCTTCAAGATTTAGTTCAGGAAGCACTTCAGCAGTTGGAGCACCTTTAGGGATAGCAATTACTGTTCCGTCAGGTAATTTGGCAACAACATTTTCTTGAGCTTTCTCTGCAAGGTCAACGAGTTCATCGTAATCTGTTTGCAAGTCAACCAACTTAGCATATTCTGTACGATACGCAGACAACAAGTCTTCAAGAGTAGACTGTGCCGTAGTGAGTTCAGCTTTTGCTGTTTCAAGTTTAGCTTCAGCTTTAGCTTGAGTGTCTTGAGCATTTGCTAGAGCAACTGGTGCGTCCAAATATGCTTGCAAGGTTTCAGCCAATTCTTTGGCTTCTTTTACGAGTGCATCTTTTTCAGCAAGAAGTTTTGTAACTTGTTTGTTCAAGTTGTCTAGTTTAGTTTCTTGGTCTTCAAGTTTAGCTGAAGCATTTTCAAGAGCTTGTGACGCAATTGTTTGAACAGTTTTAGCTTCTTTAAGTGCATCTTGAGCTTTTTCAAGAGCAGATTTCTTGTCAGCTAGACTTGCTGAGAAGTTAGCGACTGCTTCACTTGCTTGAGTTTCACGTTTCTTAGCATTTTCAAGAGCAATGTTTGCCAAACGTAGGTTGTTTTCAGCAACTTGGGCTTGCAATGGCGTAGCCATTGCGTCAGCAAGGACTTTTTCAGCTTCAGTTTTCAAGCTGAGTGCGCTTGCGTAATCAGTTGAAGCTTTTGTCAAAGCTCGTTTAGCATTTTCTGATGCAGTTTTAGCTTGTGCAAGGTTTGCTTCAGCTGTTGCGACAGCTTTTTCGAGAGAGGCTGTGTCGGTTTCGTCTTTGATGACATTTCCGCCAGCTAAATCAAGAGTTGAGATGATATGCAAACGTCCGTCTACATTAGCAGTTGCAATTCCAACAGTGTTATTAACAAAGTTGTTACGTGAGTGTCCCCACTTAGATGGTGCATCAGCAAATGTTTGTCCCATGATTGCATCGAATACTTTTTGTTTAAGTTCGTACATAGTCATAGATTTTGTTTCATTTGCAAGTGAGACATTTTCACCATGGTAAGCACCATTGATGTGTCCAGCTTTATTTACTGCAATTCCACGAGCTACATATTTTTTAGCTTGTTCACGAGCAATACGAAGGTCAGAGTCTGTAACATTAACTTCGTTCAATCCAAATTGTTTATGAATTTCAGTCAATACTTTTGCAGCGTATAAGCTGATTTCTTTTTGTTGATCATCAGTCAAATTGTCAAGGTCAACTGTACGTTTCTTATCAGCTTCACTGATTTTTGTTGAAGAGTTTTCGATAACAGTTGCACCAGAGTCAGTCATGAAGTCTGAGTCGCCTTCGGCTTTATCTCTCTTGAACTGAGTCAAGTCTGCAATTGTTACTGTATCAACACTAGTATTTGCCAATTTGTCTTGAGCAGATTTCAATTCAGCTTGAGCTGATTGCAATTTGTTTTCGACATTTGTAGCATGTTCTGTAGCTGAAGCTAATTTATCTTTTGCCAATTTGACAGCATCATTTTTAGTATTGACATCTGTTTCAGCTGATTTAATAGCTTGGTCGCGATCTGCATCTGCTTTTGTTGCATTTTTGAACGCAGTTTGTGCGTCAGCGACTGTATCTTCAGCGTCTTTGACAGCTTTTTGAGCGTCTTTCAAGTCATTTTGAGCAGAAGCAAGTCCATTACCGTCAAGGGCAGATTGTGCGTTTGTTACGGCTTGTTCAGCAGTTTGGACATCTTTTGTAGCTTGGTCAAGGTTTCCTTGAGCAGTAGCAACTTTAGCTTGTTCGTCTGAAAGAGATTTTGTTTCAGCTTTAATTTGTTCATTTACAGCTTCAGTTGCTGTTTGATTAGCTTTTTGAGCGTCAACGTTCTTAGCTTGAGCATCTTTGACTTTAGCAATTTTTGCAGGTGTTACTTGAGAAGCAATTGCTTGTGCATCGTTAACAGCTTGTGTAGCTGTAGCGACTTCTTTTTCAGTTGAAGCAACAGTCGCTTCTTTTGCTTTTACATCAGCTTTAGCTGTGTCAATCTTAGCTTCAGCAGTCTTAACGACTTCTTTTTGAGCGTCAAGAGCAGGTTTCACTGTAGAAGGCGCAGGAACTTCACTCTTTTCAAGTGGTTTCACTTGTGACTTAGCAACAAGAGCTGGTTCATTGACAGCAGTGTCAGTAGGTACTGAAGTCGCTTGAGCTTCTTGAGCAAATACAGGCGCACCAACTGATGCAAGTGCAATTGCTGTTGAAGTTGTGAGGGTTTGCAGTTTTTTCATCGTTTTCTCCTTGTAAGAGCTAATAGGATTGGTTTGACTGTTAAGTCAAACCATGATATATGTAGTATATCATGCAATTTTATATATTTTATAGCACTATTTTAACACATTTTTAGTTTGTAGACAATATTTTGACAAAACTTTGTTTGTATATGGGTTATTTTACAGTTGTCTTCCTTGTATCATTGTATTGAAACGAGGTAGCTTATGAAATCAATTCCCTTACAAAAGTATATCGGACAACGAATACGAATCATACGTAAAGAAAAAAATTTAAGTCAGCAAAATCTCAGCGAAAAGGCTGGTGTGGGCATAGATTATATTTCCAACCTTGAAACAAAAGGGTCAAATATAAAGATTGATACACTAGAAAAGATTATCACAGCTCTTAATATCACACCATCAGAACTATTTGAAAGCCGTATAACCCCAAAGAATCCACATCTAGAGTTATTAGCTGACCAATTAACTCAACTTCCACAAACAAGTCAAGAACAGCTCTTAGAAGCCTTCCAATTACTAATAAAAACCGTAAAAGAAAAACCAAACCGCTAAGAAAAATCCTAGCGGTTATTTTTTATTCATTTATTTTCTTTCCTTATAATATGCAGATTTATTGTGAGACGAATAACGCTCCATAGCCTTGTAATATTCGAAACTAGATTTTCTATCATCATAAACATCGACAATTGTTAAAATATCGCTATCTTTTTGCCACTGTTCAATATCAATAGAAGTAAAAAATTTTTCAAATAAAGCTGTTAGCATAACATCTCGAATCTCTTCTTTTGAGATAGAGCCAGCCCATGACCTAAAAACAGCTTTTTCATGCATATCCTTTAGTTCATCTTCTGTTAGTTCATCTTCTGTTAGTTCTTCAAAATAGTTTTCACTATCTATGTTGTTTTTATAATCTTTGAACTTATCAAAATCATATCCGCTCTTCTTAACTAAATATCGTTCACACCGTTTCTCTAATCTATCAAGAATTTCATAATTGAATACCTTTGTTCTGTTTCTACCAAAAGTTTTATATTTAGCCTTATCCCATTCTCCCATAGCTTCCAATTCTGTAACAAATTTTCTACGTAAACTTTTTTTAATATTTTTTGTTTCCTCAATTTGATACTTTTGTATCATGTCATCAATAAATTCAGATAATCTTTTTAGTTTTAAATTAGTCATTTTTTATTCCTCAACACCTTCTAATGTATATCGTATATCTAAATTATATATCGTAAGTATTGATTTGTCAAATTCAAAATACACATTTTGTAGATTTTAGGAAAAATTATTGCTAGAATAGACTCATAAAGTTACTGCTCTCGTAGCAAAACTTTAAAAAAAATTTTTAAAAGAGGTGTAAAATATGGCATTTTTTAAAAAAGTTAACGGCTACAGTGCTAGCCTAGCAGAACAAGCTCTTTCAGATGAAGTTGTAAAATTGGTTGGTAAACAACTTGAGATTCAATATGAATTTGAAAAATCGGGCGAAATTGTCAACGGTAAAGAAAAAATGAAACGTACAGATAACATTCAAGCTTATCAAGTCTACGTTGCAACTGACAATCACAATCCCTTCAAAATAAAGTTTTTACCAGAACATAAACCAGACTTATCAAAAATCGAAATCGGAGATATTGTTGAATTTGAAGATTTAGAAGCTTTTGAAAACCAGTACGGACAACTTTATTTCAGAGCAAAAGATATTAAGAAGAAAGGAAAATAAGGCATGGCTTTTTTAATGAATAAAAGCCAAACTCAAGCTACATCAGCAACTTCTGCTGGTGTGGCTGAATTTGGCAAAGACAAGTTCGAGTTAGAACAATTTATTTTAAGAAATTTGAATAATGCTCTAGATATTAATAATGAATCATCATATTTAGGTTCATTTAATATTAAAGTCGCAAGCAATGACACGGGATTCTTTTACATTGCAAATCTCCCGGTCTCGTACTCACTTGATTCGCAACTTTACTTTAATATATTTGCAATTTGTTCTGGTATACTCTACCCCTATAAGACACTCTTACCTCAAAATAATGCTTTCTTTATCCCGTACGACACTACTAATCCAAACTTAGCTCGAGCTTTCTTCTTTCCATGGCTGGACGGTATTCCAACGCGTTTAAAGATTGATAATCTTCCATCTTTTATTAAAGAGAACGTGTCAGAAAATGCTCTTCCAATAATGGCAAATGACATTTGTAATATCTCTTTGAAATCGGTTACACATTTGGCAGTCAGCGGGGCATCCGGTTCAGGTAAGACACACTTTTTACGTTATTTGATTAGTTGTCTAAAATCATTTACTAACCAAATTATTTGCGTTGACCCAAAACTTTCTGACATTTATTTATTAAGTAAAGAATTAGGTTTGGAAGTATTAGCTCCAAGTCAAGGGGAAAATTTGAACAGCTTCCTGACTGTAGTGAATGAGACTTTATCAAAAATCATCAGAAAGATTTATGAACGAGGAGAGATATTATTAACAAAACCAGATACTAAGTTCGAACGCATTTATATTGTTATTGATGAGCTGTTGGCATTGGTGCAAGGTAGTTCAAAACAAGCACGTGAAGCATTTGGGCAATTGCTTGGGACGATTGCTCTTCTCGGTCGTCAGACTTCGATTTCACTCATTTTATGCAGTCAACGTTTTGATGCAACTGCATTTGCAGGGAATACAGCAGTACGTGAACAAATCAACTGTATCTTTATTCTAGGTGAGATAAATGCGAATACTTGCCAATTCTTATTGCCCAACATCAATGTCGATAATATTGTAGTCCCTTCTGGTATTGGTACAGGTATTGTCAAGTTTACAGATAATGAACACAGAACTCACATCATGCCCTTGCTTACCCCAACATATGATATCGGAAAGGAAAAAATTTCATGAAAAATTATTTGAACAAGTATAATGTAATTAATTTTACAATTTTTATTTCATTAATCTTCTTTATTTTTGAACGTTTAGCAACGTTTTTAATTATTCAAATTCACTTAGAAACGTTCTATTATTTTGTAATGTCTATTTGGATATTGCGTTTAATTACAGTAAGTGCATTTTCTGTCTTATTAATAACAATTGGTATAGATTTTATATCTCGAAGTGCTGATTCTGATTCTTTCATCAATGGCATAAAATCCTATCTAGCTACTAGGAAAATTCGTCGTTATTGTACTCACATCAATGTAGAGCCGTCAATGGAAGAATCTTCACGTTATTTGAATACAAAACAAGTCATTGTAAAGAAAGCCAATCGTTCATTAAAAGCATTGACTGTCACTTATTATAAAGATTATGCAGTATTAAATGGAAGATTGCCCTCAAATAATGAAAGTGCTGATATTATTGAAAAATTATTTCCAAAAATAAAAAAGGAATTAAATTATTTAGATAAAGATTATCAATTCAACGATATTATTAGAGACCCTGAAGGTAAAAATTTTTCATCTGTTGCTAAATGTAATATTGGTGAAGTCTATCCTATTAAAAATAATGATGGTTAATAGTGCGGTGTACTGCTACCGAAGGTAAGCAGGTACACCAGCACATATACGCGGTTCGTTATATGTCTAGGTTGTTGAGTAAAGCTAGTATTACCTTTACTCAACATCAAAGACAAAGACACAAATCGACAAGTCAAAAAGAGTTTTTTACTATCAAGACAAAGACAAAAACGGAGGAAATTTATATTATGTCAAAAGAACTCAACTCTCAATTTAAAGCGAATTCATTTTGTTGTACTCTCAACAATATTGATAAGCTCTTTGATGTTAATGATACAAGTTTTAATGATGAAAAATATTCAGATGAAACTCGAAAACAAGTAGAAGAATTTCGAAATAATCTTGAAGCGAATAAAAAATATAGTCCTGAAGAAATGGTTGAACATCTAATTTATCTCTGGGTAGACGGTAAAGAAGAAACTCGTTCAGCAGCTGCAAATTATGAGATAGGAGATAATGGTAATCATCACTCCCATCTGATTTTAGAAGCAAAAAATCAGACACGTTTTTCAGCTATCAAAAAGCTCTACCCTACTATCCATGTTGAACTGACTCGTGGAACTCGTGAACAAGTCATAGCATATCTAAACAAGACGGGAAAACACGAGGAGAAAGCTCATACGACAGTTGTTCAGATGATGAATCATGGTATCATTGAAGCAAATCAACAAGGAAAAAGAAAAGACTTAGAAGTAATTCAAGAGTTACTTGAAGCAGGTCTATCCCCTGAAGAAATCATGCGTCAAAATTTATCTTATCGCAAATTTTCAAAAATGATTAAGGAGCATTATTATCAATTGCAAGTGGCTAACGCTCCATTAGTCAAGAAAATGAAGGTCTATTGGCATTTGGGAGGTTCAGGAACAGGAAAAAGTTATATGCAAGTCCGATTGAAAGAAATATTTGGTATAGAAGATGTTTATGTTTTATCAGATTATGGTACAGGTGGGCTAGATAATTATATGGGGGAATCAATTTTATTTATGGACGAATTTAAAGGGGATATTGATTATCAAGCTTTTTTGAAAATCTTAGACGTATATCCCAATCAAGTCCATGCCCGTTATAGTAATGTATACGCGTTATGGGATAAGGTTCATATTTCTAGCATTTTCAGTCCATACCAAATTTACAAGATGTTAGTTTCTCCAGATAAACAGAAAAACGACCCTATAAATCAGCTTTATAGACGTATTCATTACATTGTTTATCATGTCAAGATTGATGATAATCAGTACAAGGAATTAACGTTTGAAATGAAACAATATCTTGAGCTAATAGAACAAAAACAATGTATTGAAGATATTGCTCAAAAATTAATTAGTAAAGGTATAAATATTGTTACTGACGATGTTTTATCAGAAATAAAAAAAGAAATCGCTGATTCCTCTATCGACCAAACAGAAAAAAACAGCGATAACTAAAATTAGTGGAAATAATAAATACTATTTCTGCTCCTATTTTATCATAGAATAAGGAAAAATATATGACAGATAAGATTTTAATTAAAATAGAAAATTTGGAAGTAAATCTTCCTCAAACACACATTATAGTAGAGAAAGATGAATATCTTGACTTAAAAAACAAGGCATCACAAGGGCAGTATATGAGCCTATCAGAGGTTTTAGAGATGGTTTCAGTCTCTAGACCTTGGCTGTTAGAAAATGTTCTTTATCGGTCTGATATTCGCTCAAAAATCGATATTGATAAAAACAAAGATGGTTTTGTAAAGTATCCTCAGAATCAAGGTGGAAAATATATCTTCCTCGCTTCCAAAACAAGAGCATTTTTTGAACAGCATTTCTCAGAGTTATTGAAAGAAACATGATATAATAGCCAAGACGATGTCTTGGTTATCTTTTTAAAAAGAAAGGATAATCATATGGCAATTTCATATAGACAAAGAGGTAAAAAGAAAACTTGGGATTATAGGATTTTTAATAAAGAAAAAGTAGTAGTTGCTTCAGCTTCAGGATTTCAAACGAAAAAAGAAGCAATATTGGAAGCAAGTAAAATTGAATTAGAGTTATTAAACGGTAATGTAATTGATTCAAATATATCTCTCTATCAATTGTGGCAGAAATGGTATAATCTGCAAATTGTTCCCCTAAACAAAAGTGAAGGAACACTTGCACATCATAAACATAGGGGAAAACTTATTCTAGAATATTTCAATGATAAATCCGCTACTAAAATCAATTTTAGTGAGTATCAAGAATTTATCAACGAATATGCAAAGAGGGTTGGAAAAGATACAGTTCGGCGATTAAATGCGGAAGTTAGAAAAGTCATTCAATTTGCGAAAAAAGATAAGTTATCAATCATTGATTTTACAGATGGTGTTGTTATTACAGGGCAAGCAAGTCGAAAGATAAAAAAAGAAAAAGCTATCAAGAGTTCAGCTGATTATCATAAGTTATTGAAAGAAGTAAAACATAACATTGAACTGAAGTTTAATATTATTGACTATCTTCTCTTCACTCAATTAAAAACTGGCTTGCGTTTCGGTGAGGTGCTAGGGTTGTCGTGGGACTGTATTTTGAACGAAACTCAAGAAATCAAAACATATAGGCGGTATGACCCTCGAAAACAAGAATGGCGACCACCAAAAACAGCTACTTCTGTTCGAACTATTCCAATTGATTCAGAAACATTGAATGTTTTGAATCAATTAAAAGAAATTCAAAGTAGAGATATTGAACAAACAAATATTAAAAATAAAGAAAATCATATCTTTTTCGATGTGTATACTGTTGTTCCTACAAATCATGAAGTGAATAAGCGTTTAAGAGAACATCTCAAGAAGTTAAAACTCAAACCAATCGATTTATCAGCTACAGGTATTAGGCACACATACGCAAGTATTATGTTAGGTTATGGAATCGATATCTGGGTTATAGCTTCAAATATGGGACACAAAGATATTACACAAATCACTCAAACATATGGTCACTTAATCAGAGAAAAAGAAGAGTCAGAAAACAAACGTGTTAGAGAGTTTTTAAGTCAATAATTTTTTCTAACAAAAGTTGACCAAAAATTGACCAAATTCAAAAAAGACCTTGAAAAATCAAGGTCTAATACTATTATATCAACCCACTACAGTTGACAGAGAGCCAAAAAAGTATTACAACTTGGCAATACCTTTTTGAGGTGCTTTTTGATATGAGCCCATGTTTTCTCAATAGGATTGTACTCAGGTGAGTAGGGAGGAAGTGGTAAAAGTTTATACCCAAATTCTTCACATAAGAGCTCTAGCTTACCCATTCTATGGAATCTTGCATTATCCATAATAATAACTGATGGTATGTTTAATGTTGGTAAGAGAAACTTCTGAAACCAAGCTTCAAAAAAGTCGCTCGTCATCGTCTCTTCGTAAGTCATTGGAGCGATTAACTCGCCATTTGTTAGCCCTGCAACCAAAGAAATCCTCTGATATCTTCTTCCAGATACTTTACTTCTTATTAACTGACCTTTTAATGAGCGACCATATTTTCGATAAAAATAAGTATCGAATCCTGTTTCATCAATATAAACAGGTGCTAAGTGCTTTAAACTATTAAATTTTTTAAGAAATAAAGCTACTTTTTCTGGGTCTTGTTCATAGTAGGTGTGATTCTTTTTTTTCGAGTGTACCCCATAGCTTTGAGAGCATAGTGGATAGTAGTTGAATGACAGCCAAATTCAGAAGCTATTTCAGTCAAATAAGCGTCCGGATTGTCAGTAAGATAGTTTTTAAGTCTATCTCTATCAACCTTTCTTGGTTTTGTTCCTTTTACTTGATGGTTTAGCTCTCCTGTTTTCTCTTTTAGCTTTAACCAGCCATAAATGGTATTACGTGAGATTTGGAAAATGTGTGATGCTTCTGTTATACTACCTGTTCGCTCACAATAAGCGAGAACTTTTTTACGAAAATCTAATGAATACAAGGCTATCAAACGCTACTGGAAGCTCATTCAACAGGATAATCGTAAACTCAGCGATAAATGCTTTTATCACCCTACTTTTGTATGCACTTGACGAATAAAGAGATTCTAGACAAGCGTTTAAGCTATTCCGAAAAGATCACTATGAACTCTATCAACTATTGCTTTTTCAATTTCAGAATAAAGAGCCCGAGAAATTTTTCTGACTCATTGAGGACAATCTAAAGCAGGTTCATCCTCTTTTTCAGACTGTCTTTAAGACATTTCTCAAGGACAAAGAGAAAATTGTCAACGCCCTTCAATCACCTTATTCCAACGCCAAATTGGAAGCAACGAATAATCTTATTAAACTTATCAAGCGTAATGCCTTTGTTTTTAGGAACTTTGACAACTTTAAGAAACGAATTTTCATCGCTCTGAATATTTTTTATTATTTCATTGTCCACTTGACAGGAAGCAGTTCACAGGAAGTAATTTTTTGCGCTTTTTTACTGTTTTTTTCAAATAAAACCCTGATCGATTCTCTGAGATGTATATAAATACTATTTTAAAAGAAAAGTATCTGACAGATCTGAACGGTAGCACCTAATCAGCTTTCTAGCAAAACAACTAAGATTATTCTTTAGCTGCCTTAAAAGTCGGTTTTGTTTCAGCAGCTTCATCTTTTTCATTGACTTCTGCTAATTTTTCTTCCTTTTCTATTGGCTTATCAGAATCTTTCTTAGGATCTTCTTGACTTCCCTGAACTTCTACTTTATCAGGATTCAAGCTCCAAATGCCATCTTGATTGACCTTGTAGCCATCAGGTGTTGTAGCATTTCTCAATAAGGAATCATCTGCTTGGAAATAATACCAATTGCCATTCAGTTGTTTCCAGCCAGTCTCCATAGCTCCACTAATTGCAATTTATTTCAATACATTTACACTTACTTTCGATAAGCCTTTATATTATGGCTATACCACTCCTGCATTTCTTTTGATGGCGGAGTCATGTAATCACCATACATTTGTGTCAGAAAAGCATCATAGTTCTTTGGAATTGGCATCATTCTTCCTTCAAACTCTGTTACAATTAATTCTTTACAAGTATCTATTTGAAAAACACCCTTCATTCCCTCTTTGTCAACTCCAATAGCTCCTTCATAAGCAGGATTTTCCGCCACACTATTTTTTACTAATTGATCTATTTTCTTATAGAAATATCTCGGATTGACAAATCTCAACGGATACCAAGTACACAATCGGAGAAAATCTTTTAATTTGCTATCACCGTGAACCACACGTTCTTTTTTGATATAGGCAAGCTGACGCAAGGCAACATATTTATAGCTTTTGTCAACGATGCTCAAATCGGAAAATTGATCAATCGGAAAGACATCAATGAACAAACTTGTATCATGACGTTTGTATTTTACATTATCTTCAATAACTGTTGATGTATCTAAAATAGCTGCAAAATTATGGAAATACCATGAAGAGGTATCGTAGGAAAGGACTCGATATACAGGATGTTGGTCTTCCTCAATCGCTTTTAATAGATGCTCATAGTCTTTTCTATACAGTGAAATATCGATATCATCATCCCAAGGAATCATTCCCTTATGACGAACAGCCCCTAGCATGGTTCCATAACTAAGGAAATAAGGAATGTCATTTTTTTTACAAATTTCATTGACATAATCCAAAATACCTAGTTGAATTTCTTTAATCTCATTTTTTTCTAAGTACTGCATTTAATCCTCCAATTTATAGGCTTCAAATTCGTGACTATAAAACTGTTTTTCTTTTGGTGGAAGAGTCATATAATCACCATAATATTGTTTTAAGACAGCATCAAATTGCTTGGGAGCTGGAAGAAGAAGATTTTCAAAAGGTATTTCAATCAGTTCATCAAACAAATCACTTGGAAAAACTTCCTTTTCCTTAGCTTTTGATGGTATAAAAGCTAGGTGTTTCCCATCTTCTACCCTATATTTTTTAATTTGCTTTTCGATTTGATTCGCGAAAAATCGCGGAGAAATCGGACGCAGAAGAAGCCAGAAGAAGGTACGAATTAGGTCTTTTAAATTACTATCTCCATAAACAATATTCTTATGATTACTGAAAGACAGTAATTTAAAGCTTTCCAACTTATAGCAAACATCGATAACCTTACGATCGTTGAATGAATCCATTGGAAAAATATCAATGAAAATACCAGAATCATACGTTTTTGTATTTCGTGTATCCACTATTTTCGTTGTCGAATCTATAACCTTAATAAAATTATTATAATATTGATCATTAGTTTCTAGGGCTAAAATCTTATATTTAGATTGTTCTCGATGAAATAACTGGATAAAACGTTCGTAGTTTTCACGTGTCATAGAAAGGTCTATATCATCATCCCAGGGGATAAAACCCTTGTGACGAATAGCTCCAATCAAAGTGCCATAATTGATAAAATAATCAATATCATGCTTCTTACAAAACGAGTCAATAAAAGCTAAAATATCAAGTTCAATCTGCTTAGCTTCTTCAATGCTTAATCTTCTCATCTAATCCTCCTAAGATTTTTATACGTTTTTTGAGAGAAACAAAATATCCTAAAAATTCATAAAAGATACTATCTTTTGTCCAAACTAGTAAACCAATATAGCTAAGAGCTGATAAGACCATGATGATCAACATATTGACCAATAAAGGTAGATTGATAACCATTTTGACCGGATAAACAAAATTGACTAAAAAGTAGATCGGAACAAATGTCAATGCGAAAAGTGAATAACGAACCGTATATTTGAAGATATGTCCTAGGTTAATGAGCTTGGTCTTATGAATAAATACAACATAAAGCACTAGGAGAAAACTTTCCGATAACATCGTCGTAATCAAATAATACTCCGGTGCAATAATATTATTAAAGTAGAGTAGACTATCCAGAACTAGGTTCAATCCACCAGCAAATAGCGTATAAACTGTAATTCTTTTTTCAAATCCATTTGTAAAGAGAATTTGAGATCCTAAAATAGTTTCTAAAGCAAGAATAATGGTACGAAATGCAAAGATGGAGGTCAAGATTCCACCACCAATATATTTTTCACTGCCATACAGAAGTATTGCATAGGGACCTAAAATCATCAAACCAAAACTAAGAGGGAGGATGAAGAAGGTAAAAATGCGACTTCCCCGATTCACCAGATTTACATACTCTTCTTTTTTTCCAATACCTAGATAGTAACTCAAGCGAGGAACACTGACTCCAATCGCACCCGTAACAACACCTGCGATAACAGTTACAATCCGTTGTGCCATCGTATAGTAACTGACATTTACATCAACTCCAGTTTTTACCAAAAAGAGACGATCCAGGAAGGTAAATAACATATTGGCATTGGCAAAGACCAGCATGGCTGTCAAAGGTAGGAAAAGAGGTTTAAATTCTTCTAATGTAACCTTAACAAACTGGATATCTCTTTTAATCCAAAAATAACTAATGAGATAATTGATGAGAGTTGAAAGACTCATAATCAATGTATAGGCAACAATATCATGCTCATTTTTCACAAATAAAAAGATGGATACCAGCATGAGAATACGGATGAAGGCTGTTTTATAAAATAAAAAGCTATAATTCTCAAGCGCTTCATTCACCCATTCGATTGAGAAGATTTGTGCAATCAGTTGGACTCCCATTACTAAAAAGATCTTTTTGATGACAGGATTACTATTAAAGAATAAGGGATAGGAGAAAAGATATACGATACTTGTAATAATCGTACAAGTTACACACAAATAAAAAAGACATGAAAAGACTTTATTTAATTCCTTCTTATTATCTTTTACATTACTAAGAGCTCGAAGTCCGTAATTATAGACTCCATAGGTTGCAAAGGGCAAGAAAAAAGACAGAATGGTATCAACAGAGTTGAAATAACCATAATCTGTTCGATCTAGAACACGCGCAACATAGGTACCCGTCAAAATTGGGAAAATAATATTTAAAACACGAATCCCCATATAAGCCAGGGCATTTAATTTTATACTTTTCATTCAATTTACCTCGTTGATTTATTATATCATAAAGTTAGTTAAAAAACCTATTTGACTGGGAAATCTGTTCCTCAAGCCATGTTTGTCCTCCCTGACGAAATCTTATCCAAATCCTCTAGGAAGTCTTTTCTACATCATTCTTTTATAGTTGCTTAGTTTATAAAATACATGTTATAATAAAGATATGGCATATAGTACAGATTTTAAACAACGAGCATTAGATTACATCAAAGAGGGACACAGCCATGTCGAGGCGGCCAAAGTTTTTGATGTTGGTGTCAGAACTCTTTTTATGTAGGAAAAGAAATTACGTGAACAAGGGCACTTAGAGCGGAAAAAGCGAGTCGCCAAAAGCCGAAAGATTCCTTTGGAGGAGTTGAAGGCCTTTGTAGAGGCTCATCCAGATGCTTTTTTACGGGAAATTGCGGCACATTTTGATTGTGCTGTTTCTTCAGTATGGGCAGCTTTAAAGCGGATCAATGTCACTTTAAAAAAAGACGACTAGCTTTAAGGAACAAGATCCAGAGAAAGTCGCTGAATTTCTTGATATTTTGGATAACTTAAAAGATTTACCAGTCGTATATATTGACGAAACAGGAATAGACCGCTACCTCTATCGTCCTCATGCACGGGCTCCTAGAGGAGAGGAAGTCTATGAAAAGATTAGCGGATGGCGTTTTGAGCGGACTTCAATCGTTACAGGACAAGTAGATGGAGAGTTTATAGCTCCTATGGTTTACAAGGAAAGTATGACGAGCGACTTCTTTGTGAAGTGGTTCAAAACGCAACTCCTGCCTGCTTTGAAGGCACCTCATGTCATTGTCATAGACAATGCTAGTTTTCATCCCAAGAAGATCTTGGATGAACTTTGTATCCAAGATAAACACTTTTTCTTACCTCTACCACCTTATTCACCAGATTTGAATCCCATTGAGCAAGCTTGGGCTGTCTTGAAAAAGAAAGTGACATATTTATTAAGGAAAGTACCCAAATATCTTTGAATCATTAGAGTGCAAAAGTAATCACACCTAAAACTGAACGGTTTAGATTTCTCACTTCTTGCATGCTTTCTTCAAATTTCTTATAGCGAGTAACACCATATTCTTCTACGAAAAGGACATTCTCAAATGCTAAAAGATCTTTGACATTTTGCAAGTTAACAAACTGAACCCCCTCAAGATTCAATTTGTATTCTGCTTGTAATTTATTCAAAATACGATTATCTGAACTTACGATTGCTAGTGGTTGACCTTGACACTTGTAACTCAATAGTTCAGAAAGATTTTCAAGAGTTGTAATAGTTGAAACGAAGTCTACTTGATAAGCAGAGAAATCGCCTGCACGATTAATAGTTGGGTTGAAGAGGTATACTAGAACATTCGCCATGATCACTAGGATGACACAGAGAATACCAATAATCACTAAGCGCAAGATCAAATTTTTCAAGTTAAAGCCAAGAGCAACTTCTCCATTCGGAGTCAATTCTTTAGAGTTAACTGTTTCAAGTTTTTCAATCTTAACGTCTGTATAGGTAGACTTGAACTTGTCAATCAATGAATCAAATTTGCTTTCAAGGAAATCATTTACTTCCTTACTTGGAGTTAAAATTTTAACAGTTACACCTGCATCATCAATCAATGGGTTAATGGTTAATTTTTTTGTCCAATAGTCACTTGCAGAATTCTTCAATGCTGTTTCTGTGGTATCTAAATCTTTTGCGATTTCCTTCATCTTATCAGAATCAACATCATTGAAAAGAAAGGCACCGTTTAGATTACCATCAATTAGTTTTGCATAGAAGTCACTATAGCCACCAACTTGATGATTCAAAATTGTTTTTGATGATGTTTCTGGAGCAGTTATTTTATAGGTGATATAAGTAGAATAACTAGTAGAATCTTTGACTGTATTTTTATTTTTAATAGCTTTTAAAGTAAATGGTACAGCTATGAGAGCAAATAAGGCTAGTAAAGCTAGCAAATTCACTTTACGTTTTTTATAAAGATTTGCGAACAAATCAGCTACAGAATAATGTTCAAACATGTATTTCCCCTTTTTTAATTAAGTGATGATTTTCTTTTGTAAGCATTTTTGCCACGAAAATGATAATTAGAACAATTCCCCAGAATTGCATTGTAAAAAGATTAAAGAAACTTTCTGAGAAGCTACTTCTAGGCATAAAGAATAAATTATTCAAGATTAGCAAAGATAATGCAAATAAGATTGTTCTTGAGCGATAAGCTACTTGCAGCATAGCTATAAATAGCATACCAAGTAAGATACTTAGTAGAAATAGTCCCAACATACCATAATCAGTATACAATTCCATGATATAACTACTTCCAATACCATGGCCTCTTAAATATTCTTTATTTAGAACAAGATAAGATAAATTGTGGGCATAACTATTACTGTCAATCGCTAGTTCAATACTATTTGTCGTATGTTCAAATGGTTTGGCACCAAATATGATTCCGATACTACCTCTCGCAAAATAGTCAACAACCGGACCAAAAGTGAAATTTCGGAAGTCTCTATAAGGAAGACTACTATTGTACAGGAATCCTCTCGCTAAAACTCCAAAACTAGTTCCTTGTTTATAAATGAAATCGAGTAATAAATCAAAAACTCCACTCTGGGATACTTGAGCATTATCACGAACATAGTTTAATGCTCCCATCGCAAGCATGAGAACAGGTGTTCCAAGATAAATAGCCATTTTTTCTTTGAAACCAATCCATTTCCCTTTCTCCGTTTGTTCACGCATAAAGTAGTAAACAAAGGCAAAAATCAAACTTAGAATAAAGGGATTTCTGGTACCAATTACTAAGTGAATCAAGTTAGCCGCGATATAGGCAACTAAAACCATTGTCGCATGTGATTTTTTAGGTTTGGTTGCTAAGTAAACACACATGGCATAAACCGTGAAAGTCGATAAGATATAGGTAAAGTAGGGCAATTGACTTTCAAAATTTGCATAATAATTATAATAAGAAGTTTGCAAACGGTATAGTAAGCGCTCAAACAGTCTTAGAAAATAAAATGGATAGGTGAGTAGAAATACACTCAATGAAACAAAACGTAATTTTTTTATATAATTGACATTTACTGTTTTTTCTACTTTTACAGGAGCTTTGCTTTTTCGAGCAAGATAATAATTCTCTATAAAACCACCTATTGTCAGTCCTAAAATAGAAACAATGACAACTAGGAAAGCAAATCGATAGGCAATTGGTTGGTAGGTGTCTAGCGCTCCATCTCTAAAATAATCAATGGTGGGTCTGGATACCAAAAATATAAAAATTGTGATAAAGAATATAAAGTGAATCAAATAGTATTTGATATTATTCCAGCAAAGTAGCAGACTGCTAATTAAGAGCAAAAGCAAAGTTGTCAGAAGTCCTACGTTGTTACTGGTAAACAAATAAGTGATTCCGCTTATTATGGTTACGATATAGCTTAGAATCGTAACCGTTAGCAACATTCGTTTCCCATCAACCATCTCAGCCCTCCTTTTCTAATTAATTTTTTTCGATTGCTCAATATTTTTAAACAATAATATTCTATACAATCTTACATTTACAAATAAGGCTAAAGCACTAATACGTCTTCCTTTTCTAAAAATGGTATTTTTGAAAATAGCAAAGGCATGTTTTTTTAAGTAGCCATAAATCCGTGGATAGTCTTTAAACTCTTTGAAATTATCATCTAGAAGCATTTTATCCAAGATAAAGAAATGTGCATATGCCAGTCTAAAGAAAGCTACTTCTGTTAAGTTTGGATATTCCTTAACGACTTCAGTATAAAATTTTTGATAAATATCAATGTAAGCTAAGTCTTTTTCCGCATATGGTTTGGTAGTAATACTATCTCCTCGGTGGAAATAATAATAGTACGGTTTGGTATTAACAACATACTTTTTAGCTACTTTAATGAGATCAAAATGATAATAGGCATCTTCATAAATCAAACCTTTTGGAAAAGTTAACTGTGCTGCAATTTTCTTCTTGATGAGTTTGTTACAAATAGTACCAGGTATTTTCTCACCAATTAAATATTCTCTAAGGAATGTTTCTGTATCACATATAAAATAATCATCCTGATTTTCAGACTGTGGGCTCTCGCTATTGGCATAGACATTCATAACCCCACAGCTGGAAACATCTGCGTCTTCTTTGACTAATTGTTGATATAAGCTAGCAATCATTTCAGGATGTATATAATCATCCGAATCTATAAAAATAACATAGTCTCCGTGGGCTTGCTTCAATCCATCATTTCGAGCTTGAGACAAGCCTTCGTTTTCCTTGTGATAAACCAAAACTCGTTCATCTTGTTCAGCAATTTGTTCACACAAGCGACCACTTTCATCTGTCGCCCCATCATCAACAAGAATGATTTCAAGATTTTGATAGGTTTGTTGCTGAATGGATGCTATTGATTTTTCAAGGTATTGCGCCACATTATAGACTGGAACGATGACACTAATTAATGCAGTTTCCATGCTACTCCTCTATTAGTTTTTCTACTTGTTCAATTTGTTTAGCAATCGTAAATTGTTGAATAAATTGGCTGGCTTCATTGACATTAAAGCTTGATGCAGCTGTCATGTAGTTCTCAATTGCTTGAGCTGCTTCTTGATTACTTTTAATGATTTTACCAAATCGTTCTTCCTGAGATAATTCCTCTGCTCCCCCAACTTCAGTAGATACAAAGGGAACTCCCAGACTCAAGGCCTCGACATAGACTCCAGGAAAACCTTCCTGTTTGGACATGGATAAAAGAACTTGCATCTTAGAAAGATACTGATACGAATTTTTTTGATAACCAAGGAAATGAACGTAATCCTCAAGTTGATACTCTTTGACTCGTTTTTTCAACTCCTCTTCCATGTCACCAGCACCTATAAAGTAGTGATGGTATTTCTTGCCTTGCTGGTGCAACAGTCGTATAACTTCTACTACTCGATCAGAACCCTTATTCTCTTCAATACGTCCAATAGTACAGATGCTCTGAGGAGCTATCTCAATAGCCACCTTCTCTTTTGATTTTTCCAAAATGCTTTCAAAATCATAACCATTATAGACTGTTACTAATTTCTGCGAGTAATCTGGATAAACTTCTTTGATAGAATTGCTGGTTTTTTTTGAAATTCCTACTATCCTATCAGCATCATCCAATTGTCGTCTATGAGAATCACGCTTCGAACTATCTGTTAAAAATTCTTCAATACTTCCATGAATCCAAGAAATCTTCTTCACTTCTTGTCGTTTAGAAAATAAAAGAGGAGGATTCATAATGGTAAAGGAAACCTCTACATCATATTGATCTTTTACAAGTAAACGTCTGGTGAGTCTTGGAAAATAAATTCTCAATCTCCACAAAAGCGATTTTAGCCATCTTGGTTGACGATAGTCTTGTAAGGATTTTAAAATTCTCACATTTTCAGGTACTGGTTCGTATCCTTTATCAAAATGTTCCATTTCGAGGATGTCAATATCATACTTTTTCGGATCCAAGTTTGAAACAATCGTAGAAAGGATTTTTTCGGCACCTCCTCCTAGTGAGAAAGACCACATAAAAAATAGAATTTTCTTATTATTCACCATATTCTCCCTTATATTCAGTGTAACTCTTATCCATATCTGCTATAAGGGCATCGTGGTGAGGCACTTGCTTGTCTGCCGGTGGTGGTGTCATGTAGTCACCAAAAGATGTGCTGAGATAGGCATCATAACCAACTGGAATAGGCATTTCTGTTCCTTCGAATGGTAGGAAAATATTATCTTCAAATGCTTGAATTGGATATTTCTTTTTCATGTATCCTGGACCTGAGCATAATTCCGTGATGCCATCACTTTCTGCTAGACCATACTTGGTCATTTCTTTCTCAGCTTTTTTCCAGATACGATAACGAAGGGATTTAGGAGTTAATCCTAATAAAATCGTGCTGCCCCATTTCATGAGGGCTCCATGTTTTTCTGGAATGGTTTGTGCACAGAAGAGGGAATAAATCAAAGCCCAACGTACTTGTTTCTTACGTTCAGCTGGATTTTTAGGGTAGTAGTCCAAGGGAAGAACATCCAGAGCCAAGCCGTGTGGGAGGTCCAAATCTTGTTGGTAAGGCTTGATGCAAGTTGTTTCCTTGTCTCGAATAGTGATAAAGAGGTTGCGGTCAACAAAGTCTCTATCACTTTTTGATAGGAAGTAACGCTCGTCCGCATAACGAGGCCATAACTCTGCTAATTTTTCATAATCCTTGCGGGGCATGAAGAAGTCTAAGTCATCATCCCAAGGGATAAAACCTTTATTTCGTAGAGCACCAATAGCTCCTCCACCACACAAATAACAGAGTAAATCGTGTTCTTTACAAAAGGCGACAAAATATTCAGCCATCTCTAAGCTACGAGTTTGAATTGCCTTTAAATCACTCATCTTATTCTCTTCCTCTTCTATAGAATTATATCATCTCATTATACCATAAAAATGGTCAAAAAATCCATCTGATTATGGAAAAATCAAAGCCCGAAATACCTGTGGTAATTTCTCAAAGTAACTTCCACTTATCTGACCAAAGTGGAAATTAGTCTAAAACGGATTTTTATGGTGGAATTAAGTGTGAGACATTTGAGTTAGAAATGAGGTCCACTATGACAAAACATAAACACCTTACACTTTCAGACCGTCATGATATCCAACTAGGTTTAGAGCGCAGTGAAACCTTCAAATCTATTGGGCAACTTATTCTGAAAGACCCGACTACTATTTCTAAAGAAGTCAAACGAAACAAACAAATTAGAGACTCTACCTCTAACAACCTTCCTTGCCCTCTACTTGATAAAGCTCTCTTTGTCTGTAATGGGTGCTCTAAAAGAAGACAAAACTGTGGCTATCAGAAAATCTTCTACCTCGCTAAACAAGCTCAAAAGCAGTACGAACAAACTCTTGTTGAATCTCGTGAAGGGACTCCCCTTAATTCCAAGACCTTCTGGGATATGGACAAAGTCATTTCTGATGGTGTTAAAAAGGGACAACACATCTATCATATTCTCAAAACCCATAACCTTGATGTCAGCTCCTCAACCGTCTATAGACACATCCGAAAAGGATACCTGTCTATCGCTCCTATTGATCTAGCCAGAGCCGTTAAATTTAAAGAAAGAAAAAAAAGTAAGCTACCTTCCATCCCTAAAGAAGCTAAAGAAGGCCGTTCCTATGAGGATTTCCAAAACTATTTAACCCTTAATCAACTAGAATCTTGGCTGGAAATGGACACAGTTATGGGCAGGATGGGAGGTAAAGTCCTACTCACCTTCAATCTATCTTTCTGTAATTTTATCTTCGCTAGACTCCTGAATAATAAAACTGCCCTTGAGGTTACCAAACACCTCTATGACATCAAGAACACTCTTCACCAAGCGGATAAAGGCTTCTTCCATCTCTTTCCTGTCATTCTTACCGATAATGGTGGGGAGTTTGCCAGGGTTGATGACATCGAAATGGATGTGCGAGGAGAGAGTAAGCTTTTCTTTTGTGACCCTAATCGCTCTGACCAGAAAGGGAGAATTGAGAAAAATCATACGCTGATTCGCGACATTCTACCTAAAGGAACTTCATTTAACAATTTAACTCAAGAGGACATCAATCTCGTTTGTTCACATGTCAATAGCGTCAAGCGCGCTGCTTTGAATGGAAAATCAGCCTATGAACTCTTTGCTTTTACTTACGGAGAAGAAATTCCTAAGCTTCTCGGCATTTCTAAAATACCTGCAGAAGACGTCTGTCAGTCTTCTAAATTACTCCAACATAAGATCTAAAAACTAACCTTCAACCCCATTCAAACGTCTCACACTAACTTCCACCATAGCGGAACTTAATCTGAAACGCTTTCAGATGTGGGGATTTTGTGCGCTCTTTTTTTCGATTCATTTTGGCTACAGAAGCGATGAAATCAAGCATTATTAAAACCAGTGGAACTTACCCTGACACGGATTTCCACTGGTTTTTAGGATTTTTATCAGATTAACTTCCACTTCTAATAGCGGTGGAACTTAGTTTGGGAATTTAGCCCGAGACACCTGTTGCCATAGGTATTCCAAGCTCTGATTCGTTTTTTTCAGTTTACCTAAATCCCATCTGGGCCAATTTATTTTGGTAAGCTTTTTGATCTACTCGAAGTGATTGACCACCGTATACGTCAAAGTCGTCTACCCAGTCTCCAAGTTCTGGAACTGTCAATCTTTCAATACCATTCTGACCTCCTTCAAGGACTGATAATCCGTTAGTCAATAAGAAAGTATATGGAAGATTTGTAGAGGTCATGGCAAATACTTTTCCTAGTGCTTCTGAGCCTGTGAAAAGTTTTGTCGGATCTTTAATTTGCTGTAAAACAGCTGTCATGACCTGCTGTTGTCGACGAGTACGACCATAATCCCCTTCATCATCATCACGGAAACGTGCATAGTTGAGAAGAGTCGAACCATTCATCTGTTGTTTCCCAGCTCGAATGGTTTGAGTCGGTGATTCAGTTTCCGTTGCATGCAAATCATCTCCTACAGTCGCTTCTGTCACTGGGACCCCGTTTAGAGTTGAAAACTGAGCATCAATGGTCACACCATCAGGGAAAAGCGTATCAATGGCTGTCGCAAAGGCTTGGAAATCGACAAGGGCATAATATTTGATGTCTAGATCAAAATTATCCTTGAGAACCTTGCGGACCATTTCAGCCCCTTGTTTACCTTCTTGTTCCCCTAATTCGTAGGCTAAGTTTAATTTATGGTCGGTCTGTTTTTGACCATTGATAACTTGGCTATACCCATCAATATAGACTAAGTTATCACGCATAAAGCTAACGAGCTTCAATTTTTTATCTTTGCCACTTACATTCAGAACCATAATGGAATCTGTCCGTGTTTCTGCACTATTCTGTCCGATACGTCCATCTGTTCCCAAAATAAGAATATTAACACCATCTCGGGTATCCTGTCCATTAAAAACCTCAACCTGAGCAGCTTTGGCATCTTTGGGCCCATTTGAGCTATTAGGATTCGCCGATTGGAATCCCTTTAAGAACATGACGATCATTCCTACTGCTACACAAAGCAATAACATCCCTAACCAAGCAAATAATCGTTTAAAACGAAAACCTCTTTTTTTCTTTGGCTTCTTAGCTTTTGGAACCTTCGTTTCCAGTTGAGTTCCACCACTACGGCGGCTAGAACGACTACGATTAGCATAGGTTGGCAGGTCGATACCAGAGTCTGAAAGAAGTTGTTCTTTAGTTTCTGGATTGAAAACTTCCGCTGAACTTTTTTGACCTTCTAACTTAGCATGTAATAAGTCAAATTCTCTCTTTTCTTTCTCATTCAAATAATGAATATTTTTCAAAAGATAGTCATATCTCAGTTTTTCATGGTGTGTCAAAGGATTCTCTCTAGTCATTCCTTCTCCTTTCCTTTATCCTGTATTGTATAGATAGGATAAGCACCTAGTACTTTATACTGGATTCCAATCGTTTCTAATTCTTTTTGAGCAAAGTGGACCAGTTCTTTATCAGCATAGTCCACATCAATGATAAAAAAGTATTCGCCCAAGGCTGTTTTTAGGGGACGACTCTCAATTTTAGTCAAGTCAATCCCACGCCATGCAAAGGTAGAAAGTGCTTTGTATAATGCACCTGGAAGATTATCTGGCAAGGTCAAAGCTAGACTCATCTTTTCAGAACTTGCTTTCAAAGGAATTTGTGGTAAGTTAGGTCCCAAAACCCAAAAACGAGTAAAATTGGCTTCCATTTCTTGAATATCTTGAGCGATGAGTTCTAAACCATATTCCTCTGCAGAACTTCTTGGAGCAATCGCCGCAAATGGTTGATCAGGATGTTCAGAAACATAGCGCGCAGCGTAGGCTGTACTGGCAGTGACTTCTAGTTGCGCATCTGGATAATGCTCGTCAATAAATTTCTTCCCCTGTGCCAATGCTTGTGGGTGAGAAAAGATTTTCTCAATTTTAGATTGCCCGGGTACTGCCATCAATTGTTGGTGGATTGGCTGAACAATCTCTGCCACAGCTTGAATGCGAGCTTGATGGAAAAGATAGTCCAGTGTCTCATGAACACTACCTTCAATGGAATTTTCAACTGGCACTACTGAATAGTCTACCAATCCATGTTCATAGGCCTTGATAACGTCTGTAATATTTGAAAATGGCTCCAGTTCCTCATGAGGAAAAGCCGTCTGCACCACATGGTGCGAAAAAGATCCTTTGGGACCTAGATAGGCAATTTTCATTTCAGTTCCTCTATAATTTCCTCTGGGCTTAGCTTGGACACATCGATAACTTTACTAGCCACTTCCTCATACCAAGCCTGTCTTTCATTAAAAATTGCAGCCAAATCTTCCTTGCTATTGTTCAGAAATAGTGGGCGTTGATTGTCCTTATCAGCTGAAATTCGTTGGTAAAGGGTCTCAAAATCTGCTTTTAGGTAGATATTCTCTGGATTTTGCTTGAGTAAATCACGATTACGCGGAGAAATGACTACTCCTCCCCCAGTTGACACGACTTGGTCTGTTTTTAATAAATCAGCTAAAATTTCTGATTCTACCTGACGGAAGGCTGCTTCTCCTTTTTCTTCAAAGAAACGAGCAATCGGCATCCCCAGTCGGTCTTCGAGCAAGGAATCCATGTCTACAAAATCAGGATCTAATCCTCTAGCAATAGTAGATTTTCCTGCACCCATAAAACCTAGTAAAACCTTAGCCATGAATCAAAGTCTCCAAATCATCAAAGAAGCTTGGGTAGCTAGTATTAATAGCTTCAGCTCGATCCAATTCAACTTCTCCATCTGCCACTAAAAGAGCTGCAATGGCTGTCATCATGCCGATACGGTGGTCACCAAAGGTATTTACTCTGGCTCCATGAAGAGCAGATTTCCCTTTGATAATCATGCCGTCTGCTGTAGGAGTAATAGCTGCTCCCATGCTATTTAAGGCATCTGCGACAACTTGAATACGGTCAGTTTCTTTAACCTTGAGCTCTTCTGCATCTTTGATGACTGTTTGACCTTGAGCTTGGGTAGCAAGAAGGGCGATAATTGGCAATTCATCAATCAAACGTGGAATCAAGGCTCCGCCAATCTCAGTTCCTTTTAGGTCTGATGTCTCAACAGTCAAAGTTGCAGACTTAGCAATCGGGTCAATGTCAGTAAGTTCTAATTTCCCACCCATAGAGCGGATAACATCAATAATCCCTGTACGAGTTTCGTTAATGCCCACATTCTTCAGCACGACACGAGAATTAGGAACAATCAAACCTGCCACCAACCAAAAGGCTGCACTAGAAATATCTCCTGGTACGACAACTGTTTGTCCACTTAGTTTCTGTGGTCCTTGGACTGTGATTTTCTTACCATCAACACTCAAGTCTCCACCAAATTGATGCAGCATATCTTCTGTGTGGTTACGAGTGCACTCCTTCTCAATGATGACAGATTGCCCCTGAGCCTGCAAAGCCGCAAAAATCAAGGCTGACTTGACTTGGGCAGAGGCAATTGGCAATTCATAATGAATAGGTGTTAAATTTTTTGTACCTTTTAAGTGCAAAGGTGGCAAGTCTCGCTCTGTCTGACCAGAAATGCTAACTCCCATTTTTTTCAAAGGAAGGGTCACACGATCCATGGGGCGTTTAGAAAGACTATCATCTCCAAACATTTCTACTTCAAATTCTGCACCAGCAAGGACGCCTGAAATCAAGCGAATAGAGGTCCCAGAATTCCCCATATCCAGAGCATTCTGAGGGGCTTTCAAACCATCCATGCCAACACCTTGAATGGTAACGACACCGTCCTTGTCCTCTATCTCAACACCGAGGTCCCGAAATACTTGCATGGTTGACAAAACATCTTCGCCACGCAAGATATCATAAACTTTAGTCTCACCTTCAGCCAAGCTTCCAAAAATAATAGAGCGATGACTGATGGATTTATCACCTGGTACGCGAATGCTACCATTCAAATGATTAACGTTTGTTTTCAACTTCATACTAGACCTCATACTGACAATACTTTTTCTTATTTTATCATAAAAAGTCAGAAATTTCTTAAAAATTCCTGACTTTAGGATAGTTATTTTCTTATTTTAGCAATTCTGAAACTGGTTCAAAAACAATTTTTTCAATGTCAGAAAGGTAAATTGCCAATTGTTGTTGCTTGGTAAAGAATTCTGACAAGAGGCTGTTCCCTTGAATCTGCTTGCCAAAGTTTTCCATCTTAGCTTGGAAAGAAGCGTCTGGCATTTGACCTGTCTGAGCCAGTCTTTGAATTTCCTCTTGGAAGGCAACATATTCTGTAAAAATTTTGCTCGCCTCAGCATCTGCTGAAATAGCATCTTTAGCTGCTTTAACAGCCTTATATTCTGGTAATTCGCGTAGACCGCGACTAAGTTCGTTTGCACTATCGTAAATATTTGACATGATTTTCTCCTTATTTATTTCTTTTAAAATTACTAGTCACTCTGTGGTCATTATTATTGTGCAATCACTTTTATATGACCTCTTGAATGTCCATTGCTTAATTCCTTATCTGGTATATACTCTATCTTCAAAGTTCCTAAATTAGAACCTGTTTTTATTTCATTTGACATAAGATTATCAAAATAGTTATCTATCTCATCATCAGATAAGGATGATTCAATCGATTTAACAATATCATGAAATACTTCTTTCATTCCTGCAACACCAGATTCACTATTTTCATTTGTCTGATTAATTGTTACATTGATTTTATCAGTATCATTTGCATGTAAAAGCTCCAAGTAATATCCGTAGCTTGATGCGAAATATTTTATTTTTATATTTCCTTTTTTGATATTTTCTAATGGGCTATTAGAATTTTGATTATAGCTGTTAATAAAATCATTAATAATCCTATCGTCTACATACTTTGAATTAGTTTTCTCTGAACTTGTTTCTTTCTTGGATGGTTCATTTTTTGTCTCAACACTTTCTTCTGAAGTAGTTTTCACATCTTTTTTAACAGTGTAAGCTCTAAGTAAGATAAAAGAAATAAAGATAATACCAAATATGAATCTAGGCTCTATTTTAGGCATATTTTTCTCCTTATTTGACAACGACTGTATAGTCGGTGTTTTCTGTTATGAGGTGCTCGGCTCGTTCCAAGTCTTGAGCATTTTTAAATGAAATTTGTAGAATCCCGTGAATATCTTCACGGTTTTCCTCATTGATATGGATATTGACCAAAGAAGTTCCACGTAGCAATTCCAAGATGCGTAAAATCACATCTTCCTCATCGGGAACATCTACATAAAGGTCAAATGAGCTATCTACTCCTCCGCGTTTATGGATTTCCATAGCCTGACGTTGCTCACGCGCTTGATTGAAAAAATTCCATATTTGGTTTTCATCACCCTTACTGATAGCTTGTCCAATCTCGTTCAAACGGCCCCTGAAGTCCTCGATGCGTTCAACAATGGTCTCCCGATTGGATAAGAGGATAGAAGTCCACATACCTGGCTCGCTTTCAGCAATCCGAGTCATATCACGGAAACCACCTGCCGCAAAGCGTCGAGCCATTTCATGCTCCGCAGCATAACTTGCAGTTTGTTCCATCAGGCCTGATGCTAAGATATGCGGAAAATGACTAATCTGAGAAGTCACTCGATCATGCTCTTCAGCATCGATTTCAATGAAACGAGCATGAAGACCTGACAGCAAGTCTCTCATTTCTTCAAGCGTATCTGGAGTTGTCAGACTCGAAGGCGTAAAGATATAGTAGGCATTTTCAAAGAGATTAACATCGGCAGAAGCCGCTCCTGTCTTGTGACTTCCTGCCATGGGATGGGCCCCGACAAAGCGAACAGACTTATCAGCAAAACACTTCTCAGCTGTAGCCACGATAGCTGACTTGGTCGAGCCAGCATCGGAAATAATGACACCTTCCTTTAAATCCAAGTTTGCCAACTTCTCGATAAAATCAAGTGTTTGCTGGATAGGAAGTGACAAAATAATAATATCCGCTAGTGGAGCAAAACTGGCAAAGTCATCCGTCGCTCGGTCAATCATTCCTCTCTCCAAGGCAATATCTCTAGACGCTTGACTACGATTGTATCCTAAAATTTCATAATCAGGATGATCCCGCTTGATTCCGAGGGCCATGGAAGCACCAATCAAACCTAGTCCTGCGATATAGATGGTTTTTGCCATAAGAACTCCTTAATAATTCTTTGTATACTCTCGATGTTTCGCAACAGCTTCTTTTAATTCTTCCAGATTATCAGAGGAGAATTTCTCTAGAATTTCCTGAGCCAAGACTGTTGCTACGACTGCCTCCATAACGACACCTGCTGCTGGAAGAGCAGTAGGATCACTTCTCTCTACTGTTGCTTTATAAGGCTCATGAGTTTCAATATCGACACTCATCAACGGCTTATAGAGAGTCGGAATTGGCTTCATAACTCCACGAACGATAATCGGTTGGCCGTTGGTCATACCACCTTCGAAACCTCCAAGGTTATTAGTCCGACGAGTATAGCCATCTTCTGATGACCAGAGGATTTCATCCATGACTTGGCTACCCTTAAGATGGCCTGCTTTAAAACCAAGACCAAACTCCACACCCTTAAAGGCATTGATAGAAACAACAGCTTGAGCTAGCCTTGCATCTAGTTTACGATCCCATTGGACATAAGAACCAAGACCAACCGGAACACCTCCGACAACTGTTTCTACAACACCTCCGATGGTATCCCCATCTCGCTTAATCTGGTCAATATAATCCTTAATCTCCTGCTCACGTTCTTGGTTGACGATAGAAACTTCAGACTGGGCAGCTAGTTTCTTAATATCTGCGACTGTTAAGTTTTCTGGAACATCGATTTCCTTACCACCGAAGATAACAACATGGTTAGCAATTTCGATATCAAGCTCAGCTAAAAGCCGCTTGGCTACTGCTCCAACTGCAACCCTCATAGTTGTTTCACGAGCAGATGAACGTTCCAAAGAATTTCGCAAATCATCAAAGCGGTATTTGATGCCCCCAACCAAGTCTGCGTGACCTGGACGAGGATGTGTGATTTTTCGTTTGCTTTTGAGTTTGTCTTCAATATCCTCGGCAGACATGATATCCAGCCATTTTTGGTGGTCCTTGTTAATGACACCCATGGTGATAGGAGCCCCTGTCGTCTTTCCGTGACGAACTCCAGAAGTAAAGACAACCTGATCGCTCTCGATTTTCATGCGTCCACCACGACCGTAACCGCCTTGGCGACGTTTGAGATCTTCATTGATATCTTCTGCAGTCAAAGGCAGTCCTGCTGGAATTCCTTCAATAATTGCTGTCAGACGAGGACCATGTGATTCTCCTGCTGTTAAATATCTCATACATTCTCCTTATTTTACCAAGTAATCTTTCATTTCTTCGAGTGAGACGGGGTGAATAGTAGCTGAACCAAGTTCTGGTACCAAGACTAATTTCATAGTGTTACCACGCGCTTTTTTATCATGAGTCAAAGCCTGATAAAGCTTATCAACATCCCAGTTTTCATAATCCACAGGAAGCCCAAATTTCTGACACATTTCTCGGATAGACTGAGTGATTCCAGCTGGCATAAGGCCTTTTTGTTCGGCTACTTTAGAGACCTGAACCATTCCCATCGCTACTGCCTCACCATGCATGACACGTCCATAACCAGCAGTTGCTTCAATAGCATGGCCGATTGTATGACCAAAGTTGAGATATAGACGAATGCCATTGTCCAATTCATCCTCAACTACCATCTTGCGTTTCACCTGGCAAGAATGCTCAATCAAACTTTCTGAATGCTCCCAAATACTATCCACAGAACCATCCATTTCAGATAACAAGTCCCAGAGTTCTGGATCTTCAATTAAGCCATACTTGATGACTTCACCCATTCCTTCAATCAACTCTCTCTTACCTAAGGTTTCAAGAACCGTTGGGTCAATCAAAACACTATCCGGCTGAGCAAAAGTTCCAACCATATTCTTGGCAAAAGGAGTATTCACTCCTGTCTTACCCCCGATTGAAGAGTCGACTTGAGCTGTCAAACTAGTCGGAATTTGAACAAAGTGAATACCTCGCATATAGGTTGAGGCTACAAATCCAGCCAAATCACCAACTACACCACCACCGAGGGCTACGATGCCATCACTGCGAGTCAAGTCTTGCTTAACTAGAAATTCATAAGCCTTTTGAACCGTGGTTAGATTTTTTCGCTCTTCCCCCTCTAGAAAGTCAAAAACTGCCACTTGAAAACCAGCAGACTCTAAGCTCAATTTAACCTTTTCTGCATAGAGTGAAGCCACACGGTTATCCGTTATGATAACAATTTTTTGTGGTTGCCAAAGTTCGCGCAACCATTTTCCTGCTTGAGACAAGCTTCCTTTTTCAATCTGAATATCATAAGGATGGTGGGGAAGGTCTATTCTAATTTTCATAGCAGGTCTCCTTTTTCTTTATTGGTACTTTTGTTTTAATAATTCCCAGATTTGATCTGTTGGCATTTCCTTGCCTGTCCATAACTGAAAAGCTTCAGCAGCTTGGTAAAGCAGCATGCCAAGGCCATTGATAGATTGATTTCCCTGACTTCTAGCCCATTTCAAAAATGGGGTTTCAAAGGGTTGATAAATCACATCAGCTACCAAAAGCTTCTCTGGTAAAACGATGCTGGTCGGGATCGGCTGAGAGGATCCATCCATGCCCACACTAGTAGCATTGACCAGGAGGTCGGCTTTAGTGATGCTGTCTTGAAGTTCTTGAACATCCTCTAATGCAAATAAATCTACTCTAAATCCAGTCGCATTCTGTATTTTTTCTAAGTAAGGTCTTGTTTTTTCTATGGATGAAGAACGAACAAAGACAGAAATCTGACTCACTCCATCCAAGATTGCCTGTGCCAAAATTGCCTTGGCTGCACCGCCTGCTCCTAACAAAACCAGTCTTTTCCTTGATATTTTAAAAGAAGGCAAGCTCTTAAAGAATCCCTTGCCATCTGTGTTATATCCAATTAATGTTCCTTCTCGATTCACAACTGTATTAACTGCACCAATTAAACAAGCCTCTTCGCTCAACTGGTCCAGATAAGGAATTACTTGTTCCTTGTAAGGCATGGAAAGATTGATTCCATACATCTGATAGCGACGAATATTGGCAACTGTTTCTGCCAAGTCAGTCGCTTCAACCTCCCAGGCTAGATAGACACCGTTTGTCTCTGTTGCCTCAAATGCGCTATTGTGAATGAAGGGAGAAATGGAATGTTTGATAGGATTTGCGACCACAGCTGCCAGACGTGTGTAGCCATCAATCCTCATTCAAAATCTCCCGAATTTTTACCATATTGGAGAGTGAGATTTGTCCTGAGGCACTTGCTGCATCTAAACTTGCAAATGACCAACTTGAACCCGTTACATCTGAAGTGATACGAGATACCTTACCCACTTTGCCCATAGAAATCGTTACATATTCCTGCTCAGGGTTGAGGGTTTTAAATCCTCGTGTGAAATTCATGAGGTCTAATACATCTTGTGCTGTATGTGCCATTACAGATACCTTAACTACTTTCGGAGTTAGGCTAGTTAGCTCTGACAAAATTTCCATCATATTGTCTGGAGTTTCCTGGAAATTATGGTAACTCAAAACCAAATTTGGAAAATCTAGCATCTGCTCAAAAACATCCTTGTGAGCAAAATACTCAAAATCAAGGTATTCAGGTTGATAGAGTTGGGCCACATCCTTGATGATCTGAACATAGTCTTCCGATGACAGGTCAATCTCTCCTCCTTCAGCACGAGTGCGCAAGGTAAAGAGAAGTTCGCGACCTGCAAACTTTTCAAAAATGGCAGGCGCCACCTGTAAAATAGCTTCTTTTGGTAGAAAATCAGCACGCCACTCAATGATATCAGCATCAATATACCGCATGGCATCGATTCCTTGCGCCTCTTCTAAACTCTTTGGCATTACTGAAACGACTAATTTCATTTAGTTACCTTCATGCTAATCACCTTGAGGTAATTACTACTTTCATCTTTTTCATTGTAGACAAAGTCTGCTGGAAGTCCATATTTATTAAGAACCTGGTACTTTCTTCCTGCAAATCCTTTGTCGATTTGTTCTATAAATTTTTGACGGGAAACATTGGCAGCATTGGTGCTAGCAATGATCATACCTCCCGGATTTAAAATCTCTAAACTCTGGGAAATCAACTTGTGATAGTCCTTAGCTACAGAGAAAGTTTGCTTTTTATTACGGGCAAAGCTAGGTGGATCAAGAACGATCACATCATAAGATAAGCCCTTACGTTTAGCGTATTTAAAGTATTCAAAGACATCCATGACGATGAAACGATGACTGTCAAGACTGAGTCCATTGGCATGAAAATGAGCTTCTGACAGTTCTCTTGAACGTTTGGCTAGGTCTACAGAGGTTGTTACACTAGCTCCTCCCATGGCTGCAGCAACTGAGAAAGCTGCTGTATAGGAAAACATATTGAGTAAGGATTTCCCCATAACTAAACCATCAACCAAGCTACCACGCACTTCATGTTGGTCCAAAAAGATGCCTGTCATAAGACCGTCGTTCATAAAGACTTGATAGAGGACACCATTCTCGAGAACTGTAAAATTTTCTGGTGCTTCTTGACCATAGATATGGGCAGACTCATAGTCTAGACCTTTAAAACGAATCTTTTCATAGGCACCTAATACTTCAGGGAAAACCTGAGCAAAAGCTGCTAAAATCTGTTGGCGAAGTCCATAGATATAGGAGTTATACCATGAAAAAACAACATAATCTCCATAGAGATCCAAAGTCATTCCGCCAAAACCATCGCCTTCTTGATTAAACAAACGAAAGGCAGTTGTCAACTCATCTTGATAGTAAGCAGAACGTTTTTGTTTGGCTTTTTCAAACAAACTTTCAAAGAATTTTTGGTTAAAAGAAAGCTTCTGGTTCGTTACAAACCAACCAATTCCCTTATTTTGACGAGATAAATAGGCCTTGCCCAAAAACTGCTTGTTTTGACTCAATAACTCAACTTCTTGATCAGTTTCAGATAGTTCTGGAAAATCAATATCCTCCAAAAGTACTAGACCTTGATTTAGTTTTTTTTCAACACGTCTACTGACGAATACTTTATTCATAAACACTATTATAACAAATTTTATGACAATTCACAAAATAGAAACTATTGATTCATCCATCATCTTGCCCTATCTGAGAGAATTTTTCCTCCCATTAGTCCTACTATTTTTATTTTATAGTATTTCAACACTTCTAGTTGAAAAATAGACATAAAATTTTAAGAGTTTAATTTTAGCGCAAACGTTTGCGCAGAAGCTGACTTTATGCTACAATAATTCTCATCACTGTAAGTAAGAGGATTAACTATGAAAAATCAAACCCTAATGCAATATTTTGAGTGGTATCTGCCTCACGATGGAAATCACTGGACACGCCTAGCTGACGACGCTGAACACCTAGCTAACTTAGGTATTAGTCACATTTGGATGCCACCTGCTTTTAAAGCAACAAATGAAAAAGATGTTGGTTATGGCGTCTATGACCTATTTGACCTTGGAGAGTTCAATCAGAAAGGTACTATACGTACCAAGTATGGTTTTAAAGAAGACTATCTTCATGCCATCCAAACTTTAAAATCTCATGGGATTCAACCAATGGCTGATATCGTCTTAAATCATAAGGCAGCCGCTGACCATTTAGAATCTTTTCAAGTTATCGAAGTGGATCCAGAAGATCGAACTGTGGAACTAGGAGAACCTTTTACCATCAATGGCTGGACTGGTTTTACTTTTGATGGACGACAAAATACCTACAATGACTTCCACTGGCACTGGTACCACTTTACTGGAACTGACTACGATGCTAAACGCCGTAAATCTGGAATCTATCTGATACAGGGAGACAACAAAGGCTGGGCTCATGAGGAATTAGTCGACAATGAGAATGGCAATTACGACTATCTCATGTATGCCGATCTAGATTTCAAACATCCTGAAGTGATAAAAAATATCTACGATTGGGCAGATTGGTTTATGGAAACAACTGGTGTGGCAGGTTTCCGCTTGGACGCCGTTAAACACATTGACTCTTTCTTTATGCGCAATTTCATTCGCGATATCAAAGAAAAATATGGCCAAGATTTTTATGTTTTTGGTGAATTTTGGAATCCAGACAAAGCAGCCAACCTAGAATACCTCGATAAAATTGAAGAACGCTTTGATCTTGTCGATGTTCGCCTCCATATGAATCTCTTTGAAGCAAGCCAAGCTGGTGCAGACTATGATTTGCGTACCATTTTTAATGATAGTCTCGTTCTAATCAAGCCAGATAAGGCTGTAACCTTTGTCGAAAACCATGACACCCAACGAGGTCAAGCTCTGGAGTCTACTGTTGAAGAATGGTTTAAACCAGCAGCCTATGCTCTCATTCTTTTGCGTGAGCACGGTCTACCATGTGTCTTTTACGGAGACTACTATGGGATTTCAGGACAGTATGCTCAGGAAGACTTCAAGGATGTCCTTGACCGTCTGCTTGCCATCCGAAAAGATTTGGCTTATGGAGAGCAGACTGACTACTTTGACGATTCTAATTGTATCGGTTGGGTTCGTTCAGGCGCTAAAAATCAATCCCCAATCGCAGTCTTGATTTCAAATGACCAAGAAAACAGCAAATCCATGTTTGTTGGTCAAGAATGGGCTGACCAAACATTTGTTGATTTACTTGGTAACCATTCAGATCAAGTAACTATAAATGCTGAAGGTTATGGAGATTTCCCAGTTACAGAACGCTCTCTTAGTGTATGGGGACTGGCTAACTAATCAATTAATACTCTTCGAAAATCTCTTCAAACCACGTCAGCTTCTCCTTGCCGTATATGTGTTACTGACTTCGTCAGTTCTATCCACAACCTCAAAACGGTGCTTTGAGCAACCTGCGGCTCGCTTCCTAGTTTGCTCTTTGATTTTCATTGAGTATAAAACACACAAAAAATGCCCACAAGCTAGATTTTCTTTCTAGCCTGTAGGCATTTTTTTCTATTATCAATACTTAAAACTAGTCTTTCCAAAGATCCATAGCATTTTGAAAATCTGCAGAAACTTGAACATTTTGAGGATTAGTCGCTTCTCTCTCCTGACGCTTAGCCTCTACCTGGACTACACTCTTAATGCCTTCATGACGCCAGTTTCTTAGGATAGCTTGGATGTACTTCCAATTTGGTTTTCCATTCAAAACGGCCTCACGTAGGGCCTCTTTGATCAGGTTCGCACTGGTTCCGTCTTCTTTCAAACTCTTTTCCAAATCTTCGATCTCAAAAGGACTTAGGAGACGACCTAGCTCTTTTTGGAAGGTTTCCACCAAGTCTTTCAAATCATTTTTAGCGGGTAGCGCTTGGCTAGGCTCTTGCTGTTCAAAAAGTTGGTCTAAGCGCTCTAAAGCTAAAGTCGCATCAAAAATCACTTCTATCTCACCATTGAGTTCAATGGTTCGGTATTGAAGTAAGCCTTTTTCTGTCAAGCGCGAAATAGCTTGATTGACTTCAAAGACTTGCTTGCCAATTTTCTCAGCAATCTGGCTTGGGGACAACTCCCCTAAAGCTGTTGTATTTTGTAGGTAAAAGAATTGCCAAACTAAGAAATCATCGCTTGATGAAAACAGTTGATTGTAGTTTAAGAGCAGAGCACTTGGTAATACCAAGTTCCCTGATTTGAAAGCATCTAAATATGTCATAATTCCTCTTATAAATATCCAAAATGAGAGACATCTTCTTCTGCACTCTTCCACTCAAAAGGGGTTTCTTGGTAAACTGCATAATTTACCCAGTTACTGAAAAAGAGAGCTGCTGAGGAACTCCAACGCATACAAGGAAGTTCATGGATGTCATCATTTTTGAAATAATTTTCTGGTATATGGGGATCTAAACCAGCATCTAGATCTCTAAAATATTCTTTCGCTAGAGTATCACGATCATACTCTAAATGCCCAAAGCTATAAACTTCTCTTAAATCTCGGCTTGCAAGGATAGAGATTCCCACCTCTTTTCCAGATGCTAAAATCTCTAGATTGGTTTTATTTACAATGTCTTCTTTGAGAATTTCTGTGTGACGAGAATGGGGAGACACATACAAATCATCAAAACCTCTCAGCAAAAGATGACCTTCTTTTAAAACATCCTGAGGATAAATTCCCGAAAGCTTTTGAGCCATCTGGTGTTTATCTACGCCGTAACGATAGTAGAGGCCAGCCTGTGCTCCCCAGCAAATATGCAGGGTTGAAAAGACATGTGTCTTTGACCAATCGATGACCTGAGTAAATTCCTCCCAATAGTCCACTTCTTTAAAAGGAAGATGCTCAACCGGCGCTCCCGTGATAATCAAGCCATCAAAATACTGGTCTTGAACTTCCGAGAAGGTCTTATAAAAAGTCTCCATATGCTCAGAACGAGTTGTTTTCGACTGATGACTTTCCATATATAAGAAATCAATATCTAACTGCAAAGGAGTATTAGCTAAATGTCGTAAAAGCTGAGTCTCTGTAACCATCTTCTGTGGCATCAAGTTTAAAATCAGAATTTTCAGTGGTCGAATATCCTGATGAGCCGCCCGCTGGTCATCCATGACGAAAATATTTTCCGTTCGTAAAATCTCAACTGCTGGTAATTTTTTATCAATTCGAATCGGCATGGAAATCTCCTTACTGTATCAATTCTAGGCTCAAACGAAAATACAGTCGTCAAATGAAAAATCAGCTGACGAAAGTCCTTCCCTTTATTATACTGTAAGAAGATATAGTTTTCAATTATAGTTTTTCTCTAACTAGATATAGCCTTTTTTTATATCAGATGAAGAGAAAACAGCCCTAGGGACTGTTTTTCATTAATAATGCATAAGCACTTTATAATCGTAATCTCCGATAGCTTCGCGACCTTTAAGCTCATCAAGCTCAATCAAGAAGGCACAACCAGCTACGATACCACCAAGTTTTTCAATCATTTCGATAGTCGCTTTAACAGTACCACCTGTTGCCAAAAGGTCATCTACGATGAGAACACGTTGACCTGGTTTGATAGCATCTGCGTGCATAGTCAAAGTATCAACACCATATTCTTTTTCGTAGTCAGCTGAAATGACTTCGCGTGGCAATTTTCCTGGTTTACGCACAGGTGCAAAACCAATTCCCAACTCAAAAGCAACTGGACATCCAACGATAAATCCACGCGCTTCTGGTCCTACGATCATATCGATCTTTTTGTCAGTAGCATATTGAACAATTTCACGAACAGCATAGCTGTAGGCATTTCCGTTGGCCATCAAAGGGCTGATGTCACGGAATGTAATTCCTTCTTGTGGATAATTTTCAATACTTGCAATGTAATCTTTTAAGTTCATAGCATTTCTTTCTTTTTAAATTTTTACTCCCTATTATACCATAATTCCTAGAAAAGAGAAATAGAAAGAAACCCTGGAAACTGAGTCCAAGGCTTCTAATCAAATCTTTAACTATTGCTCGCTTAATAAAATCATTTCTTCTTTTTGCTTTTAGATTTTTGATTGCGTTGACAATTTTGTTGGATTCGCCACTCTCGCTCAAAGTAGGACATGGCTTCAAAGACTCTTCGCGGTAAACCGACATCCAGTAAGTAGATTGGAATTTTTAAAACGTTAGAATGTTTAGCAGCCGTAAATCTACTTCGTAGACGATTCCATAGAGATTTTGTTTTTACAAGGTCTTTGTCAAAAAAATAAATTTCAATCTGATAAAAATCCCTCGAACTTCTACCACCTTTAATTCTCATAAGAGAAAATGTTTCTACTTGTCCCCAAGAATAAAACTGACTTTCTTTTTTTGGATGAGGCTTATAGGAAAATCCTTGAGGCGTACATTTCAAATACTCTTTATCTGAAAAAAGAATTTGAAAACGTTCATACAAAATCCATCCAACAATGATGATTAAGAAGCCAACAAAGAGTATTAATACCACAAATCCCATTGGTGCTTCTTTGGGGTATGTCATCATAAAAGAGAGTATCCAAAGCAGAAAAGCTAACTCAACTAAGCAGAGAGTAATATTCCAGATGATTTTCTTGCTGCTCCATTTTATGATTTTTTCTTCCATTAAGCTAACTCACTTAAATATTCATAGCGTTCATATTTTTCAAGCAAGGCTTCATTCTTCTCATCTAACTCTTTTTGAAGAGTAGCTAGCTTGCCAAAGTCAGAGCCATTGGCCTGCATTTCTTCTTCAATCTCAGAAATACGGTTCTCCAAGTTTTCGATATCGCCTTCAATACTTGCCCACTCTTGCTTTTCTTGGTAGGTCATGCGTTTCTTTTCTTCACGGACTTTGACGACTTTTTCCTTCTCAGCCTTTTGAACTTGACTTGTCGCTTCTTCTTCGAAGGCCTTTTCATCCAGATAATCGGTATAGTGGCCAAAGAAGGGACGTATCGTGCCATTTTCAAAGGCAAGGATCTTAGTCGCCACCTTATCAAGAAAATAGCGATCGTGACTAACTGTCAAGACTGGACCTGCAAAACCTTGTAAGAAATTTTCTAGAACAGTTAAGGTCGCAATATCTAAATCATTTGTAGGCTCGTCCAAAAGTAGCACATTGGGTTTTTCCAATAGCAACTTGAGGAGGTAAAGTCGTTTTTTCTCACCACCCGACAACTTCTCAATCAAGGTGCCGTGAGTTGAGCGCGGGAAAAGGAACTGTTCTAATAACTCCGCGATAGAGGTCGTAGAGCCACCACTGGTCTTAACCTCTTCTGCCACTTCCTGCAAATAATTAATAACCCGCTTGCTTTCATCCAATCCTTCGATTTGCTGAGAGAAATAGGCGATGCGAACTGTTTCACCGATAATAACCTCTCCTTCAGTCGGTTTCAAACTTCCTGCAATAAGGTTAAGAAGGGTTGACTTCCCAACACCATTGTCCCCGACGATTCCGATACGGTCTTTGGCTTGCACCAAGAGACTAAAATCCTGTAAAATTGGTTTATCATCATAGGCAAAGGAAACATCCTTAAATTCGATGACTTTTTTCCCGATACGGCTGGTTTCAAAATTCATGCTCAAGTCTGTCTCAGCTGTAGTTCCTGAGACTTCTTTTTTCAAGTCATGGAATCGATTAATCCGTGCTTGTTGCTTGGTTGCACGAGCCTGTGGTTGTCGTCTCATCCAGGCCAATTCTTGCTTATAGAGTTGTTCCTTTTTGTGAAGAAGAGCTGCATCGCGCTCATCCTGTTCAGCCTTGAGGCGAACATAGTCTTGGTAATTTCCTTGATATTCGGTCAAACCAGCACGGTCCAACTCAAAAATTCGCGTCGAGAGCGCATCTAGGAAGTACCGGTCGTGGGTGATAAAGAGAACCGTTTTCTTGGAATTTTTCAAAAAGAGGGTCAGCCACTCAATAGTCGCAATATCCAGATGGTTGGTCGGCTCATCCAAAAGCAAAAGGTCGTGATTGCCAAGTAAGACTTGCGCCAACTGGACCCGTCTTCTCAGACCACCTGACAATTCCCCAACAGGAGTAGATAAGTCCTGAATCCCCAGCTTGCTAAGAACCGTCTTGACCTGACTCTCAATTTCCCAAGCTTGGAGAGAGTCCATTTCTGCCATGACCCGTTCCAAACGTGCCTGCTTGTCCTCACTATAGTTGAGCATGATCAATTCATACTCACGAATAAGCTGGATTTCCTTGAGATCGCTGGATAGGACTGTATCCAAGACAGTCTTGCTATCATCAAAATCTGGGTCCTGGGTCAGATAACCAATCTTGTAGTCGTTTTTTGCCGAAAAAGGGCTTACGTCACCATCAAAACCAGAAACCCCTGAAAGCACATCTAAAAGAGTCGTTTTCCCAGTTCCGTTGACACCAATGAGACCGATGCGATCCAAGTCATGGATAATAAAGGAAATATCCTTAAAGACAGTCTTGTCTCCTACGGATTTACTTAGTTTTTCAACAATAAAATCACTCATTTTTTCTCCCTCAGATAAGCATGGATGGCTTGACGGTCATTTTCCAAATCTCCATCTACAATAGCATACTCAATCTCTGCTAAAATTTCTCCCATTTCTGGTCCTGGTTGATAGCCATATTCTTTGATCAAAATCCCACCATTGATTTGAATTTCTTTCTTATCATGGATGGTTAAGCTATGGTAAGTCTCTTCGATAGCCTGTGGATTAACTTCTTTTCCTTGAGCCTGACGAAGATTTTCAGCCTGTAAAAGCAAATCTAGATCAAAACGGTAACAGTCACGTTTATTTAATTCACCTTCTTCACGCAGAGCTAAAATGAGCAACAAATCTTGAACCTGCTTAGCGAATTGACGCGAAGTCTTCCAATCTTTCAAAAATTGTTGCGCATCCTTCACCTCTAAAGCCCACAATAGAGCAGCCCAGGCTTGTTCAGAAGATTCAAAGGTAAAATCAGCATCTAAGTCAAATAGAAATTGGAGGTTCTCCTGACTACCAGCCATATCTGGAAGATAATCATAAGCTTTACTTGCAATCATAGAAGACAGACCTACTCGCCAATGAGGAGCTAGTAGAAGTTTATCAAATTCAACAAAAGTACGTTCCACAGAAATTTTCTCTAAGAGTGGTGTTAAGGTCTTCATCGCTTCAAAGGTTTCTTGCTCGAGTTCAAAACCAAGACTGGCTTGAAAACGAAATCCGCGCATAATGCGTAGGGCATCTTCGTTGAAACGCTCACTAGCTACACCAACTGCTCGTAAAACTTGATTTTCTAGATCTCTCAAACCATCAAACAAATCAATGATTTCCCCTGTCTCATCTAAAGCAAAGGCATTAACTGTGAAATCACGTCGTTTGAGGTCCTCTTCTAGCGAACGAACAAAAGAAACTGAACTTGGTCTACGGTAGTCTACATAGACATCTTCTGTTCGAAAAGTAGTTACTTCGTATTCTTCATCTCCGTCTAAAACCAAAACGGTTCCATGCTCAATGCCAATGTCAGCTGTCCGTGGAAAAATCTGCTTGGTCTCTTCTGGATAAGATGACGTCGCAATATCCACATCATGGATGGGACGATTAAGTAGGGCATCCCTAACAGAGCCTCCAACAAAATAGGCTTCAAAGCCATCTTCTTTAATTTTTTCTAATACTGGTAAAGCCTTCTGAAATTCAGAAGGCATTTGTGTTAATCTCATAATAAGTGTTCTAATCCATAGACAAGCTCATGACGCTTGACAACTTCTTTGATTCCCAAATTCACCCCTGTCATGAAGGAGCTACGATCATAGGAGTCATGACGTAGGGTCAATCCTTCTCCCTGATTTCCAAATATAACTTCCTGATGAGCTACCAAACCTGGTAAACGGACTGAGTGGATTCGCATACCATCAAAATTAGCTCCACGTGCACCTGCAATGAGTTCTTCCTCATCGCTAGCACCTTGTTGGATAGACTCACGAACCTCTGCCATCAACTCAGCTGTTTTGATAGCTGTTCCACTAGGGGCATCTTTTTTCTTGTCATGGTGAAGCTCAATAATCTCTACATTTGGGAAGTATTTTGCAGCTTGTGCCGCAAATTGCATGAGTAAGACAGCACCCAAGGCAAAGTTAGGAGCAATTAAGCCACCCAAGTCTTTGGAACGAGAAAATTCTTTTAGTTCTTCAATCTCTTGACTAGTGAAACCTGTTGTTCCAACGACAGGTGCAAAGCCATTTTCAAGCGCAAAACGGGTATTCTCATAGGCAACAGCTGGTGTTGTAAAGTCCACCCATACATCTGCTTCAAAGCCTTCTAAGGCAGCCTTATCATTAAATACAGGAATTCCCTGCCATTCTGTTGCAGTTTCGAAAGGATCCAATACTGCTACCAGTTCAAGTTCAGGATCAGACAAAACCATCTGACAAGCAGATTGTCCCATTCTCCCCTTAAAACCAGCAATAATTACTCGAATACTCATCTCAATCTCTACTCCTGTTTAAGATACAAAGGACCTTAGCTGCCCATGAAAAATAGGGAATGGCGCTGACTTTACACGAAAGGCAAGACAGGCATCTTTTTTCAAGAGGTAGGTAGTCCGTGTTCAATTTCTAAGATACAAAGCCTGAAAGAACACAAAGTGAAAATAGGAGTTCTGATCAAGGAGTGTCTACTCCTTAAAAGAACTATCTTTTTCACACAGAGTTCCAGGCGTGTTCAATTCTAAGATCCAAAGGACCTTAGCTGTCCATGAAAAATAGTCTAGATTATGGGTGTATAGCCCAGAGCAATACTTCCTTCTCCCAGGTGAGTCCCAATAACACTACCGAAGGTTGCAATTGAAACATCTGTAGCCACTCCACCATCTATCAAAAGCTGGCGCAAATCTGCTGCTTTTTGAGGAGCATTCCCGTGAATGACAGTAATCTGGTAATTCCCATTAGCGGTTGCTTCTTTAACAATTTCAACTAAACGTTTTGTAGCCTTTTTCTCTGTACGAACCTTTTCATATACTTCTATCACACCTTGGTCATTGAAATATAGGATTGGCTTGATACTAAGGAGATTCCCCAAAATGGCTGCACCATTAGAGAGTCGTCCCCCCTTAACTAGATGGTCAAGATCATCCACCATGATAAAGGCAGAAGTATTTTCAATCTGTTCTGCTAACTTATCTAAGATAGACTCAAAGCTATCTCCCTGCTCAGCCCATCTAAAGACACTCTCAACCATATAGCCTAGAGGAGCGCTTGTAATACGGGTATCAGGAAAGGCAATGGTTAACCCTTCATATTCATCCTTCATATACTGGATATTTTGGTGAAATCCTGAAATTCCAGAAGATAGGAAAAGCCCCAAAGCATGTGTATAGCCTTTATCTTTCAATGATGATAAAATTTCATCCAACTTGGCAATACTTGGTTGGCTCGTTTTTGGCAATTCGCTTGCTGAAGACATTTTTTCATAAAATTCTTGAGCGGTTAGATTTACACCTTCAACATACTCCTGTCCATCGATATTCACAGGAATGTCTAGCACAAATAAATCTTCTTTCCGCAAGGTTTCCGCTTGTAGAAAAGCAGATGAGTCTGTTATGACCGCTAATTTCATTTCTTAAAACTCCAAATTAATTCCCGGTAAATCAAGGGCAATTTCTGTTACTTCATAAGTCAAACGATTAAGCATATCCAAACATGGACGAGCTAGTGTCTCAACCTCTTCTTGGCTGAAATCACTTGGTTGGTCGATAATACGACCTTCAACATGATTGACTTGAGAAATCGTTCCACTAATGACAAATCTATCAAAGACAATCATAAAGCTCAAAACAACTACTAAAGAGGTCACTTGATTTTCTTGATCATGCTGAAGCAACTGGAAGTTTACATCAACCTTAGTTTCAGGTGCTCCATTTTCATTTTCCCATTCAAAGTTACGCGCATCGAAGTGATACTGACTAACAAATTCTTGTTCACGTTTTAAATTCATTTTCATCTCCATTGGTACAATATATTTGCCATTGTACCATATTTTTTTATTTTCTGCTAGATTTACTAAATACCAATCTCAGTTTTAACAACTTCAGCAATAGTGTCTACATAGTAGTCTACTTCCTCAGTGGTTGGGGCTTCAGCCATGACACGCAAGAGTGGCTCCGTTCCACTTGGGCGAACGAGGATGCGTCCGTTACCTGCCATCTCTTCTTCCATCTTATCAATAATAGCCTTGATAGCTGGAACTTCCATAGCTTTTTCTTTCATGGCATTTTCCACACGGATATTGACCAATTTTTGTGGGTAAATGGTCACTTCTGAGGCCAATTGAGACAAACTCTTACCTGTTTCTTGCATGATCTTCGTCAATTGAACTGCTGAAAGCTGACCATCACCTGTTGTATTGTAGTCCATCAAGATAACGTGACCTGACTGCTCACCACCGAGATTGTAGCCAGATTTTCTCATTTCTTCAACGACATAGCGGTCTCCAACAGCAGTAACTGCTTTATTGATTCCTTCACGATCCAAGGCCTTATGGAAACCAAGGTTGGACATAACTGTTGTCACAATCGTATTTTGAGCCAACTGACCTTTTTCAGAAAGGTATTTACCAATAATGTACATAATCTTGTCACCATCGACAATTTCGCCATTTTCATCAACTGCAATCAAACGGTCGCTATCACCATCAAAGGCTAAACCAATGGCAGATTGACTTTCTTTTACAAGTTCTTGCAAAGCTTCTGGATGAGTTGAACCAACGTTCAAGTTGATGTTCAAACCATCTGGAGTTTCTCCAATGACTGTTAATTGAGCACCTAGGTCTGCAAAAATTTGACGAGCACTTGTTGCAGCTGCTCCGTTAGCAGTGTCCAAGGCAACCTTCATCCCTTCAAGAGGAGTTCCAGTTGAAACGAGGTAGGCTTCATATTTACGCAAACCTTCTGGGTAGTCTACAACCGTACCTAAGCCCTCTGCACTTGGACGTGGAAGAGTATCTTCACTTGCATCAAGCAAGGCTTCGATTTCTGCTTCTTTGTCATCGTCTAATTTAAAGCCGTCACCACCAAAGAATTTAATTCCGTTATCAAGGGCTGGGTTATGACTTGCTGAAATCATAACACCTGCGCTTGCACCTTCAGTTTTAACAAGATAAGCTACTGCTGGTGTTGCAAGAACACCTAGTTTATAAACGTGAATTCCGACTGAAAGGAGACCAGCAATCAAAGCCGCTTCTAGCATTTGACCTGAGATACGAGTGTCACGTCCTACAAAAACTTTTGGTGCTTCAGTCGTATGTTGACTGAGAACATAACCTCCAAAACGTCCCAATTTAAAAGCTAATTCTGGCGTAAGTTCTACGTTTGCTTCTCCACGGACTCCATCCGTTCCAAAATATTTACCCATTTTTTTATCCTTTTCTATTGTTTTATTAATCTTTTTTTGAAGAGTCTGGCTTGGTTTCAGAACCAGTTGAAGACGAACTGCCCGAAGATGAGCTTGTCGTTGATGAACTAGAACTACTTGCTGATCGAACTTGTTTCGTTGTTATCTTCATGGTTGTTTCATACGGTGTAATCACCGTTGGTAAAACTGTTCCATTCTTATCAATAGCTTGTAGAGGAACTGAACCCGTATAATTTCCTGTAATTTTTTCACTAGTTGGTAAAACAGCCACAATCTTATCAATCTTGGATAAGGTATCAGCATCACTAGTAACCGAAACGCGTTCATCTGAAACAGTCACACTATCGATGAGAATCCGTTCATCAACCTTACCAGAGTCAATCTGTGGAGTGACTGGTAAATTATCCCGTGTTGCTTTCTTCCCAATTTTAACGGTGATTTTCTGCGGTGTTGCTAGGGCTGTTAAACCGCTCGGAAGATTTTCAATGGTCAAGGGAACTTCAACGGTTCCTTCTGTCGCCTGTGTTAAATCTGCAGTAACCTTAAATTTACGAGTGCTTTCTTGCATCTCACTAGCCAAGGTTACTCGATTGGATCCAGTTAAAAATACTGTTACTTCTGAACTAAAACCGCTAATAAAATACTGCTCACTATCGTACTGAATATCAATTGGTACATTTACGACCGTATTGGTATAGGTTTCTGTTCGAGCCGGTCTTGCATTATTATTATTTTGATAATTAATAGAGGTAGCGTAAATAAATAAAACGCAAGCAAAGAGGAGTGAGGAGATGATATATAAACTATTTTTTTTCATTCTTCCAGCCTCCTAATATACGCTCTGTTAAGCTTGGCTCTTGTGAATTTTCCGGAATCAGTATACGACGTAGCTCTTCCTCAAATTCTTCCATCGTTAAATCATGCTTAAAGACACCATTATAGGTAATGGAAATACCTCCAGTTTCCTCTGATACCACAAAAGTGAGAGCATCAGAAACCTCAGATAAACCAATGGCTGCACGGTGTCGCGTTCCAAACTCCTTAGAAATACCAGTGTCTTCAGTAAGTGGAAGATAAGCAGATGTTACAGCTATTCGATCACCTTTTATAATGACTGCACCATCATGTAAAGGTGTGTTTGGAATGAAGATATTGATTAAGAGTTCTGCAGAAATCTTAGCATCTAAAGGAATCCCCGTGGAAATATATTCCTGCAAGGTTCTGACACGCTGAACTGATACAAGTGCTCCAATTTTTCGCGGGCTCATATATTCAACTGCTTTAACAAAGGCCTGAATCATCTGTTCTTCTGAACTGATGGGTGTACTCGAAAAGAATTCTGTTGCACGCCCCAATCGTTCCAAGCCTGTCCGAATCTCTGGAGAAAAGATAACAACTGCTGCAATAACCCCATAAGTAATCAATTGATTGATCAACCAGGAAATGGTTGTCAAACCTAGAGTGTTGGCGATAATCTGAGCTAGAATAAAGACCAAAACCCCACGAACTAAAATCATAATTTTAGTTCCTGCAATTGATTTTGTAAATTGGTATAAGATATAGGCAACGATAAGAATATCAATCACATTTATCAGAATACTCCAAGGACTGGAAAATAAACTAGACCAGTATTGAAGATTAGATAATTGCTGAAAATTCATTCTGGGCCTCCTCTCCATAAAAAAGCTACTCTTCATTATATCATTTTATATGAAAATTTTCTTCCCCCTACTTCATTTTAAATTGGTAGAAAATATGATGGAAACTTCTCAAAGTAACTTCCACTTATCTGACCAAAGTGGAAATTAGTCTAAAACGGATTTTTATGGTGGAATTAAGTGTGAGACGTTTGTGGTAGAAATGAGGCCTACTATGACCAAACATA
>NZ_JASHAQ010000018.1:0-45174 GCF_047465035.1 Streptococcus infantis
TTAGGAAGATCTTTCAAGTTACCGATTGAATCTTCTGCTTTTGGTTCAGTTCCTTTATCTACAGTTTGAGCTTTTGGTGTTGGCTCGTTCTTATCTGCATCTGTTGGTTTTTTAGTTACAAATTCTGATAATGGTTTTGTATCTGTAGAACCATCTGTATAGGTTACTACAAGATTTCCTTTGTCATCTTTTGTGACTGATTTAATCTTACCATCTTTATCAACTGGAGTATCTTTTGCGATGTTCGCATCATCGTTATCTTTTTTGTACTCAAGTTGTAATTTTTCTTTGATTTTATCTAACTCAGCATCTGTTACTTTATCTGGATCTGCTACTTCAACTTTATCAGCTGGAGCTGGAGTTGCAATATCGTACTTATCTGTTTGAGATTTAACGATAAAGTGAACATATCCTGGTGTCTGAGTTGCATTAGGGTTTTGATCCAATGCTCTAAAATCAGTAGTTGATGGTGCATTATCATTGTCATTAGCAACAACAAAGCTTGTCCAATGGTTTGGAGCTTTAAGTGTTGTAACACCTGTCATCTTAATAGTAGCTGTAGCACCTGATACAGTACCATCACCATGAGTGACTGCTGAATTCTCGATTTTTCCAGTTGTGAAACCGTAATCTGCCGTATTATCTTTTCCAATACCACCAGGACCACGTACATACATATCTTTAACAGCAGTGTTGTCTGATGCTTTGAATGTTAAATCAGTGTTTTCACCTGTATAAACATAAATTTCTTTCTTAGCTTCATTTGAGTATGGGAGCTCAACTGTTGGAGCTACGTTTACAAATTCTGACAATGGTTTCTTATCTTGAGAACCATCTGCATAGGTTACTACAAGATTTCCATCAGCGTCTTTTGTGACTGATTGAATCTTAGCATCTTTATCAGCTACAGCTGTACCTTTTTTGTCTGCTAAGTTAGCGTCATCGTTGTTTTGAGAGTACTCAAGTTGGACTTTTTCTTTGATTTTAGCCAACTCAGCTTCTGTTACATTTGCTGGATCTGCTACAGTAACTTTTTCAGTTGGAGTAGCAATGTCATATTTTTGAGTTTGTGCCTTAAGCATGACACGGAATGCACCTGGGTCAGTTGCGTTTGAAGCATTTGTTGCTCCATTCTGAATAAATGCACCATCTGTATCCGTTGCAGTTGCATAACGCCATCCCAAAGCCAAACCTTCTGGATTTTCTCCTTTAGTTGCTGCATCTAGTCTTTCTTTTGATAAACCATCTGTTGCTGCTGGAGTACCTGAGTAGGTAATGACTGCTGGTGCATCTGCTGTTGCCGGAGTTTCAGCATTGATAACATTTGCTTTAAATCCATATTGAGTGTTGATGGTATTTGCTTCACCTGCAACATCAGCAAACGCTTTGTTACCACCTTGTTTTACAGTAGCACTTGCAATTTTTCCGCTATCATCTTTGAATTTGATATCGAATGAGTTTGCTTCTCCACCGTATACATAAACTTCTTTAGTAGCTTTATTAGAGTAAGGAATCTCTACTGTTGGTGCTACGTTGTCACGTGCAGGAGTTGTTGTATCTTTAGTTACAAATTCTGACAATGGTTTCTTATCTTGAGAACCATCTTTATAGGTCACAACAAGATTTCCATCAGCGTCTTTTGTGACTGATTGAATCTTAGCATCTTTATCAGCTACAGCTGTACCTTTTTTGTCTGCCAAGTTAGCATCATCATTCGTTTGAGAGTACTCAAGTTGGAGTTTCTCTTTGATTTTAGCTAAGTCGTCATCTGTTACATTCGTTGGGTCTGCTACAGCAACTTTTTCTGTTGGAGCTACAATGTCATATTTTTGAGTTTGTGCCTTAAGCATGACACGGAATGCACCTGGGTCAGTTGGGTTTGAAGCATTTGTTGCTCCATTCTCAATTTTCGCACCATCTGTATCCGTTGCAGTTGCATAACGCCATCCTAAAGCTACACCTTTTGGATTTTCACCTCTAGTGGCAGCATCTAAGTCGTTTTGTGTAAATTTCCCTTCTGGTGCTGGAGTACCTGAATAAGTAATGACTGCTGGTGCATCTGCTGTTGCTGGTGTTTCAGCAGAGATAACATTTGCTTTAAATCCAAATTGAGTGTTAATTTTATTTGCTTCACCTTCAACTGGTTTAAATGCTTGGTTTCCTCCAGCGTTTACAGTAGCACTTGCAATTTTTCCACTATCATCTTTGAATTTGATATCGAATGAGTTTGCTTCTCCACCATAGACATAAACTTCTTTTTCAGCTTTATTAGAGTAAGGAATTTCTACTGTTGGTGCTACGTTTTCACGTGCAGGAGTTGTTGGGTTAACGAGATATGCTGCTGCAACCTTATCTGTTGATTTATCAGGGTATGTGATTGTAAGGTTACCCTTTTCATCTACACTGTATTGTGAACCTGCTGGAAGACTTGGGTTCGCAGTTTTAACTGAGTTGATGATCTTGTTCTTTTCATCTTCACTAACGTTGTTTGGATTTGCAATATCTACTTTTGTACCTGCAACTGGGTCATACTTTTTAGTAGTCTCAAGAACTGTAACAGTGATTACTCGATCAATCGATACTTTCTGATTACTTGTTGGCTCTGGACTTCCAGTAGCTCTAAAGACGACCTTAGTATCCCCTAGAGGTTGGGTCCATGCAACAGTACCTTTTGCTTCAGCATGGCTGTTTCTTATTGCTGCACTTCCATTAGTAGACAATCCACCCGATGGTTCTACCCCTTTTACATTAAAAGCTGTTTCTGGAACAATTCCGAACCAACGCAAAGCTGTCCCAGCAGCATCACCTGTTAAAGTAAGTTTATCTCCACGATAAAGTGTCACCTTTGTCGTATTGGTGATCATTTGCAACTTATAAGGACCCTTGGTCACCTCATCGTTCGAAATCGGCGTTGGTGTTTTTGTAACTGTAATCGGTGCACTCTTAGCTGACTCTGTTCCACCTGCTGGTGTTGAAGTAGCTGTGATCTCTCCTTCAGGAAGGCTGTTTGTAGGGTGAACAGTTGCTACACCTTTATCGTTAGCTACGGCTTCACCGATCACAACGCCATCTTTGTTGTAAAGTTTAACAGTTGAACCTGCTGGTGCTTTCACTGTTACATCAGCTGGAGTACTTGCTTTACCTGCCAAATCATTGACAATTTCTGGGGCTGATGCTGGGGCTGTAGTTGCGCCATCTACTGCTGGAGTAATTGGTTTTGATGGTTCTGGTTGTGGCTGTGGCTGTGGTTGTGGTGCTGGAGTCTCCTCTTTTGGAGCTTCTTCAACGTTACGTGATTGCCATCCTTGAAGACTTGAGTAGCTGCCTTCTTTCATGTTAGAGATAACTCGTGCTGTTGTTCCAGCTTTCATATCTTTGTTCAAGGTCAAGTTGATCGTTGAGTAGTGGGCTCCTTGATCACTTGAAGCAACACTTGCAAGTGCACTGTTTGTTACTTGCCAGTTGCCTGGAACAGCATCACGTTTAAGCACAACTTCTCGAGCATTGCCATCTGCGTCCGTAAATTGGAAATAAGCTGCTCCTGCATCATGCGGTACTTTCAAGGTAACGTTTCTATCATTTTCAACAAGATTATTTTGTTGTTTTGATTTAGATGATGGAACGATCTCTGAGTGACCTAGAGAGACGTTTACAGGTGTAGCAGCACTTTCTACTCCACCAACTGTTTGGCTAACGCTGATTTGACTCCCAGGAACCAGCTGTGCCCCACCAGTAACGTTACTATTCAAACCAATAGTAATTGGGAATGACCACTGTCCGTTCTGTCCAACTACGGTACTATCATTAACAGTTTTACCCTCACTCTTAATATTGATGCGGGCACCTGGTGTTCCTGTACCTGTCAAGACTGTATCTGTAGAAGCTATAGTAGGCACTGTAATCGTGTCATTTGTTTGGGTGTAGGTGTTGTTGACTCCTGGTTGTGGTGCAAGTCTTGATGAAAGATTGATACCGACTTCTGGGAAGTCTGAAGTACGATTTTTAACAGCTGATGAACCATTCATCCCACCATTTTCTAGTGAGTTTTTTACAATAGCTGTTGCAAAACGAGCAAACAGATTGTGACGGGTCCCTTTAGTCACTACACTATAGGTAAGCGAATCAGGAACTCCTCCACCAATGTATTTATAATGAGACGCCAAAGCTTTGTGATTGCTCATAGCAGGGAGCTTTCCAAAATCTTTCTCAACGTAATAATCCTCATTCAGACGTCCAGCATTAGGACCACGGTCTACGACAGTAATACTTTGAATTGTATCATCTGATGCGACCACCAAGCCAGCAGCTTGGTGATTCTTATGCTGCGGTACAACACTAATTGTCCAAGTTGTTCTGTCTCCATCCACACTGTAGCGAACTGACTGAAACTGCTTGACACCCGCACCAGCAAATTCACCTTCAGCGACTGATCCGTCAACTGAACGGTTTGCTGCACGTGAACTTAGATCACGTTTGCCTCTTGGACGAGCTACTTCAGTTTCCGCTACTGCTGTTTCAGCTTTATCCTCTGTCGCTTCAGCTTTAGCTTCAGTGGCTACTGCTGTTGCTTTTTCTTCTTTAGCAGCAAGTTGAGCTACTGCCTCTTTGAGACTAGCGACTGCTGCATCCACTTGGTCTTGGCTAGCTTCTGCATTTGCCAAAACATTTTGTGCTTGTTCAAGTGCTGTGTTCAAGCGAGAAAGAGAGTCTTCTGTCTTTCCTGCTTTGTCCAAGCCTTTTACTTCTTCGACCAACTGGGTCAAAGCTTCTTTGTTAGCTGTTTTAGCAGTAGTGTTTTCCGCTACCACTGCTTTTCCAACTGTTGCTGGCTGAGTCTCTGCCACAGCAGCAGGAGCTTCATAAGTCCCCATTTCTCCACCATATCCAGGCTTAGCCTCTTTAGCTTTTGAGCCACTCTCAACTGTAGATTCCGATGCTGTGTCTGCATGGACCGTTTGAATAGCTAAGCTAGCTCCGACCGCAAAAACAAGCGAACAACCAAAAAGGAAATGTTTTCCTTTTTTAATCATACGCCAGTTCTTCTGCTCTGCATTTTTACGATTAAAATACATTCTTATCTCCTATTTATTTTTTATTAGAGTCGCATGTGTTTTACATACGTTGCTATTATAAAATATGGTATCAACATAGTCAAGTTTTTTGCTCCTTTTAGAAAAAAAAAAAACATTTGATGCAAATCATTTCCAAATTTACTCTTTTTTTAGTAAAATTATTATAAAATTTGATAATTTATAAACGAATTTTAAAAATTTTTTCCGAAAACATGCTATAATAGAAAAAAGCCCTGATAATTGTTTTTATCTTTTTTTGTTTATAAGACTTTATATTTCCAAGGAGTATTTCCCATGAGAGAACTATTATCTCACAAAGAACAGAGACAATTAAAAATTCTAGAATACTTATTTGAGAACCAAGAATGGATTCATATTGACACCTTGGCTGATATTCTAGATTTGAATGGACGCATCATCAAAAGCGATATCAAAGAAATGCGCGAGCAACTTTCGTGTTTTGATATTCTATCATCAACCGCTGGTATCATACTGAGGAACGAACATAATTTTGGTATTGAGCGAATTTATAGACACGTTTTGCAAGAGTCTGTTAATTTTCAGGTACTCAGAGCTTTCTTCCTATTAGAAGAACCATTTACTTTCGAGCACCTAGTTCAAACGCTTGACATTTCTCTTCCCTCACTTCGTAAGAAGGTTGCTGAAATCAATAATATTCTGCAGTCAAAATATAAATTCAAGCTCAAGGTGACGCCTATTTCAATTATTGGAGACGAAAGAGACATTCGCTTCTTTTTTGCCCAGTATTTCCATGAAGCCTATGGTTTCTTCAAATGGCCATTTCATCTGTCTTCTGAAGATGTAGAGGAAATTGTGACTTTTCTTGTCAAGATAACAGGCTATCCCATCACCTACCAAAATATGCTTCAGCTGAAGACACAAATTGCAGTCAATCTCCATCGAGTAAAGATTTTACCGAGACCTAAAGAGGAAATCGAGTTTGACCCTCTTCGCCCTATTTTTAGTCAACTTTCAAACTTCCAGCAGGAATTGCAATCTCTTGGTGATCGTCTTGGAATCACACTCGATTTTACAACTCTTGACCAAATTTTCAGCTCCTATACTCAAGAGGAGATTTTCTTCACGGTCGAGGATTTCCTAGAGGCGCGGAAAGACAATGAGAAAGTCGATCACTCCTATCACTCAGCTCGAGATGTCCTAGACAATCTTACCCGACAGTTTGATGTCCACTTTTCAAATACCGATCAATTGATTTGGCACTTGCATAACACTGCATTTCTAGAACGTCAAGAAATCAACTCAGAATCTATCATTTCTCATAATAAATCTTATGCAGTGAATAAGATTAAAAAGTTCTTCCCAGATTTTTACGAAGCAGCTAGTTTTGAAATGATGCGCTATAAGTCTAGCTTGGGACAAAAGGATAAACTTCACGCTGTAATCCATCTAGTCTATACTCTTTTAACCCACGCAACTGATCTAATGGAACAACTCCTAAAGCGCCAAACTAAGGTTCGTGTTCTTGTTTTGAGTGAGTTTGACTTTGCCCATCCTCAGGCCTTGATTTCACTTTATCAATTTTACACCTCTAAAAACATTCACTTTGAAACATGGGATAAAGAGACACTCAATGTTGATGAAATCATGGAAGCGGGTTACGATGCCATCATTACAAACTTTGATATTGAAGGATTGGTTCATCCGAAGCTCATGAACGTCGGTCGCATGGCTAATCTACAAGTCGTCAATGAACTCAATACTCTTTCCATTGGTAAACTTTAAAAATAGCCTCTGTTTTATGACCAAACAAGCAGGCTAAAACAGATATAAACGCATAATGTCAGGCATCTTAAAAACTTGATATTATGCGTTTTTACTTTCAAAAGTGTAGGGAAATGAAATAAAAGCCAAATCAATCGGGAAATTCATACTCAATGAAAATCAAAGAGCAAACTAGGAAGCGAGCCGCAGGCTGTACTTGAGTACGGCAAGACGCAGCTGACGTGGTTTGAAGAGATTTTTGAAGAGTATCAAATCAATTTCTTACAATTTTTAAGAACTACATCCTACTATTCTAAAATCAGTCAACTATAGATTCGCACTTGTCGATAAAATTTTGCTCATTTACAATAATTTTGTTGTATGATAGATTGAATATAAAACACTATAGTAGATTGAAATAAGGTATGAACAATTCGATTAGAAAAGTCAAACTAATTTCTAGAAATATTTTTAGCAGCCGTTATGTACTATTCTAGATTCAATCTACTATAATTTTGTTGTGTAGCAGATTGAATAGAAAACACTATAGTAGATTCAAATAAGATATAAACAAATAGATTAGGAAAATCAAACTTATTTCTAGAAATATTTTTAGCAGCCGTTATGTACTATTCTAGATTCAATCTACTCTGCATTGTGAATTCTAAAAAATTGCTAGAAATTGACTTAACTTCTCTAGTAAATTTATTCAGATTTTATTTAACTATAACCTATCTATTTCAGTCTAACAAAAGACTTTTCCTTGCTTTGCTAGAATATAGCAAGATCTACTGATTAGCTGGTCAATTTCAATGTTTTTACTCAGGCTAGGATATTTCTTCAGTAGACTATCAACAAAAAGGGGTTTTGATTTTAATGGAGGTTGATTTTTCACCTAGTCTGATTTCTCATCTACAAAACAAAAGAAAACGATTGCATAAACTCTTACTCCATGATATACTAGGATAAAAATAAACAATAGGAGAGTGTCTATGAAAAACACGTCATCTCAACCAGATAAAAAAATGATTTACAGCATCCGTTCTCTGAAAAACGGAACTGGCTCTGTCCTTATTGGAGCAAGCTTTATCCTCCTTGCCTTAACAGCACCTTCTGTATCTGCAGCTGAAACTAGTCTTGGCACACAAGAAAATGTAAGCGCTATTAGTGCAGGCCCAGTTACTACAGAAACCAGCCAAGCTGAGGAAAAAACGCCTATTTTGGACCACAAAGATGCAAACGCTTCCCTAGAGTCTAAAACATCTGAACCAGTAGCAGTTTCTGAAACAGCTACAACTGAGACTAGTGCAAGCCTTCCAAACAATAAAGACGAGAAAACTGAAGTATCAAGTCTAGCTGCTGAGAAAGCTGCGCCAGCAGACACTGTAGCTGAAAATCCAATCCAAGACAACTACTTCCGTATCCACGTCAAAAAACTTCCCCAAGAAAACCAAGATTCGCAAGGTCTTTGGACTTGGGATGATGTTGAAAAACCATCTGAGAACTGGCCAAATGGCGCCCAGTCCTTCAAGGATGCCAAGAAAGACGACTACGGCTACTACCTAGATGTCAAACTAAAAAATGAACAAGCCAAGAAAGTCAGCTTCCTCATCAACAACTCCAAAGGTGACAACCTTACTGGAGACCGTTCGGTAGAGCGCCTCTCTCCAAAGATGAATGAAGCTTGGCTTGATGAGGACTTCAAGGTTCATAACTACCAACCGCAGCCAGCTGGAACAATCCGCGTCAACTATTTCCGCACCGATGGCAACTATGACAAGAAATCTCTCTGGTACTGGGGAGATGTGAAGACTCCAAGTAGTGGAGAATGGCCTGACGGTACAGACTTTACTGCAAGTGGAAAACACGGACGCTACATCGATATTCCGCTCAATGAAGCCGCCAGAGAATTTGGATTTTTACTATTAGATGAGAGCAAGAAAGGCGATGATGTGAAAATCAGAAAAGAAGATTATAAATTTACTGACCTGAAAAACCACAGTCAAATCTTCCTTAAGGATGATGACGAAACAATCTACACCAACCCTTACTATGTGCATGACATCCGTATGACTGGTGCCCAACATGTGGCTAAGTCCCGTATTGAAAGTAGTTTTTCTACCTTGGTTGGTGCTAAAAAAGAAGACATCCTTAAACATTCCAACATCACTGACCACCAAGGGAATAAAGTGGCTATCTCCGATGTTACAATCGATGAAGCAGGTAAGAAGGTAACCTACATCGGTGATTTTTCGGACACTAAAAACCCTTATACAGTTGCCTACGATTCAGACCGTTTTACAACTCGTTCAAGCTGGCGTCTCAAAGATGAGACTTACAGTTACGATGGTCCACTCGGTGCAAATCTTAAAGAAGATGGTAAACGTGTTGATCTGACTCTTTGGTCTCCAAGTGCCGATAAGGTTTCAGTTGTCGTCTACGATAAGAAAGATCCTGAAAAAGTGGTCGGAACCGTCGCCCTTGAAAAAGGAGAAAAAGGAACCTGGAAACAAACTCTGAATGAAAACTCTGGTCTTGGCATCAGCAACTATACTGGCTACTACTACCAATATCAAATTGAGCGCCAAGGCAAGACTGTTCTCGCACTCGATCCTTACGCTAAATCTCTCGCTGCTTGGAACAGTGATCTAGCAAAAACAGATCCTGCCCATAAAGTTGCTAAAGCTGCTTTTGTGGATCCAGCAAAACTTGGACCTCAAGACCTGACTTATGGTAAGATTCATAACTTCAAATCTCGTGAAGATGCTGTTATCTACGAGGCTCACGTTCGTGACTTTACCTCAGATCCTGCTATCGCAAAAGATTTGACCAAACCATTTGGTACTTTTGAAGCCTTTATCGAAAAACTAGACTACCTCAAAGACTTGGGTGTAACCCACATCCAGCTCCTTCCAGTCTTGTCATACTACTATGTCAATGAATTGAAAAACCATGAACGCTTGTCCGCCTATGCTTCAAGCGATAGCAACTACAACTGGGGTTATGATCCTCAAAACTACTTCTCCTTGACTGGTATGTACTCAAGCAATCCTAAGGACCCAGAAAAACGTATCGCAGAATTTAAGAACCTTGTCAACGAAATCCATAAACGTGGCATGGGTGCTATCTTAGACGTAGTTTACAACCATACTGCCAATGTTGATATCTTTGAAGACATTGAGCCAAACTACTACCACTTCATGGATGCAGATGGGACACCTCGTACTAGCTTTGGTGGTGGTCGTCTAGGAACAACCCACTACATGTCTAAACGCGTCATGGTAGACTCTATCAAGTATCTAGTTGAAACCTATAAAGTAGATGGTTTCCGTTTCGATATGATGGGAGATCATGATGCAGCTTCTGTCGAAGAAGCTTACAAGGCTGCACGCGCCCTCAATCCAAATCTCATCATGCTTGGTGAAGGTTGGAGAACCTATTCTGGTGATGAAAATATGCCTACTAAAGCTGCTGACCAAGATTGGATGAAACATACCGATACTGTCGCTGTATTTTCAGATGACATCCGTAACAACCTCAAGTCTGGTTATCCAAATGAAGGTCAACCTGCCTTTATCACAGGTGGAAAACGCGATATCAATACCATCTTTAAAAATCTAATTGCTCAACCAACCAACTTTGAAGCAGATAGCCCTGGAGATGTGATTCAATACATCGCAGCCCATGATAACTTGACCCTCTTTGACATCATTGCCCAATCAATCAAAAAAGACCCAAGCAAGGCTGAAAACTATGCGGAAATCCATCGTCGTTTGCGCCTCGGAAATCTCATGGTCTTGACAGCTCAAGGAACTCCATTTATTCACTCTGGTCAGGAATACGGACGTACCAAACAATTCCGTGACCCAGCCTACAAGACTCCAGTTTCAGAAGATAAGGTACCAAATAAATCTCACTTGTTGCGTGATAAGGACGGTAACCCATTTGACTATCCTTACTTCATCCATGATTCTTATGACTCTAGTGATGCTGTCAACAAGTTTGATTGGACCAAGGCAACTGATGGAAAAGCTTATCCTGAAAATGTCAAGAGCCGTGACTACATGAAAGGTTTAATTGCACTTCGCCAATCTACAGACGCCTTCCGACTTAAGAGTCTTCAAGATATCAAGGACCGTGTCCACCTCATCACTATCCCAGGCCAAAATGGTGTGGACAAAGAAGATGTAGTGATTGGCTACCAAATCACTGCTCCAAACGGAGATATCTACGCAGTCTTTGTCAATGCGGACGAAAAAGCTCGCGAATTTAATTTGGGAACTGCCTTTGCACATCTAAGAAATGCTGAAGTTTTAGCAGATGAAAACCAAGCAGGACCAGTCGGAATTGCCAACCCTCAAGGACTTGAATGGACTGAAAAAGGCTTGAAATTAAATGCCCTTACAGCCACTGTTCTTCGAATCGCTCAAGGCGGTGCCATCGTTGCCCCAGCTGTGGAAGAAAAACCAGAATTTGATCTTTCTAGCTTGAATGTCGAACAAGAACAAGGGCAAGGGCAAGCCCAAAACCTAGCAGCAAATCCTGAAACCCAAGAAACTGCTGCAGAGGCTCTTTCTCAGAAAGTCCTTCCAAACACAGGAACTGAGAGCAAATCTCTTCTTACTCTTGCAGGAATCAGCCTCCTATCCCTCCTTGGACTTGGTAGCTTCCTCAAGTCAAGAAAGGAACAATAAAAGCAAGGACTCTATAAATCCAGCAACTTGATAGAAAAACATGTAAAAAGAGGCTGGGAGAAAAGTCTTTAAAATCAGAAAAACGCATATTATTCAGATGTTTAAAAAAACTTGATAATATGCGTTTTATTGTGGAAAGATTTATACTCAATATTCTACTAAAATTATGTTTGTGTCTCTCCTCTTCAGATTTAAAAAAAGGTTCATTTTGATCAACTTGCTTCAATCTCTTTCTTTTACTAGAGAAAATAAAAAAACTCTTAAAAATAGCATTATGTCAACATTTCTAAGAATTTTTACTATATAGTATCCAACCTCTATAAGGACAATTTTTTTATTACTGATAGGGTATGTCTAGGTTCTGCCTCTTTCTAGAAGCTCTTATTTCTCCATCCTTGCTTCTGCATCTGCCACCACTTGAGCAAGACTGGTTTGGCTCAGCTCCTGCTCCATGGCTAGCTGAATCTTTTGTAATTTCTCATCTAAAACCCCGTGGATATTTGCGCCAACTGGACAGGCTGGATTGGGATTATCATGAAAACTAAAGAGTTGTCCAGTTTTTCCAAGGCATTCGACCGCTTGATAAATATCCAAAAGACTGATATCCTCAAGATTTTTGATAATCTCTGCTCCACCAGTTCCACGCGCAACTGAGATCAACTCCGCCTTTTTCAGTTGAGATAAGGTCTTACGGATAATGACAGGATTGACTCCAACACTACTAGCTAGAAAATCACTAGTCACCTTGCTTTCCTTCCCTTTTAGGGCAATGATTACCAACATATGTGTCGCAATGGTAAATCGGCTTGAAATTTGCATCCTCTTCTCCTTTTTTCGTCAGATTAGTTCCTTCTTTTCTTAAGTTTATTATATCTCTTCTAGTTGTAATGTCAAGAGTTACCACTAAGCCAGTCATCCAATTCAACATCATGTCCTTGACTCTGAGCGATTTCGTGCAACAAGTCCTGATTGTGGGTATGGTGAATCCCATTAACCAAACTTTCATAATAAACTTGGTAGTAGGGTAATTGTAAGTCTTTGGCTAGCTGTAATTCTGCCTCAATATCATAATCGACACGACGAAAATCAGCATCTTTTAAACCTTTTTCGTCAAATTCTAAGATCATGTATTGGGCCCGCAAGTCTTTGCGTAAATTCCCAGATAAAAAGAAGGGTTGCCCAATCGAACCTGGATTCAGGATAAGCTGGCCACCACTACCATAACGAAGAAACTGCTGATGGATATGGCCATAAATGGCAATATCGCAATCTGGATTGGTGACAAGACGATCAAAATCCTCTTGCTTACCAAGATGAATCAGCTCTCTTCCCCAGTTTTTATCAGGCAAGTGATGACTAATCCCTAGCTTCAGATCTCCAAACTGGCGATGCACTTGCAAAGGATAGTCCTGCAGTGCCTCAATCTCCTCGATGCTGAGTTCTTCCATAATATACTGACATTGGCGTAAGAGATAACGATGACTGGGTCTGGTTTCATCTAACTGACGATGGCAGGCGCGCCACAAGCTCTCCTCCCAATTCCCTAAAACTCTATGGGTGATGGGTAAAGTGTCCAGTATCTGGAGAATATTTTTTCGTCCTGTTCCAGGCATGAGGATATCTCCCAAGAGCCAATACTCATCAACCTCCGACTTCTGGGCATCTGCCAGAACAGCCTCTAAGGCTGTTGTATTGCCATGTATATCTGATAATACTGCGATTTTTGTCATATCTTTTCCTCTTAGCTTTTCTATTTTTATTATAACAAACTCCAAGTCAAAGTCAAAAAGCACCTATCTTTTCTATCGTTTTTTACTTTACTTTTTTAGTGAAAAGGATTACAATGAAGGTAATAAGAATGAGGAGGTTTTTGCTATGACACAACGTTATGAAAATATCATGGTAGCAGTTGACGGTTCTAAGGAAGCTGACTTGGCTTTCATCAAAGGGGTTCATTCAGCACTGCGTAACCAAGCAAAACTAACTATTGCTCATGTCATTGACACACGTGCTCTTCAAAGCATCTCAACATTTGATGCTGAAGTTTACGAAGAATTGCAAGTAGAGGCCAACGATTTGATGGCAGAATATGAAAAGCGTGCAAGAGATGCTGGTCTCACAGACATAAAAGTTGTTATTGAGATGGGTAACCCTAAAACTCTCTTAGCTAAAACAATTCCAGACAAAGAAAAGGTTGATTTGATTTTAGTTGGAGCAACAGGACTCAATGCCTTTGAGCGCCTGCTAGTTGGTTCTTCATCAGAATATATCCTACGCCATACCAGCGTTGACCTTCTCGTCGTTAGAGATAAGGATAAAACTTTGTAATAAAAACAGAAATGAGGTTGGGATTTTTCTCCTAACCTCATTTTTTTATATAATAGATTGAATTAAGATGCGAACAAAGAGATTGGGAAAGCCAACTTGATTTCTAGAAGTTTTTTTAGAATCTGTAGTGTACTATTCTAGATTCAACCAACTATAAACTGTTGATGTCGTAGTTGGAGCTAGGAAATAAAAACATCATTCCCGGCTTCCTTTCCTACCGCCTATTTCTTATCGGCTCTTTCCTTGTGGCGTTCATAGGCCTTTATCTGGCGCTCAATTTCCTTTTTAATGGCTGGTTCTGGAGCGTATTTTTCTTCCCAGTCATCTGGTTTTAGGATTTTGTGGGTCACTGGGTCAAAATGAGCTTTTCCATCAGGGAACATTTTACCCATATTGGCTTGATGGACAATATCAAAAATCCGTTCTGGATCCACCCCCATCAAAACAAAGCTACCATAGGTGAAGTATAGGGTGTCTATCAAGGCATCTACTTGTCCTATCAAATCTTGCTTAGCAGGCGTTTTCTTAGCAACTTTATCTGCTGCCTTATCAAGAGCTTGATGAAGTTGCGATAGAGCTTGACCAAAGTTCTCTTCAGAGGGACTGGCTGCTCGAACAAACTCCACCAATTCTTCTATTTTAAAGCCAGCCCTGTGGGTTGCACCTTCTAAATCCCAAGCTCGAGGTTCTTCTTGGGTCCGTTCATCCATCATGTGGTGGAAGGTCTTGACCTTATTGAAATGATAGTCACGGCTGACAAAGACTTTTTCTGAGGCCAGAACGCCAAAATGTTCCAAGGCCTTGTGGATTCCGTCTTGCTGATTGCTGGTTGTAATGTGCTTAGCAACTTCCTTAACACTGCTACTACCATTTCCCATAGCGACAGACATACCGACACCCGCCAGCATTTCTAGGTCGTTATCCGAGTCACCAAAGGCCATGACTTGATTGAGATCAAAACCATACTCTTTTCCGACTCGGCGAATACCTTCTAGCTTGGAATTTCCTTGATTTATGACATCGGCCGCAAAAGGATTACTACGAGTCAATTTCAAGTCTTGAAAATCAGCTGCTGCTTTCTCAGATTCTTCTGGTGTCATTAGCATCAAAACTTGATAAATTGGCTGATTCATCAACTGGAGCAGATCTTCTTCCTTCTGAGGAACGACCTTACTCACCATTCGATTAAAGGAATGACTAACTGTACGAGTCAACATAGAGGGGACAAAACGACTCACTCTTTGCGAAAAAGAACCTAGGCCAAAAGACATGATTTTCGAACCAAGCATGGCATCCTTGGTCCCCAAAGCAATCTCCTTGCCCTCTTTTTTAGCATAGGCTATCAACTGCCGTAAATGAGATTTGGAAAGAGGACTTGTAAACAAAACTCTGTCTTTATTAAAGATATATTGGCCGTTATAGGTTACAGCAAAATCCAGATCTAAATCTTCCATTAAATCCTTAACAAAAAAAGGTCCTCGCCCTGTCGCTACTCCAACAAGCACTCCCTGTTCCTTCACAATCTTAATCGCATCCTTAGTGGATTTCAAAACACTCTTGCGATCGTTGACCAGTGTTCCATCGATATCAAAAAAAACAGCTTTGACTTCCATCCTACCTCAATCTCCCCTTTTGTGATACAATGATTATACCACATTTCAGAAAGAGTGAGTAAATCATGCCTAAGAAAATCCTTGTTTTACATACGGGTGGTACTATTTCCATGCAAGCCGATGACTCTGGCGCTGTTGTGACTAGTCAAGACAACCCTATGAATCATGTATCCAATCAACTTGAGGGAGTTGAAGTCCACGCTCTCGACTTTTTTAATCTGCCAAGTCCCCATATTAAACCAAAGCATATGCTGGCTCTCTATCAAAAAATTAAAGAGGAGGCTGATCATTATGACGGTTTCGTGATTACACATGGGACAGATACCTTGGAGGAAACTGCCTATTTCCTTGATACTATGGAGGTTCCCCACAAACCGATCGTACTAACAGGGGCCATGCGTAGTTCCAACGAACTTGGAAGCGATGGTGTCTACAATTATCTCAGTGCCCTTCGCGTAGCGAGTGACGATAAGGCTGCTGATAAGGGTGTCTTGGTCGTGATGAATGACGAAATTCACGCTGCTAAGTATGTGACCAAGACGCATACAACAAATGTTAGCACCTTTCAAACGCCGACCCATGGCCCTCTTGGGCTCATCATGAAACACGAGATTCTCTACTTTAAAACAGCTGAACCCCGTGTTCGTTTTGACCTTGATAAGATTCAAGGCTTGGTCCCTATTATCCCTGTCTATGCTGGTATGACAGAAGAACTCCTTGATTTACTTCCCGTTGACCAACTGGATGGACTTATTATCCAGGCCTTTGGTGCTGGAAATGTTCCCAAGGAAACAGCACAAAAATTGAACGCCCTCATCCAAGAAGGACTTCCAATCGCCTTGGTCTCTCGTTGTTTTAACGGGATTGCCGAACCTGTTTATGCCTATGAAGGTGGTGGCGTTTGCCTGCAAAATGCTGGTGTCTTCTTTGTCAAAGAGTTAAACGCTCAAAAGGCTCGTCTCAAACTCCTCATTGCTATCAATGCTGGCCTTAGAGGAGAGGAATTACGAGCCTATATGGAAGGATAATACTCTTCGAAAATCAAATTCAAACCTCGTCAACGTCGCCTTGCCGTAGGTATGGTTACTGACTTCGTCAGTTTCATCTACAACCTCAAAGCAGTGCTTTGAGCAACCTGCGGCTAGTTTCCTAGTTTGCTCTTTGATTTTCATTGAGTATAAAAAAGTCGGTGAGATAGAAATTACTAGATCAAGTCTTGTTTTCTAGTCACCCCCAAAGCCTTCTACCATCAACTTGATGCTTGAACTATTGGCTAAAAAGTTTTTACTACTAAAAAGCGAGGTCGGGATTTTTATCCCGACCTCTTCTTGTTAATCTTTACGAGTTGAATGACGTTCTACCAAACCATGTGGCAAAAGAACTTCACGCTCTTCTAACTCTTCCTTATGCATAATCTTCGTCAACATACGCATACTAATAGCACCAAGGTCATACAAAGGTTGCGCAATGGTGGTTAGGTTTGGACGAGTGTAACGCGCGATTTGCGAATCATCACTGGTGATGATTTCAAAGTCTTCTGGTACAGAAACTCCCTTGTCAGCAAGTCCGTTCAACACACCTGCTGCTAGTTCATCTCCTGTTACAATCGCTGCGGTTGCTTTAGAAGAAATCAAACGTTCTGCCAAGGCATAGCCATCATCATAACGGTATTTTGATTCGAAAACAAGACCTTCACTGTAGTTAATTCCCGCTTCTTTCAAAGCATCTTTGTAACCAGATAAGCGAATCTTGCCATTAATATCATCCACTAATGGTCCACTAACGAAGGCAATTTTTTTATTTCGTTTCAAGAGATGCCGGACTGCATCAACCGTAGCATGTTTATAGTCAATATTGACACTTGGAAGTTGGTGCTCCACATCCACTGTTCCTGAAAGAACCACAGGTGTGCGTGAGCGTGAAAACTCTGAGCGAATCTTCTCAGTTAAATGATAACCCATGAAGATAACGCCATCCACCTGTTTAGAAAAGAGAGTATTGACCACAGATACTTCCTTTTCATCATCCTCATCACTGTTAGCAAGGACGATGTTGTATTTGTACATCTCCGCGATATCGTCAATCCCTTTAGCAAGGGCAGAGAAATAAGTATTTGTGATATCTGGAATGACGACTCCAACTGTTGTCGTTTTCTTGCTTGCTAGACCACGTGCTACTGCATTAGGACGATAATCTAGACGTTCAATAACCTCTAAGACTTTCTTTCGAGTATTTTCTTTAACATTTTTATTGCCATTGACAACACGGCTGACAGTCGCCATTGACACTCCCGCTTCTCGGGCAACGTCATAAATTGTTACTGTATCATCTGTGTTCATTCCGTTTCCTTTCTACTTTGAAAATTTTGTTTTCATGATTCCACTGTTCTCATTTTACCACTAATTGTAAGCATTTTCAAGCGTTTGATGAAGATTCGTTGAAAAAATTTCAAAATCATTCTCATATTTTTAAAGGTAGTTGACTTTTCTTGATTTTTCTAGCAGTTTGCAGTATGATAATAAAAAAATCAATTAGGAGATAGGAATGGCTTTTACAGATTCTCATAGACGATGTGCCAGTTTCGGTGTGGTGACCAATTTACCCGACGATGTTATCGATTCAATCTGGTATATAATCGATCATTTTTTAAAGCATGTTTTTGAGCTAGAAGATGAATTGGAATTTCGACTTTTGAATCATGAAGGCTCCATCACTTTTCGTTTTTCTAGTCAACATCTACCAACTACGATTGAATTCGACTTCAATCATCCCTTTGACCCACTCTATCCACCTAAAGTTCTGGTCATGGATATGGATGGGAAGGAAACCATTCTCCTACCAGAAGAAAATGACCTATTTTAAAAACTCTAGTCTCCTCTATCTACTTAGGAAACTAGAGTTTTCTTATTTTTTCAATCCTTGGTACAAGTGGCGAATCGGTTGTTTCAGTATTGGATGAATAAAATGCGGAGCTATTTCCTGTAAAGACTCTAAAACAAAGAGGCGCTCAGCAATATAAGGATGGGGCAAGATGAGGTCGTCTGTATAGATGATCTGGTCCTCTACAAAGAGCAAATCTAGGTCAATCAAGCGAGGTCCCCAATGCACCTCTCTGACCCGTCCCATCTCTGATTCAATCTCTAACAAGGTTTCTAACAAGATTGGAGTTGGCAACCAGGTTTCCACCTCAACCACTTGATTAGCAAAGCTATCCTGCTCCACTCCACCCCAAGGCTCCGTCGCTAAGACACTGGACTCTTTGAGAATATGGATGCCACGAGCTCGCAGTTTGTCAATAGCTTGCTCCAAGTTCGCTTGCTTATCCCCCATATTGCTTCCTAAAGCGATAAAGGCACGCTTTTTGCGACGGTGGATGGTTACTGAACAAGTATCAAGGGGCAGATGCACGGGTGCCCAAGGTTTTTTTAGTTCCAGCTCAATCTCTTGAACGAGAGGGTAGGTCTCAAAAGTACGCTCTACTAGTTTGTAGGCTACTGTTTCAATCAAATCCTCACTCGTTTCCTGAAACCATGTCGTCCATTGCTGGCAAAGTTCTCCGTAATGGACAGAAGCAGTTAAATCCAAGTCTGTCGCAGCCTTGGTCATATCATAGGATAGGGTGGCTGAAACGACAAACTTCTGCCCCAGTTCCTTCTCACTAGGAAAGAGTCCATGAAAGGCGAAAATTTCTAGGTCTTTAATTCGCAGTTGATCCATAACTAGTCCTTTCTAGAAAAATCCGCTTGACGCGGATTTTTTATAGTCCCATCAGACGATAAGCCTGATCCCGAAGATCCTTATCTGTCTCAAATAGACCACGAGCTACTGTAGTCAAGGTCGCAGTTCCTGGTTTTCGAACACCACGCATACTCATACACATATGTTCTGCTTCAATGACAACAAAAGCTCCCTTAGCACCCAAATACTCCATCAAGGCATCAGCAACTTCGATATTCAAACGCTCTTGAATCTGTGGCTTTTTAGAGTAAACTTCCACCGTACGAGCTAGCTTAGACAAGCCTGCTACACGCCCATCTGGGATATAGGCAATGTGAGCTCGACCATAAAATGGTAAGAAGTGATGTTCACACATGGTATGGAAAAAGATATCCTTTTCCACTACCATATTGTCATCGATAATCTCAAAGGACTTTGACAGGTGCTCTTCAGCAGTTTGCCCAAGACCTGAAAAAATCTCTTGGTACATACGAGCGACACGGGCTGGTGTTTCCTGCAAGCCTTCGCGATTTGCATCCTCACCAACTGCCTCGATAATCATTTTTACAGCTTCTTCAATCTTTTGTGTATCCATTCTAATTTTTCCTCTCCATTAGGTAGGCTCTCACTTGGGCTAAAAAGTATAATGAACCCGTGATAATCCTAACTGTTTTTTTCTCTTCATTTTCTGATAATTTTTGGTCTAGAAATTTTTGCCAATCTTGGTAGTTGAGATTTCTAGAATCAGACATCTCTTTCAAGACTTTTTCATCCGTCGCCCGACTATCCTCAAAATGAGTTAGCGTAATCTTATTATCGGGCAAGGTTTCTAGCAAGTCCAACATTTCCTCCAAGGCCTTGGTTTTGATACAAGTAAAGAGGATTTCCTTCTGATAGTCCGTAAAGCGTTCTTTCAAGGTAGCCAACAAGGCCTTGATGGCATGAGGATTGTGGGCCCCATCTAAAATCATCAAAGGTTCTCTAGAAACAACTTCCAAGCGTCCAGGCCAGCTTGTTTCTTCTAAAGCTTGAGCCACTAAAGCATTATCTGGCAATTCTCGACCAGTCGCTTGGCAATAAGTATCCAACAAAGTCAGCGCTATCCCTGCATTCTCTATCTGGTGCAAACCAAGCAATCCTGTTTGGAAACGACCCTGTCTGACTGAGCTTGAATAATCAAAGATTTCGCCCGTCTCCACACTCTCTTGATGGCTAACTTGGTAATCTTCCCCATAAGCAAGCCTAGAAGTTTGTTTCGCTTTCGCAATCTGGTCGATAACCGCCAAGGCTTCTGGGACAATGTGTCCTGTCACTAGAGGAACTCCTTGCTTGATAATCCCTGCTTTCTGCTCTGCTATGGCTTCCAAGCTATCCCCTAAAAGCGCTACATGGTCTAATCCGATAGTCGTGATGCCAGTCAAGATAGGTTGGCAGACATTGGTACTATCCAAAAGTCCGCCCATACCAACTTCCATGATCGCCACATCGACTTGCTCAGAAGCAAAATAATCATAAGCTATAGCAGTGATAATCTCAAATTCTGTCGTTCCTTGCAAGGTTTGAGCATGCTCCCCCTCAAGTAGTGAGCGATAGTCCGCCATCAGCGTTTCCAATCTCGCTTCTGGGATGGACTCGCCGTTAATAGCAATCTGATCGGTATAATGAATCAGATAAGGAGAGCTGAAGACACCAACTCTTAGTCCCATCTTTTCCAACAGATTCTTCAAAAAAGCTATAGTAGAGCCCTTTCCATTGGTTCCACCAATATGAATAACCTTGAGTTTAAGATGAGGATTGCCACGTAAGGCTAATAGCTCCACCATCCTCTCCAGACCAAAATGCGGTTGATCTGTCCGGTAGTTTGCTATCCACTGATTCGTTTCGTTTTTATTCATGTTATTTATATTGTTTCAAATCTAAATTTTCCGCATGGTCTGCCAGACGGATGGCTGATGCAATTTCGACTGCCATCTTGTGACTGGCTACATCGTGCACGCGCACCACTTCCACACCTTGTCTAGCAGCAATGCTGGTCACATGAGCCGAAGCTATGTCCCGATTGCAGAAACCAACTTCTGTATCTGGATTGACTTCAAAGCCATTTTCTTCAAGGATATTGATGACAAAGCGCTTGCGAGAGACTCCTAAAAAGATAGGATAGCCCATTTCGTGCAATTTATCAAGGTCACGTAGGAGGATGAGATTTTCTTTCTTTGTCAAACCAAAGCCAATTCCTGGATCCAGCATGATCTTGTCTTTCGAAATCCCTGCTGCTTTCGCTCTTACTAGAGCACGGTCAAAGAAAGCTATCATCAATTCTTCAACTGATAGTTGTTCAAATTCAGCCAAGTCTTCCTTTGTAAAAGTCTCTCCAAATCCAAAATGAGGGAAGATAAGTGAACTAGGGTGCTGAGGACGTGCCATGACTGGATTAAACATGATGACCACCTGAGCTCCAGCCCTGGCAACCACCTCTGCCATCTTCTCATCCCCCATAAGGCCTGTAATGTCATTGACTATATTGGCACCAGCATTTAAAGCTGCTTCTGCCACTTGGCTTTTCCAAGTATCGACCGAAATCAGAACATCACTTTCTTGACGAATAGCCTGAATGACTGGAACCACACGCTGGATTTCCTCTCCAATCTCAACATAGCCACTTCCAGGTCGAGTAGATTCTCCACCGATATCTAAGATAGTGGCACCTTCAGCTATCAATTTTCTAGCCTGTTTTAAGGCTTCTTCAATAGCAAAAAATTGGCCCCCGTCAGAAAAAGAATCTGGGGTAACATTGATAATACCGCAAATAGCTGTTTTTGTAAGATTCTCTCTTTTTTCCACGTTCATCACTCAAATTTCATTTAGATTGGTATTCCTCTATTTTACTGTTTTTTTTGGATTCTGTCCAATTATCCCTCAGTACTCTTTAACTTTAAAAGAGCGCAAAAAAAGGAGAACCTGAGTCCTCCTTTTTCTATATTCTTATTTCTCAGTCAAAGCTGCAAGTCCTGGAAGAACTTTACCTTCGAGAAGTTCCATTGAAGCGCCTCCGCCCGTACTAATCCATGAGAACTTGTCTGCACGACCAAGGTTGATTGCTGCGGCAGCTGAGTCACCACCACCGATGATTGATTTCACACCTGGTTGTTTAACAATAGCGTCCATTACACCGATTGTACCAGCTTGGAAGTCAGGGTTTTCAAATACACCCATAGGTCCGTTCCATACAACTGTTTTCGCACCAGTCAAAGCTTCGTCGAATTTAGCGATAGATTTAGGACCGATATCCAAACCAAGGAATCCTGGGTCTACTGCTTCACCTTCAGTGTCTTTCACTTCAGTGTAGTCAGCAAATGCGTTCGCTTCTTTTGAGTCAACTGGCAAGATCAATTTGCCGTTTGCTTTTTCAAGAAGAGCTTTAGCGACATCCAATTTGTCTTCTTCTACAAGTGAGTTACCAATTTCGATACCTTGTGCTTTGTAGAATGTGTAAGTCATCCCACCACCGATAAGAACTTTATCAGCTTTTTCAAGCAAGTTTTCGATAACACCGATCTTATCTGAAACTTTTGAACCACCAAGGATAGCCACGAATGGACGTTCTGGAGCTTCAACAGCTTCTTGGATGTAAGCAATTTCGTTTTCAAGAAGGAATCCAGCAACTGCTTTTTCAACGTTTGCTGAGATACCAACGTTAGATGCGTGTGCACGGTGAGCTGTACCGAATGCATCGTTTACGAAGATACCATCTCCAAGTGATGCCCAGTATTTACCAAGTTCAGGATCATTTTTAGATTCTTTCTTACCGTCAACATCTTCAAAACGAGTGTTTTCAACCAAAAGAACTTGTCCATCTTCAAGAGCGTTGATAGCTGCTTCCAATTCAGCACCACGAGTTACACCTGGAAGGAATGTAACTTCTTGACCCAATTTAGCAGCCAAGTCAGCAGCTACAGGAGCAAGTGATTTACCAGCTTTGTCTGCTTCTTCTTTTACACGTCCAAGGTGAGAGAAAAGAATCGCACGTCCACCTTGTTCAAGGATGTACTTGATAGTTGGAAGAGCTGCAGTGATACGGTTGTCATTAGTAATCACGCCATCTTTTACAGGTACGTTGAAGTCAACACGAACGAGAACTTTTTTCCCTTTCAACTCAACGTCTTTAACAGTCAATTTTGCCATTTGGAAAGACTCCTTAATTTTTTTTACGTGTTAATTATATCACAAAATCAATAAAAGAGATAGCAAAACCTTAAACTTTTATCTTGAAACAGGTCTCTCTAGTAAATTAAACTTACTCTTTACTCTCTGAGGAAATCCCTCACTGTTTTTATCTTCATCTATGGTATGTTACTCATTTATAGAGAAAGAGCTACTGTCTGGAGTTGTGTCTTTATTTTTTGAACTAACTCTTCAGAAACCGTTCAATTTTTAAAAATCTATTTTGAAAGTTTTGCATGGCGATAGAAAAACTCTCAGAAATATCAGCATCGCATTTCTAAGAGTTCAATCACTTTTGTTCAGTTTAATTTCAAATTAAAGACCTATCTGCATCTCTAATTAAACCTATCCTGATACTTCATATTAAACAACCATTGAAGATTGACAACGGGCTTAGATTGTACATCAAGTATGGGTTTAAGGGTCTCTCTAATCTCTCCTTTTATCTTTGTTTCATCAATTGTTGCAAGATCAATTTCTTTATACTCTTTATCGAGGGTCCACTCAAGCTCAAAATTCTTATCAAACTTATAGGACACATCGTTTTTATCACTGTAGCCATAACCTCCATCAAACTCACCAAAACTGGTAGGATTACCACTTGAATCGATAGAATTTTCGATAAATTTCGCTCCATCATCATAGCGAATACCTTCAATTTTCGGAGTATAAATCTCCCCCATGTTTTCAATCAACATGACTAAGTCGGGTTCTGTCCCCTCCTTATGAGGCATCCGTTGCGCATAATAGACTGAGTTAGATAGCAAATTGATTGTAGTAACAGCATACATACTCGCTCCTATGAATACTACTAAGCCAAGGCTCACTACTACAATGATTACAGCAATGACTACTTTTAACAATTTCATCGTCTTTTTCCTTTCCTATCCCCAAACCAATTCTTGATGAGAGTTACTTGAGAGTTACTAGAAATAACTCTATAAACAGACACAACCAAAAAAATTAAAAGCAGAACATGCAAACATTTCATTACAAGGTTTCTTATGGAGTAATAAAAATCTTAACACAAACATTCTAAGAATGCAAAAAGGCAGGAACCAAAAATGGCTCTTGCCTTTTAATACTATTATCTTGTCAGACGGTAATTTAGAAGTTCAACTCAATCTTCTTTTTTCTTTTGAGCGAGTAGTCCAAAGCCACCTAGAACTCCAACCAATCCAAGAGCTACTAGATTTGCATCTACTCCTTCACCTGTACTTGGAAGTTGTTTTCCTTCAGGTTTTTCAGATTGTGCTTCTGTTTTTGCTGGTTCCTGCTTAGCTGCTTCTACTACTGGAGCAGGTGCAAGAGATTTGTCAGTTTTGACATCCACTTTTGGACCAATCTCAACAATCTCAGTTACAGTTTCTTTGACAAGTTCTGTCCCCTTCAGACTGCGGTTCCCTTCTGCATCAACTTCTACAAGATTTCTACGAAGCCCTTCAACTCCGGCCTGAACAATTCGACGTTCTCCTGCTTGAAGGCTAGGATTTACTCTTTCTTCATGGCCGTATGCAACTTTTTCTTCTTCAATCACCAATGCTGGATTGCTAATTGTCAAATCTTTGACTCCATCTAGTGGCTGAACACGGCTTTCTACCTTCGTACCAACCTCAGTAATCTCTGCCACGGCTTCCTTGACGACTTCTGTCTTAAGAAGTGTGCGACTGCCTTTAGCATCTACCTCAATCAAGTGACGGATTTGACCAGCCTCACCTGCTTGAACCAGACGGCGTTCACCTAGTAAAAGCTCTCCTGTCGGACGCTCTTGGTGTTTGAAGGCTACGGCTTCTTCTTTCACTTCCAATTCTAGTTTTTCGAGAACAAGATTTCCAGAACCGTCCAATGGTTGAACACGGCTTTCTACCTTAGTACCAACCTCAGTAATCTCTGCCACTGCTTCCTTGACTACTTCTGTCTTAAGAAGAGTACGGTTGCCTTTGGCATCCACTTCGATCAAATGACGGATTTGTCCTTCTGCACCAGCCTGAACGACTCGACGTTCACCCAACAAGAGGTCTCCTGACGGACGTTCTTGACTCTCGAAGGCTTGAGTTTCTGTCTCAACCACTAATTCAGGTAGTGCTTCAACTGTTGGGGCAGTTTCGCCTTCTTCTAAGCTACCTACATGATGGCTTTCTTTAACAAGGAGTTTTTTATTGAGTTCTTCCTTGAGGTTGGCAAATGCTTCTGGAGTTGGATTTGTTGAGCCAATAAGAGTTTCTGCTTGAGCGATGATTGGATCGTCTGCATTTTTCTCACGAACTTTTCCTAGAAGAGTTTCAAGCTCTTCCTTAGCTGTTTGATAAACCTGTACACCATTCAAGTCAGCACCTGCTTGTTTCAAGTCGTTCAAGGCTTGGTTGACTGCTTCTTGACTAGCGTCGTGGTTTTCTAGGACAGCTTTTGCTGCTTCAATCTTCTCAACGAGAGCTGCTTGTTTTTCAGCATCCGCAAATGTATAAGCTGTCGTTCCTTTGCGTCCTTGAGCAGATGTGATTTCTTGTTTCAGATATTCGTCGTTGACAGCTGCTTTAGGTGATACTAGAACATCAAATTCGACAGTTTGTCCTTGATAGTGCAATTGGAGTTTTTGACGGCCTGTTTTTTGAGCATCATAGCCTGTAATTTCGACTCCTTGGTCTGTAAAGCTATGTTCTGTCTCAGTTTCATCATCATACAAGACCTTGAAGCGTCCCTCTGATAAGTCAAGAGCATCGCCTACCAAGTAATCAATTTTCGGTTGTTTGCTAATATACAAGGCTGCGACTTCTTTTGGACCAGCTTCTTCACCAGTCACTTGAACCTTGAAGCTTCCTGCAACTGGAAGACCAAGATAAGTTACTGTTAACTCTTGTTCACCATGATGGTGAGCATCATAGCCGTTAACAACTACACCTGCATGACTGAGGTTGATGACTTCATCTGCTTCTTCACCCTCATATTTGACACGGAGAAGACCACCTTTAAGATTCAATTCCTCACCAACTTGATAACTTGCCTTTTTAGGTGCCGCTTCTAGACTGACAGCCTTAATCTTTCTTTCATCCTGAGGAATCGTCACAGCAAGAGTATTACTGATTTCTTTACCTGGCAATTGTGTACGATAGTAAAGAAGGCTTGGACGTTTTTCAAAGCTCAATGGTTCTGTTGCCAAATCCCCTCCAACTACTGTGTTTAAAGTAGCGATAGGAGTTTGTGAATCTGCCTTGTCATAGACTGTAATGGTTGCCCCAGCAGGAACTTCTGAGAAGCCGAGCTGAACCTTATTGTCAGTTAGAACACGCGCTGCAACTTTACTCATTGGAATGTTTTGGCTCTCCGTATCAAGAGTTTCATACATCTTCCAGTTGTAGATACGAATGGCTTTCCATGGTGTTCCATTGTCAGATGTAATAACGTGCAATCGCCAGTCTTTCGCAGTGATTGGGCTATCAAGGGTGATATCTGAAACATGGGCTTTATTGCCACGAACAGCTTTAGCTAGTTTCCATTCTCCTGCTTCATCTTTGTAGTAAAGGTCAAAGTCTTTGGTGTTCATCAAGCCATCATTAACAGATTCTCCACCCGCACCAGCATGGTCCATGACCCATCTAACGACACGGCGTGGTTGTGTCAAACGGATATCAACGCTACCACTCAACTGAGCAGAAGACCATTTATCAGATAAGCTAGTGATAGTTCCATTCAACATACCTTCGATACCTTCGCCACCTTCTGTGTCTGGGAAGGTACTTCCGATAACGGTAGCCCCTGGAACGATATTTTCTGCTAGAGGTCTTGGAAGACTGGTATCTTGGACAGTCATCCCCCACTCAAAGTTTGTAGTTGCTGCTTCAGAGCGAAGACCGTTCTTCCCAACTGCGACAACCTTCAACTCCTGACTAGTACCAGTTGCACTAGCTGAACGACTAACTTTTGGTAGGTAGATCGTAGTGGCAGATGAGCCTGTCAATAGACGCCAAGTATCGCCATCCTTCTCATAAACTTCATAGAAGTCAGCATCCTTGTTACCTGTAAATTGAACAATGGCTTCCGCTTCTTGAGCGTTTTTAAGAGATTTCTTGGCTACGGTTAGAGCTGTTGGTGCTTGAGGAGCCTCTTGATTATCTGTTACAATCAACTCACCCAAGTTAAATTGATAGCCCTTAAGAGCAGCAGTATTTTCAAAAGTAAGCTTGATACCGTAAATAGTCTGACCTGCCAAGGCACTCAAATCAAATTCATCTTTTGTCCAATCGTCAGATAGAGTCAGCTCTTTACGAGCATTCTCGCCACCATAGGTGTAGTTTTTCTGAGTCGCAAACTCTACATAGACCTTACTTCCCTTACCACCTTTATGAGCAACACGGAGTTTGGTTTTATCTGTTACTTCCAGTTTTGTAGAGTAGAGACGAACATCTTGATTTGTATTTTCAGCTAAATCACCCGCAAACTTAAGTGAGTTACCACCATTGTAGGCATCTTCAAAGTCATAGTCAGCTTGAAGTTTAGCACCTGATGACGTTTGCCACCAACGCCATGTAGGCAAGATACCTGATACAGAACGATAGTTCCATTCAGAATCCTTAGAAACTTTACCGTCTACAAACCATTTTTTACCATGTCCTGTGTTAAAGGATGTTGTGAAGCTACGTCCCACTGCTGGTGTACGGTCAGCTACTAGGTTGGCAATCCCGTACCAGTCCTTGTCCTCTGGTTTTTGACCAGTTGGATCTCCTTGATAACCTGTAAAGAAGATGTTTTCATTCTTATGATAGTCTTCGCCTGTCTTCCCAAGACTCGTGATAGTATCAGGTGCAAAGAGTCCAAGTGACAAACGGAGCTTGCCATTTTCATCTAAAAGGGCATCCCATTTCACTTTTGTCTTGTAGGAACCACCTTGTTGCAATTCCAAACCTGCAAAAACATCATACTGACTACGTCCAAGCCATTTGGCCATAGTTACAGAGTAATCATTTTTCTCTTTGGTCCAGTTAAAGTTGGCAAAGAAGTGATCCGCAGGAACCTTGTCTCCTTCTTTTTGCATGAATGGATAGTTGTACTCGCCTAGTCCGTCTTCATGATAACGACCATATTCATAGGTCATGGCATCGTACCAAGAATACTTGACAGGATGGTTGACTTTGGCAGCATATTCCTTGGTATAAAGCATGAAGTCACGCATTTTCTTACCAAGAGGTGTTACGATATCACCTGTTGTTTCTTGGTTGATAAAGTAACCATCAAATCCATAATATTTAGCCAAATCAACTAACTTACGAGCGATAGGGAAAGTACCGTCTTCATCTTGTTGAAGGGCTGCAGCAAATTTTTCTTGGTCTGCAATGCTATTTGACCAGTTGAAAAATAGGGTACCCAATACAGGGACACCATTACGGTGACCAGCATCAATCACGTCCGGAGTTGGAACCAGCCCTTCCCAGAAGACCATTGAATTCAAGTATTGCCAGTAGTCAAATGCATAGGCTTTAAACTCTTCACCACCTACAGAAGCGTGGTCTTTAGCCTTAGAGTTGGTATTGGCAAGAGCTTCAACCTTGGCATCCTTATTGGCTTTTTCGTTAACTACATGTCCACGATAGCGCTTGGCAAGTTCTACTGAAGAGCGGTTAATAGCATCGTCTTCGCGAGCACCCGGTTCCCATTTCAACAAATCTTCCCAAGTGTCAAATTTAATTTCTTTTGGTCGAAGACTTTTTTCTTCTTTCTTAGGAACATCTGAAACAGTTGCTTTCTCTTCAGCCTTATTTTCTGTAGCCACAGGTGCTTCTTCAGCCTTAGGCGTTTCAGCAGTCGGACTTGTCGCTTCTTTATCTGTTGCTGTCAGCTCTTCCAGTGATGGCTTCTCATCTGAAACTGGTTGCTCACTTTCCTTGTCTTCCCTTGCTTCTAGCTCTTTCAATACTTCTGGTGCTGGTGTAGTTGCTTCTGCTGGAGTAGTGGTTGACGGTTGCTCTGAAACTACTGCTGTAGTTGTTGTCCCATTTTCTGGAACGACAGACTCTTCAGCCAAAGCTGGACCTGCAAATAGAACTGAACCAATCATCAATGAGCAGGCACCCACTGACAATTTTCGAATACTATAGCGACAACGTTTTTCAAAAAATGGATTCTTCATCTTTTTCTCCTTTGACTTTCTCCTGAAAGTAAGCGCTTTATTTTTGAATTAAAAAAGTAGCTGTTCCAAAAATACACAGAACAGGTCATTTTTATTTTACGATATTTAGAAAAAGAGTCAACACTGGCCCTTTAAGAACTATAAAGAAGTGAAGAATTAATATAAATTAGACAATCATCTGCCATTTTTCGAATAAAATCAACATTTTTCTAAAAAAAGAGCATTTACTACTTGTTAGATTTACTTTTATCCTTTAAAATAGAATGGGAGAAATTCCGCGATTATTTTTCGGAGGAAAAAGAAAATGTCCATTAATTGGCAGGAAATTATTTTTCACTTTTTAGGTGGTCTGGGACTGTTTTTGTATAGTATCAAGACCATGGGAGACGGTTTGCAACAAGCTGCTGGAGATCGCCTTCGTTATTACATTGACAAATACACAAGTAATCCCTTCTTAGGGGTCTTAGTGGGGATTGTCGTCACTGCCCTCATCCAGTCAAGTACAGGTGTAACGGTTATTACGGTTGGACTGGTTAGTGCTAGTCTCCTCACCCTTAGACAGGCCATCGGGATTATCATGGGAGCCAATATTGGAACGACCGTAACGTCCTTCATCATCGGTTTCAAACTTGGTGAGTATGCCCTTCCCTTGATTTTCCTTGGAACCATGTTCTTATTCTTTACAAAAAACCGTACTGCAAATAATATTGGACGTATCCTTTTTGGTGTGGGTGGTATCTTCTACGCCCTCAACCTCATTAGTGCTGGGATGAGCCCTCTTAAAGACTTGCCTCAGTTTAAGGAATACATGATTACCTTGGGGCAAAATCCTATCTTGGGAGTTGTGGCTGGTGCTGTCATTACCGTTCTGATTCAGGCATCTTCTGCAACCATCGGGATTCTACAAGGTCTTTATGCAGGTGGATTCCTCGACCTCAAAGGGGCACTACCAGTCCTATTCGGAGATAATATCGGTACAACCTTAACAGTTATTATCGCAGCAGCCGGAGCAAATATTTCTGCTAAACGAGTTGCAGCAACACACGTTACTTTTAACGTTTTAGGAACCATCCTCTGCTTAATCTTGTTAGGCCCATTCACTGCGATGATCGAGTACTTCCAGGCACTACTTCACCTCTCACCCGAGATGACGATTGCCTTCTCACACGGTGCCTTCAACGTAAGTAACACCATTGTACAATTCCCATTCATCGGTGCTCTGGCTTACTTTGTTACTAAGCTAATCCCTGGTGAAGACGAAGTTGTTAAATACGAACCTCTTTACTTGGATGAACAACTCATCAAGCAAGCCCCTTCTATCGCCCTAGGAAATGCCAAGAAAGAACTCTTGCACCTAGGAAACTATGCGGTTAAAGCATTTGACCTTTCTTATGACTACATCATCAATTCTGACGATAAAGTAGCTGAAAAAGGACACAAGACGGAAGAAGCTATCAACACAATCGACGAGAAATTAACACGTTACCTCATTAGTCTATCTAGTGAAGCATTGAGTCAAAAAGAGAGTGAAGTCTTAACCAACATCCTTGATTCTTCTCGAGACTTGGAACGTATCGGTGACCACGCTGAAGCTTTGATTAATCTTAATGACTACTTGCAACGCAAGAATGTTCAATTCTCTAACTCAGCCTTAGAAGAGTTGGAAGATATTTACCGTCAAACAAGCGATTTCGTTAAAGATGCTCTTGAGAGTGTTGAAAACAATGACCTTGAAAAAGCTCAAGCTCTTATTGAACGCCATGAAGCCATCAACAAGATGGAACGCGTCCTTCGTAAGACTCACATTAAACGTCTCAACAACGGCGAATGTTCTACCCAAGCTGGTGTCAACTTTATTGATATTATTTCACACTACACTCGTGTGTCAGACCACGCTATGAACCTGGCCGAAAAGGTTTTGGCAGAACAAATTTAATAGATAAGAAGCCACCTTGACTTAGGTGGTTTTTTCATCTCTTACTCGAGAGTATCTTTTCTAACGTATAGAAAAATGCTTTGATTCACAATGGAATCAAAGCATTTTAAATAGTTCTCCAATCATAATGGAAGATGCAGCTGCGCCCTTGTACCTAGCTTCTTCCTTTTGGATAAAGCGGGCCAGATTGACTAACTCTGGTGCTGGTGTTTTGGGATTTTGGAGTAATTCGAGTGTAACTAAACCTGAAAGTCGTACCGCCAATAATCGCTCATTGGTGCTGGGCAATTGCTTGGCAGTTTCTAGGAGTGCAGCCACTAAATCTTCACTCAAGTTTTGACGGGCATGATTGTAAAGGTCCCGTATCAAGGTTTCTAGGTTTGGTTCTTCCATACCTATCACCTCCATCTTTTTAGTTTAATAATTTTTAATCAAATCAACCGTTGAACGATCCAATTTCTTCACCAAGGCTTGTAGGAAAGCTTGGGCTTCAAGGAAATCATCCATTGCATAAAGTGTTTGGTGAGAGTGGATATAACGGGCACAAACACCGATTGTTGTTGATGGTACTCCACCATTTTTCAGATGAGCTGCACCTGCGTCAGTTCCACCTTTTCCACAGTAGTATTGGTACTTGATTCCGGCTTCTTCAGCAGTTGTCAAAAGGAAATCTTTCATCCCTGGGAGAAGCAAGTGACCTGGATCGTAGAAACGAATCAAGGTTCCATCACCAATCTTACCTTGGCCACCATAAACATCTCCAGCTGGTGAGCAATCTACAGCAAGGAATACTTCTGGGTCAAATTTTGTTGTAGATGCATGAGCACCACGAAGTCCGACTTCTTCTTGGACATTAGCCCCAAGATAAAGTTCATTGCCTAGTTTTTGGCTTGACAAGTTTTCTGCCAACTCGCTAACCATGAGAACTCCGTAGCGGTTGTCCCATGCTTTTGAGATGATATTTTTTTCGTTAGCTGTTAGGATTGCGCTACTGTCTGGAACGATTGTGTCCCCAGGACGGATACCAAAACTTTCAGCCTCAGCCTTATCCGCAAAACCACCGTCAAAAACGATATCTGAAATAGCTGGCATGGTTGGTCCACCTGTCCCACGAGTCAAATGTGGAGGTACTGAACCTGAGATGACTGGAATTTCACGTCCTTGACGCGTAAAGAGTTTAAATCGTTGGCTGCTAACAACCATCGGGTTCCAACCACCGATTTCAACGACTCGGAAGGTTCCATCTGGTTTGATTTCACTCACCATAAAACCAACTTCATCCATGTGAGATGCTACCAAGACGCGAGGTGCATTCGCAACTTCTGAATGTTTGATACCAAAAATACCACCCAAGCCATCTGTCACTACTTCATCCACGTGAGGTGTAATTTTTTCACGAAGATAAGCGCGGACAGGTGCTTCATGACCTGAGATAGCGGAAAGTTCTGTTACTTCTTTGATTTTAGAAAATAATGTTGTCATTTCTATCCCTTCTTTCTTTCAACCATTTTACCACTTTTTATAGGAGAAAGGTAGTGGAAATCAACATTTTACCAAGTAACTTACTCTTATAACAATAAAAGAATCACAAATGTGATCCTTCTTCTCTTGTATTTCGCTTTAATGAAAAATGATCTGGTACTGGATCTTTACCCGTTTCAGACCAAGGATGGCAACGTAATATCCTAGCCAAGCCCATCAAAACTCCCTTGAATCCATGTTTTTCAATAGCCTGAATCATATAGTTTGAACAACTAGGCTCAAATCTGCAAGACGGTGGAAAGGCTGGCGAGATAAAGCGTTGGTAAAAGCGCACTGGCGCAATTAAGATTTTTTTCATTATTTATTATTTGTTACAGCCATGTTGTGTAGTTGGCTGATTTCTTTTTTATTAAGACGGCGTGATTCTCCTGGACGAAGTCCTGTCAAGTCTAGATGACCAAAACGAGTTCGAGAAAGTTTATCTACTTGGAGACCAACTGCTTCAAACATCTTTTTAACCTGGTGATTGCGTCCTTCATGAATGGTTAGCTGGACAACCGAACGGTTTTTAACAGGATCTACTTTTAGAATTTCATAAACAGCTGGCTTGGTTTTCTTGCCTTCAATCTCAACTCCACGAGTCAAAGGACGAAGATTTTCCTTGTTAGCTACACCTTTAACACGCGCAACATAGACCTTGTCAATCTCATTTCGAGGGTGAATCATCTCGTCTGTAAAGTCCCCATCGTTGGTCAAAATCAAAACTCCAGATGTATCCCAATCCAAACGCCCTACCGGATAAATCCGTTCTTTAACATTGCGTAAAAGGTCAACAACAGTCTTGCGGCCCTTGTCATCTGTCACGCTGGAAATTACACCACGTGGTTTATTGAGCAGATAATAGACCTTTTCTTCGTTGTAGATGGGTTGGCCTTCAACTTCGACCTTGTCTCCTGACTTGATAGTCGTCGCTAGTTCACGTACTACCTCACCGTTGACAGTCACCAAGCCCTGCTTGATCAACTCTTCTGCTTTTCTCCTACTGGCCACACCTGCGTGGGCAATATATTTATTGATTCTCATCTTCTTCTATCCTTTCACCAAATAATTGGCTTTCTTGTGCTTGAATATCAAGCTCATCTATCACTGGCAATTCTTCCAAATGATTAATACCCATGTAATCCAGGAAATAATCCGTCGTTACATAGAGATTAGGGCGTCCAAGAACTTCTTTTTTCCCGTCTTCTTTTATCAAGTCAAAGGCTTGCAACTTAGCTAGCGCTCCACTTGAATTAACCCCCCGGATAGCATCGATCTCTATCCGTGTGATAGGCTGCTTATAAGCAATGATGGACAAGGTTTCAAGGGCAGCCCGAGACAGGCTCTGATTGATAGGTGCCTTAGAGTATTCTTTCAAAACGGCTGCGAATTGAGGCTTGGTTACCAATCTGTAGGCACCACCTGTCTCAATCAAGGCTAAACTGGAATCCTGGTCTTTTTCATACTTTTTGGCTAATTTTTCTAAGCTTTGCTGGATACCAGTCGGTGGCAAAGAAAGGAGCTCAGCCAACTGGCGAATCCTAATCCCCTCTTCACCCGCTACAAACAAGAGCGCTTCTATTTCTGCTAAAGTACTCATATTCCCTCTCTATCAAGCTTGACTCTGCTCTACTTGATTTTCCTCATTCTTTTTCAGGAGATAGATATCTCCAAAGCTCTCTTTTTGAATCAAGAGAATTTCTTGGGTTTTAATCAACTCCAAGGTTGCTAAAAATAGTGTGATGACCTCTTGTAAATCCTTGGTTTCTTTAAACAAATCCTGCAAGCATAATTGCTCACCTTCAACCAAGGCTTCTCGGACGATAACCATCATATCCTCAATCTTATACTCATCTCGTAAGATTGTTGTGTGACTTTTCGAGAATTCTTCCTTTTTCTTGGTCAGTAAGGTTGAAAAGGCTAAGAAAAGATCAATCGTCGTCTTATCATGCACAAGTTCAGCATCCTCATAAATCAACTCTGTCGGCGCTTTTGAGTAATATCGAGCTCGTTCTTGATGCTTCACTTCCAACTGCTCTCCCAAAAGTTTAAACTTACGGTATTCTTCGATTTGAGAAAGGAGATCCTGCTCTAGGTCATCCTCTAAATCCGTCACTTCTGCAACCTTTGGCAAGAGCTTGCGACTCTTGATTAGCATGAGTTGACTAGCCATGACCATGTATTCACCTGCCACCTCTAAACGCATGGCTTGTAAGGTCGAGATATAAGCTAGATATTGCTCGATAACCTCTGTAATCGGCACATCATAGATATCCATCTGGTACTTTGAAACCAAGTGTAGGAGCAAGTCCAAAGGCCCTTCAAAATCTTTTAATTTAATATCCATTATCTATATTTTTCCAAGGTCATGACTGTCTTTAATCCTAATTTTTTAGCAATTTCGTACAAGTCAACCTTTTCTTCGATTTGTCTTAATATAAACTGTTCTCTCAATTCTTGGGCAGATAAGGCTGAAAAACCTTTTTCCTTTAGAAAGGCTTCTAACTGACGAAAGGCCCACTGACGAGAATAGGGCTTCCCAGCTTTTTCAAAGAGGTAGCTCTGTCCCATCAAAGGTTCTAACTCCGCAAGCAGGTTTGTGGGAAGGCTCAAGATTCTTTGTTGAGAAGCTTTATTGACTCTCAACACTTGAAAATCTAGGTTCACATCACTTGTTTTTAAGGCTAGAATTTCACTTGGTAAGAGGCCCAATTCAACTATCAGTAAGGCCAACAAGCGTCCCTCAGGATAAGCACTTTCTTGCCAGAAAGAACTGAGGTCTAAAAGTTCTGATTGAACTTTCTTTTTCTCAGCCTGTTTAGGCAATTCTAAACGATAAAAGGTACCAATTTTCCCTTTCTGGTATAAAAAGTAAAGAAATTGATTACAAGCAGAAACCTTACGCTTTTGGGCACTAATTTTAAAATTTGATAGTTGAGCTTGGTAGATTTTTAAACTTGTCTCAGAGATTCGTTCTCCAATCAAATCTAAAAACTGCTCCAAGTCATACTTATAGGATTGCTTAGAATTTACAGACAAACCTTGTTTTTCTTCTAAAAATGCTGAAATTCCTTCTCTCATTTGCTTCGAATCTCATATTCCTTACTAAAATCATGCAAGAGAGCATTGACAGCCTTAAGGATAGACTTCCGTGTGATAATGCCTTGGAAGATACCATCCTTGTCAACGACTGGTAGGAAAGACTCATCCACTAACTTATGTAAAACATCCGTCAGTGTATAGTCTGGACTGACAACTGCTACGTCCTTCTTGGCCATATGTACGATATCCGTATCTGCCATGGCTTCCTGACTCAAGCCCTGCTCCATCTGGTAGGCCAGAATGTCTCTAAGTCCAATGGTTCCGACAAATTCTTTCTCATCAGTCACCACTGGCACTCTGGTATAGGTCATCTGGCTAAGGAGGAGAATTGCATGATCTGCATTGTGGGTATCAATGAGCACAGCCAAATTTTCAGCAGGAGTTAAAAAGGTTTCCTCTTGCTCCAGTAAAAACTGTTCAAACTCTTTGGCAATCATCGAGCAAACTCCTTGGATAAGCCTGGATAGACCTCATGGTTCCGTGTCAAAAAGTCCACTTTAAAGTAGCTATCATCAATCTCTACACGGGCATAGAGACATTCTCTGATGGTCCCACGTGGTTGACTAATAGAACCAGGATTTAGGAAAAGGGTCTTCCCTTCCATCCAAGCATTTGGAACATGCAAGTGCCCATAAAGACAGATATCTGCATCTTCCTCTTGAGCCCAAAAATCAAGCTTTTGGAAATTGAAGTTAATATCAAACAAATGTCCATGAGTCTGGATAATCTTGGTAGGACCCAGTTGAGTCACCAAACGTTCTGGATAGTCTGAATAAAAGTCCATGTTTCCTCGGACTACTTGGATTCCTTCCCAGAGTGGTGAGTCTGGGCGAAGTTCCGAGTCACCATCGTGAAAAATAGCATCGACTTTCCCAAGATAACGGTCCCGGATTTCTTCTACAATTAAGCTATCTCCGTGGGAGTCACTCATTACAATGATGGTTTGCTTTGCCATGATGGAAATACCTCCAAAAGTTTCTTAACGGCTAAGGCACGGTGGGATTGACTATTTTTTTCTTCGAGGGTTAATTCAGCTGATGATTTGCCTGTTTCTCCTACTAAGAAGAGTGGATCATAACCAAAACCATTTTCACCCTTAGGTTCAAAATTAATGTAGCCTGGCCAGTCAGCTTCGACAACCAAGCTTTCCTTACCTGGGCTAGCCACGACCAAAGTTGTGTGGAATTGTGCTGAACGGTCCTTAAGTTCAAAGACCATAGCTAGTTCGTGCAAGAGTTTGGCGTTATTTTCTTGATCAGTTGCCCCTACTCCGGCGAAACGAGCTGACCAGACACCTGGTAGACCACCAAGCACATCGACTTTGAGTCCAGAATCATCTGCCAGAACCATCTTGCCTGTTAATTTAGAAATAGTTTCAGCCTTGAGGCGAGCATTTTCTTCAAAGGTCATACCTGTTTCAGCTACTTCAGGTAGATCTGGATAATCATTTAGATTTTCTACGTCATAGCCCAGTTTGTCAAAGATAGCTCGAAATTCCTTGGTTTTACCCTCGTTACGAGTTGCAATCAACAAGGTTTCTCTGACTTTATTTGTCTCGAAAAAGTCCTGAACATTGACTCCTTCTTTAGGCAATTCTACATGCAAGAGCTTCCCATTTTCAACCAGAAGCAGAGCTCCCTGACGTTGGATGACTTCCAAGTTTCGATTCGCTTCTTGGTTGAGAATATCTACCACAAAAGAGAGTAAGCGGTAGGCTGAACCATATCGTAAAACAGTGACTGAAAGTGGAAATCCTCGCTCCTCATCTCGAAAGATTTTAGCCAAATCAAATAGCGGAAACTCTAACTCATCATCCGTCAAAGTCCGAATGCCACCAAAAACACTGTAGGATCCAACATACCAGTCCTGGTCATCCTTGTATTCATAAATTTTGTTTGTCATAATGTTACATGCTCCACATGAATCTCTTTTTCCAGCCATTCTGCTCCTATCTGGGCAAAACTTTGGCTATTTGCAGTTGTATAAAAACGGTGTTGAAGGGGCGCCGCATCTCGGCTACGGTTAATCTCAAAGTAATTGAGCAAGACTGAAATATCACGTACACACTCAGCTCCGCTATCAATCAGTTGAACCTTAGGCCCCATGACATTTTGGATGATAGGTCTGAGGAGTGGATAATGAGTACAGCCTAAAATCAAGCTATCTACTTTTCCGACCAAGGGACGCAAGGTTTCATAAACGACTTTCTTAGTCACACTGGTCGATAGAGCACCTGACTCTACCAAGGGAGCAAACTTAGGGCAGGCCAAGCTTTCCACTTGTAAATCTGGGTCTAGATCATGAATCTTTTGTCGATAAATATCTGATTTTACCGTCATCGGGGTTCCAATCACACCGATCTTCCCACCTTGACTTGCTTTGATAGCTGCTGATGCACCAGGCAAAATCACACCCAACACCGGAATATCCAACTTAGCTTTAATCTCTTCCCAGACGACTGCCGTTGCTGTATTACAAGCAATAACAATCATCTTAACATCCTTGGTCAAAAGAAAGTTGACCAGTTGCCAAGTATATTCACGAATCTGCTCAGCAGGACGGGGACCATAAGGAGCCCGTGCCGAATCTCCAATATAGACGATTTCTTCATGGGGAAGCTGGCGCATGAGTTCACGTACAACGGTCAAGCCTCCAACGCCCGAATCCAAAAAACCAATCGGTCGATTATCCATACAGTCTTCTTTCTAGTATTTTTTTCTGATTGATAGTTCATTATTATTCATTTCTTCCTGAAATTGCTGACAGACTGGGTAGCTCCCCACTGTCTCCCTCTTAATCATAATCAATTATCAATAGAATGCAAGGAAAAAGTCTTATCTCTAAATATCAGTCAAACATAGTGAGAAGTCTGGAACTTTCATCCCAGACTTTTCCTATTTATTTCTTTTTATTGTTAGCAAGGGCTGCTTTTTGTTGGCGAATGATTTGGTGGTAAACTTGTTGTACTTTAGCTTCACTTGGCTTTTGACCGTTTGCACTCAAGAGAGTACGAACTGCTTCTGCGTTCAAACGTGGGTTATCCGCAAATTCTTTTTCGATTTGCTTGCGCACCAAGTACATACCTCCAAGAGCTCCTCCTAGAAAAGCCAAAAGAATCAATACAATTGCTAAAATAAGGTTCATAACATTTCTCCTGTTTCTTTTTGAATCTTCTATATTATACCATAAAGTCCTACGCCTGACTAGTTTGAGTTACGCTTTCAGATGGCTAATTCCTCATATTTCATTTCATATCTAATCATTTTTAAGTTCGATTTTTATAAAAAAAATAGAAGCACTAAAATTTGGTAAAATAAGGCCATTTCTCTTGAAAGCCCTTGCAATAGTTTTGTTTATTTGTTATATTAAGATTATCTGAAAAAATCACACATATTTCTGCAAGACTTATTTTTTTAAAAGACAATGTATGCGCTTACAGAATTAAGAAAGGAGAATTTTGTGGATAAGAGATATTGGGAAAAATCCTGCAAGTATAGCATCCGCAAGCTAAGTGTCGGAGCTGCCTCTGTTTTACTTGGAGCTGTGTTTTTAGCAGCACAGGGTGTTGCTGCTGATGGTGTCGAGATTACGGAAAGTGAGGCAACAATTACTGAAACCTCTGCTAAACCGGATACGAAGGTAGAGGAAGTTGTTGCTTCTAACACAGAGACTCAGCCTGTAGCTGAATCAGCTGAAAAGCAAACAAACCCTGAGGCAGAACTACCTCAAACTAGTAGTCAGTCAGAGACAAGTGCTACTACCGCACCTGCTGACAATAAGGAGAGCGAGAAACCAGAACTTCCTGTGAACAAGCAAGAACATTACGAATTACATTACAACCAGCCAACTGCTCCTTCCTATGACGGATGGGAAAAACAAGCCCTCCCAGTCGGAAATGGGGAAATGGGTGCCAAGGTTTTCGGACTCATCGGTGAAGAAAGAATCCAATACAACGAAAAAACACTTTGGTCTGGAGGCCCACAGCCAGATAGTCAAGACTACAACGGAGGAAACTACAAGGACCGCTACAAAGTCTTAGCCGAAATTCGTAAGGCCTTAGAAGACGGTAACCGTCAAAAAGCCAAACAACTAGCAGAGAGAAATTTGGTTGGGCCAAACAATGCCCAATACGGTCGCTACCTAGCCTTCGGTGATATCTTCATGGTCTTTAATAACCAGAAGAAGGGCTTGGAAAATGTTACTGACTATCATCGTGGCTTAGATATTTCTGAAGCTATCACAACTACCTCCTATACCCAAGATGGGACAAGTTTCAAACGAGAAACCTTCTCTAGTTATCCAGATGACGTCACTGTTACCCATTTGACTAAAAAGGGAGATAAGACGCTTGATTTTACCCTTTGGAACAGCTTGACTGAAGATTTGATTGCTAATGGAGATTATTCTTGGGAGAATTCTAAATACAAACAAGGGACTGTTAGCGTTGATTCTAATGGTATTTTACTCAAGGGAACTGTCAAAGACAACGGTCTGAAATTTGCCTCTTATCTTGGTATCAAGACAGATGGACAAGTCACTGCTCAAGATGGTTATTTGACTGTTACAGGAGCAAGTTATGCAACACTGCTACTCAGCGCCAAGACTAATTTTGCTCAAAATCCGAAAACCAACTACCGCAAGGATATTGATGTAGAAAAAACTGTCAAATCTATCGTCGAAACTGCCAAAGCCAAAGACTATGAGACTCTGAAAAATGACCACATCAAGGATTACCAAAGTCTTTTCAATCGTGTTCAACTAAACCTCGGCGGTAGCAAGTCTAATCAAACTACAAAAGAAGCTCTCCAAACCTATAATCCAACAAAAGGGCAAAAACTAGAAGAGCTCTTCTTCCAATACGGACGTTACCTACTGATCAGTTCTTCTCGTAACCGGACAGATGCCCTCCCTGCCAACTTGCAAGGAGTCTGGAATGCTGTAGATAATCCACCTTGGAACTCAGACTACCACCTCAATGTCAACCTACAAATGAACTACTGGCCTGCCTACATGAGTAATCTCGCAGAAACGGCTAAGCCAATGATCAATTATATCGATGACATGCGTTACTATGGCCGTATCGCTGCAAAAGAATATGCAGGTATCGAATCCAAAGAAGGTCAAGAAAACGGTTGGTTGGTTCATACTCAGGCGACACCATTTGGCTGGACTACTCCTGGCTGGAACTATTATTGGGGTTGGTCTCCTGCTGCCAATGCTTGGATGATGCAAAACGTCTATGACTACTACAAATTCACCAAGGATGAAACTTATCTTAAAGAAAAGATTTATCCAATGCTCAAGGAAACTGCTAAGTTCTGGAATTCCTTCTTGCACTACGACAAGGCTAGTGACCGTTGGGTTTCTTCTCCATCCTACTCACCAGAGCATGGAACTATCACGATTGGGAATACCTTCGACCAATCTCTAGTTTGGCAGCTATTCCACGACTATATGGAAGCAGCCAATCATCTGAAAGTCGACCAAGATTTGGTGACAGAAGTGAAGGCTAAATTTGATAAGCTCAAACCACTTCATATCAACCAAGACGGCCGTATCAAGGAATGGTACGAAGAAGACAGCCCGCAATTCACCAACGAAGGCATTGAAAATCACCACCGTCACGTTTCTCATCTGGTCGGACTCTTCCCTGGTACCCTATTTAGCAAGGATCAACCTGAGTACCTTGAGGCTGCGCGTGCTAGCTTGAATCACCGTGGAGATGGTGGTACTGGATGGTCTAAGGCCAATAAAATCAACCTCTGGGCTCGTCTTCTAGATGGAAATCGTGCCCACCGTTTATTGGCTGAACAGCTCAAATCTTCAACCCTAGAAAACCTCTGGGATACGCACGCGCCTTTCCAAATTGATGGTAACTTTGGCGCAACCAGCGGTATGGCAGAAATGCTCCTTCAGTCTCACACAGGTTATATCGCACCATTACCAGCCCTTCCAGATGCTTGGAAAGACGGGCAAGTTTCTGATCTTGTAGCCCGTGGCAACTTTGAAGTCAGCATGAAATGGCAAGAAAAGAATCTTGAATCCCTCACCTTCCTTTCAAATGTTGGTGGAGATTTGGTTGTAGACTATCCAAATATTGAAGCTAGCATTGTCAAGGTAAACGGTAAGGAAGTACAAGCTACCCGTATCAAAGATAACCGTATTCAGCTTGCTACTCAAAAGGGCGATGTCATTACCTTTGAAAACTTCCCTGGACGTGTGACTCGTTTGACAGCTGTTCGAAAAGATGCCATGACGGCTGAACTTGACTTTAACCCAGTCAAGGGAGCAAGTCATTATGTCATCCAACGAGAAAGCAAGGATGAAAATAGCCAAGCTTCTACTGTCCGTGAGTTTATCACCAACCAAACTCACTTTATCGATCGCTCAATTGATTCTAGCCATGCCTATACCTATACTGTTAAAGCTATGATGGGCGAACGTTCAACACCAGTTTCAGATGCTGCTTCTATTGATGCCTTTAGTGAGTTGGTAGATGACCGTGACAAACGCATTCAGTACGGCTCTGCCTTTGGAAATTGGTCTGACACAGAACTATTTGGTGGAACAGAGAAATACGCTGATATCTCAAATGGAAATTATTCTGATAAAGATGCGACTGCAACCATTCCATTCAATGGACCTGGTATTGAAATCTACGGACTCAAGTCATCTCAATTGGGACTTGCTGACGTTAAAATCGATGGCAAGTCTGTTGGAGAACTTGACTTCTATACAGCAGGAGCAACTGAAAAAGGGGTATTGATAGGACGCTACACAAATCTATCCTCAGGCCCTCACCTCATGACCATCACTGTTAAACGCGAACATAAGGGACGAGGAAGTGAACGCTCCAAAATTTCCTTAGATTACTTCAAGGTTTTCCCAGGACAAGGAGAAACAGTTGAGAAAATCGACGACCGTGACCCTCGAATCCAGTATGGTTCCATGTTTAAGGATTGGAGCGATGCAGAACTATATGCTTCTACAGAAAAATACGCTGACATCAACGCTGATGATAACCTTGCTTCTGAAGCCACTGCAACCATCCCATTCTCTGGAACAGGTATCCGAATCTATGGATTAAAAACGGCATCACTAGGCAAGGCACTTGTCACACTGGATGGAAAAGAGATGCCAGCTCTTGACTTCTACACTCCAGGAGCGACTGAAAAAGGAGCTTTGATTGGTGAATTCACCAATCTAGCTGATGGTGATCATGTTCTCACTTTGAAAGTAGATCCAAATTCTCCACAAGGACGAAAGAAAATCTCTCTTGATTCCTTTGATATCTTAAAAGCACCATCTGTATCTCTCGATAGTCCAAGCCTTGATCCTATTAAGTCCAAAGATAAGACTGTTACCTTAACCCTACCAACTGGTAATTGGGATGGAGTCGCTGTCACCTTCCCTGGTATCAAAGATCCTCTTCTACTCAGAAAAGTCGATGAGGACCATCTTGTCACATCAGGTGAACAAACTGTTCTAACCATTAAGGATAACAAGGTCCAACTAGACATTCCTGAAACTACAGATCGTAAAGCTGGCAATTCGATAGAAGCTTATGCCATCCAAGATACAACAACTACTAGTCCTGTTGTAGCAGTCTTTCCTAAAGACGAAACTGCTCCAGTTGAAGAAAAAATCCTTACAAGTAAAGGGGATGAGCCTGCTCCAGTTGTAACCATTCCTGAGTACACAGAGCCTATTGGAACAGCGGGAGATCAAGAAGCACCTACTGTGGAAAGACCTGAATACACTGGTCCTATCGGAACTGCTGGGGAGCAAGAAGCACCTTCCGTGGAAAGACCTGAATACACTGGTCCTATCGGAACTGCTGGGGATCAGGAGGCACCTTCTGTGGAAATTCCTGAATACACTGAACCTATCGGTACTGCAGGTGACCAAGAAGCGCCTTCTGTAGTAATTCCTGAATACACTGAACCTATCGGTACTGCGGGTGAGCAGGAAGCGCCTACTGTGAAAATCCCTGAATACACTGAGCCTATCGGGACTGCAGGAGACCAAGAAGCGCCTTCTGTGGTAATTCCTGAATACACTGGTCCTGTCGGAACAGTTGGGGATCAGAAAGCACCTACTGTGGAAAGACCTGAATATACCAAACCTATCGGGACAGTGGGAGACCAAGAAGCGCCTTCCGTGATAATTCCGGAATACACTGAGCCTATCGGTACTGCAAGAGATCAGGAAGCGCCTTCTGTGGTTATCCCTGAATACACCGAGCCTATCGGTACTGCGGGAGACCAGGAAGCGCCTTCTGTGGTTATCCCTGAATACACTGAGCCTATCAGTACTGCAGGAGACCAAGAAGCACCAAGTATCACACTTCCTGAGTTTAAACTCAAAGTAATGAAAGATCAGACCACAAGAGCTCAAGTTATTAGTGGAACAACTGAACTCGAAGGAGCAAGTTACCTTAACAGTCAAAAAGTTGAAAACAAAGAACTCTTAGGTAAAAAATACGATGCTTATGCCCTTCAACTCAAGGATAAAGATGGCAAACCAGTTCAACCAAAAGGTGCTGTACTCGTTCGTTTACCAGTTTCAGGTGCTGTCCAAGAAGTCTATCAATTGACTCCGACAAAAGACTTAAAATCACAAGAATTCACCATCCGAGATGGGTATCTTGAGTTTATCGCTCTTGATCTGAACACCTATGCTATTGTTTACAAGACAGAAGGATCAACTATTAAACCTATCCCAGTTCATATGGAAGAAAGAAACCTAGAAACTACAAAACCATTGGTTGAAAGTAATGATGTCAATGACAAAGCCTCTACGAATGAAAAACAACTTCCAGCTACTGGTGAACAGACTAGTCCTCTCCTCTTTATGGCAAGCCTCAGCCTAGCCCTCTCGGCTGCCTTCTTACTAAAAGGTAAGAAAGATTAAACATTGTCCCCCCAGGAATAAAAATTTATTCCTAGATAAAAAAGGATGGAAAATCATTCCATCCTTTCAGAACGAAGACAAATGTCATTTTTGGCGTTTGTCTTTTTTACTTTTCAAAAATATGTTGTCTCATCATCTGATATTCCATCCGAAAATCTGTATTTGAGAAAAATAAAAAGGGATATTTCCTATC
>NZ_JASHAQ010000019.1:0-44716 GCF_047465035.1 Streptococcus infantis
TAAGCTATATCCTTGTTTTCTAAGTTCATAGACCTGAACTTTATCATCATAAGTTAATTTCATAATAAAAACACCCCAAAAGTTAGATTTTTTTCTGTCTAACTTTTGGGGTGCAGTTCAGAAAAGCCTTGATACTATGCGTTTTATTTTTTTCATTTTCTGATAATACTCTTCGAAAATCAAATTCAAACTGCGTCAACGTCGCCTTGCCGTACTCAAGTACAGCCTGCGGCTAGTTTCCTAGTTTGCTCTTTGATTTTCATTGAGTATAAAATTGAGTTTTTGATCAACTTTTTTTAGTGATCAGGCGAACATTTGCCAAAAGTAATCAATGATGTAGGTCAAGCCGTATGTGTAAACGACCAGGGTAAAGGGCTTGGTCAGAACGATGATAGTCATGTAACGCTTGAAGCTCATCTTGGTTAGAGCTGCCAGCATACAGAGAAAGTCCGCTGGACTAACCGGCCAAATCATCATAAAGATAAAGAATCGATCAAAGCGATTACCCTTGTCTAGCCAACCGATGTACTTATCATAGGTACGCTTGCTGACGACAGACTGAACGAAGGGTGCTCCGTAGAGGCGAACCAGGTAAAAGATAATGGCGCAACCAATAACAATACCAATATAGTTGTAGATAGTGCCTATGATATGACCGTAGATAAAGACACCTGCCACAGAGGTTAGAGCACCAGGAATGATAGGAACCACCGTCTGCAATATCTGTAAAAAGATAAAGAGTGGTGGCCCCCAGATACCCGCCTGTTGGATAAAGGCAGATAGGGTTTCCTTGGAATGCAAAACGCCAGCCTGATAGGCCCAGATACAGAAAATCAAAGTACCAACTCCACCGATGATGGAAGAAATATTGATTGCTTGCTGTAGAAGGGGAGAAACAGCTTTCATTTGTTTATCGTGTGACATGTAAACTCCTCTTGTGTAGTATGATTCTACTATACCATATTTTGAGGAGAAAGACTACAAGGTTTTTGGGAGGGAAGTTGGAGAAATGTCTTAATATTTTAATAACAGTTTATAGAAATTGTATGTAGAAATATTATTTTAGAAAAATTCTTAAATAATTTCGTGGTATAATTTAAATAATATTATAATAATCTTGTTTAGGTGATTAAAAAATATACAGGATAGGAGTACGAATTTGATAGATGATAAAAAATTAGAAGCACTGTCTTTCAATATATTATTGGAGGAAACTATTGAAATAAAACAGATACTATATCAGATTAATAATTCTAGAGATGATTTTAATAAATATGATATATATATACCATTATTACCTATTTTATCATCTATCTGTTTAGCTTGGGTAGAAAAATTTGAGAAACATAAAGAAATAGTAAATTTACCAGATATTAGAGGTTTTAATTTTGTCACATTATTAAAAAAAGTTCGAATTAGTTTTAAATTATATTCAGACAAAAGAGTTCAAAGAGCTTTTAAAATGCTATATAATAGTGCAGATAAACGAAAAAAAAGACTAGAAACTGATTATAATTTTTTCCAGAAATTTATCACTAGTATAGTTGGTCAAAAAGATTTAGGAGTATTTACGATTGACGATATTCCATATGGGAACACCAGCCAGTTAAGTATTTATCTGGAAGAAATATTTGTTCAGAATAATTTCGAGACTCTAAATCAATGGATATTAAGTAATAAAGAGTTTCTTATTGATTTTTCTAGTACTCTAGCGGCTTTTATCAACTCAATTACTTTAGATTTTGAAGAAAAATTCTCAGTTGATCCAACTTTGGAAATGAATGTAACCAATCGTAAGTTAAATCATGATGATAAATTTTTAATAGATAAAAAAAGGCGCAATATTTTATTGGGAGACTTACCTATGGAACTTCAATTACAGTTATTTAATATTCTGTGTCAAAACAATTTTATAAATGTTTTAATACCTGAAATATTTATGAAAACAGGTGGGCTATTATTTCGTTTAAAGATACAAACGTACTTAGTTAGCGTTTCTGCTATTAAAAAGATTTATTTAAAATACTATCATAGTTTGAGTTCAGATATATTGAAAAATCTAGAAGAAATTATTGAATTTAAAGAGAAATATTTTTTGGAAAATATTCAATTTCGAAATAATATTTTTCACTATTCTCTTACTGAAATTTCTATTGAAAATTTTTTAGAATATAAATATTCTTTCAAAGAAGTTGTTGAGAGTTATGTAGAAATGGATTTTGATAATTTTATAAAAATTATTGATGAAGAAACAAAAAAGATTAATGTAGTTATTAAAAAAATAATAAAGTATTCGTAAGGGAAAATTTTATGGCAGAGACAATTCTAATTTTAGGCAACGGATTTGATATCGCGATGAATCGAAAAACGAAGTATACAGATTTTATTGAATTTGAACAGATATTATACATTGAACCAGAACTAGGGAGTTATTTGCAAACCTTTCTAGATTCTAAATGTATAGATATAGATAAATACAAAGATAATTTGTATTTGAAATTTATTAATGAGAATAAAGATACTCTTGGAGATAATTGGTCTAATCTTGAAACCATGATTTCTCAACTTGCAGATGCAATAATGTATTTTAAAGAAAACAGTAGCTTGTTATACTCTAATCAATTTAATAGACCGTTAGCAAGTATTATAAAGCAACATAAGTTTGATTGGCGTATGAGTGCTAATTACAGTTCAAAATTATATATTGCAGGTACTTTTCTCTCCCTATTCTATGAAAAAGGTTGGAGTTCTTTAGAAAGAGAAGTTGCATTGGATAAATTAAATAACGAATTTATCAGACAACTTGATTTACTAATTGAACTATTAGAAATCTATCTGTCATATTTAGATTATTTAGATTTTGAAGTTCAAGGGATTAACCCCAAGCCAACAGCCTTGGATGCAGTATCTCATTTATTAAGTTCTTATGTTTTAAACTTTAATTATACCAACACGTCAGCTTATTTATTTGAAACTGTTGAAGAAAGAACTCATTTTATACATGGTCGGATTGATTTAGATAGAACTTTTAGTCGAATCAATACTATGGTATTTGGGATTGAGGATAAGGAAAATGATGTCAACAGTGATTTGATTCCTTACCAGAAATACTATCAACGAGTTGTTAAGGAAACAGGGAATTTTTATGAAACTTTTTTCGAGCCAAATTTTGAATTTGCAGAAGACGAGTTAAGTATGCCTTATTTATCATCTAAGAATATAATTATTTTTGGTCATTCAGTTGATCCATTGGATAAAGAAATATTCCAAAAATGTTTTGCATTAGCGGAGGAGGGTGAGTATCTATATCGATTTATTTTTACTTATTACGATGATGCAGCTAAACGTTCAATTATTAAGAATCTTGCAATCATTCTTGGAAAAGAAAAAATGATAGAGTTAACAGGGACACAGAAAGTTGTATTTGTAAAAAGTGATGATAAGGACGGTATGGAAGAGCTATTACTGCCTTAATAAAGTCACAAAGTAACTGAAGTTATAGAATACTATTATAAAATCTTATTTAGAAAATAATTCTACCCCACTCGTCCTCCTTAGTCCGAGTGGTTTTTCTTAAAATATGATAAAATAGAAAAGATAATACACTAATTAAGGAAAGTAAAAATGGCAAGTAAAGAAAATGCAGAGCGCAAGGAACTTCACCGTAAAATTTGGGCGATTGCTGATGATGTTCGTGGGGCTGTAGACGGTTGGGATTTCAAGCAATACATATTGGGAATCCTTTTCTATCGCTTCATTTCCGAACATATGGCTAATTATTTTGATCACGCTGAGCACGAAGCTGGTGACTTAGAATTCCGTTATGCTGAATTGAGTGACCAGGAAGCTGAGCAAGATTTTAAACCAGGGACAGTTGAGGATAAGGGATTCTTTATCCTTCCGAGTCAACTATTTGAAAACGTTGTTGAGAATGCTTCGCAAAATGAAAATTTAAACGAAGAATTGGCCAATATTTTCCAAGCTATTGAGAAGTCAGCTATTGGATTCAAATCAGAGGATGATATTAAAGGTCTATTTGATAACTTGGACACAAGAAGTAACATCCTTGGTGGTACTGTTCTAGAAAAAAATAAACGTCTCTCTGATATTCTAAATGGTATCAATAGCATTAATTTTGGGAACTTTGAGGATAATGACATTGATGCCTTCGGAGATGCCTATGAGTTCTTGATTTCCAACTATGCGAGCAATGCTGGTAAAAGTGGTGGTGAATTTTTCACTCCTCAGACAGTATCTAAATTACTGGCTCGTTTGGTAATGGTTGGTAAGGACAAGATTAACAAGGTTTACGACCCAACATGTGGTTCGGGTTCGCTCTTGCTTCAGATGAAAAAACAATACGAAGATCATATTCTAGAGGATGGTTTCTTTGGACAGGAAATCAATATGACCAACTACAACTTGGCTCGTATGAATATGTTTTTACACAATATCAACTACAACAACTTTGATATTAAGCGAGGAGATACCCTCTTAAATCCTCAGCATTTAGAAGAAAAGCCATTTGATGCTATCGTTTCTAACCCTCCGTATTCTGTCAAATGGGTGGGAGATGGAGATCCAACTCTGATAAACGATGACCGTTTTGCGCCAGCAGGGAAACTAGCTCCTAAGTCAAAAGCTGACTTTGCCTTTATCATGCATAGTCTCAACCACCTGTCTAATAAAGGTCGAGCAGCTATTGTATGTTTCCCGGGCATATTCTATCGTGGCGGAGCTGAAAAGACCATTCGTCAGTATATAGTAGATAACAACTTTGTTGAAGCGGTTATTGCCCTTCCAGACAATCTCTTCTTTGGAACTTCTATTGCGACCACAATCTTAGTTTTGGCGAAGAATAAATTAGAAAATAAAACTCTCTTTATTGATGCGAGTAAAGAATTCAAAAAAGAGACCAATAACAATATTTTGACAGATAGCAATATTGAGCATATTGTTGAATTGTTCACTAATTATCAAAGTGTAGACTATAAAGCAGCTCTTGTTGATAATGAAGTGATTGGCTCAGAGCAAGACTACAATCTATCTGTCTCAACCTATGTCGAACAAGAAGATACACGTGAGAAGATTGATATTGATGAGCTCAATAAAGAAATCGCTGAAACTGTTACTAAGATTGACTACTTACGTGCAGAGATAGATAAAATTGTAGAGGAGCTAAGCTATGGTAAATGATGTAATTCTCTATAGAACAGATGATGGCGAGTCAGCTATTGAACTACATTTGGATAATGGAACAGTCTGGCTGACCCAACAGGAACTAGCTGAGCTCTTTCAAACTTCCAAGCAAAATATTAGTAAGCATATCAAGGCTATCTTTGAAGATGGAGAATTATCGGAAGAGGCAACTGTCAACTATAAGTTGACAGTTCAAAACGAGGGTAATAGAAGTGTTCAGCGAAATGTTGCCTACTATAATCTAGATATGATTTTAGCGATTGGTTATCGTGTGCGCTCCCCTCGTGGTATACAGTTTAGACACTATGCTTCAACGGTACTGAAAGAATATCTGATCAAGGGCTTTGCGATGGATGATGAGCGTCTGAAAAATTTGGGTGGTGGCTCTTACTTTAAAGAACTCCTGGAAAGAATCCGAGACATTCGTTCGAGTGAAAAAGTCTTTTACCGTCAGGTTTTGGATCTTTTCGCGACGTCTAGTGACTATAATGCAAATTCACCAGAAGCAAAGAAGTTCTTTGCGACGGTTCAAAACAAGATGCATTATGCTATTCACCACAACACTGCGAGTGAACTCATTTATAACCGTGTCGATAGCGAAAAGGAATTTATGGGCTTGACTACTTTTAAGGGAGACCTTCCTACTTTGTCCGAAGCAAAAGTTGCTAAGAATTATCTGACAGAAAAGGAACTTCGTGGGCTTAATCAGCTTGTATCAGGATATCTGGATTTTGCGGAAAGGCAGGCAGAGCGAGAAGAAGTCATGACTATGTCCGATTGGGTGACACATGTGGATCGAATCCTTCTCGCTACTGGAGAAGACTTACTTGAAAATAGTGGTTCTATTTCTCGTGAACAGATGAAACATAAGGTAGACAAGGAATATAAAAGCTATCAATCCAAGACCCTCAGTCAAGTTGAAAAAGATTACCTAAAGGAAATTAAAAGTATTGAGAATATTGCAAAGGAAGGAGGTAAATGATGAATATCCTAGAAGGAATCCAAAACTGTCCCGTTGAGTGGAAAGAGTTGGGGGAAGTGTGTGAGGTAAAAGCAGGAAAAAATATTAATAAGACTTTTATTCAAAATAATTTAGGGAACTTTCCGGTAATTAATAGCGGAAAAGAACCGTTAGGATATATCAATATCTTTAACACACAAAATGATCCTATTGGAATAACTTCACGAGGAGCAGGTGTTGGTTATGTTTCTTGGAATGAAGGTAAGTATTTTAGAGGAAATCTGAATTATTCTGCGACAGTTCAAAATGAGGAAGTATTATTACCTAGATTTTTATATTTTTATTTAAAAAATAGCTCGAAAGAAATTGAAAACTTATGTACCTTTGATGGGATACCGGCCTTAAATAAATCAGCTTTAGAGGGATTATTAATCCCTATCCCATCTCTAGAAATTCAAGAAAAAATCGTGCAAATACTTGACAAATTCACTGAGTATGTTACAGAATTGACCTCAGAATTGACCTCAGAATTGACCTCAGAATTGACCTCACGTAAAAAGCAATATTCTTTTTATCGAGATAAACTTTTATCATTTGAGGATGAGGTTTATCAGATTGAGTGGAAGACTTTGGGAGAATTATTTGTTTTTAAGAATGGATTGAACAAAGGAAAAGAATTTTTTGGGAGTGGAACTCCTATAGTAAACTATACTGATGTATACAAGAATAAGAAAATATCATCGAATATTTTGAAAGGAAAAGTTAGAGTAAGCACTGAGGAACTAGAACGTTATGGTATTCAGAGGGGGGATGTTTTTTTACCCGAACTTCTGAAACACAAGAAGAAATCGGAAAAACTTCTGTATTATTAGATGAAGTTAAAGACGGAGTATTTAGCGGATTTGTTTTGAGGGCAAGACCGATTACGAAATTATTGCTTCCAGAATACTGTGCATATTGTTTTGAATCAACTACTTTTCGAAGGGATATTGTGCGGTATAGTACTTATACAACCAGAGCTTTAACGAATAGTAGTACACTTTCGAAATTAAAAATTCCAGTCCCCTCCCTCGAAATCCAATCTCGTATTGTTCAAGTTTTAGATAACTTTGAAATGGTTTGTAATGACCTAAACATCGGACTGTCCAAGGAGATTGAACTACGTCAAAAACAGTACGAATATTTCCGAGAAAAACTCTTGACATTCGTCGCCGAAGGCGAGTACACTGAGAGTAGAGTAGAGTAGAGGAGTGGGACAACTCCGCTCTTATCAAACTTTTACAGTGGGTATTTGGTCCAATTCGGGTGGAGTTGGGAAGTATTTGTGAATTTGTAAGAGGGAATGGCCTTCAGAAGAAAGATTTTACCAAAGTTGGAAAATCTGTTATCCACTATGGACAAATTTACACTAAATACGATTTTACAGTAGCTCACACATTCTCCAAAACTAGTGAAATGGTGTTCAAAAAGTTAAAAAAAGCCTATCCAAATGATTTGATAATGGCAACAACATCTGAAAATGTTGAAGATGTTGGGAAAGCAATTGTTTGGGAAGGAAAAGAAGAAATTGGAATTTCTGGAGATAGTTATATCATTCGTACGAGTCAAAATTCACGGTACTTGAATTATTGGCTAAGATCGATTTCGTTTCAATCTCAAAAGGAAAGAAAAGTGACTGGGACAAAAGTTGTCCGAATTAATTCAAAGGATATGGAAAAATTTAAAATTGTTCTTGCACCTCTCACTGAACAAAAAAGAATTGTCTCCATTCTTGACAATTTCAACACCTTAGCCAACTCTCTTTCTGAAGGTCTTCCAAAAGAAATTGAACTAAGACAGAAACAGTATGAATATTGGAGAGAACAATTATTAAATTTCAGTAAGTAAACAGTAAGGATTAAGTTATGAGTACCAATGATGAAAGATATGAAAAATTGGAGGATGTGGCATCTGAATTACAAAAATCCAATAAAAAAGTTCAATTAATATATGCATTTAATGGAACTGGTAAGACGAGATTATCTTTAGAGTTCAAAAAATTATTATCCAGCGGAGTAGAAGTGGACCAAGATAATAAAATTTTGTATTATAATGCTTTTACTGAAGATTTATTTTATTGGGATAATGATCTTGAATTTGGTTGTGATAGAAGACTTCTCATTAATCCAGATTCGGATTGGATAAAAAATATTATTAATGTTGAAGGTGATACTGTACGTATTGTAAAGAAGTTTCAAAGTTATTTGGTAGATAATAACAATTCTAACAATGTAGTTTTAGATGCATCTTTTAGCTCGGATTCTTCTTATGTTACATTTAGTTCTTCTATTGATGGAAATACTTCTGATAATATTAAAATTTCTAGAGGAGAGGAAAGCAATTTTATATGGTCTTTATTTTATGTTTTTCTTGAATATGTAATTGAGCAGTTAAGTCTTCCTGAGGATGATAGACGGTCAAGGGAGTATGATAAATTAGAGTACATTTTTATAGATGATCCTATTTCATCTCTAGATGATCGGAGGATTATTGATGTTGCTTTAGATTTAGCAAAGTTGATAAAATCAAGTAATAAAGAAAATACAAATTTAAAGTTTATAGTTACAACACATCATGCTCTATTCTATAATGTCCTTCATAATGAATTAAATGGTGAAAAATATACACTTAGGAAAATAAAAAGAACCTACTATCTTGAAAAACAACAAAGTGACTCTCCGTTTGCTTATCATCTAATGTTAAAAAAAGAACTGGAGGATGCTATTGAGAATAATCGATTAGAAAAGTATCATTTTACTCTCCTACGTAATTTATTAGAGAAGACAGCTACTTTTTTAGGCTATAGTACTTGGGGAGACTGCGTGATTCTAAAGGATGAAGAAGGAAATCTTGAAGACAGTTCACTTTATATAAGAAAGATTAATCTATTCAGTCATAGTTCGCATTCTGATTATGAAGGGAAAATATTAGAACCAGAGATGCAGAATGTTTTAAAACGAGTTTATGAAAAATTTATTGAAAACTTTAATTGGAAAAGATAACGGGAGGTAAAAATTGGTTGATTATTCAAAAGTACATGAAGTAATTGCGGAAACAAATGAAGGGATTCTCTTGGCTGAGTATCAACCAGAGTACCGCACAGATAGAGAATATCAGTCAGAGGCTGATTTAGAAAATCAGCTGATTTCTGATTTGGTGAATCATCTCAACTATGAACGCTTAAATATTCATACTCCCGCAGAAATTTTAGCAAATACCAAGGTTCAGATTGAAAAGCTAAATAAGGTGACTTTTACAGATGATGAGTGGAATCGCTTTGTAGTGGAATATCTGGATTGTCCCAATGAAGGGTTAGTTGAAAAAACACGAAAAATCCAAGAGAATCATATCTATGACTTTGTCTTTGATGATGGACGGATTAAAAATATTTTCATCATTGATAAGAAAAACATTCACAACAACAGTATGCAGGTCATCAACCAAGTGACCCAGGTGGGTAGTCATATTAATCGTTACGATGTTACTATCTTAGTAAATGGTCTACCTCTAGTTCAGATTGAATTAAAGAAACGAGGGGGAAGTCTTAAAGAAGCTTTTGAACAAATTCATAGATATAGCAAGGAAAGTTTCAATAGCGAAAATTCTTTATACAAATATATTCAAATTTTTGTGATTTCTAATGGGACTTTTACACGCTATTTTGCAAATACAACAGCTCAGAATAAAAATCATTATGAGTTCACCTGTGAATGGGCAGACCGTAAGAATAAGACTATTCACGAATTGGAAGATTTTACCGTTACTTTTTTGAGTAAGCGTGTGCTCTTGGAAGTATTGACTAAGTATTGTGTTTTTGATACTAATAATACTTTGCTCATCATGCGCCCTTATCAGATAGCGGCTACTGAGAGTATCATTCGCAAGATTCATTCGTCTTATGAGATGAAGAACTTTGGCACTATCAATGCTTGTGGCTATATCTGGCATACAACGGGTTCAGGGAAAACCTTGACCAGCTTTAAGACAGCTCGTTTAGCGACAGAGTTGGACTATATTGATAAAGTGATTTTTGTGGTGGACAGAAAAGACCTAGATCACCAAACTATGAATGAATATCGAAAATTTCAACCAAATTCAGTCAATGGTAGCAATAATACCAGAGAACTCCAACGTAGTATTGAAGAAAATGATGATCGAATTGTGGTCACAACTATTCAAAAATTAAATAAGTTTATAACAGCAAATCCAAATCATGAAATCTACAGTAAAAAATGTGTCTTGATTTTTGACGAGTGTCATCGCTCTCAGTTTGGGAAAGCGCAAAAGCGTATTAAGAAGGCTTTTAAACAGTATGCTTTATTTGGATTTACAGGGACTCCGATTTTCTCAGAAAATAGCTTAACGGGAGAAACAACACAAGAAGTTTTTGGAGAACAACTTCATAACTACGTTATCACGGATGCTATTCAAGATAAAAAAGTGTTAAAGTTCAAGGTTGATTATAACTATATCAAGCCTGAAATCAATAAGTTTAGAGAATCAGAAAAGGCTGTCGGTCAAGAGATTGATGAGAAAAAACTCAAAAAGATGGAGAAGGAACTTCTTCTCCATCCAGAGCGGATAGCAACTATTACAGAGTATCTGTTGAGAGTTTATAATGACAAAACGCATCGAAATCAACACTATACTCATAAGCAAAAACAACTGTTTGGATTTAATGCCATGCTGGCTGTACAAAGTATTGAAGCCGCGAAATTATACTATGAAGAACTTCATCGACAACAAGCAGCAATACCAGAAGCTAAGCGTTTGAAGATTGCGACTATCTTTAGCTTTGCGCCTAACGAAGAACAGTCAGCTTATGGAGAAATTCAAGATGAAGAGTTAGAGCCTAAAGATACAGCCATGCCTCTTTCATCTAAAGAGTTCCTTTCTAAGGCAATCTTCGATTATAATCAAATGTTCAAGACCAACTTTTTTACTGATGGGAAAGAGTTCCAAAATTACTATCGTGACCTTTCCAAACGTGTCAAGTCCAAGGAAGTGGATTTGTTGATTGTAGTTGGTATGTTCTTGACTGGATTTGATGCTCCAACCATGAATACTCTCTTTGTTGATAAAAATTTACGTTATCATGGCTTGATTCAGGCATTCTCAAGAACCAATCGAATTTTTAACGAGGTTAAACCTTTTGGTAATATTGTTTGTTTCCGTGATTTAGAGAAGGCTACGCAAGAAGCTATTAAGACTTTTGGGGACATCAATAAGCTTGATATTATCTTAGAAAAAAGCTTTAGTGAATACATGGATGGTTTCGTGGACCAAGTAACAGGTATTGAGGTCAAAGGCTATACTGCGGTTTGTCAGGAAATTCTGGAAAGATTTCCAAATCCGCAAGAAATTGAAACATAGCATGATAAAAAAGAGTTTGTTAAGTTATTTGGTGAGTTTCTGAAGCTTGATAACGTCCTTCGAAATTATGATGAGTTTCAAGAAATCGATAAGCCTATTTCTGAAGGTTATCTCCAAGATTTAAGGAGTTCTTATGTAGAAATTCGAGATGAATTCTTAAACCTTAAAAATTATGAAAGAACAAAAGACTTAGGTGTTGACCTTTCAGATGTTGAATTTGAAATCGAACTCTTAAAAACAGATGAGATTAATCTGGACTACATTCTTGCATTGATTGTTGAAAAATCGAAGAATTCTGAGTCCAAAGAAGCAATGAAAGTTGAAGTTAGCCGTGTTATTCGCTCAAGTATTGATATTCGTGCTAAGGAAGAGTTGGTGATTGGCTTTATCAATGATACTGATTTAGCGAGTCTGAAAGACCATGATGAAATTATCAATGCATTCTATGCTTATGGTAAAGAACGTAAAGCAGTCGCTATTCGTGAATTAGCAGAGTCTGAAAAGCTTGTAAAAGATTATCAGTTATTCATTGATCGATCTATTCAACGTGGTTACGCTGAGAATAGTGGAGCTGATTTGGATTCGATTATTCCACCAACTTCTCGTAGACAAGGAGCTCGTGAACGTAAGAAACAAGAAGTTTTACATCAGATTCAATTATTAGTAGAGATTTATTCAGGAATTTAGCGAAGTGGACGTTAGACTCATCTAAAAATCGATTCGCTCATTTTATAGATATAACTTTGTTTCCGTATTTCCTGGGAACTAGTAGAAGTTAGGAGAAATATGGAAAATAACAACCAACGTGCCCTTTGTCAGCAACTCTGGGCGAGAAACAAATACCTTGTTTTGAGCCATTCTAGCAATATTTACAATGAAATTCGCCAATACTTGAAGAATGAACAGGTGAAGGTGAGTCAGGTTCAAGAGATGATTGACCGCGCCTGTCAAATCCCAGAACACAGGGGTCAGGTTTGCAATGCTTTTCAGCATATTTGGGGCTATTTTAAAAAGCAAGCCAGTCCTGATGAGCGCAAAGACTATATGCTCTTGCTGGATCGCTATCGCTTTGGTCAAGCTTCCAAGCAAGACTTGATTGCTAGTACTAGGGATTTACTTGAACGTTACCCAAATACTTATCTGCAAGATTCGACCTTGCTGAAAGGAGACTCCCATGAGACTTTGGCATGAGGCTTTGATTTCACAACTTCCCCGTCCTCAACTCTTGGGGCAACATCGAGAGTGCTGCGCCCTGCGTGGCAATGGCTGGGACAGAAAGCATGCGACGGTTGACTATGTCTTTACCCACTCGCCCTATCGTCTCTATACCTATCATCGCTTGATCATGGAGGAGATGGCTGACCGTGGTTACAATGTCAGCCCTGAGTGGCTGGAGAAGAACTACCGTGGCAAGACCTGCCCTCCTTATCAAGACTTGGCAGAGGAAAAGCTGAAAAGTCCTATCTATAGCGAGCATGACGCTGCCTACTATGAGGAGTGCCTGGCTAATCTCCGTGAGAAAGGCATTGAGCTGGAGTAAGGGTCAGGATTAACTCTAATTAAGAACTCTTTTCGTAAATTTTTCGAATAATAAAAATGAGACCTTTAGAATGATTCTAAGGTCTTCTTTTTGTAAGTATTTGGATTTACTTTTAATAACTTTTGAGTTATAATTTTAAAAAGCCAAGCGTGAACTAAAGGACTTAAAAGAAAGAGGGATAAGTGATGAAGAATAGTGCCGTTGGGAGTAACTGGAAGGATGTTCGGTCTCAACTATTTACCAAGGAGGAAATCCTTGAAAGTGATATGCGAGTGGCTATCATGAGTGAGTTGATTGAGGCTAGGCATGAGCAAGGAATTAGCCAGAAAAAGTTAGAAGAACTTAGTGGAGTGAGCCAGCCTGTCATAGCTAGGATGGAAACAGGAAAGACGAGTCCTCAGTTGGATACCGTCTTAAAAGTTCTAGCCAGTTTAGGCAAGACACTAGCAGTCGTCCCACTTGAACAGGAAAAAGGTTGATAGGAATGAAATGACTTGGTTTGCTAAAATCATCCACTGGATAATTTTACCTCCCGTCCGCACTTTTTCAGGGAAATATCAGAATTACAAAAGAAAACCAACCTATAGTCTTTTCTAATAACAAGCCATAGTCAGCTTTCAATTCGTTGATCTTTTGTTCTGAACCTAGCTATTTAAAAAATCTATTAACCATTGTCTATCAAGGATTTGGGGAATTTTCTCCAAATCTTTTTTTGTAACTTAAAAAGTGATATAGTTTCAAACTATATCAAAGCCTAATTTTTTACAATTATACAGATGATTTCTTTTCTGTTAAGATAGTTTCAACAACAATTTTTGGAGGACAAAACATGTCAACTACAATTATCGGTTTCCCTCGTTTGGGTGAATTCCGCGAATTAAAATTTACAACTGAAAAATACTTTAGAAAAGAAATCTCAGAAGAAGAACTTTTAGCTGCTGCTAAAGAATTGCGTGCAAAACACTGGAACATCGTTAAAGAAAAAGGCATTTCTGAAATTCCATCAAATGACTTTTCTCACTATGATAACTTCCTAGATGCAGCTTTCCTTTTCAACGTAGTTCCTGCATCAGTACAAAACTTAGAATTATCTGATCTTGAACGTTACTTTGCTTTGGGACGTGGTTACCAAGGAGAAAAAGGGGATGTTCGTGCTCTTCCAATGAAGAAATGGTTTAATACCAACTACCACTATATCGTTCCAAAATTTGAAAAAGACACTCAAGTAAAATTGGCTGGTCACAAGATCTTTGATGAATTCCAAGAAGCGAAAGAGCTTGGACTTAACACTCGTCCTGTCCTTGTAGGTCCATTCACGTTCCTTCAATTGTCAGACTTTGAAGAAGGTGTGAAAGCAGAAGACTTCGCAGATAGCTTAGTGGCTGCTTACCAAGAGGTTTTTGCGAAATTGGCTGAACTTGGTGCAACTCGTATCCAACTCGACGAAGCTGCTCTTGTCAAAGACTTGACAGAAGAAGAAAAAGCCCTCTTCTTGAACATCTACAACAAACTCTTGGCTGATAAAAAAGGTCTTGAAGTCTTGCTTCAAACTTACTTCGGAGACGTTCGTGACGTTTACGCTGACCTTGTGAAATTGCCAGTAGATGCGATCGGTCTTGACTTCGTTGAAGGTAAGAAAACTCTTGAACTCGTTAAAGGTGGCTTCCCAGCTGACAAGACTCTTTATGCAGGTATTGTCAATGGTAAGAACATCTGGCGCAATAATTACGAAAAGAGCTTGGCGATTCTTGAGCAAATCCCAGCTGAAAACATCGTTTTGACAAGCTCATGTTCACTTCTTCATGTGCCATTTACAACAGCTAACGAAGAATTTGAACCAGCTATCTTGAATCACTTTGCTTTCGCAGTTGAAAAATTGGATGAGATCCGTGACTTGGATGCTATCCGCAACGGTCAAGGTGCAGAAGCACTTGCAGCTAACAAAGAACTCTTTGCGACTGAACGTGTTGGTGAAAATGCGGAACTTCGTGCGCGTATCGCTGGATTGACAGACGCTGATTACACTCGTTTGCCAGCCTTTGCAGAACGTGAAGCTATCCAAGAAGATGCCTTCAAACTTCCAGCTCTTCCAACAACAACCATCGGTTCATTCCCTCAAACTAAGGAAGTTCGTGCTAAACGTTTGGCCTTCCGTAAGGGTGAATTGTCACAAGAAGAATACGATGCCTTCCTTGCTGAAACCATCGACGAATGGATTAAATGGCAAGAAGAAGTTGGATTTGACGTGCTTGTACACGGTGAATTCGAGCGTAATGACATGGTTGAGTACTTCGGTCAAAACTTGTCAGGTTACCTCTTCTCTAAAAACGGTTGGGTACAATCATACGGTATGCGTGGGGTTAAACCACCAATCATCTGGGGCGATGTGACTCGTCTCAACCCAATCACTGTGAAATGGTCAAGCTATGCACAAAGCCGTACTGACAAACCTGTTAAAGGTATGTTGACTGGACCTGTTACTATCCTTAACTGGTCATTCCCACGTGAAGACATCTCTATCAAGGATTCTACTCTCCAAATCGCTCTTGCAATCAAGGATGAAGTTCTTGACCTTGAAGCTGCAGGCGTGAAAATCATCCAAATCGACGAGGCTGCTCTTCGTGAAAAATTGCCACTCCGTCGTAGCGACTGGTACGAAGACTACCTTGACTGGGCTATCCCAGCCTTTCGTTTGGTACACTCAACAGTAGCACCAGACACACAAATCCACACTCACATGTGTTACTCAGAATTTACAGATATCATCCCAGCTATCGACAACATGGATGCGGACGTTATCTCATTTGAAGCTAGCCGTTCAAATCTTGAAATCTTGGACGAACTCAAAGCTCAAAACTTCCAGACAGAAGTGGGTCCTGGAGTTTACGATATCCACTCTCCTCGTGTGCCTAACGAAGGCGAAATCGACCACACAATCGAAGCCATCCTTGCTAAAGTACCAAGCAAGAAAGTATGGATTAACCCTGACTGTGGTTTGAAAACACGTGGTATCCCAGAAACGAAAGAAAGCTTGATCCGCCTTGTAGACGCTGCGAAAGCTGCGCGTGAGAAATTGTAAGAAAAGACAATTCTCTCTACACGGTTGATCAGTAAGAAATCAACTAGAAAAGGTTCATACATATGTCACGTCAAACACCGTCACTCTCATTTGAAGTTTTCCCTCCAAATCCAGCAGTAGGCAATGACAAAATTATTGCAGCTCTGAAAGACATGCAGGGCTTAGCACCACACTTCATCAGTGTAACTGCTAGCAATAATAAATTTAATATCAAAGAGACGACGGTTCGTTTGGCAGACTATATCCAAAATGACTTGGAGATTCCGACCATTGCTCACTTGCCAGCTATCTACCTAACTAAGGATAAGGTAGCTGAGACTATTGCAGATTTGGATAAGGTTGGGGTTCAGAAAATCTTGGCTCTTCGTGGAGATATCATTCCTGATGTGGAGCCACAAAAAGATTTCCGTTACGCGACAGATTTGATCGAATTTATCAAGGAACAGGCGCCACATTTTGAAATTATTGGAGCTTGTTACCCAGAAGGGCACCCTGATTCACCAAACCAAATCTCAGATATTCAAAATCTGAAAAGAAAAGTGGATGCAGGCTGCTCAAGCCTTGTCACTCAGCTTTTCTTTGACAATGAGCGTTTCTACGATTTTCAGGATAAGTGCACCTTGGCTGGTATTGATGTACCTATCCATGCTGGAATTATGCCAATCCTGAATCGTAACCAAGCGCTTCGTCTCTTGAAGACTTGTGAGAATATCCATCTCCCACGTAAGTTCAAGGCTATTTTGGACAAGTATGAGAATGACCCTGAGTCACTCAGAGCAGCAGGACTTGCCTATGCCGTAGACCAAATCGTGGACTTGGTAACGCAAGACGTAGCAGGTGTGCATCTCTACACCATGAACAATGCAGATACTGCTCAGTACATTCACCAAGCAACCCATGCCTTGTTTAATCACCAATCTTTAGGATAATAAAAAGCAAACCATTCTTCTTTTCATAGAGGAATGGTTCCTTTTTAATAGAAAAGCCAGCACTTTTTAAGAAAAATATGATAAAATAGACTCTGTACGTACTTGATACAAAGATGAGGGTATTAAATAATACAATACATTCAAACTGCAAGGTTTAGCGACACGAGCGAGTCAAATCGATATTATTTGACGAGGGAGTTAGTAAAGCATTTAGCTAATCGCATGATAGCGATTAGCGTGAAAGGTTTAGATGCTTTAGTATCAAACCTTTCTAATGATTTGTATCTTGATCTTTGTAGGCAAGGCGTATAATATTATCAATCCAAAGGGGATTAAAATGACAAAACAAGTGTTTCAAACGACTTTTGCGGGTCGTGAGTTGATCGTAGAGACTGGTCAGGTTGCTAAGCAAGCAAATGGCTCTGTTGTCGTGCGTTATGGTGAGTCAACTGTCTTGACGGCAGCTGTCATGTCTAAGAAGATGGCAACTGGGGACTTCTTCCCACTTCAAGTTAACTACGAAGAAAAAATGTATGCGGCTGGGAAATTTCCTGGTGGCTTTATGAAACGTGAAGGACGTCCTTCAACAGATGCGACCTTGACAGCGCGTTTGATCGACCGTCCAATCCGTCCAATGTTTGCAGAAGGTTTCCGTAACGAAGTGCAAGTGATCAACACAGTTCTTTCTTACGATGAAAATGCATCTGCACCAATGGCAGCGATGTTTGGTTCATCATTGGCTTTGTCTATCTCAGACATTTCATTTGACGGACCAATCGCTGGGGTACAAGTGGGTTATGTTGATGGGGAAATCGTCATCAACCCAAGTCAAGAACAAGCAGAGCAATCGCTTCTTGAATTGACAGTAGCTGGTACAAAGCACGCTATCAACATGGTAGAATCTGGTGCCAAAGAATTGTCAGAAGAAATCATGTTGGAAGCTCTTCTTAAAGGACACGAAGCTGTTAAAGAATTGATTGCCTTCCAAGAAGAAATCGTTGCGGCAGTCGGTAAAGAAAAAGCAGAAGTAGAATTGCTTCATGTGGATGCTGAATTGCAAGCTGAAATCATCGCAGCATACAACAGCGACCTTCAAAAAGCGGTTCAAGTTGAAGAAAAATTGGCGCGTGAAGCTGCAACTCAAGCAGTCAAAGACCAAGTAACAGCAGTTTACGAAGAAAAATATGCAGACCACGAAGAATTTGACCGTATCATGCGTGATGTGGCTGAAATCTTGGAACAAATGGAACATGCAGAAGTGCGCCGTTTGATCACTGAAGACAAGGTTCGTCCTGACGGCCGTAAGGTCGATGAAATCCGTCCTTTGGATGCTCAGGTTGACTTCCTTCCTCGCGTACACGGTTCAGGACTCTTTACTCGTGGACAAACGCAAGCTCTTTCTATCTTGACCTTGGCACCAATGGGTGAAACGCAAATCATCGATGGTTTGGATCCAGAGTATAAGAAACGCTTTATGCACCACTATAACTTCCCACAATACTCTGTTGGTGAAACTGGCCGTTACGGTGCACCAGGTCGTCGTGAAATTGGTCACGGTGCTCTCGGTGAGCGTGCTCTTGCTCAAGTATTACCAAGCTTGGAAGAATTCCCATATGCCATCCGTTTGGTAGCAGAAGTCTTGGAATCAAATGGTTCTTCATCTCAAGCATCTATCTGTGCAGGTACTCTTGCCCTTATGGCAGGTGGTGTGCCAATCAAGGCACCAGTAGCAGGTATTGCCATGGGTCTCATCTCAGATGGAAACAACTATACAGTATTGACAGATATCCAAGGTTTGGAAGACCACTTTGGAGATATGGACTTCAAGGTTGCAGGTACTCGTGACGGGATTACAGCCCTTCAAATGGATATCAAGATCCAAGGGATCACTGCAGAAATTTTGACTGAAGCTCTTGCTCAAGCCAAGAAAGCTCGTTTTGAAATCCTTGATGTGATTGAAGCAACGATTCCAGAAGTTCGTCCAGAATTGGCTCCAACTGCTCCGAAAATTGATACCATCAAGATTGATGTGGACAAGATTAAGATTGTCATCGGTAAAGGTGGAGAAACGATCGACAAGATCATCGCTGAAACAGGCGTTAAGATTGATATTGACGAAGAAGGAAATGTGTCTATCTACTCTAGCGACCAAGATGCCATTAACCGCGCTAAAGAAATCATTGCTGGCTTGGTTCGTGAAGCCAAAGTGGATGAAGTTTACCATGCGAAGGTTGTTCGTATCGAGAAATTTGGTGCCTTTGTTAACCTCTTTGACAAGACAGATGCCCTCGTACACATCTCTGAAATGGCTTGGACTCGTACCAATAATGTCGAAGACTTGGTAGCCATTGGTGATGAAGTGGATGTTAAGGTAATCAAGATTGATGAAAAAGGACGTGTGGATGCTTCTATGAAGGCTCTTCTTCCTCGTCCTCCAAAACCTGAACGTGATGAAAAAGGTGAAAAATCAGAGCGTCCTCACCGCCCACGTCATCACAGGGATCACAAACCTAAGAAAGAATTTACAGAAACACCAAAAGATTCAGAATAAGAAAAGGAGAAATGTATGGGATGGTGGCGTGAAACCATTGATATCGTAAAAGAAAATGATCCAGCGGCTCGCACCACTTTGGAGGTTCTTTTGACCTATCCTGGTGTAAAAGCCTTGGCTGCCCACCGTCTCTCTCATTTTCTCTGGAAACATGGCTTTAAGCTCTTAGCTCGTATGCATAGCCAGTTTTGGCGTTTTTGGACTCAGATTGAGATCCATCCTGGAGCTCAGATCGAATCTGGTGTTTTTATCGACCATGGTTCAGGACTTGTGATTGGGGAAACAGCTATCGTTGAAAAAGGGGTTCTTCTATACCACGGGGTAACTCTTGGCGGGACAGGGAAGGATAGTGGCAAACGCCATCCGACCGTTCGTAAAGGAGCTCTTATCTCTGCTCATGCCCAAGTCATCGGACCTGTAGAAATCGGTGAAAATGCCAAGGTCGGTGCTGCAGCGGTCGTTGTGGCAGATGTTCCTAGCGATGTAACGGTTGTCGGTATTCCTGCTAAGATTGTCCGAGTGCATGGTCAAAAGGATGAACCAACCATTCACGAAGTCGAAGAAAAACGAGAGTATTACGTCAATAAACTCGAGCAAGCGAGAGATGCCAGTCATAGATCGTCTGAGCTGTAGAGGGTATCTATATGATTCAAGCAAGAAATAAGTTAAGCCAAGAGGAGTTATTTGAGGCGAAAAAACTAATTAACTGTTGCCAAGCCTATGATGGAACTTATCGTGATCCTTATCTTTCTAACATGCTTAATTTTGACCTAAACATGCCTGCCTTTTTCCTTTTTTACGAAAAAGGCGAACTGGTTGGTTTGTTAACTGTCTATGCTGATGACCAAGATGTGGAAGTGACGATACTGGTTCATCCCAATCATCGCCGTCAGGGAATTGCACGTGCTTTGTTTACTAGCTTTGAGAAAGAAACGACTTCTTTCCCTATTCGTTCAGTGACTTTTCAGACAGAACGTATTTTTCTAGAGCGTCATCCTGATTTTGTCAGTAACTGGGGATTGGTCGAGGATGAAGAGACAGAAACTTGGTTAGGTAAGGATAGAAGACCTTACCCGTTAGCAAACGTTTCTAATCTTGAAGTTTTGTTAGCAGATAGCTCGTATCAGGAGCAAATTAGTCAGTTAAAATTTCAGGCATTTTCAGAGGAACATGAATCTAGAGAAGTTGTGGATAGATATGTTGCTAAAGCTCTGAAGGATCCAGAAAGTCGTCTATATATTTTACTAAAGAATAATCAGGTTATTGGAACTTGCACGGTTGATCTATCGAGTAATACGAATTATTTCTATGGTTTAGCAATAGCTGAACTTGAACGTGGAAAAGGTTATGGAAGATATTTAGCAAAATCCCTCGTCAACCAACTGATTGAGCAAAATGATAAGGAATTTCAGATTGCAGTAGAGGACAGCAACGTAGGTGCCAAACGCTTATATGAAAAGATTGGCTTTGTCAAACAAACCCAAGTGGTTTATCTGAATGCGAAAGAGTAATAAATGCTATTAGAAGAATTTGAAAATGTACCTGCTGTTATCGAGCCAACTGATCGAAGCCTCCTTAGTGGTGGAGAAGTTTGTGATACCATAATCTTGTCTTTTAATGGAGAAATCCTTGAACGAGTTAAGCAGATAGATGGTGTCTACGAAGGTGGCTATCTTACCAATCTAAATGGCAAACTGCCATGGTATATCTATGAAAAAGATGGGAGTAAGGTAGCAGTTGCTATGGCTACGATTGGTGCTCCAATGGTTGTTGGACTCTTAGAAGAACTCAAAGCAAGAGGTTTTAAAAACTTTATCGTTTTAGGGTCTTGTGGAGTTCTAGACCAGTCTATTCAAGCAGATAAGATTATCCTACCAAGCTCGGCTTTACGTGATGAAGGTACTAGTTATCACTATGCTCCAGCAAGTGATGAAATAGCCTATGAGCGATCTCTACTCTTAACTATGGAAAAAGCCTTGGATAAAGCTGGTATTGAGCATATTCGAACAAAGTCTTGGACCACAGATGCCTTCTATCGTGAGACAGCTGCTAAAGTCAAACGAAGACTGGCGGCAGGAGCTAGAGTTGTAGATATGGAAGCTTCAGCTATCATGGCCTGGGCCCAATATCGACAAGCCAATGTCTATCAATTTTTCTACACAGCTGACTATGTCGACCATCACAATCACGAATGGGATGCTAGACGCGAGGATAGAAAAGCGGATTCTATGACTTTCTTTGAGATTGCCCTAGTCATTGCTCAAGAGTTAGTTTAGACTAGTCTTTACGATAAATTCGAAACAAGAAAGGAAGGGAGCCTAACGGAAAACATAGAAATAAAACTTCCGTAGCGACTCCCTTCATCTTTTTACTTCATTCTTCTTTTATGTTTAGAAAGGAGCAAGGAAATCCGATTTGTGACAGGCAATCGGACTAAAATTTCGTTGAACAGTTAGTTATGAAAATATCTGTTTATGAATTTTAGCTTTCCTGACTATTATTTTATGATTAAAATCTATGACACCATGTCTCGTGATTTGCGAGAATTTGTCCCAATCGAGGACGGCAAGGTTAAGATGTATGTCTGTGGGCCGACAGTTTATAACTATATTCATGTGGGGAATGCCCGCTCAACAGTAGCCTTTGACACTATTCGTCGCTATTTTGAATATCGTGGCTATGAAGTAGCCTACATTTCCAACTTCACTGATGTGGATGATAAGATTATCAACCGTGCCAAGGAAGAAGGCATCACACCTCAGGAAGTAGCGGACAAGTACATTGCTGCCTTTCGTGAGGATGTGACGGCTTTGGGGGTGAAACCTGCAACTCGTCATCCTCGTGTAGTCGAGTTTATGGATGATATTATTCGTTTTGTAGAAGACTTGATTGAAAAGGGCTATGCCTATGAGAGCCAAGGAGATGTCTATTTTCGTGTAGAAAAATCTCATAACTATGCTAAGTTGGCCAATAAAACCTTGGAAGACTTGGAGCTAGGTGCCTCAGGTCGTACAGATGAGGAAACAGCTCGCAAGGAAAATCCAGTCGATTTTGCCCTTTGGAAAGCTGCTAAACCAGGTGAGATTTCTTGGGATAGTCCATGGGGACCAGGTCGCCCAGGCTGGCACATCGAGTGTTCAGTCATGTCAACTGAGATTTTAGGAGATACCATCGATATTCACGGTGGTGGAGCAGACCTTGAGTTCCCTCACCATACAAATGAAATTGCCCAGTCAGAAGCTAAAACAGGCAAGACCTTCGCCAACTACTGGATGCACAATGGCTTTGTCAATATCGACAATGTCAAGATGTCCAAGTCTTTGGGAAACTTCATTACGGTACACGATGCTCTCAAAACTATCGACGGTCAAGTATTGCGTTTCTTCTTTGCGACTCAGCACTACCGTAAGCCTATCAATTTTACGGAAAAAGCAGTGCGTGATGCGGAGACAAATCTCAAGTATTTGAAGAACACCTATGAACAACCATTTACTGGAACTGTAGATGCTCAAGAGTTACAGGCATTTAAAGATAAGTTTGTAGCTGCTATGGATGAGGATTTCAATACAGCTAATGGAATCACAGTTGTCTTTGAAATGGCCAAATGGATCAATTCAGGTAACTATGATGCAGCCGTCAAGGAAACTCTTGCGGCTATGTTAGAAGTCTTTGGAATCGTCTTTATTGAGGAAGTTTTGGATGAAGAGATTGAAGCTTTGATTCAAAAACGCCAAGAAGCGCGTGCTAATAAAGACTTTGCAACAGCTGATCAAATCCGTGACCAACTAGCTGCACAAGGGATTAAGCTACTTGACACCAAGGATGGAGTGAGGTGGACACGTGATTGATGTCAATCTCATTAACGGGATTGCTCTAGCTTTTGAAGGAGATGCAGTTTATTCTATGTATATCCGTCGCCATCTCATTCTCAAAGGCATGACCAAGCCCAATAAACTCCACCAAGAGGCAACCAAGTATGTGTCGGCCAAGGCTCAGGCACACTTGATTTCCCACATGCTGGAAGAAGAAGTCCTAACGGAAAAAGAAGAAGAAATCTATAAACGAGGTCGCAACACCAACAGCCATACCAAGGCTAAGAATGCGGATGTGGTAACCTACCGTATGTCCACGGGTTTTGAAGCGGTCATGGGCTATCTTCATATGACTGAAAATGTGGAGCGCCTCGAAACCTTGATTTCTTGGTGCATCCAAAAAGTGGAGGGCTAGAAATGATTGCAAAAGAACTACTGGATTGGTTTCCTGATGGTAAAATCTTAGATCAGCCAGTTGATAAAGAGGGTTATCTAAGTCTACCTCTGTCAAATTATCAGTGGCTTTTGCTTGAGGAAGCTAGTCTTAGCGAGCGTGAAAAACAACTGGTGGCTCTCTTAACCAAACAGGAGCAAACCATTTCCCTCAATCCCTGGTATAGTTATCTCATTGAAGGCAAAGGACAGGCACCGCAAAACTTTAAAAAGTTGCAGCTTGTTTATTGTCACCTCTCCTATTTTCAACAGGAGAATTTGTCTTCTTGGTTAGACATGATGAGAACCCTCTTTCCAAATTACTTGACTATGATTCAGGTGGGATCCCAAGATTACATTTTTGTTCTTCAACAGGACAAGTACTCGTCAGTTCGTTCTATCCTAACAGACACTCTTGAAGCTGTAGAATATGACTTTGGCGTTCGTCTATCGATCATGCTTGGCCAGGTCTGGGCTCAGAATGCCCAGCAAAACTTAGCGAGCTTGATTAAGGCAGAGCGTGAGCTATTTAAGACTTGGTGGCGTCAAGGTCATCAAGGAGTTCATACTTTTTCTCAACTCTATCTGTGGAGTATGGGTGAAAGAATCGTGGATCTCCGAGTTGTCAAGGAATATCTGCATCAGCAGATTCTAGATCAAGATCAGATTCAGGAAATTATTTTGTCTCTTTGGGACAATAGTGCGGTTCTGACAAAAACAGCTCAGCAACTCTATCTACACCGCAATTCTCTCCAATACAAGATTGATAAGTGGGAAGAACTGACAGGGCTACAGTTGAAAGAATTGACTGATTTGACCTTGTGTTATCAGTTGATTTTACCAGATATAATCTAAAGTTTTGTGCAAGTTGCACAGAACTTTTTTATTTTTTTGGTCACCTTGCCATAGAAATGTAAAGCGTTTTCATATATAATAAAACTATCAAATGACAAAAGGAGTTCACCGAAATGGTAGAATTAAATCTTAAAAATATTTACAAAAAATATCCAAATAGCGAACACTATTCAGTTGAAGATTTCAACTTGAACATCAAAGACAAAGAATTTATCGTTTTCGTAGGACCTTCAGGATGTGGTAAATCAACTACTCTTCGTATGATTGCAGGTCTTGAAGACATCACAGAAGGTACTGCATCTATAGATGGCGTGGTTGTCAACGACGTGGCTCCAAAAGACCGTGACATTGCCATGGTATTCCAAAACTACGCTCTTTACCCACACATGACTGTATACGATAACATGGCCTTCGGTTTGAAATTGCGTAAATACAGCAAAGAAGACATTGACAAACGTGTACAAGAAGCAGCAGAAATTCTTGGTTTGAAAGAATTCTTGGATCGTAAACCAGCTGACCTTTCAGGTGGTCAACGTCAACGTGTTGCCATGGGTCGTGCAATCGTCCGTGATGCCAAAGTATTCTTGATGGACGAACCTTTGTCAAACTTGGATGCTAAACTTCGTGTATCAATGCGTGCTGAAATCGCTAAAATCCACCGTCGTATCGGAGCTACAACTATCTACGTAACTCACGACCAAACAGAAGCGATGACACTTGCAGACCGTATCGTTATCATGTCAGCTACTAAAAACCCTGCTGGTACTGGTACTATCGGACGTGTTGAACAAATCGGTACTCCTCAAGAAGTTTACAAAAACCCAGTGAACAAATTCGTAGCAGGATTTATCGGAAGCCCAGCTATGAACTTCATCAACGTTAAATTGAACGGTGACCGCATTGTTGCTGACGGATTTACTTTGAAAGTTCCAGAAGGTGCTTTGAAAGTTCTTCGTGAAAAAGGCTACGAAGGAAAAGAATTGATCTTCGGTATCCGTCCAGAAGACGTAAATGCAGAACCTGCTTTCCTTGAAACATTCCCAGAATCAGTTGTGAAAGCAACAATCTCTGTATCAGAATTGCTCGGTTCAGAATCTCACCTATACTGCCAAGTTGGTAAAGATGAGTTCGTTGCAAAAGTTGACGCTCGTGACTACTTGCAAGCAGGTGCAACAGTTGAACTTGGATTTGACTTGAACAAAGCACACTTCTTCGACGTAGAAACTGAAAGAACAGTTTACTAAGATAGATTTTAAATAATGAGCACTACTAGAGTTTTTCTAGTAGTGTTTTTTTATCAAGTTTAGCAAACTCTTACAGAATGGGCTTTACTAGTTTTCATATCCTCAAAAAAGTGTTAAAATGGTAGGAAGAATTGGAGAGTATGCATGCCGAAAGAAGTAATTTATTCAGGCGATGAAGTCGTCGCTTTAACGCAAAAATATTTATCGAAAGAAGATGTGGCTTTTGTACACAAGGCCTTGGTTTATGCTGTAGAATGCCATAGTGGCCAGTATCGTAAATCAGGCGAGCCTTATATTATCCACCCTATTCAGGTAGCAGGTATCTTGGCTAAACTCAAGCTAGATGCTGTCACTGTTGCCTGTGGTTTTTTGCATGACGTGGTAGAAGACACAGATGCTACTTTAGATGACTTAGAACGCGAATTTGGTCACGATGTTCGAGTGATTGTAGATGGTGTTACCAAGCTTGGCAAGGTTGAGTATAAGTCTATCGAGGAGCAGCTGGCTGAGAATCACCGTAAGATGCTCATGGCTATGTCAGAAGATATCCGTGTTATCTTGGTCAAACTCTCTGACCGCCTACACAATATGCGCACCCTCAAGCACCTTCGTAAGGACAAGCAGGAGCGTATTTCCAGAGAAACCATGGAAATCTATGCGCCACTTGCTCACCGTTTGGGGATTTCAAGTGTGAAGTGGGAACTGGAAGATCTCTCTTTCCGCTATCTGAATCCAACTGAATTTTACAAGATTAGTCACATGATGAAGGAAAAACGTCAAGAGCGTGAAGCCTTGGTCGATGAAGTTGTGACGAAACTCGAGGAATACTCATCTGAGCGCCATCTTACAGGAAAAATCTACGGTCGTCCAAAGCATATCTACTCTATCTATCGTAAGATGCAGGATAAGAAAAAACGCTTTGAAGAGATCTACGACCTGATTGCTATTCGTTGTATCCTAGATACTCAGAGTGATGTCTATGCGATGTTGGGCTACGTTCATGAGCTTTGGAAACCGATGCCGGGACGTTTTAAAGACTATATTGCCAATCGTAAGGCCAATGGTTACCAGTCTATCCATACGACTGTTTATGGACCAAAAGGGCCGATTGAGTTCCAGATTCGTACTAAGGAGATGCACGAGGTTGCTGAGTACGGGGTTGCGGCTCACTGGGCTTACAAAAAAGGAATCAAGGGTCAGGTTAATAGCAAGGAATCTGCTATTGGGATGAACTGGATCAAGGAGATGATGGAGCTCCAAGATCAAGCAGATGATGCCAAAGAATTTGTGGATACTGTCAAAGAAAACTATCTGGCTGAGGAGATTTATGTCTTTACTCCAGATGGGGCGGTTCGTTCACTTCCAAAGGATTCTGGACCGATTGACTTTGCTTATGAAATTCATACAAAAATTGGGGAAAAAGCGACTGGTGCCAAGGTTAATGGCCGTATGGTTCCATTGACGACCAAGTTAAAAACGGGTGACCAGGTTGAAATCATCACTAATCCAAATTCATTTGGACCAAGCCGTGACTGGCTCAATATGGTCAAGACCAGCAAGGCTCGTAACAAAATTCGTCAGTTCTTTAAAAACCAAGATAAAGAATTGTCCATCAATAAAGGTCGTGAATTGCTGATTAGTCAGCTCCAAGAAAACGGCTATGTGGCCAATAAATTTATGGACAAACGCCACATGGATGAAGTCCTTCAAAAAACCAGCTACAAGACAGAAGAAGCGCTATTTGCGGCGATTGGTTTTGGAGAAATCGGAGCCATCACTGTCTTTAACCGTTTGACTGAGAAGGAACGTCGTGAAGAAGAGCGGGCCAAAGCTAAGGCAGAAGCAGAAGAACTGGTCAAGGGTGGCGAAGTCAAGGTGGAGAACAAGGACACGCTTAAGGTTAAGCATGAGGGTGGAGTAGTCATCCAAGGTGCTTCTGGGCTCTTGATCCGGATTGCCAAATGTTGTAACCCTGTTCCAGGTGATGATATCGTCGGCTATATTACTAAAGGACGCGGAGTTGCCATCCACCGTGTAGACTGTATGAACCTTCGTTCACAGGAAAACTACGAACAACGTCTACTCGATGTTGAGTGGGAAGACCAATTCTCAAGCAAGGAGTATATGGCTCACATCGATATTTACGGGCTCAACCGTTCTGGTCTATTGAATGATATCTTGCAAGTCTTATCAAATACAACTAAGAATATTTCAACCGTTAATGCCCAACCAACCAAGGATATGAAATTTGCTAATATCCATGTTTCCTTTGGAATTTCAAACCTTTCAATGCTGACCACCGTGGTTGATAAGATTAAGAGTGTACCAGAAGTCTACTCGGTTAAACGTACCAATGGTTAAGTTGGCTTGATATCATCAGAAAGGATTGCTATGAAAATTATCGTTCAGCGTGTCAAGAAAGCACAAGTTTCTATTGAGGGTCAAGTATATGGGAAAATCCAGCAGGGGCTCTTACTCTTAGTAGGTGTTGGACCTGAGGATCAAAAAGAAGATTTGGAGTATGCAGTCAGAAAGCTTGTCAATATGCGAATTTTCTCAGATGCTGAAGGCAAGATGAACTTATCGGTTAAGGATATCCAAGGCCAAATCCTCTCCATCTCTCAGTTTACTTTGTTTGCAGATACCAAAAAGGGAAATCGTCCAGCCTTCACAGGCGCAGCCAAGCCTGATATGGCATCAGACTTCTATGATGCTTTCAACAAAAAATTAGCTCAAGAAGTGCCCGTTCAGACAGGCATCTTTGGAGCGGATATGCAGGTTGAGCTGGTCAATGACGGACCGGTTACCATTATCCTTGATACGAAAAATAGATAAGAAAGACCAAGCCCGACCGGCTTGGTTTTTCTCATCTATCACAAAATATTCCAAAATGAAATCGGTTCTTGATAAGCTTTGGGGAAGTCTTGTTTCAGGATTTGGCAGGTGCGATAGGAAGGGATGAAATGTCCTAGGATGAGGAGAGTTCCCTGAAGGAAGAGTGGGACACCCCTTAAAAACAGCAAGGAGAGAATTATCAGGCTATCCCATAGGAGGATTTGTAAGGCAAAACGCCAGAATCTAGGTCTAATCTGGGAATAGAGTTGACTGAAGTGGTCACAAAGCTGGTTAGACAGATAGGTCAATAGCACAGGATGAAAGAAAATGAGCCAACCACTGTAAATCAAAATCCAATCCCACGTCAGTCCCTCTTTAAATGTCAAAAATGCCAGCATGATTCCATCGATGATAAGGAGTTGAATGGTTTTGATGTAGATGATTTTTTCATGATAAAACCTTTTTTTCCTTAGAGACACTCCCACAAAGAGATATGTTTGTCATAAAAGTCTGGATAGTTTTCTCTTAGGTGGCTAGCCGTTATATAATAAAAAGTAGAATGACAGGAAGTAAAGACTGGAGTAAGAGAGTAAAAATGTTGAGGGCCAGTGATGGCTAAAAAGACAAATAATAGTAGGTCAGTGGAGAGAATCTTTAAGTAGTAAAGGCGAATTTTTTTGTTCATCTGAGGATAAATCTCAGAGAAATGTTTTTTGAGTCGATTGACCAAGCGAAATAGCAGTAGTCCTTGAGCAAGGATGAAAATGAAGCAAAAAATCAGGCCTCTCTCCAAAGAAAGTTCGTATCGGGGTCTGAAAGTTACTAACAGTAGCAAATCGCTGACTACGATGGCTGTAAAATGGATTCTAAAGAGATTTTTCATAAGATGACCTCCCTCTTTTATCTAGCTTCATTCTACTCCAAAAGAATGGGAGTTACAAGTAAAATGATAAAAAATTTTAGTAAGGAGATTCTATTAAGTCGGCTTGCTTTCTTTATTTGAGTTTCCTTCTATTTTTCCACTTCTTCATCATTCCAGACAAATAAAGCTCCGATTGCATTGAGGATATAAAAGATGTATTTTCCGATATTGGCAAAGTTTCCTTGAATGCCAGCCTTTGTCAGCTGAACGAAATTGTAAATCAACCAAAATCCCCACTGAGTTGTCAGTTTCAATGCATTCAAAGCATTGGCAATGAGGGAGAGTGCAAAGGCAATAGTTGTTACGTAGGCAAGGAGATTCATCTTTCCTCCATAGCCGATATAGTTGGTCATAAATGCAAAGAGGAAGGCGATGATTGAAATGATGATGGCAGCTAATTTTATCTGTTTTTGGCTCATTTGGTTGGGTCTGCCTTCTTGCGAAGCTTCCCATTTCTTAATAGCAAAGGTATAAATGAGGAAGGTGACAGGATATAGTCAATGGTGCCGGACAAAATCGTATTGACAATGCCAAAGTAATTTCCCCATTTGCTTAATTTTCCCGTGAAACGAGTGGACAACATGGAAATCCCAACGTTGGTTACGGAAATCAATCCAAAGGGCACAAGGGCAGTCCATGGGCCCCAGTCTACGAATTTATCGAGACGGGAGTTGAGGTAACCAGATGCGATCGCAATTCCAACGACCAGAGCAACACCAAAGAGGTCAAACCATTTGGATGTCGCAAAAATTTTTAGTGATTTTTTCATAGGTTAAAATATCTTTCTTTTTTTTACAAACATTCTACAACAAAATGAGAGTAACATCAAATGCTAGAAATAAAACCCTGAAAATCAAGCTTTCAGGGTTGGTAGGGGACTTGAGAAATTAGTTCATTTTTTCAACATAGAGTTGTTTGGCAATTTCTAGGCTGACTTGGAGTTCTTCATTCTTGTGAATCAGAGTGAAGGTATTAGAGAAGCCATCAAACTGCTTGACTTGTAGTTGGTCTCCAATATGGATGCTGTGTTTTTCCAAATATTGGAGAAGTTCAAAGCTATCATGGACCCGAGTCAGTAGATAGGTTCCTGCTTCTTTGATATCCGAGAGAGGAAGGTTATTGATCTCAACTAAAAGCTCTCCCTTAGCAGGAATGGTTCCTCCATGGGGACAGGTTTTTGGAAAACCTAACATTTTGTCTAATTTCTCGACAAAAAAGTCTGAAACCGTATGTTCTAATACCTCCGCTTCGTCATGAATCTGGTTACTGGTATAGTCCAGATGATGAACCAGAAAAACTTCAATGAGTCGGTGCTTTCGGTAAAGGTCAGATACAAGTTTTAAACCAATATCCGTTAGTAAGTAGCCCTTTTTCTGATCTTTTAGGATAAGATTTTCGGCTTGCATGCGCTTGATCATCTCGGTTACCGCAGGAGGTGATACCTGCATCCGAGCAGCGATTTCCTTATTGGTAATCTTAGGAACTTCCATGCCAATCTCATAAATACATTTTAAGTAATCTTCTTTATTTGGTGTCATTCGCATTTCCTTGTTTATTATCTCTATCTAGTATACCAAAAAAAGCTAGATTTCTCTAGCTTTCTGTCTTGTTACAGGTGGGCTTTCTTTTAGTCAAGCGACTTTGCTGCTTCAATGGCTGCTTCAAAGTTTGGCTCGCTGTTGATATTGTCTACGTATTCGACATATCGGATGATATTGTCTGTATCAAGGACAAAGACTGCACGTGCGAGCAGATGCCATTCATTGATTAAGAGGGCATAATCGCGTCCAAAGGAGTGGTCGAAGTAGTCTGAGAGCATGATGGCATTTTCAATTCCTTCAGCACCACACCAGCGCTTTTGAGCAAAAGGTAGGTCCATGGAAACAGTCAAGACGACCGTATTATCCAGTCCAGCCAGTTCTTCGTTAAAACGACGCGTTTGAGTTGAGCAGATGCCTGTATCGATAGAAGGTACGACACTCAAGACTTTTTTCTTACCGTCAAAATCAGCCAGAGATTTTTTAGAAAGGTCTGTTGTAGTGAGTGAAAAATCAAGTGTCTTGTCGCCGACTTGTAGTTGTTTACCTGTAAAGCTCACAGGATTTCCGAGAAAAGTTACCATAAGATACTCCAATCTTTTTTCTTTCATTCTACATTAAATGTTCAGAGTTTTCCAATAATTTGACCGGATTTTGAATCAAAAAACGCCAATTCAAGGTGACTGACGTTTTTAAAATGATTATTTAGCTAAACCTTCAGCAATCTTGTCAAGGTTGTATTTCATCATGTTGTAGTAGCTATCGCCTTCTTTACCTTGTTCTGCGATTGAGTCCGTAAAGATTTGAGTATAGATTGGGATGTTTGTGTCTTTTGAAACAGTCTTCATTGGACGATCATCGACACTGGATTCAACAAAGAGTGATGGAACTTTCATTTGGCGAAGTTTTTCAACCAAAGTCTTGATTTGGTCAGGTGTTCCTTCTTCTTCAGTGTTGATTTCCCAAATGTATGCACTCGGTACACCGTAAGCTTTAGAGAAGTATTTGAAGCATCCCTCGCTGGTTACGATGAGTTTCTTGTCAGCATCAATAGCGTTAAATTTCTCTTTGGCTTCCTTGTCAAGCTTGTCTAGTTTTTCAGTGTATTCTTTGAGATTCTTTTCGTAGAATTCCTTGTTGCTAGGGTCTTTAGCGATGAGTTGCTTAGCAATATTTTGAGCATAGATGATCCCGTTTTCAAGGTTGAGCCAAGCGTGTGGGTCTTCTTTGCCTTTTTCGTTTTGACCTTCAAGGTAGATAACATCAACGCCTTCGCTGACTGCAAAGTAGTCTTTGTTTTCAGTTTTCTTAGCATTTTCTACCAATTTTGTAAACCAAGCATTGCCACCTGTTTCAAGGTTGATACCGTTATAGAAAATCAAATCAGCTTGAGAAGTTTTCTTGACGTCTTCAGGTAGTGGTTCGTATTCGTGTGGGTCTTGACCAACAGGAACGATACTGTGAAGATCAATCTTGTCTCCTGCGATATTTTTAGTAATATCAGCGATGATTGAGTTTGTGGCAACAACTTTTAGTTTTTGACCAGAAGCTGCATCTTTTTTTCCACTAGCACATGCTACAAGAGCGATGACGGAAAGAAAGAGAACGAGTAATGTACCTAATTTTTTCATTAGATCCTCCAATTTATTGGGGTTTTGCCCCTTATTTTAACAAATGTTTATTTTTCAGTTTCAAATATCGTTGTTTTGGAGCGATAAAGAAGCTAATGAGAAAGAAACTAGCAGCTGTGAGCACGATACTAGAACCTGCCGCAACGTTAAAGCTATAGCCGATAAAGAGCCCCAAAACTGAAGCTATCGCTCCAAAGGTTGAGGAAAGGAAAATCATGCTTTTCAGGCTATTAGCATACAGATAAGCAGTTGCTGCTGGGGTAATCAGCATGGCTACAATCAGGATAGTTCCGACACTTTGCATGGCTGTCACAGATACGAGAGTTAGGAGTACCATGAGAAGGTAGTGATAGAAATTGACAGGCATTCCCATGGCTTTGGCCAAGAGTTCATCAAAGGACGTTATCAAGAGTTGCTTGAAGAAAATCCAGATTAACAAGAGAATGGCTGCCCCTACCCCCATGGTAATAAACATATCCGTATCTTGGACGGCCAGGATATTACCAAAAAGGATATGGAAAAGGTCAGTTGAACTTTTAGCGACACTAATCAAGATGATACCGAGGGCTAAGAAAGAAGAAAAGGTAATGCCGATGGCGGTATCGCTTTTGACAATCGAGTTTCCCTTGATGTAGGTAATGATGATAGCAGCTAGCAGTCCAAAGACAATGGCTCCGATAAAGAAGTCAATGCCCAAGATGAAGGAGAGGGCTACACCTGGTAAGACAGCATGTGAAATGGCATCTCCCATGAGTGACATCCCACGTAGAATGATGAAACATCCTACAGCTCCAGCTACGACCCCGATAACAATAGCTGTTATCAAGGCATTTTGTAAGAAATGGAATTTTTGTAATCCATCGATAAATTCTGCAATCATAGGTCACCTCCATTGAAAAAGAGTCGATTACCGTAAGCTTCTTTGAGATTGGCTTCGGTAAAGGTTTCTTTGGTCGGACCAAAAGCAATCACTTCTCGATTGACAAGCAAGACTTGATCGAAGTAGTTGGGAACCTTGCTGAGGTCGTGGTGGACGATGAGAACCGTCTTTCCAGCTTTTTTAAGATCTCTCAGCGTATTCATGATGATTTCCTCACTGACTGAGTCAATCCCAACAAAGGGTTCATCCAAGAGGATATAGTCGGCTTCCTGCACCAAACATCTGGCAATCAAGACCCGCTGGAATTGACCTCCAGACAGTTGACTGATTTGCCGTTCAGCGTAGTCAGCTAGGTCGACGATTTCAAGGGCCTCTTGCACTTTCTTCCAATGTTTAGCATTTAAACTTCGAAAGAGAGGAATAGAGGGAAATAGTCCTAACGAGACGCATTCCTTGACCTTGATGGGAAAGTTGTAGTCAATATGAATTTTTTGCTCGACATAGGCAACTCGATGTAAGGATTTTTTAACTTCCTTGTCATCGAGAAATGCCTGACCTTGATGTGGGATAATTCCCAGCATACCTTTTAATAATGTTGATTTCCCAGCGCCGTTTGGACCGATGATTCCGGTAATCGTTGGTCCTTGGAGCACTAGTGAAATATCCTTTAGTGCCAACGTTTCTTTGTAGGAGACACTGAGGTTTTCGATACGTATCATACAGTTATATTCCTCCTATCTTTTAATATACATTAAAATAAAAATTAAGTCAAGTTAATTTTGTAAATATTTAAAATATTAACTAGAAAACAATCAGAAGAAGACGGTATTTTTAATTGCATTCCCCAGGGATTTTTGCTAAGCTAGGAATAAGTGAAAAATGAAAGCGAGAACAAGATGACACGTTATCAAGATGATTTTTATGATGCTATAAATGGTGAGTGGGAAAAGACTGCTGTTATTCCAGCCGATAAATCTCGAACAGGTGGTTTTATCGACCTTGACGAAGAAATTGAAGAGTTGATGCTAACGACGACTGATAAGTGGTTGGCTGGAGAAGATGTACCTGAAGATCCTATTCTAGCAAACTTTGTCAAGTACCATGCTATGGTCAGAGATTTCGATAAGCGAGAAGCTGATGGAATCGAGCCAGTCCTCCCTTTACTGAAGGAATATCAAGATTTGGAAAGTTTTGCGGATTTCGCAAGTAAACTAGCAGCATTTGAATTAGCTGGTAAACCAAACTTCCTTCCATTTGGAGTATCACCAGATTTTATGGATGCTAGAACCAATGTTCTCTGGGCTAGTGCACCAGGAACTATTTTGCCTGATACAACCTACTATGCGGAAGACCATCCTCAGCGTGAGGAATTATTGAACCTTTGGAAAGAAAGTACTTCTAATCTCCTCAAAGCCTATAACTTCTCAGATGAAGAAATCGAAGACTTGCTAGAGAAACGATTGGAATTGGACCGTCGCATCGCAGCTGTCGTACTTTCAAACGAAGAGAGTTCAGAGTATGCCAAACTTTACCATCCATACGCTTACGAAGATTTCAAAAAGTTTGCGCCTGCCCTTCCATTGGATGACTTTTTCCAAGCAGTGATTGGGCAAACTCCAGATAAGGTTATCGTAGATGAAGAACGTTTCTGGCAAGCAGCAGAGCAATTCTATAGTGAAGAAGCTTGGCCTTTGCTCAAGGCAAGCTTGATCTTGAGTGTGGTTAATCTTTCAACTAGCTATCTAACAGATGAGATTCGTATCTTGTCAGGTGCCTACGGACGAGCTCTTTCAGGAGTTCCAGAGGCTCAAGACAAACGTAAGGCAGCTTACCATTTAGCTCAAGGACCATTCAAACAAGCCCTCGGCCTTTGGTATGCCCACGAAAAATTCTCTCCAGAAGCTAAAGCTGATGTGGAGAAAAAAGTTGCGACCATGATTGACGTTTATAAGGAACGTTTGGCTAAGAATGACTGGCTGACTCCTGAAACTCGAGAAAAAGCCATCGTCAAACTCAATGTCATCAAGCCTTATATCGGTTATCCAGAAGAACTGCCAGCTCGCTATAAGGATAAGGTAGTGGATGAATCTGCTAGCCTCTTTGAGAATGCCCTCGCCTTTGCGCGTGTGGAAATCAAGCACAGCTGGAGTAAGTGGAACCAGCCAGTTGACTATAAGGAGTGGGGAATGCCTGCTCATATGGTGAATGCCTACTACAACCCACAAAAGAATTTGATTGTCTTCCCAGCTGCTATTTTACAGGCACCATTCTATGACTTGCATCAGTCATCTTCTGCTAACTATGGTGGTATCGGTGCGGTTATTGCCCATGAAATTTCTCACGCCTTTGATACTAATGGAGCTTCTTTTGATGAAAATGGAAGTCTCAAGGATTGGTGGACAGAGAGCGACTACGCAGCCTTTAAAGAAAAAACGCAGAAGGTTATCGACCAGTTTGATGGTCAAGAATCTTACGGCGCAAAAATCAATGGGAAATTAACTGTATCCGAAAACGTTGCCGACCTAGGAGGAATCGCTGCAGCGCTAGAAGCTGCTAAGCGAGAGCCAGATTTCTCAGCTGAAGAGTTCTTCCATAACTTTGCACGTATCTGGCGTATGAAAGGCCGCCCAGAGTTGATGAAACTCATGGCTAGCGTTGATGTACACGCACCAGCTAAACTTCGTGTCAATATCCAAGTGCCAAACTTTGATGACTTCTTTACGACCTATGATGTCAAAGAAGGTGACGGCATGTGGCGTGCACCAGAAGACCGTGTGATTATTTGGTAAAATGATTTCTTAACCAAGTATAACTTGGCGCAAATGACTTATGTTTGAAGTTTATCCATCTGAAAATGCAATGCTATCGAGGTTAACATGAAGAAATTTTTAATGATGCTTTCAGCTATTCTTTCGATTTCAGTTTTGGCATCTTGTGGTCTCAATAAAAATAATAGCAATATAGAACCTTCATCTGCACTATCATCTGTTTCCAAAGACGATAAGACTAGTGCATCAACAGAAGCAAAGACTGAAAATACAAGCGACTCGTCAACCAAGGCGTCACAATCAATTGCTGAAAATAAGAAGGAAACGGGACCAGATTTGTATAAAGAAGTGATTGAACGCTATAATCACTTTACAGACCTTTTAAAACAAGGTAATAGAGAAGATTTATACGCGGAAAATAAACAACACAAGATTGCTTCAGAAGAATATAGCATGATTTTCTCTCGTATGGATTATCAAAATGCACCAGACTTTAAATATGCCCTTCTTGATTTGAATAAGGATGGGCAAGATGAGTTACTTATTGGCGATGAAAAATTTGTTTCAGCCATTTATTATTTGGAAAATCAAAAACCAAACTTACTTCACACAGCTTATGTAGCTTCTGCAGGCGGTTTTCGCTCAGGCTTTGTTATTTACGAAAATGGTCTAGTCTCTTATGCAGACTGGCAGTCAACTCGTCCAGAAATGAACCTGGTTCTATATTCATTTGAAAAAAATGGAGTGCAGAAGATTAAAGAAGCAACTATTCAAATCGGTGGCAATGAGAAAGCAGAGCAAGTTTTAGATATTTCTTCTGAAAAGCTTGATTTGTCTAACATTGACTGGAAAGAATTGAATCCAGCTAATTAGTTTTGAATTATTTTTCTAGTCAATGTTGATTCTTCTGAGCAAGTAATGATGTAGAAATTGAAGCCACACAAAAACCAAGGATGATTGTCCTTGGTTTTTCTCTTGCTAGAAAAATGGGTTAAAGGTCTTTTCGTGAGCGATGGTCGTAGCTGGACCATGGCCAGGATAGACATCGTAGTTCGGGAGAGTAAAGAGCTGGGTTTGGATACTATGAAGGAGTTGTTCCATGCTACCTGTAGGTAGGTCTGTTCGTCCAATAGTTTCTCGGAAAAGAGCATCACCCGTTAAGACCAAGTGCCCATCTGGAAAAACAAATGAAACTCCACCGATAGAGTGACCTGGAGTTGGAAGTACCGTAAAGCGGAAGTCCTCAATCTGGTATTCTTCATGAAAGAAAAAGGTGTGTTCAGCTGGTTTACATACGACATCTGCCATATCGTCGTGTCGAGGAAGACCAGAAAGATTATCAATAGGAGTATAGAGCCAAGATGCTTCACTTTCTGCCACATAAACTGGAGGGGTTCCGAAAGTATCTCTGACCAAGTCCAGACTCAAGATATGGTCATAGTGGGTATGGGTCAGGAGAATTGCACAGACTGGTTTGTTAATGGTCTCGATAGTCTTGCGAATAGCCTCCCAGTTGCTACCCGGATCAACAACAATCAGGTGTTGGTCTTCTTCAAGATAATAAGTATTTTCATAGGCAACAGGGTTCACAGTTTTATGGATTTTCATAGAATTTCCTCTTTCAAAGCATTTACTCCTACTAGTATAACACAGAAGAATAAAATAAGAAATCAATAAAAAAGCCCCTTCAAAGAAGAGACCTTGTTCTTGATTAAAAATGATTCTTCCAGGCTTGGAAGCGAGCATCCAGTAGGAGTTGTGTCAGATTTTTTAAGATTTCAACTTGCTCAGGCTCCAGTGTTTGGGCTTGAGAAACAAGTTGTCGAACATGGTCAATAGCATTTTTAGAAGACAGTTCATTAATGGAGCTAATTCCAGATTCTAGAATGGTACCAAAGAAGAGATCGAAGTAGAGCTCCAGTTCCTCATCGGGAACACTATCCACCCATTCTTTGAGAGTGTCTTTGATTTGGAGACTCTCACTACTGATGGCCTCTAGTTGGACAAAGTGATTATCCTCAGTTTGCCAACTAAAGGTGCTGTGTTGGGCGATTCCTCCGAGAGCCATAGATTTGACGACGATAGGAGTATCAGGAACTTCTAGCATCATGCCAATGACAGAACCTTGTGGGACGAAACGGTGAATTTTTGGAATAACATCTTGATAACCAGTGGTCTCAGTCAGATGAGCCTGCAAACCAGGGGCGTCATAGGTATAAACCGACGATATCTTTTCCTGCAATTCAGACTGGATTTGACTGGCAGCATAGACAGCCAGATTCCCACCTTTAGAATGTCCAGCTACAATCACTTTCTGTTTTGGATGTTGGGTAAAGAATTCTTCCAAGTATTCAATAGCATGCTTTTGGGCAGGGATTTCCTTCATGTAAGTCATATGGAAATCTTCCTTCCAGCCAATAATACTGTCGTCTGTGCCACGAAAGACAATCAGATAAGTATCTAAATCAAGGCGATAGGTCATAGCAGCGAACTGTTTCTGTTGCTCCGTATCAACCTCGTTTACAAAGTTAGAGAGTTTGCTATTTTTAAAACGTTTGTGCTGGGATAACTGATCCAGGAGCTGAAGACGTTCTTTATTGGTCAACATGTTAGTCTCACGAGGGACGCGAGTTGCGACATCGCTTAAACGATTGATAGGCTGTTCCAATAAGTTATCAAAAGGAAGATAAGTCAGCTCTGTAAAAGCAAGTATATCCAGTTCATTCAAGGGAAGATCGTAAAAAGAATCGTATTGAACGTCAGTTAGGTAGTCGAAAATATTGGACATGGGAACTCCTTTCTTTACTTTTATCTTATCAGATTTGCATCAATTTTGCTAGTAGTCAGAAGAATTTTGCTATAATATAGAAAAAGGAGGAGCAGATGCATAAGATTTTACTAGTAGAAGATGATCCAGTAATCCGTCAGCAAGTTGGGAAAATGCTCTCCGAATGGGGATTTGAGGTAGTCATGGTAGAAGACTTCATGGAGGTTCTAACACTATTTGTTCAGTCTGAGCCTCATCTGGTTCTCATGGATATTGGCTTGCCTCTCTTTAATGGTTATCACTGGTGCCAAGAGATTCGCAAGATTTCAAAAGTTCCCATTATGTTTCTGTCTTCGAGAGACCAGGCTATGGACATCGTGATGGCTATCAATATGGGGGCGGATGACTTTGTAACCAAGCCTTTTGACCAGCAGGTTCTTTTAGCCAAGGTACAGGGCTTATTGCGTCGTTCCTATGAGTTTGGACGGGATGAAAGTCTCTTAGAGTATGCTGGAGTTATCCTCAATACCAAGTCTATGGATGTGCATGTCAATGGCAAAGCTATCAGTTTAACCAAGAATGAATTTCAGATTTTACGTGTCTTATTTGAGCATACGGGAAATATCGTAGCGCGTGACGATTTGATGCGGGAGCTCTGGAATAGTGACTTTTTTATCGATGATAATACCTTGTCCGTAAATGTCGCGCGCTTGCGCAAGAAATTGGAGGAAGAAGGTTTGATTGGTTTTATCGAAACTAAGAAAGGAATAGGGTACGGATTGAAACATGCTTGATTTTAAAAGTTTTTTTCTAGCTTATATCCGTTCGCGTAGCCGTTTTTTCGTGTTTATTCTCTTACTTACAGGTTTACTTTTTCTCTTTGAGGTCTTATTTGATAACCAAGTGCCCTACTTTAACTATTTCTTCTTTCTATCTACCTTTTTGACACTTTTGTTTTTGGTCTATGATTTCTTGATAGAATTGCAACGATATCGTAAGGAATTGTTTTACGGAAAAAGAGAAGCCAAGTCACCAATGGAGGCCCTACTAACTGAAAAACTAGAGAAAAGTGAAGAAGAACTCTATCAAAAGAAATCAGATGCTGAAAACCGCTACAATGATTTGGTGGACTATTATATACTCTGGGTTCATCAGATAAAAACTCCAATTGCGGCCAGTAAACTCCTCGTGAGCGAGGTGGCAGATCGCCAATTGAAGCAACAGCTAGAACAGGAAATTTTTAAGATTGATTCCTATACCAACCTCGTTCTCCAATACCTACGCTTAGAGAGCTTCCATGATGATCTGGTGTTGAAGAAAGAAAATGTGGAGGATTTGGTCAAGGAAGTCATTCGCAAATATGCCCTTTTCTTTATCCAGAAAGGTTTAAGTGTTAATCTGCATGACTTGGATAGAAGCATTGTGACGGATAAAAAATGGTTGTTAGTAGTTATTGAACAAATCCTTTCAAATAGCCTCAAATACACAAATGAAGGTGGAATTGAGATCTATATGGAAGATCAAGAACTTTGCATCAAAGATACTGGGATTGGCATCAAAAACAGTGATCAATTGCGAGTTTTTGAACGCGGATTTTCAGGCTATAATGGTCGCATGACCCAGCAGTCATCTGGACTTGGACTCTACTTGACCCAAAAAATCAGCCAAGAATTAGGACATCAAATCCGTATCGAATCTAAACTTGGTCAAGGGACGACTGTGCGTATCAAGTTTTCAGAAGTAAACCTACTGATCGAATGAAAAGAATTGCTAAGAGCTTGGAAGAATCCTTTCAGGCTCTTCTTTAGACCTTGTTATGGTAAGAAAGCAGACTTCAATCAGATAAAAAATTGTAATCTTACAAAAATGTAAGATTAAAGGCCTCTTTTGTAAGGTTATGTTATGGCAAGCTCTCTTTATTTGGAGTAAACTTATAGCATAAAGATAAAGGAGCAAAACTATGAAAAATATTTTACAAAAGAAACATACAAGTAAACCAAGTCCAAAAGAGATTGAGCGAGTTCAGCTCGGTTGCGCTATTATGCAGGCTCAATTTCAACTAATGGGATATTAAAAAGGAGAAGTTAAAATGACACTATTAGATGTAAAACACGTTCAAAAGATTTATAAAACTCGCTTTCAAGGCAACCAAGTAGAAGCCCTGAAAGATATTCACTTTACCGTTGAAAAAGGTGACTACGTTGCCATTATGGGTGAGTCTGGTTCTGGTAAATCAACTCTCCTCAATATTCTCGCCATGCTTGACAAACCAACTCGTGGTCAGGTCTTCCTAAACAGAACAGACACAGCTACCATTAAAAATACAGAAGCATCAAGCTTCCGTCGTGAAAAGTTAGGCTTTGTCTTCCAAGACTTCAATTTGTTAGATACGCTTTCTGTTAAAGACAATATCTTACTCCCTTTGGTATTGTCTAGAAAGCCTATTACAGAAATGATGAAAAAATTAGTCGTGACGGCTGAAAATCTTGGCATCAATCAATTGCAGGAGAAGTATCCTTATGAAATCTCTGGGGGGCAAAAACAACGGGTAGCAGTAGCACGCGCCATCATTACAGAACCAGAAATTCTCCTTGCTGACGAGCCAACAGGAGCCCTAGACTCTAAATCATCTGCAGCTCTTCTTGATATTTTTGATCAGATCAATGAACAAGGACAAACCATTCTCATGGTAACCCACTCAACAGCTGCAGCAAGTCGTGCTAAACGTGTCCTCTTCATCAAGGACGGTATTCTCTACAATCAAATCTACCGTGGTGAAAAGACTGATCGTCAGATGTTCCAAGAAATCTCTGACACCTTGACTGTCATGGCAAGTGAGGTGAACTAGTATGTTTCGATTAACCAATAAGTTGGCCATCTCCAACTTAATCAAAAACCGCAAACTCTATTATCCTTTTGCACTAGCAGTTCTCCTTGCAGTTACTATCAGCTACCTATTTTATTCATTAACTTTTAATCCTAAAATGGTAGAAATGCGGGGTGGATCTTCTATTCAATTTACCCTACAACTAGGTCTCATCGTAGTAACACTTGCATCTGCCATTATCGTCCTTTATGCCAACAGTTTTGTCATGAAAAATCGTTCCAAAGAACTGGGTATATATGGCATGTTGGGACTAGAAAAGCGACATTTGATTGGTATGACCTTCAAGGAACTCCTGATTTTTGGTCTAGTAACAGTCACTGCTGGGATTGGGATTGGTGCCCTCTTTGATAATCTGATTTTCGCTTTATTGCTCAAACTTTCAAAGATGAAAGTGGAGTTAGTAGCCACATTCCAATGGTCCGTAGTCCTTTCCATCCTTCTGGTATTTGGTTTTATCTTTTTAGTCATTGTCTTCCTAAATGCTATCCGCATTATCCGTATGGATGCTCTCCAACTATCTCGTGAGAAAGCAAAAGGTGAGAAGAAGGGTCGTTTCCTAGTGTTTCAGACAATCTTGGGACTACTCTCTTTAGGTAGTGGCTATTATCTAGCTCAAAGCGTAACAAATGCTCTATTAGCTATTTCTACCTTCTTTTTAGCTGTAATACTGGTCATTTTAGGAACCTATCTCTTGTTCAATGCTGGGATTACAGTTTTCTTGAAAATGCTCAAGAAAAACAAGAAATATTACTACAAACCTAATAATCTCATCTCTGTTTCTAACCTCATTTTCCGTATGAAGAAAAATGCGGTTGGTTTAGCGACTATTGCCATCCTTTCCACCATGGTTTTGGTCACCATGTCAGCAGCAACCAGTATCTACAATGGTTCTGAAAATATTAAAAAACTCCTGTATCCTCACGATATGTCAATTTCAGGACAAAATGTAGAAGTTGAGGATTTAGACAAGCTTTTGACTCAATACGCTAGCGAAAAGAACCTAACAATCAGTACTAAGGATGTTCTTAGCTATGCAAGTTTCGGCCTTTCTAGTCAAGATGGTACCAAATTAACCACCTTTGAAAAAGGTCAAAATAGTGTTATGCCCAAGACAGTTTTCCTAGTCTTTGATCAAAAGGATTATGAAAAAATGACTGGACAAAAGTTGAACCTTACGAATAATGAGGTGGGACTATTCGCTAAGAACGATGGCCTTAAAGGTCAAAAAGCATTCAGTCTTAACAATCATAACTATACGATCAAGCAAGAAATTCAGCAAGATTTCCTCAGAGACCATGTTGCTAACCAGTATGTACTTTTGATCTCAGATTATAACTACCTTGTTGTCTCAAATTTGCAGGACTTTTTAGATAAATACCAGAATTCTGCTATCTACACTCAGCTATATGGTGGAATGGATGTGACGGCAAGTAAAGAGGAACAACTCAAACTTGCAGATGATTTTGAAAACTACTCTGATAATTTCAGTCACAATCTCAAGAACGAGAATGGTATGGTTTACGGTGCAAACATTGCGAGTGAGTCAACTGTCGAAATGAACGCTCTCTTTGGTGGAGTCCTCTTTATCGGTATTTTTCTCTCTATCATCTTTATGGTAGGTACTGTACTCGTTATCTACTATAAACAAATTTCAGAAGGTTATGAAGACCGTGAACGCTTTGTCATCCTGCAAAAAGTTGGCTTGGATCAAAAACAAATCAAGCAAACCATTAATAAACAAGTCTTGACTGTTTTCTTCCTACCTCTGGCCTTTGCCTTTCTTCATCTGGCCTTTGCTTATCATATGCTGAGCCTGATTCTCAAGGTCGTTGGTGTTGTTGATTCAGCCATGATGTTAAGCGTAACTCTTTCTATCTGTGGTATCTTTGCTTTAGTCTATGTACTAATCTTTATGATTACTTCAAGAAGCTATCGTAGAATTGTTCAAATGTAAAAACAGAAACATCAAAAAAGAGAGTGGGACAGAAATCGTTAATTCGTTAGAATTCGATTTCGTCGTCCCACCTCCGCACAGTTGAGTAGGGCTGTAAAAGCTGATGAAATCAGCGTAGTAGAGCCCACTCAACCACTGCGTCTTGCTCGACAATCCAAAGACAATTGAGAGGCTAGGACTTTTGTCCTAGCCTCTTTTTAGTAGCTGGCATTTTGTACCAGGTTTTATCTCTTATTTCTCAATACGTGATTTGTTGGCGATATAAGCTAGGATTGCTGCTACAAACTCATCATGTTTAAACATTAAAAAGGTATCTACTTTCAGAGGAGATATCGTTTTTCTTCTTCTTCGGATAAGGATACAAAAATTTCTTCCGTTCTCTATCTTTTAAATTATAGTAAAATGAACCTAAAACAGTACATAATGTGGTATAATCTTCTTATGGCATATTCAATAGATTTTCGTAAAAAAGTTCTCTCCTATTGTGAGCGAACAGGTAGTATAACAGAAGCATCACACA
>NZ_JASHAQ010000020.1:0-43585 GCF_047465035.1 Streptococcus infantis
CCATATGATTCTTTCTAATGAGAGTTTGGTCGCTTTTCATTATAGATCTTATGGAACTTTTTTTCTACAACAAAATAGGCTCCATAATATCTATAGGGGATTTACCCACTACAAATATTATAGAGCCGATTTGAGAATCAAGTTCATTTTTTATGTTTAAAATGTGACGCAAACCGCTTCGGGAACGTGGAAATCATTGGAAAGTTCTGCAAGACGACCAGTATCTGAATTACGTTTAAAGACAGTTGCATTATCAGAATCCTGGTGAACAGCGATGAGGAATTCTTGATCTGGTGAGAGAATAAAGTCACGAGGAGTTTTCCCGTTTGTAGGAACGAATTCCAACAATTCTAAACTACCATCAGCGAGAATAGTGTAAACTACAATAGAATCGTGACCACGGTTTGATGCATACAAATATTTTCCATCTTGTGAGAGACGAATAGCAGCAGTTACATTAAAGTCATTAAATCCTTCAGGAAGAGTAGAAATAACTTGCATTTTTTCAAATGCACCAACACCATCATAAATCAATACTTCAATTGTACTATTGAGTTCACAGATGAGATAGGCAATCTTGTAGTGATTGTGAAAAACAAGGTGACGTGCACCAGCACCAGGACTACAATTGTAGGTAGTTAGCTTATTTAGTTTTCCTTCTGGATTGACATCATAAGTTGTAACCTCATCAGTACCTAAGTCGCAAGTGACTAAATACTGATCTGGTGTTAAATCTGTAAAGTGTACATGTGGAGAAGCTTGATTTTCATGGGGACCATGACCGCTATGCTGAACTGCATCAGCCAATTCTAGACTACCATCTTCTTTACGTTTATAGACCAAAACTTGTCCGTTGTGATAGTTAGCCCCATATACTAGGCTACGTTTCTCATCAACTGCAACATAACAGTGAGGAGCGCCTTCTGTCACAACATGGTTTAGCAAAGTACCATCAGTTTGATAGGCAGCAATTCCACCTTGACCATCTTTGCTACCGACAGTGTAGAGGTGATTTTCTTGATCAAAGGCAAGATAGGTAGGACTTGGCTCAGCAGCAAATAGTTTAAGATTGGATAGTTGCCCAGTTTTTGTATCAAAATCAGCTTGATAAATCCCTTGGGATAAACGACGTGTGTAAGTTCCGAAATAAATTGTTTCAATCATAGCTATACCTCTAAATAAAGATGTTTCTATTATATCATAAATTAGGAGACCTGAAGAAAATAGTGAAAAAAGTATGAAACATCTAAGTATAAAATTAGTAAAATGCAAGGTCGCTTTGTTAAAGTTCTCAATCGTCACCTCAACACTTTAAAAACAGTTTATTCCCTATAAAAATGGTATAATGAAAGGACAAAGGAAAGGAAGTAGATATGGAACAAAAAGAGAAACATTTTAATTTATCTTGGTTTTTTAAATGGTTTTTAGATAATAAGGCTGTTACAGTTTTTTTGGTAGCCTTGTTACTAGGTCTGAATATTTTTATTTTAAGTAAGATTAGTTTTTTATTTATCCCTGTCGTTGATTTTTTATCAGTGGTTATGTTGCCTGTTATTTTATCAGGATTACTTTTTTATCTCTTAAATCCACTGGTGGATTTGATGGAGAAGTATAAGATAAATCGTGTCTTAGCCATTAGTATTATCTTTGTCATTATTGCCATACTCTTGATTATTGGTCTGGCCGTTGCGATTCCAAATCTTCAACGTCAAGTAGTTATTTTTGCGAAAAATGTACCAAATTATCTCGAAGATGCTGACAGAGTTATTGATGATCTTGTAACTAAGCGGTTACCAGATGACTTTAGACCTCAACTAGAACAGGTTCTGGCTCAATTCTCAACACAAGCAACTGCTTGGGCAAGTAATATTTCATCAAAAGCTGTGAACTGGGTGAGTGCTCTTATTAGTGGAACGTCACAAGTTATTGTTGCTTTGATTATCATGCCCTTTATGCTCTTTTATCTCCTTAGAGATGGAAAAGGTTTGAGAGATCATATCACTCAATTCTTACCAAATAAATTGAGAGAACCAGTAGGTAAGGTTCTAACGGATGTGAACCAACAACTTTCTAACTATGTTAGAGGACAAATTACTGTTGCTGTTATCGTAGCAATTATGTTTATCATCTTCTTTAAGATTATTGGTTTGAGATATGCAGTGACTCTTGGAATTACTGCTGGGGTTTTAAATCTTATCCCTTATCTTGGAAGTTTCCTTGCCATGCTACCAGCTCTGGTCTTAGGTTTAATTGCTGGACCAGTTATGCTCTTGAAAGTTATTATCGTTTTTATCGTAGAGCAGACAATTGAAGGTCGTTTTGTATCTCCATTGATTTTAGGTAGTCAATTAAACATCCATCCAATCACTATTCTATTTGTTTTGTTGACGTCTGGTTCTATGTTTGGTGTTTGGGGAGTCCTACTAGGAATTCCTGTTTATGCTTCAGCAAAAGTTGTTATTTCAGCGATTTTTGAATGGTATAAAAAAGTTAGTGGTCTGTATGAGTTAGAAGAGGAGGTTGAAGGTGAGCAATAGTCAAGAAATGCTTGAAGCTTTGGATCAGCAAGATTTAACAAGAGCTGATCACTATTTTCAAAAAGCCTTGGTAGAAGACTCGGATGATCTTCTTCTGGAACTGGCTTATTATCTAGAAGGTATTGGTTTTTATCCACAAGCTCGTCAAATCTATGAAAAACTAGCTCCAATATTTCCAGAAGTTAATCTCAATCTAGCTAGTATCGCAAGCGAAGACGGACAAATTGAAGAAGCGTTTGCCTATCTAGAAGAAATTCAACCTAATAGCGATTCTTATGTATCTGCGCTTGTTTTAAAGGCTGATTTCTATCAAATGGAAGGATTGACGGATGTAGCTCGAGAGAAGCTCTTAGAAGCTCTTAATTACTCTGATGATCCTTTATTGATTTTTGGGCTAGCAGAATTAGATAGTGAACTTGGAAATGATTTAGAAGCGATTAAGGGCTATGCTCAACTGGATAATCGTGAAATATATGAGCAGACAGGGATTTCGACCTATCAACGAATTGGCACTGCCTATGCTCGACTTGGAAAGTTTGAATCAGCCATAGAGTTTTTAGAAAAAGCTTTAGAGTTAGAGTATGAAGATCAGACTGCATTTGAATTAGCAAGTCTTTACTTTGATCAAGAGGAATTTCAAAAGGCAGTTTTATATTTTAAACAGCTGGATACTATATCTCCAGATTTTGAAGGGTATGAATATGGTTATAGTCAGGCTCTACATAAGGAACATCAGACTGAGCAAGCCTTACTGATTGCTCAACAAGGTTTGGAAAAAAATCCTTTCGAAACACGTTTACTACTCCTTGCTTCACAATTATCTTACGAATTGCATCAACCTGAGCAGGCGGAAGCTTATCTTCTTCAAGCTCAAGAAGATGCGGAAGACCAAGAAGAAATCCTCTTGCGACTAGCAACCATGTATCAGGAGCAAGAAAGGTATGAGGATATTCTAGCCTTAGAAGTATATGAGCCAGAAAATCTCTTGACTAAGTGGATGATTGCACGGAGTTACCAAGAAACTGAAGATTTGGATGCTGCCTATGAATCTTATCAGGCATTGGTTCCAGAACTCAAGGAAAATCCTGAGTTTTTAGAGCAATACATTCATCTATTACGAGAACTTGGAAGGTTTGAAGAAGCAAAAGAACAGATTCAACACTATCTCAAGTTGGTTCCTGATGACATACAAATGCAAGATTTGTATGAACGTTTATGATAAATGAACAGTAGTCGTCTTAGTAGGCGACTATTTTGATAAAATGAAAGATTTAAAAATCTATAAATTCCATCATAAAAATGAATAAATACAGTATGAATTTTTAGCTTTTTTTTGATATAATTGTTATAGTTAAATTGAAAAAACTCACTCAAAAAGTGAAACATAGAAAGATTTGAATTATGACACAAGTAAAAATCGTAACAGATTCTTCTGTTACCATTGAACCAGAAGTGGTCAAAGAATTAAATATTACCGTCGTTCCGCTCTCTGTAATGATTGATAGTGTTCTTTATTCGGATGCTGATCTTGAAGAAGGGGAATTTCTTCGCTTGATGAAAGAGAGTAAAAATCTGCCTAAAACAAGTCAACCTCCTGTTGGACTCTTTGCTGAGATTTTTGATGAGTTGAGTAAAGATGGTAGTCAAATTTTAGCCATTCATATGTCTCATGCCTTATCAGGAACTGTCGAAGCAGCTCGTCAAGGTGCAAGTTTGTCAACTGCTAATGTGACTGTATTGGATAGTTCCTTTACAGATCAAGCCCTAAAATTTCAAGTAGTTGAAGCAGCTAAGTTAGCTCAAGAAGGACAAGACATTGAGACAATTGTGGCTCATGTTGAAGAAGTAAAGAAGAACACAGAGCTCTATATTGGTGTTTCTACCTTGGAAAACCTTGTTAAAGGTGGTCGTATTGGTCGAGTGACAGGTCTTTTAAGCTCTCTATTAAATATCCGCGTAGTCATGCAGATGAAAGATGATGAATTGCAACCAATCGTTAAAGGACGTGGAGCTAAAACCTTTAAGAAGTGGTTGGATGAACTGGTTTCAAAACTGTCAGAGCGTTCTGTTGCAGAAATTGGTATTTCCTATTCTGGAACTCGGGACTGGGCAGAAGAGATGAAAGAAATCTTACAACCATTCGTTGAAAAACCAATCTCTGTACTTGAAACAGGTTCTATTATTCAGACCCATACAGGTGAAAATGCTTGGGCTATTTTGGTCAGATACGAGTCCTAAAAAAATAAAGAAAATAGCAAGAAATAGCGTTTTTGACTTGACCTACAAGAGAATTTAGGATATGATTGTAATTGTTAATTAGAAAATATTTGGAGGAATTATTAACATGGCAAACAAACAAGATTTGATCGCTAAAGTAGCAGAAGCTACAGAATTGACAAAGAAAGACTCAGCAGCAGCAGTTGATGCTGTATTTGCAGCAGTAGCTGATTACCTTGCAGCTGGTGAAAAAGTTCAATTGATCGGTTTTGGTAATTTCGAAGTTCGTGAGCGTGCAGCACGTAAAGGTCGCAACCCACAAACTGGTAAAGAAATCACTATCGCAGCTTCAAAAGTTCCAGCATTCAAAGCTGGTAAAGCTCTTAAAGACGCTGTTAAATAATGAATTTAGAAAAAGCCTATTGTATCAAGCTTTCTAGCTTGGTCGATAGGCTTTTTTTGTGTATAGGGGGCAAAAAGGGGGCAGGAGAGAACAGTCTTTTTTTTGCCAGTCATGAATTCCAAGTTATACCCATTGGTAAGATTTATGAAGCTGAGAAAGCTATCTCAAGTTAGGCTTGCAAAGAAAAGATTTAGGCCACCATTCATACAATTGGCACTAAATGGATAGCAAACAAGGATGGTGAGTAGAGTTTCCTTTCAACCACTGAGCCCTTTATAGAATTTCTTGACAGAGTTAGTGAAAGGGTTTACAATTATATAAAAGAAGTTAGGAGGAAAGGAGCATGATTATTTCAACTACGGGAATTGAAGGCAAGAAAATCCTAGCCTACAAAGGAATCGTCTTTGGTGAAGTGGTTGCTGGCGTTAATATGTTCAAAGATATGGCTGCTGGCTTCCGTAATGTTTTTGGAGGACGAGCTAGTAGTTATGAAGGCGAGTTGACTCAAGCAAGAGAAGAAGCTCTAGCGGAAATGATGGAGCGTGCAAGTGAACGTGGAGCAAATGCTATTATAGGTATAAAAATGGACTATGAAACTTTAGGTGCTGAAAATGGTATGCTAATGGTCACTTGTAGTGGAACAGCAGTTGTGATTGACTCATAATTTGAAGAAAATCATAACCACCCGTCTAACGGGTGGTTTGCACCAGGGCTATAAGCCCAAATTACCAGCCAGCGCCTAAAGACGCTGGCTTTCACGTTGTTCAAGCCTCATTGCTCTTGACTCGTCACTTGCCTCTTAAAGAGGCGTGAGTATTACTTGCCACTATCCCTAAAGGGATCCTCATATTCTTTTACACTTAATTTATCTAGTGCTATATCATGCTTTTCCTGATCTTGTATGTATTTCCTTATCGTGGCTTCATTAAGCCCTACTGTACTCACATAATAACCTTCTGCCCAGAAATGCCGATTCCCAAACTTATATTTCAAATTGGCGTGTTTGTCAAACATCATGAGTGCACTTTTACCTTTTAAATAACCCATAAAACTCGAAACACTTATCCTTGGTGGAATACTTACTAACATATGTACATGGTCTGGCATTAAGTGACCCTCGATAATTTCAACTCCCTTATAACTACACAAGCGATGAAATATTTCACCTAAACTACTCCGATATTGATTATAGATGACTTTTCGTCTATACTTAGGGGTGAACACAATGTGATACTTACAGTGCCACTTTGTGTGTGATAAACTATGAGACTTTTGTACCATGGTTTTCTCCTTTCGCTTTACAATTGGCTTGAACACCTTTATTGTATCGCGTTTGGAGTTTTTTTGGTATAACCTTCGACGCGCACCCGCATAGCGGGTGGTTTATTTGTCTCGCACCTCACGGAGCGAGACGGACTAATAGTCACATAAACAAAAAAGAACAGTCGGAACTGTTCTTTTTATGATTATTTGAGACCGTATTTTTTGTTGAAACGATCCACGCGTCCATCTGCTTGAGTGAACTTTTGACGTCCAGTGTAGAATGGGTGTGAGTCTGATGAAATTTCCACACGGATCAATGGGTAAGTTTCACCTTCGAACTCAACAGTTTCGTTAGAGCGTTTTGTTGAACCGCTAAGGAATTGGTAACCAGTAGTTGTGTCCATGAAGACAACTGGGCGATATTCTGGATGGATATCTTTTTTCATTTTGCAATATTTCCTTTCTGCCATGGTCTCTTTGCGAGCCATAGATTGTTACCATACTAGTCTATCAGATTCTGATAAGTTTGGCAAGCTTTTTATCTATTTTTTCAGTAAGTTTTTTAATTTTTGATAGATGACTTCATTTTCCTCTAGACTATAGGAGTTAGCACCACTTGCAAGTGGGTGACCTCCACCATCATGTTCTTTAGCAACACCATTGATTGGAACGAATTTACTGCGAAGTCGAACGCGATAGTGGCCATCTGCTTGTTCCACAAATATTCCCCAAAGATTAACTGTATCGATACGGCCTGGAGCTCCAACAATGGCTGCTGTTTCTGCATCTGTTACCTGATATGTTTTTAGAATTTCTTGAGTCAGTATGACACGTGCGACACCATTTTCATCAACTTCTAGGTGATCATAGACATAACCTTGAAGTTTAGCGATTTTAAAGCTCATAGTGTCCATTTTACGTGTTAATTCAGCATAGTCAAAGTTATGTTCTCTTAGTTTACTAGCAATTCGAAGGGTACGAGCAGAAGTAGACGGATAAAGGAAACGGCCGGTATCGCCAATAATTCCAGCACAGAGCATTTTAGCAGCGTAGTCGGATAATTCTAGGTTAGTTGCTTCAGCAAAGAGAGCAATCATCTCACTGGCACTGCTAGAGTTGGTATCTACCCAAACAAGATCTCCATAGACTTCGTCATTTGGATGGTGATCAATTTTAATAATGGTTTCAGCATTAGTATAACGTTTATCATCGATACGAGCGGTATTTGCTGTATCACAGATGATAGCAAGCGCACCTTGATAATCCTTGTCTTCTACCTGATCCATCTTTGTAAGCCATGTTAGGGTTGGCTCATCGTAACCAACTACCTTGATTTTTTTTTCTGGGAAATGGTGTTCCAGAAGTGCTTTGAGTCCAACCTGACTTCCTAAGGCATCAGGATCCGGTTTCATGTGACGGTGAATGATGATGGTATCGTATGCTTTAATTTTTTCTAAAATTTGATGGCAAATTTCCATAAGTGACCTCAATTCTTTCTTATTTCATTGTAGCACAAGAGTTTTTATTTTTAAAATGAAAAAGATGTGATATAATGGAGAAAGATAAATTGAGGAGGACGATATGGCATTAGCAAAAATTGTATTTGCCAGTATGACCGGTAATACCGAAGAAATTGCAGATATTGTAGCAGATAAATTGCGTGAATTGGGCTTAGAGGTGGATGTTGATGAGTGTACAACTGTTGACGCATCTGACTTTCTTGAAGCAGATATCGCAATCGTTGCAACCTACACTTACGGTGATGGAGAGTTACCAGATGAGATGATGGACTTCTACGAAGACCTAGCAGATCTTAATTTGAGTGGCAAAATCTACGGTGTGGTAGGATCAGGCGATACTTTCTACGATGAGTTCTGTAAGGCTGTTGATGACTTTGATCGTGTATTTGTGGCAACAGGAGCTGAAAAGGGATCAGAGTGCGTCAAAGTGGATCTCTCTGCAGAAGAAGAAGATATCGAACGCTTGGAACAATTTGCAGAAGAATTGGTTGCTAAAGTAGGATAAGCATGAAGTTGCACTGATGAAAGTTGTCAGTGCAGTTTTTGTTAGTTGTCCCTAGGAATGAACTAGCCCATTTATACTCTTCGAAAATCAAATTCAAACCGCGTCAACGTCGCTTTGCTGTACCCAAGTACAGCCTGCGGCTAGTTTCCTAGTTTGCTCTTTGATTTTCATTGAGTATTAGAAGCTTTTTATAAATTGATTCAAATTAAGAAGGAGGAACTATGGATTTAGATATTATTAGACAAGAAATCGATCAAATTGATGACCAAATCGTAAAACTCTTAGAAGAAAGAATGCATCTAGTTGAGGATGTAGTGGCTTATAAAAAAGCTTCAGGAAAAGCTATTCTAGATACCAAAAGAGAAGAAGCTATCTTTGAGAAGGTCAGAAATCGTGTCAGCAATAAAAAATACGAAGAGACAATCGTTGAGACTTTTTCTGATATTCTCAAACGTTCGCGCGATTATCAGGATAAAAACATCAAATGAAAAAAGAACAATTTTACCCATTAGGAATCTTGCTAGCTGCCATGCTAGGAGGACTTGTCCGATATCAGATTTCGAGATGGTTGCCAGCCAGTCCAGGCTTTCCATGGGGAACTCTCTTTGCTAACTATCTAGGAATTTTCTGCTTAGTCTATCTTGTCAAAGGTTATTTGGTTTATAAGGGAAGCAGTAAAGGTGTCATTTTAGCGCTTGGAACTGGCTTCTGTGGAGGATTAACGACTTTTTCAAGCCTCATGTTAGATGGCGTGAAATTGCTGGATACAGGTTCTTACCTAAGTCTAGTAATCTATCTAGTTCTGAGCATTGGTGGTGGACTTTTATTGGCTTATTGTTTAGGGAGGAAGAAATGGTAGTATTATATCTAGCGCTTGCTTGTGGACTAGGTGCCCTTGTGCGTTATTTCTTTTCACGTTATAATCAGGGTTCAGTACTGCCTCTAGGAACTCTCATAGCTAATCTACTGGGCTGTTTTTTGATTGGCTTATTTTACAATCATGTGGAGTCTAAAGAAGTCTATCTTATCCTTGCCACAGGATTTTGTGGAGGTCTAACCACTTTTTCAACCTTGAATGATGAACTCCAAAAACTCTTAGCTGATAAGAAGGTCTTTTACAGATATTTTCTCTTGACCTACTTAGGTGGTTTGCTTGCTATTTTTTTAGGAATTTTACTGTAAATTTCTTTACTTTTTCTAGGAAATTTGGTAAACTGTATCTTGTGTGTAATGGACGCACAAAAATACAGTTTATCCGCTGAGGAAGCTTCCTCAAGATTGACAAAGATAGGAGAATAAAATGAATCCATTAATCCAAAGCTTGACAGAAGGTCAACTTCGTACTGATATCCCATCATTCCGTCCTGGTGACACTGTTCGTGTACACGCGAAAGTTGTCGAAGGTAACCGTGAACGTATCCAGATTTTTGAAGGTGTTGTTATTGCACGTAAAGGTGCTGGCATCTCAGAAAACTACACAGTTCGTAAAATCTCTAACGGTGTAGGTGTTGAACGTATCTTCCCAATTCACACTCCACGTGTTGAAAAGATCGAAGTTGTTCGTTACGGTAAAGTACGTCGTGCGAAATTGTACTACTTGCGTGCCCTTCAAGGTAAAGCAGCTCGTATCAAAGAAATCCGTCGTTAATTCGACAAAAAAACTCTGCTCATTCGGCAGAGTTTTTCTCTAGCTCCCTTAGTTCAATGGATATAACAACTCCCTCCTAAGGAGTAGTTGCAGGTTCGATTCCTGCAGGGGGCATATCAAGAAGCATAAAGAAATATAAAGAATATTCAAAATGTTTATTTGAAGGCAATTTTCTCAAGTTCATTTTTAAAAATAATTTAGCATTTTTAATTTTTTTGACCAAATTTTGACCAAAAGTTATATTTTGATCAATGATTATAGATAAAGTGGATCTGCAAAGTAACTTTGACATCTATTAGTTAAAAAATAAGGACTTCCTTTGTTAGAATGTCCTTATTTTTATTATGGAATTGGACAAATGAGGTAAAGGTTCAGATTTATGAATTCAGAAAGCAAGTACAAAGCTTTAAACAGCTTTCGAAAAGATTTGGTGTGGATTTTTCGGGCTAAGGTATGTGACAAGATGAATTGATTGTTATGAAATAGAGAGCGTAAAAAATGGAAAAAATCCTTATTATTCCCCTGAATTTGCTATGTTGTACAAGACTATTTCTGGTCTGTTAAATCTATCAATAACAATATCTAAACATGATAGTCTAATATCTAATCCATTTAAAGTGAATAAGTTTATCAATCGTTTGAATAAGAAAATCTCAAAAGAAGAAGAGATAGGTTTTCAAAAATAACTTATCTAGTCATTGTTTATATATAATTTGTATCTTTTAGTCTATCAATTTGTATTTAAAATTTAATCATGTTACAATTGAAATTGAATAGAAAAGGAAAATGCAAACGTGGGCACACTTTTAGCAACAAGATTAAAAAATAGGCGAAAAGAATTAAAAATGTCTCAGCGAGAATTAGCTGAGGGGATATGTAAACAGGGACAGATTAGTCGATTAGAGAATGGAGAATTTACTCCAGGAGCAGACTTTTTATATGCTCTGTCTAAGAAGTTAAAAGTTAGTATAGATTATTTTTTTAATGAGCAGATTGGAGAGGAGATTGATGAGCTATCAGAGTTTAAGAAGTTAGCCCAGACTTTTATCACAAATCGAAATTATGAGTCTTTGAAATATATATATGAACTAGAGAGTGTAAAGGTACATCGCTTGTCTCTAGTAGATAAGTTTTATATGGAGTGGATAAAATCTCTTATAGATTTTTATTTCTATGGGCAAAAAGAGGAGGCTGTGGCAAGATTGGAGAAGGTTCTGTCTCAGTTAAGTGTATCTGACTTGACCTATCTTAAGGTTTCAAATACTCTATTCAATTTTTATTATGATATTGAAGATTTAGAAAGTTTTAATGAAATTCGAGAAAAGTTAGAGTATCAAGTAAATCAACTCAAATTAAACACAATTGAAGAATTAAACCTTTCTATTAAATTTAATTATAATGTTTGTCGCTACCTATGGTTGCAGAATAATACTGAGGAAGCTATTACTAAAATCACAAATACGATAAAGCAATGTAAGACGTATAGAACAACATATCTTTTGGCTGATTTGTATTTATTGATGGGAAATGTCAGTAAGAATTTTTCTTCTAAAGTTGCAGTAAAAGATTACTTTGAAACGGCTTATTTCCTGTATAAGCTTGAGGGCAATATGTCAATGGCTCTTAAAATCGAGCATTATATTGCAGATATAACAGAATAGTAAAGACGATGTTCAATTAAGCATCGTTTTTTTAATCCAGAAAGATACAAATATGTATTTAACAAAAATAAATAAAAAAATATTATCAAAATTCTTGACATTATTATATTGAAGTGCTAAAATGAGTGCAAGAAAATATTAGGCTTTTTGTCCATAAAACATCTACAGAAACTAACTATAGACTGAGTGAATGTAAAGAGACTTCAGCCTTTGAAGAATTGAGAGGTAAAATTAATGAATGAATTAGAAGTTAGATTTGAACTCAACGATGAGAAAGATTATAATAATGCTATTTCATATTTAGAAAAATCTTATAAATTTAAGAATGAAAATAAGCAAGTTGATAAATATTTTAAAACAAAAGGAAGAGAATTTGAAAATGATGAGGTAGGTAGCTTTATCTACAGAATTCGCCAAGAAGATGATAATAAAGCATGTGTTTTTACAAGAAAAGAAACGATAAAACAAGGAATGTGGAGTGAAAGTGAAATAGAGTTAGAATCTGAAAAATTAGAATTTGTAAGGAATATCTTGCAAGAGGGTTTTTCAAATATTTTCACAATAAGTAAACATAGAAAGACTTATCATGATGAATTAGAAAATAAAACGATTAATCTAGATAAGATTGATGGTCTTGGATTTTATCTTGAGATAGAGATTTTAGGAGATTTTTCAAAAAAAGATTATAATAATTTTTATGATAAAATGTGCGGAGAGTTCTCGTTTTTAAATTCAAAAATAGAAACAAAGGGCTATGTCCAATTAATGCGAGAAAAAAATGGACGTAATTAAAATTATCAAATAGTCTTGTTGGGATTGTTTACTCAATTGCTGGATTTGGAAGTTTGATAGCAGTAACCTTTCTTTCTACTTTTTTGAATAAGAAGGATGCTTTTATATTGATGAATATATCAATGGCAACCATCCCACTTGTCATTATGGCGAGTGGAATAGTAGAAAATTGGATATTTTTTGGAATTTGTTATTCAATTTTGAGCGGATTAATTACAATAGCTTCTGTTTCGATTACAACAATACAGCAGCAAGAAAGTACTGTGTATAATATTGGAAAGATACTTTCTAGTTCTTTTGTAATAGCTACCATTTTTGCACCTTTTGGAGGAATACTGGCTGCTTATTTTAATTGGCTTTTAAATCCGAGATTAAGTCTAGTTATTTTGGGATTACTAAGTAGTTTATTGGTTATTCTTATAAAGAGTTATGAAAAAAAGCTAACTAAGAAAAGAACTGCAATATTTATAAAGGAAGATTAGTGGATTAATTATCATTAGAAAAAATAATATTAATTCGTAGTAAAATAAAAAATTGAAAAGGGTTTTACATAATGTACTACCTAATTCATATTTAATAATTATTGAGGGGATAGAACTAGAAACCAAAAATACTGAATTTTAAACTGCCCCCAAAAGTAAGATTTTTCTGTCTAACTTTTGGGGGCAGTACATTATCTCTAACTTCTGGAGTACTTTTTCTATATTCAAATTATTTTACAGTACCCATGTACGGATGGCATGGGCAACGCCAGATTCATCATTAGGTTTAGTGATGTATTTGGCGATTTTTTTGATTTCTGGATTTCCATTTTCCATGACAACGGGGTTACCAACGACTTCCAGCATGGCACGGTCGTTTTCTTCGTCACCGATAGCCATGGTTTCATCTTTGGTCAATCCGAGTTTTTCAGCTAGATGAGTGATGGCTGAACCTTTGTCCACATTCTTTTTAAGGAGTTCGAGGTAGAAAGGAGCGGATTTGTTGATAGAGTAACGCTCATAAAATTCTGCTGGGATTTTTTCAATGGCAGCATCAAGAATCTTAGGCTCATCGATGAACATACACTTGACGATTTCCTTGTCAGCCATTTCTTCAGGTGTGCGGTAGAAGATGGGCATGCTGACGAGGGTTGATTCGTGCACAGTGTATTTTCCGATATTGCGATTGGCTGTGTAGATGCCGTCCTTGGTAATAGCGTGCATGTGGACACCGAGCTTACGACTGAGAAATTCCATATCCAGATAATCCTCATAAGTCAAGGATTCGCTGATAATCTCATGTCCTGTAGCAGTTTCTTGGACAAGGGCACCGTTGAAGGTCACAACATAGTCACCCTCGTCTCTCAACTGCAAGTCATCCAGAAGTTTGGCAACACCTGCGATAGGGCGGCCAGTTGCAATCACGACTTTGACACCGGCTTGTTTGGCATCCTGGATGGCAGAAAAGACTTCAGGAGTAATCTCCTTTTGGCTATTGACTAGGGTTCCGTCTATATCAACGGCAATTAGTTTAATACTCATAAATTTCCTCTTCTAGTTTTTATTTGGGGTAAAATGATCGTTCTCAATCAAGTGTAAAAATTGCTGGGTAATGCTTGCAAAGATGCTGTTTTGATCCAACATTTCTTTTGGGAAATAGAAACGATTATCTCCGTGGCGGCTGCCAGCAAGGGATTGGACAATAGGAGACAGGCTAGAGAGTTCGGCTAGTTCTCCGTTTTTTTGTATAATCTCAATCTGCGTCCGTGGGTTTTCTGATTCAGGGCGATAGATATCATAAGGAAGGTCAAAGTTCTTATGAATAGCTGTGTAGTAGTCGGGATCAAAGCCGATGTCTTCTACTAATTTTCTCATAGATGCAAGCTGTTCTTGATCTTCTTGTGAAAAGGTAATGGATTTAAAGACTTTGCGATTGACAAAACGTTGTGACAGGTCTGCTAGTATCTTGTCAGGACTAGTCATCCAGAGCTGGAAGTAGGTATTCATCACACCATCATCCAGAGCCAGATAGTCAGCTAAGATAACATTTTTTTCGAAAAATGGCAGTAGATGCGGGGATGTAAGAGTAAAGAAGTCTTTGTTATCTGGATAAAGTTCTTTAGCACGTTTCAAAAGATTCTGCAGAAGGACTTCCATAGCACGTGTTGCAGGATGGAAATAAACCTGCATGTACATTTGATAGCGACTTAGAACATAGTCTTCGATGGCATGCATCCCGTTTCGTTGAAAGGCAATTCCGTTTTCGATAGGGCGAATAACTCGTAGGATACGTGTCAGGTCGAATTCTCCATAGGAAGCACCTGTAAAGTAGGAGTCTCGCAAGAGATAATCCATCCGATCTGCATCAATTTGACTTGAAATCAGTTGGACCACCTGCTTATTTGGATAAGTGTGGTCTATAACGCTCGCTACCTTTTCTGGGAAATCTGGAGCTACCTGTAAAAGAACCTGGTGAATCTCTGTTTCGGGGCTTTGGATAATTTCCTGCGTAATCGCCTCATGATCGGTATCAAAGAGATGTTCAAAAGTATGGGAGTAGGCACCATGTCCTAAGTCATGAAGGAGGGCTGCAGTCATGGTTAGGAGGGACTCCGAATGATCCCATTCTTTAGGATACTTTTCCTCAAAAATCTCGGTGATGCGGCGCGCAATCTCGTAAACACCTAGACAGTGAGAGAAACGACTATGTTCTCCACCATGAAAGGTGTAACTGGATGTTCCGAGCTGCTTGATACGACGAAGCCGTTGAAATTCTTTTGTATTGATTAAGTCATAGATAATCTGATTATCAACATGGATATAATTGTGAACAGGGTCACGAAATACTTTTTCATTCATAAAACCATTATAGCAAAAAGCCACAGTTTTTGGTAAAATAGTAGGATAAGAGTGAAGAAAGAGGACTTGAAGTGAAGATTCGAATGAGAAATACCATCCAATTTGATGAACAATTGGAAGTGATCGACCAACTTTATGATGTTGAGTTACGTGAGAAAGGTGATTTTTCCTATCTCTTTTTTTACAATGAAGAGAAGGAAAAAGTGGTACTCAAGTTTAATGATACAGAGTTGGTGATGTCTCGATTTTCCAACCCTAAGACCATCATGCGTTTTCTGAAGGAAGCTGATAGTTTAGCCTATATTCCTACACCAATGGGGATACAGGAGTTTATCATCCAAACAAGCCATTATCAAGTTGAACAACAAAAGATTGAACTAGCCTATCAACTACAAAACAAAGAAGGAAATCCATTTGCGGACTATCGCTTAGAAATTACTTGGGGATAAGAAAGTCGGTGGAGGAGAAATCGATAGACAAAGTCTCGATTTCCTAGTTCCAAATCAGCTAGCAGGTCAAATTTTTTTGCTAAAAAAATGAGGTTGGAATTTTTATCCCAGCCTCTATTTGATATATAGTTCCTGATTTTTTAGGACGATTTCACGTACACTTGCAAATTTCTTAAGTTTTTTAAGATCTTCTGGATGTGTAACAAGGGTAATAACATATCCCTCTTTACCCATACGACCTGTACGTCCAGCACGGTGAGTATAGGTTTCAATATCTCTAGGGACGTCAAAGTTGAGCACACATTCCAGGCTATCAATGTCGATACCACGAGCTAGAAGGTCTGTCGCAAGAAGTAGTGTTAGCTGATTATCTTTGAATTTTTCTAAGATAACTTTTCTAAATTTGACGTTGACATCGCTAGCTAGTGAAACAGCTAAAACATCACGATACTGCAATTTTTCCTCAGCGCTTCCGAGGTCTGACAAACTATTAAAGAAGACTAGGCCACGGAAATCCTCGACATGTGCCAGTTTTCTAAGCATATCAACTCTGTGTCGTTGGTCTACTTGCATGTAGAAGTGTTGAATGTTGTCCAACTTTTGATCAGAGAGGTCGATGGTGCGCGTGTTGGGCGCAATCTTATCTTGGTCAAATTTGGTAGTCGCACTCATATAAATTAGTTGATGATCTCGAGGAGCGTAGTGAGTAATCTTTTCTACAAAGTGGATTTGAGAATCATCTAGCAACTGGTCAAATTCATCAAGTATGATAGTCTCCACATTCATCATCTTGATTTTCTTCAATTTGATCAGTTCAAAGATACGCCCAGGAGTTCCAATCAGAATTTCTGGTCCTTTTTTCAGTCGTTCGATTTGACGTTTCTGACTCGAACCAGAAAGGAAGAGCTGAGCAGTCAAGCCGATAGCTTCACCCCAAGTTTTAGTTACCTCAAAAATCTGACCAGCCAGTTCAGTATTTGGTGCTAAAATCAATAGTTGCTGCGCTTTTTTCTTTTGGAGACGGAGAAGACTTGGTAGGAGATAAGCTAAAGTCTTACCTGTACCAGTTGGACTGACTCCAAGGAGGGTTTGACCGTCTAAAATCGGATCAAAAAGCTGAGTTTGGATGGGTGTGAATTCTTGGAAACCAAGTTGGTCAAGGAGTTCTAGCCATTCAGTTGGTAGTTTGGTTTTCATTTTTCTGCCTCAAATCTAATGCCAGCAGTCTGGCGCATGGTGTAAAGTAGCTTATGGACGTGTGTTGCATCATCCAGCCAAGCTTGGTAAAGTTCTAGGTTTGGCTGTTTGATCATGTTCGCGAAAGCAGCGACCTCCTCAGTCATGGTATGAGGTGCCTGCTGAATAGCTAGATGTGTTTCATTACCTTGATGATCTGTAAAAATAGCAGAGCGGATATGCTCAATGGTGTTGAGTGTCAAGGTTCCATCTGTTGTATATATTTCACAATGCAGATTAGAAGTAATGTTTTTACCAGCTTTGATATGAACTTGATATTCAGGATAAGATAAGATACCATCTCCGTTCAGATCAATAGTGTTGTCAAGTTGCTGTGCTTGATAGGTCGCATCAAGTGCCTTTCCAAACAAGCGAACCGCAGCATAGATCGGATAAATTCCCAAGTCCATGAGAGCCCCACCAGCAAAACGGTCTGAAAAGACATTCGGAGTGTTTCCAGAAAGAAGGTCTGGCATCTTAGAAGAATACTTGGCATAGTTAAAGTCTGCCCCTAAAACTTGCTTGTCTGCAAGAAAGTCTTTAATTGTCGCAAAAGCATCTTCGTGATAGTTTCTTGCTGCTTCAAAGATAAAACATTGATTTTCTTGAGCTGTTTCAACTAAATCCTGCCATTCTTGTGGTTGAGTCACCGCTGGTTTTTCAAGGATAACATGCTTGCCAGCAGATAAAGCAGCCTTAGCTTGAGTAAAGTGTAGAGAATTTGGACTTGCGATATAGACAACATCAAATTCAGACTGGAAGAAATCCTCTAAATTATCAAATAGACCAACATTTTGATAAGGACTAGTAAATTGCTGAGCAGTCGTGAGCTTTCTTGAATAAACAGCCACTAACTGGAATTCCTGACTAGTATGAGTAGCTTCTATAAAGTGGTGACTGATTGCACCAGTACCGATAATACCAAGTTTTAGCATGAAATCTCCTTTTCTACAAGTAATGACTGCTTTCATTATATCACAGATAGACTAAACTAGCCAAAGGGAGACAAATCTTTTATTTGACACTTCGAAAAATTAAGAGAAAATGGTACAATAGATTCAGAAAAAATAGGAGTGTAGTATGAGATTATTACCAATGAGAAAAATTTCTCGTCATTCAAAACGATTGGCGCTTTTTTTGACTTTTTGTGCGGGTTATGTAGATGCCTATACCTTTATCATACGTGGGAATACTCTAGTTGCAGGCCAAACGGGAAATGTCGTTTTCCTTTCCGTTGGTCTCATTCAGGACAATGTTTCAGATGCCAGTGCCAAGGTAATGACCTTGATTTCCTTCATGGTGGGTGTCTTCCTTTTGACAGTCTATAAAGAAAAGTTGAGGATTGTAAGGAAACCAATTCTATCCCTTATTCCACTAGCAATTTTATCTTTGATTATAGGATTTGTTCCCTTGACGGTTGATAATATATACATAGTACCACCGTTAGCATTTTGTATGGGACTTGTAACAACAGCTTTCGGAGAAGTTTCGGGAATTGCATACAATAATGCTTTTATGACGGGAAATATTAAACGAACTATGTTGGCTTTCGGGGACTATGTTCGAACCAAACATACTCCCTTTTTGCGAGAAGGTCTAATCTTTGTTAGTTTGCTATCGAGTTTTGTTCTAGGAGTTGTTGTCTCAGCTTATCTGAGTATTTTTTATGAAGAAAAAACAATTTTAGGAATTCCAATCATGATGAGTATTTTTTATCTAAGTATGCTTTTTGCTAATTGGAGGAAAAAAGTCGGAGAAAAAGCTTAATTTTGATGATAAATGCTTGTCAAAAAATAGGAATCATGCTATACTTGTAGAGTTGACTATGCACAGTCCTGTGCAACCGCACGAACATCGTTGCTTGATTTTCAAGTGTAAGTGGTTCGTCCCACGATGCTAGGCGAGTCTTCACAAAAATACGGGGAAACCCAAAAAATCATAGGAGGTGCATAATGAGCACATACGCAATTATCAAAACTGGCGGAAAACAAGTTAAAGTTGAAGTTGGTCAAGCAGTTTACGTTGAAAAATTGAACGTTGAAGCTGGTCAAGAAGTTACTTTTAACGAAGTTGTTCTTGTTGGTGGTGAAAACACTGTTGTCGGAACTCCACTTGTTGCTGGAGCTACTGTAGTTGGAACTGTTGAAAAACAAGGAAAACAAAAGAAAGTTGTTACTTACAAGTACAAACCTAAAAAAGGTAGCCACCGTAAACAAGGTCACCGTCAACCATATACTAAAGTTGTCATCAACGCAATCAACGCTTAATTTTAAGGAGAACACATGATACAAGCAGTCTTTGAGAGAGCCGAAGATGGCGAGCTGAGGAGTGCGGAGATTACTGGACACGCCAAAATTGGCGAAAACGGCTTTGACGTCGTGTGTGCATCGGTTTCTACGCTTGCCACTAACTTTGTCAATTCTATTGAGAAATTTGCAGGCTATGAACCAATCTTACAATTAAACGAAGATGAAGATGGTTATCTAATGGTGGAAATTCCTAAAGATATCCCTTCACATCAGAGAGAAATGACTCAGTTATTCTTTGAATCATTTTTCTTAGGAATGGCAAACTTATCGGAGGACTCTTCTGAGTTCGTCCAAACCAGAGTTATCACAGAAAACTAACACGGAGGAAAACATTATGTTAAAAATGACTCTTACTAACATGCAACTTTTCGCCCACAAAAAAGGTGGAGGTTCTACATCAAACGGACGTGATTCACAAGCGAAACGTCTTGGAGCTAAAGCAGCTGACGGACAAACTGTAACAGGTGGATCTATCCTTTACCGTCAACGTGGTACACACATCTATCCAGGTGTAAACGTTGGACGTGGTGGAGACGATACTTTGTTCGCTAAAGTTGAGGGCGTAGTACGCTTTGAACGTAAAGGTCGCGATAAAAAACAAGTTTCTGTTTACCCAATCGCAAAATAAAAAGGTCCAGTGAACCTTTTTATCCCGAGCCTTGAAATGTAAAGGTGAGGAAGCTAGAAGTAGCATTAAATAAGGCTTTCCGAGTTTTCGGAGAGCCTATTTTTTTATCCAAAAAGAATATAAGAAATTCAAACCCTGTTCATTCGTATTTTATATATAAAACAAAGTATGAAAGCGCATCTCAATTTTAAGACTTTTTGGTAAATTAAGAGTATAATTGAAGTGTGTTACCTTTTTATAAGATAACAAGCTAATATAATAAAGTTTACCTTACATATTTTTAAATTTTATTTCAAGGAGGAATCATGGAAAAGTATTTTGGTGAAAAACAGCAGCGTTTTTCATTTAGAAAATTATCAGTAGGACTTGTATCTGCAACGATTTCAAGTTTATTTTTTATGTCTGTATTAGCTAGTTCATCTGTAGAGGCTCAAGAGACTAAAGGTGTTCACTATAAATATGTGACAGAGTCAGAGTTATCATCAGAAGAAAAGAAACAGCTTGTCTATGACATTCCGACATACATGGAGAATGATGATGAAACTTATTATCTTGTTTATAAATTAAATTCCCAAAATCAACTGGGAGACTTACCAAATACTGGAAGTAAGAATGATATGCAAACCCTAGTTGCTGGTGCTAGCTTAGCGGCTCTGGGGATTTTAATTTTTGCCGTTTCTAAGAAAAAAGTTAAGAATAAAACAGTATTACATTTAGTATTGGTTGCAGGAATCGGAAACGGTGTCCTAGTATCAGCTCATGCTTTAGAAAATAATCTCTTACTGAATTACAATACTGACTATGAATTGACCACAGGAGAAAAATTACCTCTTCCTAAAGGGATTTCAGGTTACACTTATATTGGATATATCAAGGAGGGAAACATAACTTCTGAATCTAAAGTAAGCAATCAAGAGAAATCAGCAGCCACTCCTACAAAACAACAAAAGGTGGATTATAGTGTTACACCGAATTTTGTCGAGAATCCATCAACAGTACAAGCTATGCAGGAACAAACATCTGTTTCTTCAACTAAGCCGACAGAAGTTCAAGTAGTTGAAAAACCTATCTCTGCAGAATTAACCAATCCAAGAAAAGAAGAGAAACAATCTTCAAATTCTGCTGTTGTACGCGCAAAAGGCAAACCTGAAGTCCAACCTGCGTTACCAGAAGCTGTAGTAACTGATAAAGGCGAACCTGAAGTTCAACCTGAATTACCAGAAGCAGTAGTAAGTGACAAAGGGGAGCCCGCAGTTCAACCCGCCTTACCAGAAGCAGTTGTAACTGACAAAGGTGAACCTGCAGTCCAACCAGAATTGCCAGAAACTATGGCAAGCGCCAAAGGTGAACCCGCAGTTCAGCCTGCATTACCCGAAGCAGTAGTAAGTGATAAAGGCGAACCTGCAGTCCAACCCGCCTTACCAGAAGCAGTTGTAACCGATAAAGGTGAACCAGCAATCCAACCAGAGTTGCCAGAGGCTGTAGTAACTGACAAAGGGGAGCCTGCAATTCATCCAGCGTTACCAGAAGCAGTTGTAAGTGATAAAGGGGAGGCTGCAGTCCAACCCGCCTTGCCAGAGGCTGTAGTCAGTGACAAAGGCGAACCTGAAGTCCAACCTGCCTTGCCAGAGGCTGTAGTCAGTGATAAAGGTGAGCCTGCGATCCAGCCAGAATTACCCCAAGCAGTTGTAACCGACAAGGGTGAGCCTGCAGTCCAACCCGCCTTGCCCGAAGCAGTTGTAACTGACAAAGGTGAACCAGCAGTCCAAGCAGAGTTGCCAGAAGCTGTAGTCAGTGACAAAGGTGAGCCTGCAGTCCAACCCGCCTTGCCCGAAGCAGTTGTTACTGATAAAGGAGAACCTGAAGTTCAACCTGCGTTACCCGAAGCAGTCGTGACTGATAAGGGTGAGCCTGAAGTTCAGTCTGAATTACCAGAAGCGGTTGTAACTGACAAAGGTGAGCCTGAAGTTCAACCCGCCTTGCCCGAAGCAGTTGTTACTGATAAAGGAGAACCTGAAGTTCAACCTGAATTGCCAGAAGCAGTTGTTACTGATAAAGGAGAACCTGAAGTTCAACCTGAATTGCCAGAAGCAGTTATAACAGACAAAGGTAAACCTGAAGTTCAACCTGAACTACCAGAAGCAGTTGTGACTGACAAAGGTGAGCCGGAAGTTCAACCTGCGTTACCAGAAGCAGTCGTGACTGATAAGGGTGAGCCTGCAATTCAACCTGAACTACCAGAAGCAGTTGTAAGCGATAAAGGCGAACCTGCAATTCAGCCAGAGTTACCAGAAGCTTTAGTAAGTGACAAAGGCGAACCAGAAGTTCAACCTGAATTGCCAGAGGCTGTAATAACCAACAAGGGTGAACCAGCGATCCAGCCAGAGTTACCAGAAGCAGTTGTAAGCGATAAAGGAGAACCAGAAGTTCAACCTGAATTGCCAGAAGCAGTTGTTACTGATAAAGGAGAACCTGAAGTTCACCCAGAGTTACCAGAAGCTGTTGTAACTGATAAAGGTGAGCCTGCAGTCCAACCCGCCTTACCAGAAGCAGTTGTAACTGACAAAGGTGAGCCTGAACAGGTAGATCCACTTCCTGAATATAAGGGGAATATTGAGCAATTAAAACCTGAAACTCCGATTGAGAAGCCGAAAGAAACAGATCCAGAAAAAACACTCGAATTAAGAAATGTTTCTGATGTAGAGCTCTATAGCCAGACGAATGGAATTTATAAACAGCATGTTTCGTTGGATGGTGTTCCAAACAATACAGATACTTACTTTGTCAAGGTAAAATCTTCGGCATTTAAAGATGTCTATCTACCAGTCGCCTCAATAACTGAAGAGGAAAGAAATGGTCAGTCAGTTTATAAAATTACAGCTAAGGCTGAGAAACTCCAGCAAGAGCAGAACAATAAATATGTCGACCATTTCACCTTCTACCTCGATAAGAAGTCTAAAGAGGAAAATACAAACTTTACTTCCTTTAGTAATCTGGTCAAAGCTATAAACCAAAATCTCTCTGGAACCTATCATTTAGCAGCTAGCCTGAATGCTAACGAAGTGGAGCTTGGTCCTGATGATAAATCCTATATCAAGGGAACCTTTACTGGTCAGTTGATTGGAGAAAAAGATGGTAAGAAGTATGCTATCTATAATTTGAAAAAACCTCTGTTTGAAAACTTGAGTGGTGCTACAGTAGAAAAACTGAGTCTAAAAAATGTTACTATTTCAGGGAAAAATGATATTGCTTCACTGGCAAATGAAGCTCAGAATAACACAAAAATTAAGCAAGTTCATGTGGATGGTGTACTCGCCGGTGAACGTGGTATCGGTGGTTTGTTGGCTAAGGCAGACCAATCAAGCATCACAGAGAGTAGTTTCAAGGGAAGAATTGTCAATACCTATGAAACAACTGCTGCCTATAATATCGGTGGCCTGGTCGGTCATTTAACAGGAAAAAATGCGTCTATTGCTAAATCCAAAGCGACAGTAACCATTTCATCCAACACCAATAGTTCAGATCAGACTGTTGGTGGGCTAGCAGGTCTAATAGACCAAGATGCGCATATACAGGATAGCTATGCTGAAGGTGATATCAATAATGTCAAGCACTTTGGTAGAGTCGCGGGTGTAGCAGGATATTTGTGGGATCGAAAAACAAATGAGGAACAGCATGCAGGAAGATTGACCAATGTACTAAGTGATGTCAATGTAACCAACGGGAATGCCATTACCGGTTACCACTACAATGGAATGAAGGTGAAGGACACATTCAGCAGCAAAGCGAACAGAGTATACAATGTCACCTTGGTTAGGGATGAAGTCATCAGCAAAGAATCCTTTGAAGAAAGAGGAACAATGCTAGATGCTTCTGAAGTGACTAATAAAAAAGCAGAAATCAATCCTCTCACTCCTCCAACAGTGGAGCCCCTTTCAACAAGTGGTAGTAAAGAAAGTGATTTTTCTGAGGTGAAGCATTATCAAGCTAACCGTGCTTTGGTTTATAAGAACATTGAAAAATTGTTACCTTTCTATAACAAGGCGACCATCGTGAAATACGGAAACCTGGTTAAGGAGAACAGTCTCTTATATCAAAAAGAACTCTTGTCCGCAGTTATGATGAAGGATGACCAAGTAATCACAGATATTGTTTCTAACAAACAGACTGCAAATAAACTCTTGCTTCACTATCAGGACCATTCATCTGAGAAGCTCGATCTCAAGTACCAGACTGATTTTGCCAAGCTAGCAGAATATAGTTTAGGGGATACAGGACTCCTCTACACTCCAAATCAATTCTTGTATGACCAAGACTCTATCATTAAGCAAGTCTTACCTGACTTACAAAAGGTTGACTATAAGTCGGATGCCATCAGAAAGATACTCGGAATTTCTCCAGATGTCAAGCAAACTGAGCTCTATCTGGAAGACCAGTTCGTCAAAACAAAACAAAATTTGGCAAACAGTTTGAAAAAACTCTTGTCAGCAGATGCTGGACTTGCTGGTGACAACCCAGTTACCAGAGGCTATCTTGTAGATAAAATCAAGAACAATAAGGAAGCTTTGCTACTCGGTTTAACTTATTTAGAACGTTGGTATAACTTTAGCTACGGTCAAGTGAATGTCAAAGACCTGGTGATGTATCGTCCAGACTTCTTTGGTAAAGGAAATACTTCACCACTAGATACTCTGATTGAGTTAGGGAAATCAGGATTTAATAATCTGCTTGCTAAAAACAATGTCGATACTTATGCTATCAGTCTTGCCAGCCATCATGGAACGACAGATTTGTTTAGCACGTTGGAAAATTACCGAAAAGTCTTTTTACCAAACACTAGCAATAATGACTGGTTTAAAAAACAGACCAAAGCTTTCATTGTCGAAGAAAAATCCACTATTGCAGAGGTCAAAGCCAAGCAAGAGCAAGCAGGGACTAAGTATTCTATCGGTGTTTATGACAGAATTACTAGTAGTACTTGGAAATACCGCAATATGGTCTTGCCTCTCCTTACCTTGCCAGAAAGATCTGTATTTGTCATCTCAACCTTGTCTAGTCTAGGATTTGGCGCTTACGATCGCTACCGCAACAGCGATTATAAGGCTGGAGATGAACTCAATAAGTTTGTTGAAGATAATGCGCGTGAAACAGCCAAACGTCAGCGAGATCACTATGATTATTGGTATCGTATTTTAGATAAAGAAGGACGTGAAAAGCTCTATCGTACAATTTTACTTTATGATGCCTATAAGTTTGGAGATGATACAACATCTGGAAAAGCTACAGTTGAGGCTAAGTTTGATAGTACCAATCCGGCGATGAAGAATTTCTTTGGTCCAGTGGGGAATAAAGTAGTTCACAATCATCATGGTGCTTATGCAACTGGAGATGGCGTTTACTATATGTCCTATCGTATGTTAGACAAGGATGGAGCCATTACTTATACCCATGAGATGACCCATGATTCAGATCAGGATATTTACCTTGGTGGCTATGGTCGAAGAAGCGGCTTAGGACCGGAGTTCTTCGCAAAAGGCTTATTGCAAGCTCCTGACCAACCAAGTGATGCAACCATTACCATCAACTCTATCTTGAAACATAAAACATCAGATAGTACAGAAGGCCAGCGATTGCAAGTACTTGATCCAACTACAAGATTTAATGACGCAGCAGATCTTCAGAACTACGTCCACAATATGTTTGATGTCGTTTACATGTTGGAATATCTCGAAGGGCAATCTATCGTGAAACAGTTAGATGCTTATCAGAAAATGACGGCCCTGAGAAAAATCGAGAATAAATACGTGAAAGATCCTGCAGATGGAAATGAGGTTTACGCTACTAACGTTGTACAAAATCTGACAGAAGAAGATGCCAAAAAATTGACTACCTTTGATAGTTTAATTAAAAATAATATCTTGTCAGCTCGTGAATATAAGTCTGGGGAATATGAAAGAAACGGTTACTATACGATTAAACTCTTCGCCCCAATCTATTCGGCTCTGAGCAGTAAGGGAACTCCGGGTGATTTGATGGGACGTAGGATTGCTTATGAACTTCTGGCTGCCAAAGGTTTTAAGGATGGAATGGTACCTTATATCTCAAACCAATACGAGGAAGTTGCTAAACAACAAGGGAAAACTATCAATCTTTATGGTAAAGAACGAGGATTGGTGACAGATGATCTTGTTTTGGAAAAGGTATTTGAAGGTAAGTATAAAACTTGGGCAGAATTTAAGACAGCTATGTACCAAGAACGGGTGGGTCAGTTTGTAAACTTGAAAAAGGTGACCTTCAACGATCCAACCAAATCTTGGGCAAGTTTTGCAAGAAAGACGATTCATAGTGTAGAAGAACTGCAGCGATTAATGGACGAAGCTGTCCGTAAGGATGCAGATGAGAATCGTTATTCTTGGGACAACTATAATCCAGAATATGATAGTGCAGTTCATAAGTTAAAGAGAGCAGTGTTTAAGGCCTATCTAAATCAAACTGATGATTTTAGAAGTTCAATTTTCGAAAATAAAAAATAGTGTTTACTATTAGGAAATAAAATTAAAGAAGGTGATTACGCTTGTCATTATTTAAAAAAGAACGGTTTTCAATCCGAAAAATCTGTGGGATTGTTGGTTCATTTTTACTCGGAAGTATCTTGGTTGCACCGTCAGTCATTCATGCTTCTACCTATCATTACATTGAAAAAAGCGCTCTTACAAAGGAAGAACAAAGAAAGATTCAAGCAGGAATTCCTACTGATAATGAGGTAATTTATGCTCTTATTTATCAGCAGGAAGCTCTTCCTGCAACAGGTTCATCTACTTCTGTGCTTACAGCTTTAGGACTATTAGCTGTTGGTAGTTTAGTCCTTTTGGTTCATAAAAAGAAAAAAGTTAGTAGTTTGTTCTTAGTTACTACTATCGGAATGATTAGTCTTTCTAGTATGCAAGCTCTCGATATAAGCAATCCTTTGAAAGCTCCAAGTAATGAAGGAATAGTTCAAATTGCTGGATATCGTTATATTGGATACTTACCGCTTGATGATGATGCAATTTCAGAAATTCAACATAAGAATGAGGGGACAAAAAATGTTCCAGTATCTGAAATTCAAAGTATTCCTAATGAAGCGCCTAAAGCAGAAAAACCAGAACATACAGCACCAGTTGGTGGTAATCTGGTTGAGCCCGAAGTTCATGAAAAACCAGAATATACTGCACCGGTAGGAACAGTTCCTGATATGGCACCTAAAGCTGAGAAACCAGAATACACTAAAACAGTGGGTACAGTTCCAGACGAAGCACCTAAAGCTGAGAAACCAGAATACACTAAACCAGTGGGTACAGTTCCAGACGAAGCGCCTAAGGCTGAGAAACCAGAGTACACTCAACCTGTGGGTACAGTGCCTGACGAAGCACCTAAAGCAGACAAGCCAGAATACACTGAACCCGTAGGCACAGTCCCAGATGAGGCTCCTAAGGCAGAGAAGCTAGAATATACAGCACCAGTTGGTGGTAATCTGGTAGAACCTGAGGTTCAACCAGAGTTACCCGAAGCTGTTGTGACTGACAAAGGCGAACCGGAAGTTCAACCAGCGTTACCCGAAGCTGTTGTGACTGAAAAAGGCGAACCGGAAGTTCAACCGGCATTACCAGAAGCAGTTGTGACTGAAAAAGGTGAGCCGGAAGTCCAACCAGCGTTACCCGAAGCTGTTGTAACTGATAAAGGTGAACCAGAAGTTCAACCAGCGTTACCCGAAGCTGTTGTAACTGACAAAGGCGAACCAGAAGTTCAACCAGCGTTGCCGGAAGCTATTGTAACTGACAAAGGTGAACCAGAAGTTCAACCAGCGTTACCCGAAGCTGTTGTGACTGACAAAGGTGAACCAGAAGTTCAACCAGCGTTGCCGGAAGCTATTGCGACTGATAAAGGCGAGCCTGAAGTTCATGAAAAACCAGCATACACTGAACCGGTAGGCACAGTTCCAGAAGAAGCACCCAAGTCCGAGAAGTCAGAATACACGGAATCTGTAGGTACAACAGGAGTAGATGAAACAGGAAACTTAATTGATCCGCCGGTTATTGAAATCTCAGAGTATACCGATCCGCTAGCTACAGTTCCTGACGTTGCTCCAGAGAGAGAAGAGCTTCCTGCTTTACATACTGATATTCGTACAGAGACTATTCCTAAAACTATCACAGAAGAATCTGATTCTAGCAAATTTATAGGTGATGATTCTATTAAACAAGTTGGTGAGGATGGAGAACGTCAAATTGTTACTAGCTATGAAGAGTTACATGGCAAAAAAATCAGTGACCCAGTTGAAACAGTAACTGTGTTGAAAGAAATGAAGCCTGAAATTCTTGTAAAAGGTACCAAAGAAAAGCCCAAAGAAAAAACGGCTCCTGTTTTGACTCTGACCACTGTATCTAAGGATGTTTTAGCTAAGTCTGCTACAATTAACTACAATCTAGAAAATCAAGACAATGCTACAATTACACGCATTGTAGCGACTATCAAAGAAGGTGGAAAAATTGTAAAAACGCTTGATTTAAAAACCGATAACTTATCTCAAGTATTAGAGAACTTAGACTATTACAAAGATTATACGATTTCAACCACTATGACTTATGATGTAGGTAAGGGTGCAGAAGTATCGACTTTGGAAGATAAACCTTTACGCTTAGATTTAAAGAAAGTTGAGTTGAAAGATATTGCAAATACCAGTCTCGTACAAGTAAACGAAAGCGGTGTCGAAAGCGATAGTAATCATTTAACCTCTCTTCCAAGTAATGTTAACAACTATTACTTAAAAGTAACCTCCAGAGAAAACAAAGTGACTCGTTTAGCAATTGATAAGATTGAAGAGGTCATTGAGGAAGGTAAGCAGCTTTACAAGATAACGGCAAAAGCACCTGACTTAGTTCAACGTGATAAAGACGGTAAGTTAAGAGACACTTACACTTATTATCTTGAAAAACCGAGGGCTACCGAGGATAAGGTTTATTACAACTTCCATGATTTAGCAAAAGACATGCAAGCAAATCCTACCGGTGAGTTTAAACTTGGTGCAGATTTGAATGCAGTTAACGTTAAGCCAGCAGGTAAAGCTTATGTTATGGCTAAGTTTAGAGGTACTTTATCAAGTGTAGAGAATCATCAGTACACGATTCATAACTTAGAAAGACCTTTGTTTAATGAGGCTGAAGGTGCTACACTCAAAAACTTTAACTTAGGTAATGTAAATATAAACATGCCTTGGGCTGATAAAGTTGCACCTATTGGTAATATGTTTAAGAAGTCTACACTTGAGAATATCAAAGTAGTAGGTTCAGTAACAGGAAATAACGATGTAACCGGTGCTGTTAATAAGTTAGACGAAGCTAATATGCGCAATGTAGCTTTTATTGGCAAGATTAACAGTCTTGGAGATAAAGGCTGGTGGTCTGGTGGACTTGTCAGCGAAAGTTGGATAAGTAACGTTGATAAAGCTTACGTTGATGCTAAGATTAGTGCCAATAAATCTAAATCTGGTGGTTTAATTGGTAAACTAGATCATGGTATTGACTCGATGACAGTAGGTAAAAAAGGATTTCTCCGAAATGCTGTAATAAAAGGTACTATGAATTTGATTCAGCATGGCGAAAGTGGAGGTGTAATTCATAACAACTTTAACTGGGGTGTTATTGAAGACGTCGTAACAATGCTTAAAGTAAATAATGGTGAAATTGTCTATGGTTCACCAGCCTTGAATGATAATGACCAATATTTTGGATTAGATAATATCAAACGTGTAAATTATGTAAATGGTGTTGCAAGTGGTTTATCTTCCTACAAGCATTCAAATCGTATTACTGGTATCTCTCAAGCCGAAGCAGACGCCAAAATCGCTAATATGGGGATTACTGCGAATACCTTCGCTATTCAAGATCCAGTTGTAAACAAGTTAAATCGTATCGTTGATAGAGATTCTGAATATAAAGCGATTCAGGACTACCAAGAAACAAGAAACCTAGCTTATCGAAACTTGGAAAAACTGCAACCATTTTATAACAAAGAGTGGATTGTAAACCAAGGGAATAAGTTAACAGATGATTCCAATCTTGTTAAGAAAACTGTTCTGTCTGTAACAGGTATGAAAGCAGGGCAATTTGTCACTGATTTATCAAGTGTGGATAAAATCATGATTCACTATGCCGATGGAACCAAAGAAGAATTTGGGGTATCTGCGGTTTCGGACTCTAAGGTAAAACAAGTCAAAGAATATAATGTAGATGGTTTAGGTGTAGTTTACACTCCTAATATGGTTGATAAGAACAGAGATTCCTTGATTACGAAAGTTAAAGAGAAGTTGAGTTCTGTTGCTTTAGACTCTGCTGAGGTTAAAGCTATTACAAATAACCCTTCATCTCTATACCTAGAAGAAAGCTTCGCTGAGGTTAGAGAGACGTTAGATAAGTTAGTGAAGTCCTTGTTAGAAAATGAAGACCATCAACTGAACAGTGATGAAGTGGCTGAGAAGGCGCTTCTCAAGAAAGTTGAAGATAATAAAGCTAAGATTATATTAGCCTTGACTTATCTAAATCGTTATTATGGTATCGACTATGATGGCTTGAACTTTAAGCATTTGATGATGTTTAAACCAGACTTTTATGGTAAAACACCAAGTATTTTAGATTTCTTGATTCGTATAGGTTCAGCAGAAAAGAATTTAAAAGGAGATAGAAGTTTAGAAGCTTATCGTGAAGTTATTGGTGGTACTATTGGAAAAGGTGAATTAAATGGCTTGTTAGGCTATAACATGCGTTTATTCACTAAGTACACCGACTTAAATGACTGGTTTATTCATGCTGCAAAGAACGTTTATGTTTCTGAGCCTGAGACGACTACAGAGGATTTCAAAGACAAGCGCCATCGTATCTATGACGGTTTGAACAATGACGTGCATAGTCGCATGATTTTACCGTTACTCAACTTGAAGAAAGCACATATTTTTGTCATTTCTACTTACAACACGTTGGCATTCAGTTCTTTTGAAAAATATGGGAAGAATACGGAAGAAGAACGAAATGCTTTCAAAGAGGAGATAAACAAAGTAGCGAAAGCTCAACAAAGATATTTAGACTTTTGGTCTCGTTTAGCTTTACCAAAAGTTCGTAATCAGCTCTTGAAGAGTCAAAACTCCGTACCAACGCCTGTTTGGGATAATCAAAATTATAGCGGTATTAAGAATGCTAGTCGCCGTGGTTATGGTTCAGATGGCAAGGTTGCAACTCCTATTCGAGAGCTATTTGGCCCAACTGATCGTTGGCATCAAGTTAACGGAGCGATGGGAGCGATGGCAAAAATTTATGAACGTCCATGGAAAGATGATCAGGTTTACTTCATGGTAACTGACATGATTAGTCAGTTTGGTATTTCAGCCTTTACACATGAAACAACTCACATAAACGACCGTATGGCTTACTATGGTGGAGATTGGCATCGTGAAGGTACTGACTTAGAAGCCTTTGCTCAAGGTATGTTACAAACCCCTGATAAATCTACTCCGAATAGTGAGTATAAAGCTCTGGGTATCAACATGGCTTATGAGCGTAAAAATGATGGTGAGCAGTACTACAATTATGATCCAGCTAAGTTAGACAGTCGAGACAAGATTGATAGTTATATGAAAAACTACAATGAGTCTATGATGATGTTAGATTACTTAGAAGCTACTGCCGTTATTAAGCAGAAGTTATCTGATAACTCTAAGTGGTTCAAGAAGATGGATAAAGAGTGGCGTACAAATGCGGATAGAAATCGTTTAATTGGAGAACCACACCAGTGGGACAAATTACGTGATTTGACGGAAGAAGAGAAGAAATTACCAATTGATAGCATTGACAAGTTGGTAGATAATAACTTTGTAACTCTTCATGGTATGCCAAATAACGGTCGCTTCCGTACGGAAGGTTTTGATAGTGCTTATCAAACGGTCAATATGATGGCAGGTATCTTTGGCGGGAATACGAGTCGAAGCACCGTAGGTTCTATTTCCTTTAAACACAATACTTTCCGTATGTGGGGTTACTATGGTTATGAGAATGGCTTTATCCCTTATGTTTCTAACAAGTTAAAAGGTGATGCCAACAGAGAAAATAAAGGGCTTTTAGGTGATGATTTCATTATCAAGAAAGTTTCTAATAATCAATTCCAAAACCTCGAAGAGTGGAAGAAACATTGGTATCATGAAGTGTATGCGAAAGCACAGAAAGGCTTTGTTGAGATTGAAGTAGACGGTTCTAAGATTTCAACTTACGCTCAACTTCAAAACTTATTTAACACTGCTGTTGAGAAAGACTTGAAAGAAGGTGGTTTCAAGCATACCGAAGGCCTCAAGTGGAAAGTTTATAAGAAATTATTACAAAACACAGATGGTTTCTTAAATCCATTGTTTAAAATATAAAAGGGACAAGTTTTTTGGCTCTTTGTCAACTGTAGTGGGTTGAAGAAAAGCTAATCTCGAGAAAGGACAAATTTCGTCCTTTCTTTTTTGATGTTCAGAGCGATAAAAATGCGTTTTTTGAAGTTTTCAAAGTTCTGAAAACCAAAGGCATTGCGTTTAATAAGTTTGATTAGATTATTAGTGGCTTCCAGTTTGGCGTTAGAATAGGGTAGTTGAAGAGCGTTGACAATTTTCTCTTTGTCCTTTAGAAAGGTTTTAAAGACAGTCTGAAAAAGAGGATGAACCAGCTTTAGATTGTCCTCAATGAGTCCAAAGAATTTCTTCGGCTCCTTATTCTGAAAGTGGAAAAGCAAGAGTTGATAGAGATGATAGTGGTGTTTCAAGTCTTCGGAATAGCTCAAAAGCTTGTTTAGGATTTCCTTATTGGTTAAATACATACGAAAAGTAGGGCGATAAAAACGTTTATCACTCAGTTTACGACTATCCTGATTGATTCATAATTTGGACACGCACACGACTCATAGCACGGCTTAGATGTTGTACAATGTGAAAGCAATCCAGAACGATTTTAGCGTTTGGGAGTGAAACAGTCTCGTAGACTGTTTCAGTCTGAGCCTAGAAATTCGAAAGCGAAGTTGTCTAGTCAAGTCATAATAAGGGATAAACATATCCATAGTAATGATTTTGACGCGACTTCGGACAGAACTCTCATATTTAAGAAAATGATTTCGGATGATAGATTGTGTTCTACCTTCCAGAACTGTGATGATGTTGAGATTGTCAAAATCTTGAGGGTAATTTCTCAAAGTAACTTCCACTTTCCTGACCAAAGTGGAAATTAGTCTAAAACGGATTTTTATGGTGGAATTAAGTGTGAGACGTTTGTTAATTATTTTATAGGATTGGCTATTAGTAAGAAATATGGTATAATATAGGGTGAGACCTTCTTAATAAATAGTGAAAGAGTATAAAATGAAAAAAATTGTCATTAACGGTGGGAGACCATTGAAAGGTGAAATTACGATTAGTGGTGCTAAAAATAGTGTCGTTGCCTTGATTCCTGCCATTATTTTATCAGATGATGTTGTGATTTTGGATTGTGTTCCAGACATCTCTGATGTAGCTAGTCTTATTGAGATTATGGAGATCATGGGAGCTAGTGTCAAGCGTTATGACGATGTTCTTGAGATTGATCCTCGTGGTGTTCAAAATAAACCAATGCCTTATGGTAAAATTAATAGCTTGCGTGCGTCTTATTATTTCTATGGTAGTCTTTTAGGACGTTTTGGTGAAGCAACTGTAGGTTTGCCTGGAGGGTGTGACCTAGGACCACGTCCGATTGATTTGCATTTAAAAGCATTTGAAGCTATGGGAGCTAAGACAACCTACGAGGGAGATAATATGAATCTCTCAACCCAAGGATCAAGTCTACATGGTGCGCATATCTATATGGATACTGTTAGTGTTGGTGCGACAATCAATACGATGCTAGCAGCAGTAAAATCTAAAGGTCGAACAGTTATTGAAAATGCTGCTCGCGAACCTGAAATCATTGATGTGGCTACATTATTAAACAATATGGGAGCTCACATTCGTGGCGCAGGTACGGATATGATTACTATTGATGGTGTAGATAGCCTTCATGGGACACGTCACCAAGTCATCCCAGACCGTATTGAAGCAGGTACTTATATTTCAATGGCTGCTGCAGTAGGTCATGGGATTCGAATTAACAATGTACTTTATGAGCATTTAGAAGGATTTATTGCTAAACTTGAAGAAATGGGTGTTCACATGACTGTTTCTGAAGACAGTATTTTCGTCGAAGAGCAAACAAATCTAAAGGCTGTTAATATCAAGACAGCTCCTTATCCAGGTTTCGCAACAGATCTTCAACAGCCTATTACTCCTTTGTTATTAAAAGCAGAAGGTCGTGGCACATTGATTGATACAATCTATGAAAAACGTGTCAACCATGTTTTTGAATTAGCCAAAATGAATGCAGATATTTCAACAACAAACGACCACATCCTTTATAAGGGTGGAAATCCTTTGCAGGGTGCAAAAGTTAAGGCGACAGACCTACGTGCTGGAGCTGCCTTGGTTATTGCTGGCTTGATGGCTGAAGGAAAAACAGAGATTACCAATGTTGAATTCATCCTTCGAGGCTACTCGAATATTATTGAAAAATTGCGTAATCTTGGAGCAGATATTGAGCTAATCGAAGATTAGCACTTTGAGGATTGCAATGAATATCTGGACTAAATTAGCAAAATTTTCTTTCTATGAGACGGAACGTTTATATTTCCGTCCCTTCTTTTTTACAGATGTAGATGATTTTCATCAACTTGCATCAGATCCTGAAAATCTTCAATTTATCTTTCCTGCACAAGCAAGTATTGAAGAAAGTCAGTATGCTCTTGCCAATTATTTTATGAAATCACCTTTGGGAATTTGGGCTATTTGTGATAAAAAAGAGCAAAGAATGATTGGAGCTATCAAGTTTGAAAAACTTGATGAAATTAAGAAAGAAGCTGAAATTGGCTATTTTTTAAAGAAAGACTATTGGTCTCAGGGTTATATGACTGAAGCAGTTACCAAATTACGAGATTTATCCATGAACGAGTTTGCCTTGAAGCAACTTTCGATTGTGACACATCTAGAAAATGTTGCTAGTAAGAAAGTAGCAGAAAAATCAGATTTTGTTCTTTATCGTCGTTTTAAAGGTAGCGATCGTTATACCCGAAAGATGCGGGATTATCTAGAATTCCGTTATACAAAAGGAAATCTAAATGAGTAAACACCAAGAAATATTAGCCTACTTGGAAGAATTACCAGTTGGGAAGCGTGTCAGTGTTCGTAGTATTTCAAATCGACTGGGAGTAAGTGATGGTACAGCATATCGGGCTATCAAAGAAGCTGAAAATAGGGGACTTGTTGAAACACGTCCTCGAAGTGGAACAGTACGTGTAAAGTCAAAAAAAGTAGCTATTGAGAAATTAACGTTCGCAGAAATTGCAGAAGTTACAGGCTCGGAAGTTTTAGCTGGTCAAGCTGGATTGGATAGAGAATTTAGTAAATTCTCCATTGGAGCGATGACTGAAAAGAATATTCTTTCTTATCTTCATGATGGCGGCTTACTTATCGTAGGAGATCGAACACGTATTCAGTTATTAGCACTAGAAAATGAAAATGCTGTCTTGGTAACAGGTGGATTTGAAGTTCATGAAGATGTTTTGAACCATGCTAATAAAAAAAATATTCCAGTATTACGCAGTAAGCATGATACATTTACAATTGCGACTATGATCAACAGAGCTTTGTCCAACGTTCAGATCAAGACAGATATTTTGACGGTTGAAAAAATCTATCGTACTAGTCATGAATATGGATTTCTACAGGAAACGGATACTGTCAAAGATTATCTAGACTTGGTTCGTAAGAATAGAACGAGCCGTTTCCCTGTCATCAATCAGCATCAGATCGTTGTTGGTGTAGTTACTATGCGTGATGCGGGGGATAAATCACCTGGTACAACGATAGATAAGGTCATGACAAGGACAGTCTACATGACTGGCTTAGCGACGAATATCGCTAACGTTAGCCAGAGAATGATTGCTGAAGACTTTGAAATGGTACCTGTTGTGAGAAGTAATCAAACTTTACTTGGTGTTATTACTAGACGGGATGTCATGGAAAAGATGAGCCGCTCTCAAGTTTCAGCATTGCCAACATTTTCAGAACAGGTTGGTCAGAAGTTATCTTACCACCATGATGAAGTTGTCATTACGGTTGAACCATTTATGTTGGAAAAAAATGGAGTCCTTGCAAATGGAGTTCTTTCAGAAATTTTGACCCATATGACGCAGGATCTAGTCGTGAATAGCGGACGTAATCTCATCATTGAACAGATGTTGATTTACTTTTTACAGGCTGTTCAGATTGATGATATCTTGCGGATTCAGGCTAGAATTATTCACCATACGAGAAGGTCAGCCATTATCGACTATGATATTTATATCAATCATCAAATCGTATCAAAAGCAAATGTTACTGTAAAAATTAATTAAAACTAGGAGAAAACATGATTACATTAAAATCAGCTAGAGAAATCGAAGCAATGGATAAGGCTGGCGATTTTCTTGCCAGTATTCACATCGGTTTGCGTGACATCATCAAACCAGGTGTAGATATGTGGGAAGTAGAAGAATATGTGCGTCGTCGTTGTAAAGAAGAAAATTTCCTCCCTCTTCAAATTGGTGTTGATGGGGCAATGATGGATTATCCATACGCAACTTGTTGTTCGCTTAATGACGAAGTAGCCCATGCTTTTCCACGCCACTATATTTTGAAGGAAGGCGATTTGCTGAAAGTTGATATGGTCCTTGGTGGGCCAATCGCTAAGTCTGACCTCAATGTTTCTAAACTCAATTTTAACAACGTTGAGCAAATGAAAAAATATACTCAAAACTTTACGGGCGGCTTGGCAGATTCTTGTTGGGCTTACGCTGTTGGAAAACCGTCAGAAGAAGTTAAAAACTTAATGGACGTTACCAAAGAAGCTATGTATAAGGGAATTGAGCAGGCTGTTGTAGGAAATCGTATTGGAGATATTGGAGCTGCTATTCAGGAATATGCTGAAAGCCGTGGTTACGGAGTTGTTCGTGATCTTGTAGGACACGGTGTTGGTCCAACTATGCATGAAGAACCAATGGTACCTAACTATGGTATCGCAGGTCGTGGTCTCCGCCTTCGTGAAGGCATGGTCTTAACCATTGAGCCTATGATCAATACAGGTGATTGGGAAATCGATACAGATATGAAAACAGGCTGGGCACATAAAACAATCGATGGTGGACTATCATGTCAGTACGAGCATCAGTTTGTTATTACTAAAGATGGGCCTGTAATCTTGACAAGTCAAGGTGAAGAGGGAACTTATTAATCAAAAAAGGAGCTGAGCTCCTTTTTTTGATTCTTTCAAGTTGAAAATAAATTTGCGTAGCAGATATCTTACAAACGTTTTCTTTTATAGTAAAATAAAAGATGACTATATGAAAGAAGGTTCTTAATTGGAAAGTATTTTATTTTTTATTTCTGTCTTTATAGCTGGGGTCTTGTCATTCTTTTCTCCCTGTATCTTTCCCTTGTTACCAGTCTACGCAGGTGTTCTGCTAGATGATCAAGAGGAATCAAATACATTTCGTTTTTTAGGTAAAGACGTTGCTTGGTCAGGATTGATTCGTACCCTCTGTTTCATTGCGGGTATCTCTCTCATTTTCTTTATTCTTGGATTTGGAGCAGGATTCCTTGGGAATTTACTTTATGCTGACTGGTTTCGTTATGTCATGGGAATCATGATTATCATACTGGGTTTGCATCAGATGGAAATTCTTCATCTACAAAAATTAGAGGTACAAAAAACAGTAACATTTAAGCAAAAACAGTCTAGTAAATATTTGTCGGCATTTTTACTGGGGATCAGCTTCAGCTTTGGCTGGACTCCATGTATAGGCCCAGTTTTAAGTTCTGTTTTAGCACTGGCTGCCTCAGGAGGAAATGGAGCTCTTCAGGGGGCTTTATTGACCCTCATTTACACTCTTGGAATGGCACTTCCATTTTTATTTCTGGCCTTGGCATCAGGTCTTGTCATGCCTTATTTTAGTAGAATCAAATCCCACATACTTTTATTGAAGAAGATTGGTGGTTTATTGATCATTCTCATGGGAATTTTATTAATGTTGGGACAGTTAAATGTCTTATCTGGAATATTAGGATAAAAGGAGTTATCTATGAAAAAAATTATCTATTTTGGACTTAGTTTCTTGTCTCTCTTTCTTCTGATTGCTTGTGGCAAGGAAGAGAAAAAATCAAGTCCACAAAATCAATCAAATCAGACACAACAAGCTCCTGTGAAGCAAGTAGCTATTGGAGCAGAAGCACCTGATTTCACCCTTCAATCGATGGATGGAAAAGAAGTCAAATTATCTGATTTTAAAGGTAAGAAAGTTTATCTTAAATTTTGGGCATCTTGGTGTGGACCATGTAAGAAAAGTATGCCAGAATTGATGGAGCTTGCTGCTAAGGAAGATCGTGGTTTCGAAATTTTATCTGTCATTGCGCCAGGGCTTCAAGGTGAAAAAACGATAGACCAATTTCCAAAGTGGTTTGAAGAACAAGGTTATAAAGACATCCCTGTTTTATATGATACAAAAGGAGCTGTTTTTCAAGATTATCAAATTCGAAGCATCCCTACAGAGTATCTAATTGATTCACAGGGTAAAATTGCTAAGATTCAATTAGGTGCGATTAGTAACGCAGATGCAGAAGCAGCTTTTGCTCAAATGAAATAAAGTAATGAAATATAAAAATGTCTAGACAAATCGTCTAGACATTTTTTCTAACTTAAATTAGTTTTTTGAAGCTGCTTGGAATTCAGGGTTTTTCCAAGCTTCATCAATAATAGCTTGTAATTCTTTAGCTGAAGCTTGCATTTTTTGAGTTTCAGCATCGTTCAATGGGATGTTAACTGGACGAACGATACCGTGTGCACCAACGATAGCTGGTTGACCGATAAAGACGTTTTCAACTCCGTATTGACCTTCTTGGAATACTGAAAGTGGAAGAACAGCATTTTCATCATCAAGGATAGCTTTTGTAATACGAGCAAGGGCTACTGCGATACCATAGTATGTTGCACCTTTTTTGTTGATGATTGAGTAAGCAGCATCACGAACTGAGATGAAGAGTTCTACAAGGTCAGCTTCATCCAAGTCACGGTTAGCTTGCAACCATTGTTCCAATTTTACACCGGCAACGTTAGCGTGTGACCAAACAGCAAACTCAGAGTCACCGTGTTCACCCATGATGTAGGCGTGAACTGAACGAGCATCAACGCCGATTTTTTCAGCAAGTGCTTGACGGAAACGAGCTGAGTCAAGTGAAGTACCTGAACCGATAACACGTTCTTTAGGGAAACCTGAGAATTTCCAAGTTGAGTAAGTCAAAACGTCAACTGGGTTAGCTGCAACAAGGAAGATACCGTCGAAACCAGAAGCAACAACTTGTTCAACGATTGATTTGTTGATAGCAAGGTTTTTACCAACAAGGTCAAGACGAGTTTCACCTGGTTTTTGTGGAGCACCAGCAGTGATAACTACAAGGTCAGCGTCCGCACAGTCTTCATACTTAGCTGCATAAATTTTCTTAGGTGAAGTAAAAGCAAGCGCGTGGCTAAGGTCTTCAGCATCACCAACAGCTTTTTCAAACAATTGAGGAATTTCAATGATACCAAGTTCTTGTGCAATTCCTTGGTTAACAAGAGCAAAAGCGTATGATGATCCTACGGCACCGTCACCGACAAGGATAACTTTTTTGTGTTGTTTAGTTAATGTCATTTGTCTAAACATCTCCTTCATTTTTTAAGGGCTTCCCCCGTTTAGTTTCATTCTATCACTTTTAAATAGCTTTGTCACGGATATAACATCCACTTGGCCATGTAAACGTTTTAGTCGGATTGGAAGACTGAAATCTAGGTCAAACTATGGTATAATATATCTAGTTACTAATAGTGAAATGAGGCATTTGTTAATGCAAGATAAAAATTTAGTGAATGTCAATCTGACAAAGGAGATGAAGACCAGCTTTATCGACTACGCCATGAGTGTTATCGTATCGCGGGCCCTTCCTGATGTTCGAGATGGGTTGAAACCAGTTCATCGTCGTATTCTATACGGTATGAACGAATTGGGTGTGACACCAGATAAACCTCATAAGAAATCTGCCCGTATTACAGGGGATGTCATGGGTAAATACCACCCGCACGGTGACTCATCTATCTACGAAGCTATGGTTCGTATGGCGCAATGGTGGAGTTACCGTTACATGCTTGTAGATGGGCATGGGAACTTTGGTTCCATGGATGGTGATGGTGCTGCCGCCCAGCGTTATACTGAAGCGCGTATGAGCAAGATTGCACTTGAGATGCTTCGTGACATCAATAAAAATACCGTTGATTTTGTTGATAACTATGATGCCAATGAACGTGAACCTGTTGTTTTACCAGCTCGTTTTCCAAATCTTTTGGTCAATGGAGCTACAGGTATCGCTGTTGGTATGGCGACTAATATTCCACCACATAACTTGGGTGAAACCATTGATGCTGTTAAGTTAGTGATGGATAATCCAGAAGTCACCACCAAGGAATTAATGGAAGTTCTTCCTGGTCCAGATTTTCCAACTGGTGCTCTGGTCATGGGGAAATCAGGTATTCATAAGGCTTATGAAACAGGAAAAGGCTCCATTGTTCTTCGTTCACGTACAGAAATCGAAGAAACGAAAACAGGTCGCGAACGTATCGTTGTAACAGAATTTCCATACATGGTCAACAAGACTAAAGTCCATGAGCATATTGTGCGTTTAGTTCAAGAAAAACGTATCGAAGGAATTACAGCTGTTCGTGATGAATCAAACCGTGAGGGAGTTCGCTTTGTTATCGAAGTGAAGCGTGATGCGTCAGCCAATGTTATCTTGAACAACTTGTTCAAGATGACTCAAATGCAAACTAGCTTTGGATTTAACATGCTGGCTATCCAGAATGGTGTACCTAAGATTCTCTCTCTTCGTCAAATCTTGGATGCCTATATTGAGCACCAAAAAGAAGTGGTGACTCGTCGTACTCAATTTGACAAAGAGAAAGCTGAAGCGCGTGCACACATCTTAGAAGGTTTGTTAATTGCTCTGGACCACATTGACGAAGTCATTCGTATCATTCGTGCTAGTGAAACGGATGCAGAAGCCCAAACTGAATTGATGTGCAAGTTCAAGTTATCTGAACGTCAAAGTCAAGCAATTCTCGATATGCGTCTTCGTCGTTTGACCGGTTTGGAACGTGACAAGATTCAGTCGGAATATGATGAGCTTATTGCTTTGATTGCTGACTTGGCAGACATTCTTGCAAAACCAGAACGTGTAGCGCAAATCATCAAGGACGAATTGGATGAGGTCAAACGTAAGTTTGGCGATCCACGTCGTACTGAGTTGATGGTTGGTGAAGTCTTGACGCTTGAAGATGAAGACTTGATTGAAGAGTCTGATGTTCTCATCACTCTATCAAATAAAGGTTATATCAAACGTTTGGACCAAGACGAATTTACAGCTCAAAAACGTGGTGGACGTGGCGTTCAAGGAACTGGAGTTAAGGACGATGACTTTGTGCGTGAATTGGTTTCAACCAGCACTCACGATCATTTGCTTTTCTTCACCAATAAAGGACGGGTTTATCGTCTTAAGGGGTATGAAATTCCAGAGTATGGTCGCACTGCTAAGGGCTTGCCAGTCGTCAATCTTTTGAAACTAGACGAAGGTGAAAGCATTCAAACCATTATCAATGTTGAATCAGAACGTAGTGATGATGCTTACCTCTTCTTTACAACTCGTGCTGGTATTGTTAAGAGAACCAGCGTTAAAGAATTCGCAAACATTCGTCAAAATGGTCTTAAAGCCTTGAATCTGAAAGATGAGGATGAGTTGATTAATGTCTTACTAACTGAAAAAGACACAGATATCATCATCGGAACTAAATTAGGTTATGCAGTTCGTTTCAATCAGTCTTCAGTTCGTAGTATGAGTCGTATCGCCACTGGTGTTAAAGGGGTAAACCTTCGTGAAGGTGATGCAGTAGTAGGAGCGAGAGTGATCACTGACCAAGATGAAGTCCTTATCATAACTGAAAAAGGATACGGTAAGCGCACAGTTGCGACTGAATACCCAACAAAAGGTCGTGCCGGTAAGGGAATGAAAACAGCCAATGTTACTGAAAAAAATGGTCCTCTGGCTGGCCTCTTAACAGTAAACGGTGACGAAGACTTGATGATTATCACTGACACAGGTGTCATGATTCGAACAAATGTAGCCAATATTTCACAAACGGGGCGTTCAACTATGGGAGTAAAAGTGATGCGTCTAGATCAAGATGCTAAGATTGTGACTTTTACAAGTGTTGCAGCAGCAGAAAAAGAAGAAGTTGGGGCAGAACAGGAAACAGAAAGTGAAGCATAATGTCTCAAAAAAAGAATCAAAGTAAAAAAAATAAACGTAAGAATCTACTGATTAACATACTGGCAGGATTTCTAATCTTGCTATCTATCGCTTTAATCTTCAATGCTAATATTCGTGATATGTTCATGATTTGGAACACTAATAAGTATCAGGTCAGTCAAGTAACTAAGGAAGAGATTGAAGAGAACAAAGAAACCGAAGGAAATTTTGATTTTGACTCTGTAAAATCACTTTCCTCGGAGGCAGTCCTATCAGCTCAATGGAATTCCCAGCAACTTCCGGTAATCGGAGGGATTGCCATTCCAGAGCTTGAAATGAATCTACCAATATTTAAGGGACTCGATAATGTTAACCTTTTTTATGGTGCTGGGACAATGAAAGCAAATCAGGTAATGGGGGAAGGAAATTATTCTCTAGCAAGTCACCGTATCTTTGCAGGTGAAAATGCAGATAAGAAATTATTCTCTCCTCTTGCTCGTGCTGAGAAAGGGATGAAAATTTATCTCACTGATAAAGAAAAAGTCTATACATACGAGATTGAAGAAGTTAAAATTGTAACTCCTGATCGCGTAGATGTAATTGACGAACGTGATGGGATTAAAGAGATTACCTTGGTAACCTGTGAAGATGCTAATGCAGTTGAGAGAATTATCGTTAAAGGGAATTTGACAGAGGTAAAATCTTATGCAGAAACTCCATCAGATATCTTAGAAGCCTTTAATAAACCCTATAAACAATTTTATGAATAGTAGAAGAGGTTGGGACAAAAGAGCCCGACCTCATTTTTTATTAGTAATCAAACTTTGACGCGGTAGCTGATTGAACTTTTTGTTCGTCTTTTAGACTCCAAAAAGCTCCTAATCATCCTCGTGGGGCTGGGACTACGAAATCGAGACTTTGTCTATCGATTTCTGTCCCACCGCCTTTTCTTGTCAATTTGCTAAATTCGCAAACTAAGTTCCACCGCTATTAGAAGTGGAAGTTAATCTGATAAAAATCCTAAAAACCAGTGGAAATCCGTGTCAGGGTAAGTTCCACTGGTTTTAATAATGCTTGATTTCATCGCTTCTGTAGCC
>NZ_JASHAQ010000021.1:0-43303 GCF_047465035.1 Streptococcus infantis
CGCCTACTGTACCAATAGCTCCTGTGTATTCTGGAACTTCATGAACAGCTGCTTCGACTGCGTTAACGCCACCCTTGAATTCTGGGACTTCTACTACTGGTGCTGCTTCATCACCTACTGTGCCAATTGCTCCTGTGTATTCTGGAACTTCATGGATAGCAGCTTCTGCTCCATTCACTCCGCCAGTAAACTCTGGGACTTCTACTACTGGTGGTTGGATTTTATCAGCTGCTTCATTTTCTTCAATGTACTCTGGAACTTCATGAACAGCTGCTTCGACTGCGTTAACGCCACCCTTGAATTCTGGGACTTCTACTACTGGTGCTGCTTCATCACCTACTGTGCCAATAGCTCCTGTGTATTCTGGAACTTCATGAACAGCTGCTTCGACACCATTTACTCCACCAGTAAATTCTGGAACCTCATGGATAGCTGGATCTGTTTTACCAGATACTTCTTTCTTAGTTCCGACTAAGACAATCTCATCTTGCGGTGCTTCAATAGTTTCACGAAGTTTTTCAGTACGGCTTCCATCTAGTGCTACTTCAGTCAGGATACGTTCTTTACCTTCACGACCTGCTTGAGTTACACGAGTTTCACCTTCTGCTAGAGTTGGATCTTCTTTCTTCACTGTCTTGAAGCTGAGAGCTTCTTCTACCACTTCTAGGCTAGGAAGCTCTTCCTGAACAGCTGGGGCAACTTTTCCAGTTTCAACCTTTTCTTTGGTCAATTGGATACGGTATTCCTTGACGTGTTTACCACTTTCTGAAACGAGATGTACCAAGACTGGAAGTTTATCGTCACCACTATCAACAACTGTCGACGCTACGTTTTCACCAGCTTCAACTGTCACTTTAGGACGTTTTCCACTATAGGTAACTGAGTAATCAACGCGACCTTCTGAGAAGTCAGCAAGCTCTCTACCATCCACAAGAAGTTTAGAAGCTGTATTGTCCTTAGGTGCTTCACTTGGTGCGATAAAGGCCATTTCAGTGATAGCCACACCCTTCTTGTCTGCTTTTCTTTCCATGCGCCATCTCATAGCTTTAGCTTTGACTGGTGCAAAGGTTACATGGATGTCAGTTCCTGCTTGAATCTCTTGATCCGCACGGTATTCAACTTTCTCCCAGTTAGAAGGAGTGTTGAATGGGTGATCAGGATCGTATGGTTGGTAGTTAGAGTAATATTCTGGTGAATCAAATTCTGGTCCAACATAGCGTTCTAATACTAGTTTAGAAGGGGCGTCTGTTCCACCATCTGCAAAGAAGCGAATGCTTCCTTCAGCTACTGTACGTTCAACAATCTTACCATTTTCTCTGAAGATAACCCCTACTGAAACTTCTGGATTTTCAGATGGAGTTGGAGACCAGTTAGTCCAACGACGGCTTTCATCATCTGAACCATCGTTAACATAGTCTACACGGTCATGAGAGTTTGGATCAATATCGTTAGTTGCTGAGGCAAATGAACGGTTGCTGTCATCATCGAAGTCTGGGTTGTCTGAAAGATTTTCTCCGAGTTTGTCTGTTACACGAACAGCTACTTCAGCAGTTAAATCAGTACCCAAAACGCGACCATGAACTGTAAATTCACCTGCTTTTGTTAGATTCTCTGCTGGGACTGCTTCCCAGTCAACAGCCAAGTCTTTGACTTCATAGTCAGATTTTCCTGTGAAGTAAACAGGAACTTTTGCTGGTAGCTCAAGAGTTTGTCCTTTAGCAACCAAGCGAGATGATTTGGCAACAGCAACAGGTTTACTTGCGAGCAAATCTTTATCATTTGTGAAGTGTAGGCGGTATTCACCTAGGATATCTCCGTTTTCAGCCTTGACAACAACACGAACTGGATCTCCTTCACCTACGCTTGGTACAACTGTTGCAATACCATTTTCAGTGACACTTGCTGTTACAGTTGGAGCTTTTCCTTGGCTTGCTTCTAGATAGTAGTCAGTCAAGCCTGGGTTAAAGTTTGGCAAATCTTTTCCATCTACTTGGATTTGTGCTTGAGCATTCTTAGCTGCAGCTACTTGTTTAGAGAAGATTTGCATTTCTGTAATAGAAGTTCCCCATTTACCATCTGGTCGAACCATGCGGATACGAACTGCGTAAGTGTTGACTTTATCAAAGCTAAAATGGGTCATTTCTCCAGCTCTGACTTGATCTGGAGCCTTGAGATTTGTTACTTCTTTCCAGTTTTTATCGTCATTAAAGACATGGTCTTCGCGTGCTACGAAGCTTGGATTCTTAGGAACTGTTGGAGTTGCTGAACCGACATAGTATTCAATGACATAGGATTTAGGTGCACCAACACCGTGGTCTTCGTGGAAGGCTACATTGAGGTTATCAACTGATCGTTTAGACATGATACCAGAGTCACCAAAGAGAATTCCTACGGATGCTTCACTTGTACGGTTCCAGTTTGTCCAGCGGTTTGCTGGTTGGTTGTTATATGAAATTAGTTTGTCATTGACATTGGCTACTGAGTCACTTGGATTTGAGTCTGATGCAAAGGCAAGTGGCAATTCTGAACCAGTCCATTGGTCAGAGATGTTAGCACCAACTTCTGTTTGAGCAGAGACACGAACATGAAGTTTGGTTGGTAACTGAGTTCCTTCAACATGACCAGTAACAGTAAAGCTGCCTTCATTTGCGTACTGGCTTGGTTCAATTGCGTCCCAAGTTACTTTAGCTGAAGATACTTGGCCATTTGAGTGATAAGTCCGAACACTCTCTGGTAGTTGAGGAGCTTCTGCAACTGGAGTTGTTACGCTCACTTCCTCGACAGCAATGATACCTTCAACAGATACCTTAGCATGAGCTTCTTTTTCGAGCCCTTCTACTTTACCAAGAACATCAAAGCTATGGTATTTAGCAAGGTCTTCCTTAGCAACTGCTTGCCAAGTCACCTTGTGAACCTTTGGAAATCCTTTGTCATACTCTACAGTTACTGTAGCTGGGAGACTTGGTTCTTGATTCAAGCCTGTCACTACGCTGACTGGGCGGATTGCTTGTACGACTTTGTTTTCAGTATTTGCTTGAATGTTCAAGTCAATCTGACCTTCTGCTCCTTCAAATTGAGCTTTCAGAGTTACTTGACCTGGTTTGTGCAATTCAAGCATACCTTTACGAACGGCTACATCTCCCACACCTGTAGTTGAGAAGGTAACCTTGTCAGCCTTCAAGACTGCCTGAGTACCATCTTGGTAGTGAGCCAAGACCTTGATACCGACCGTTTGGTCTTCTTTAAGTGCAGATTCGTTCTCTACCTCTAAGCTCAATCGTTCGATTTGTGGAGCTTCTTGTAGGAATTGGATAGCATAGATTTGTAGTGGGCCACCATCATTTGGTTGAACATGGATAGTTGCTCGCATACCCGTCGCTTCACTAGCTTGAATAACAGTCACTTCCGCATTTTCAGCTGTAGCTTTGACCTCTGGCAAGGCTACTCCATAAGCAAGCTTGTGGTATTTTACAGGTTGGTCAGTCGAAAGGCCTTCAACCGCTTGATCTGCCACAGTTACGCTTGGAACTACTGGATTAGCAGCTTCACCTTCTGCCACTACCAAGGTTGCAGCAATTTCTTCATCTTCTAAAATACCTTTTGCCTGGATGCGAGATCCTGGGATAGCTAGTTTAGCTTGATCTTCTGCTGCAATTTCCCACTTATTAACATCATAGCTTGCTACAGTACCATCTGACAATACGTAAGAAACAGATTTGTCAACTGAATTTAGGTCTGTATTTGGAGCGATTCTCTTGACTACAGGCAATTCTGCTTCGAGAGCCAAGACTTCAACACGCGCTTCGACGTCTCGTCCGTCTGCCACACCTTTGACAGTCACAATTCCTGGTTCATTGACATCAACTGCTGACCATTCTACTGGAAGTTTGGCACGGCTGCCATCACTGTAGATAAAGGCTACTTTCTTAGGCATTTTCGGTGCTTGACCGATAACAGTACGTACTTTAGGTACTTCTGTACCTAAGACAGTTTTTTCTGCTTGCTCTTTTTTACCTGTAAAGATCGTTGTTTGATCAGATTTCAAGAGATCAGAGTGGGCAGTCAAGGTAAATTTACCAGCTTGCTCAGTTGATTTAACAATTACAACACCCTTACCATTGAAGGCCTTGCGAATCCATGAACCGTCAGCTTGCTCTTTGTAACGCTCACGGCTTGCTTGTTCACCGTTATCCACTCCGACAATCTGACCTTGACCATGCAACTGGAAGCGCACAAGATTATTAGCTGTAGGAACTACATTACCAGCCTGGTCAACGATTTCATAGTAAATATAAGTGAGGTCTTTTCCGTCTGCTGCAATAGCATGTTCTTCTTTGACTAAGCGAACACCTGCAGGCTCACCAGCAGTCGTAATCTTATCACGAGCAATTTCATTACCTGCTTCATCACGAGCTACTGCTTCCAAGGTTCCAGGTTGATAAGCAACCTTCCACTCAAGGTAAAGTTCCTTTGCATTGGCACCTTCTTGGTAAGTACGGCCATCGCTTGTTTGTTTTTTGTTAAAGGTCTTCTTGCCTAGAGATTCACCGTTCAAGAATAACTCAACACTTGCAGCGTTAGAGTAGGCACGGACTGGAATCTTACCATCTGCATCAGCTACGTTCGCTTTTAGAGTAGGATCTTCCCAGTTCCAGTGAGGAAGCAGGTGAACCATTGGTTTCTTCTGAGCAGAAACCCATTGGCTTTGGTACAAGTAATAGTCATTCTTAGGGATTCCAGCTGTATCTACGATACCAAAGTAAGAACTTTTAACTGGTGTTTGGTTTTGGTTATGCCATGGAGTCGGCTCACCAATATAGTCAGTACCTGTCCAGATGAACTGACCTGCATAGCCTGCATTGTCACGGTCAAATGTCCAAGATGCTGTAGCTGTTTTACCCCAACCAACACGGTCATTACCGTAGTCTGACTGCTCGTAATTACGATAAGCCTGGTTGCTATGTACCAATTCACGTTCTGGACGATAGTAACTTCCACGTGTTCGAGTCGCTGAAGAAGTTTCTGATCCATAAATCAACCAGTTTGGATGTTTCGCACGCAGTTTCTTGTAGTTGTCTTCTGAATAGTTAAATCCAACGGCATCGAGTTCATCAGCGATTTTTTCATGTCCACCGCTACCATCACCGAAACGGAATTTATCTGCTCCCATTGTGACATAACGAGTCTTATCAACGTCCTTGATAACCTTGACCAAACGCTTAACAGTCGCTAGAGAATGTGGATCTCCTGAAGCTTCACCGATTTCATTACCGATAGACCACATGAAGATAGCTGGGTTGTTCTTGCCTCTTTCGACCATGGTACGCAAGTCAAAGTCAGACCATTTTTCACCTTTTTTAGCTTCTGGGTGAGTGGCATCTTTTTCAAAGAAACGTCCGTAGTCGTACTGTTTCTTACCACCATACCAAGTATCAAAAGCTTCTTCCTGAACCAACAAACCAAGCTCTGCCGCAATTTGTAGAGTCTGCTCACTAGCTGGGTTGTGAGTTGTACGGATAGAGTTAACACCCATCTCCTTCATTTGTTTGAGGCGACGGTATTCTGCTTTGTAGTTTTCTTCTGCTCCTAGAGCCCCGTGGTCATGGTGAAGAGAAACACCATGGAATTTCATTTTTTCGCCGTTAAGAGAGAAGCCTTCGTTTGGTGTCCAGTTGTAGTAACGGTAACCAAACATATCTTTCTTCGCATCAACTAACTGACCATCACGATACACACGCGTTACCAATTCGTAGAGAGCTGGTTGGTCGCTGAGAACTGTCCAAAGTTTTGGTTTCTCAACTTGCAAGATAGCATTCAGGCTAGTTGACTGATGAGCTTTCAAGACTTGACTAGCTGTACGAACTAGGTCACTTACTGCTTTTCCTCCACGTTCGATTATTTGATACTCAGCTACGATTTCGTGGTCTTTATCATCTGTATTGACAATCTTACTTGATACGTGAGTGTCAACCTTACCATTCTGTTGTTTTTCAAGCTCTGGTGTTAAGATGGTTGTACCATTTTTCTCAGCATGAACCTTATCTGTGACTTGAAGGGTAACATCGCGGTAAATACCACTTCCTGAATACCAACGGCTACTTGGTTGTTTATTGACCGCATGTACAGCTACGACATTCTCACGACCGTCTTTATTGAGATAGTCAGTGATGTCATATGAGAATTGGTTGTAACCATTTGGATAGTGACCAACTAGCTGACCGTTTACGTAGACTTGCGAATCCATATAAACTCCATCAAAGACCAGACGAACATTCTTATTAAGGTCTTTTTCATCAAGTTTAAAGGTCTTGCGATACCAAGCATCACCACCATTGAGTTGTCCACCTTCGTTTTGGGCAGGAGAATCATGATCAAAGTCATTGTAAATACTCCAGTCATGAGGAAGGTCTAATTTCTTCCAGCTTGATACATCTGCATCTGGTTTGATAGCGTCTTTTGCATTGGCATTGAGTTTAAAATGCCAGTTTTGGTTAAATTCTACTTTACGGTCCTCAACCAATTGATTTACCTCCTCGCTGGTAGCCGGTTTTAGATCCGGTTTTTCCGTTTGAGCAGATTGATCTTGAGTAATTACTTGAGGTTTCTTATCTAGCATGGAATCCTCTTTTTTGTCAGAGTCTGATTGTAGAGTTTGATCGTCCTGTGCTTTTTCAGCTTCATGGCTTGGAGCAACCGCTTCATCAGCAACTGAATTTGCCGTTTCAACAAGGTTCTCTTTTTTAGATTCGTCCTCTACTTTTTCTGTAGCAACTGTAATCGGAGTTTCTTCCGCAGCTACTGGATTTGCACCAGCTACACTTGCTCCAAATAATACCGAGCAAGTACCGATGAGCACTGAGCAAGTACCCACCGTAAATTTCCGGATACTATACACTCTTTTTCGATTCCAATGATCTTTCCCCATAAGATCCTCCTTATATTCGTAACCGCTTCCATTTTTGTGTAAGCGCTCTACTTTTATAGTAGTATTTAACTTCTATTTTATAAAATAATATAAGAAACTTCAATACTGGCAGCATAAAAATCATACTTTTGATTCTTTTTTCTATAATTTGTAGAAAACTTTGAAAATCTGAATGTACATTTAGTGAATGATTTTACTAAAAAAGGCAGTGGGACAGAAATCGATAGACAAAGTCTCGATTTCGTAGTCCCAGCCCCGCGAGGATGATTAGCAGCTTTTTGGAGTCTAATACTCAATGAAAATCAAAGAGCAAACTAGGAAGCTAGCCGCAGGTTGCTCAAAGCACTGCTTTGAGGTTGTAGATAGAACTGACGAAGTCAGTAACATATATACGGCAAGGCGACGCTGACGTGGTTTGAAGAGATTTTCGAAGAGTATAAAAGACGAACAAAAAGTTCAATCAACTACCGCGTCAAAGTTTGATTGCTAATAAAAAGTGAGGTCGGGATCTTTTGTCCCAACCTCTTTTACGGACTATCAAACTGATATTTCCTTATAGATTATTGACTAGATTTCCCCTTTTCCAAAAGCTTGACCATCTCATTTTTACGTTCTTCTAGCTCGGCAATTTGCTGGAGTAAAAGTCCTGAAAAATCACATTCAAGCTCTTCAGTTTCGCCACTATTATACCAATCTAGGGCGACTATGTGATTGTCCTTATCAAAGCAGAAAATCACATCTCCATCCCCGACGATAGACAGAAATGGGATATAATCCACAAAGCCCAGAGCGTGTAATTCCTTGGTTTTTATTCGAATGTCTAGGAAGTCTGGGATACCATTTGCAATTCCCAAGACCTTAATACCTCGGCAGAAAGTCCAAAATGGTGCTACATCGTAAGCCTTGGCTCTTGGCCATATCTCTTCTTTGACCTCCATAAAGAGACCTCCAAGAGATGACATGGTGAATTCCCTGAAATCTTCTGGAAGACGAATGCCATATTGATTTTCAAAATCCTGGATTTCTTCTTCCGATGGTTCATTGCCCATGCAGGCGACAACCTGATAAGTTTCCTTATCATAGTGACGAAAATAATCATAAACTTCCTTGAGTGACATTGTTTTTATCCTTTTTACTCAGAAATAGTAACTACAAATCCATCTGGTAAGATAACCTCTTGTTTATCTTCAAACTGGCAATGACTCGCTAAATCAACTGAATCTCTGTCTAAAATATATTTCTCAGAAGACTGATTGAAGATGGCTTGAACTTCTTTTCCTTGGTAGTTCCACTTCAAGGATAAAACATCTGGTTTCACTTCTTCTAAACTATATGAACCATGCTGAATCATACTTGCCACTTCCTTACGGACTTGAATCAATTGTTTCATAAAATTCAGCATATCATTTTCCTCAGACACATGCTCCCAAGGCATGACACGACGGCAATCAGGATCTGGTCCACCTATTAATGCAAGCTCTGTTCCGTAATAGATACAAGGAGTCCCTTTTTGAAGGTAGAGGAAGGTTAAAGCAGCCTTGACATGCTGGACATTTCCTTTGGCAGTTGTGAGGATACGCTCTGTATCATGAGAATCTAAAAGGTTAAACATCACCTCTGATATTTGTTGCTTGTAGTACATCGACTGGCTATTGATTTCTGAAATAAACTGCTCCGTCTTTTTACGCTGACGCAGGAAATAGTCCTTGATACTTTCAGAGAGCGGGTAGTTCATGACAGCATGGAACTCATCCCCTTGTAGCCAAGGCTGGGACGTATGCCAGATTTCACCTAAGATGTACAAATCAGGCTTTTTAGCGAGAACTGCCTTTCTAAAATCTTTCCAGAACTGATGGTCAATTTCATTGGCAACGTCCAAACGCCAAGCATCAATATCAAAATTCTCAATCCAGTAGGTCGCAACACTTAAAAGATAGTCTTTGACTTCAGGATTGACTGTATTTAACTTAGGCATATAGCTAGCAAAGGCAAAAGTATGATAAGGGAGTTGTCTTGGATTCTGAAGTTTATCCTCAGTAACTGGGAATTCTTGGATATGGAACCAATCTTTATAAACTGAGTTTTCTCCATTTTTTAGAACATCCTGCCATTGGACTGACTGGTTGCCAATATGATTAAATACCGCATCTAGCATAATCTTGATCCCACGTTTGTGGGCTTCCTCGACTAGATTACGAAAGACTTCCTTGTCTCCAAAGTGACGGTCGATTTCAAAATAATCCGTCGTATCATACTTGTGATTGGTCGTTGCTTCAAAAATCGGACATAGGTAAAGTCCAGTGATTCCCAAATCTTTAAGATAGTCTAAATGGTCAATAATCCCTTGTAAATCTCCACCAAAAAAATCATCCATGTTAGGTGCAATAACAGCATCCCACTCTCGAGCTTCATCTGGAGTCAAATTAGGATTTCCATTAGCAAAGCGTTCTGGGAAAATCTGATACCAAACGGTATTTGAAACCCAGCTAGGAACCTGACATCCGTCGATTTCGTGAATATAAGGAAGCTTAAAGCCATTGCCTTCAGCATCCAAGTTTTCTTGAGTATGTTCTACACAACCCTTATCACCGTAAAAAACACCCTGACCTTCTTTATCAAGGAGCTCAAAGAGATATTGAATCCGTGCAAAATCAACAGAGACCGTAACCTGCCAATAATCAAACAAGGCGTCTGAAGTTACTTTAGTCATTTCTTTCTTGGCTTCATACTTATCCTCGATGAAGATAAAGGGATCTCCATAGTGTAAGATGACCTGCTGGACATCATCTTTCTTGGTTCTGATTCGGATATGTAGCTGACCTTCTTTGTAAAGATAAGCATACTCTGATTCTGGTCTATGATAAATGGCTGTCAATTCCATGTCTTGTCTCCTAAATAATCATCATCAACAAAAACGCAAACGTTTTTACAACTAACAGAACTAGTATACTATTTAAAGATTCGATTTGCAATTTTTATACCAGTTTTAACGATAGATATATAGATGGACAAGGGTAAAATTGAGTAGACTCTTTATGAGCTTTAAAAGGAGAGTTTCCATGAACCGGAAAACTCTCCATCATTACGAATCAGATGATTAGAATAAATGCTATCTGATGTCTTTAATCTTCTAAAATGAAAATTTCTTCAACATGTAGTTGTAGCAACCTTGCAATTTTCATTGCTAGTTCAAGTGTAGGATTGTACTTGTCATTCTCGATAGCAATAATGGTTTGTCGACTAACGCCTAATATTTTTGCCATATCTTCCTGACGTAGTCCTTCAGACTTTCTTAACTGTTTGATATTATTTTTCATACAGCATTAGTCTTTCTGAAAACAATAAATGCCAATCGCCAAAACTACGATAAGGATAACAACCATCAAAATTACTCCTTGAACAAGTTTATTTGGTTCTTTAAACTCTTCATCAGCATCAATCATTTTCTGTTTTATGGCAAATTGTGTAAATCCTTGAACAGAAATAGATAAACATAAAATCAGACATGGTAACATTTCAAGTTTAATGCCTTTTGTAATAGATTGATAAATATTAAATACTGTCCATCCACATAAGCCAAATAGAGCCGTTTTATAACCCCATTCCTCAGAACGTAGCTGAATCGCTCTGTCCATTTCATCCATTTTTCTCATAGTCCTGTTCCTCCAATCCGTCAAAACAATGTCAAGAGCTCTTTACATTTTTTATTATACTCTAAATCGATAAAATGTCAAGATATTTTAACATTTTTAGGCTTTTTTATTTTCTTCTATTCTAAGAATATTTCTAACTCCGATTTACAGCCTAGTCAATCTGACAAAGGGCAAGTTCTTTTAATCCTATTTTATCTTGACTTCATAAGCTTCGACTATAGATATACTTTTAGTTATGTTAGACTCGAAGTTTATCCTCTCTTTTCTGCTTTCTTATCTCTATTATACCTCAAAGCTATCTAACAGGGATAAACTACCAGTATTTTCAGGTTTTTTTTTGGTCAACAACTTCTCCTAATTAAAGCAAAAAGCCATTCCTCAAGGGAACAGCTTTCTCACTTATACTTTCTCACTTATAATTAAAGGTTTCTCCAGCCAACTTATCTGCTAGCTTAGGGAAAAGAGTATAAAATTTATGGGCTAAATGGAGCAATACTGGGAGATTGAGTTCCCGTTTGTTTTTTCCTATGGTCTTAACAATCTTTTGGGCTACTGCGTCAGGTTCCAAGAGAAAACGGTCAACCGATTTAAGGTAGGTTCCATCCGGATCAGCCTGGTCAAAAAATCCTGTACGGATAGGTCCTGGATTAACAGTTGTCACATAGACACCATAGGGCATGAGTTCAAGGCGCAAAGCATTTGAAAAACCAATGGCCGCAAACTTGGTCGCTGAGTAGAGACTGGACTTGCTAGTCGCTATCAATCCTGCCATACTGACGATATTGAGGATATGACCTTTTCGCATTTCCTTCATGCGAGAAGCAACCAAACGAGATAGATTCATGAGAGCAAAGGTATTAACCTCAAACATCTGATGAATATCTTGATCAGAAATCTTGTCAAAATCTTCAAAAATTCCATAACCTGCGTTATTAATCAAAACATCAATCTTGCCATAACGTTGGTAAAGTTCAGCTACCAGTCCTTCTAAGGCTTGCTCATCGGTAATATCAATCTCGACCAATTCTGCCTGAGGATGATTTCCGTATAGCTGAACTAGTTTTTCCTTATTTCTACCAAGTAAAATGAGTTGGTCATTTGGCAAGAGTTTGACCATTTCTTGGGCTAGACCACCACTGGCTCCTGTAATGAGAATAGTAGACATACTTATCCTTTCTGTGAAACTTAAATTTCCACTTCTTCCAAGTCTTTGACCACATGGACATTTTCAAAAATCGTTGCCGCATCTTTCTTAAGCTGGCTGATATCTTTTGAAAGGAAACGGGCGCTGATATGGTTGAGTAAGAGTCGTTTGGCTCCTGCTTCTGTTGCCACCTGCGCAGCCTGCATATTAGTTGAGTGACCGTGATTGCGAGCAATTTTTTCATCTCCTTTGCCATAAGTCGACTCATGGACAAGAACATCCGCATTGACAGCCAGACGCACACTGGCATCCGTTTTTCGAGTATCACCCAAGATAGTGATAATCTTACCTGGACGTGGAGCTGAGATGTAGTCTGCTGCCTTGATCTCGGTGCCGTCCTCTAATACAACATCCTGACCGTTTTTGATTTTTCCAAAAAGCGGTCCAAATGGTACACCAGCAGCCTTTAGTTTTTCAGCGTCCAAGGTCCCTTCTAGATCCTTTTGTATGACACGATAACCCACACAGAAAATAGTGTGATCCAACTCTTCCGCATACACCGTGAATTTATCTGTTTCAAGAATTTTCCCTAGAGAATCTTGGTCAAATTCATGGAAATGAATCTTATAAGGCAGGCGTGAACCTGACACACGTAGACTGGTCAAGACAAAAGATTTGATGCCTTGGGGACCATAGATTTCCAAATCTGTTTGCTCTTCATTAGCTTGAAAGGCACGACTAGAGAGAAAACCGGGCAATCCAAAAATATGGTCTCCGTGCAAGTGGGTGATAAAGATTTTGCTGACCTTCCGTGGTCGAATCGTAGTTTCCAGAATGCGATTTTGCGTACCTTCGCCACAGTCAAAGAGCCAGACTTCGTTAATCTCGTCCAAGAGTTTCAGGGCGAGACTTGAAACGTTGCGGGCTTTAGAGGGCTGACCAGCCCCCGTTCCTAAAAATTGAATATCCATTCGATACTTTCTAATTAATCAATATATAACATAGCAGTTCTATTTTCCGAGCGATAATAAAACTTGCCATAAAAAGCTCTAGCTTCTTGTAGTAAATCCTCTTGGCTGTAGCCTTTAAGTCGCTTTCTTCCATCTGCCAAGGTTTCCAAATCTGTCAAGGCTGTGAGATTTTCCACGCTAACAACTTCCTCTTCTCCGATTGCCTTCATGTAAATTTTCCCAGACTCCTCAAAAACTAGCTGATGAGGAAAAATTTGCGCAATCTCAAAAAGCAAGTCATCTGAAATCTTCTCTTCATTCTCAGAAAAAATTCTCCCCAGATTCTCACACTCATAGCAAAAGCCAAAGGATTTACCCGATAGATTGAGGCGAATAAAGGGCTTGCTTTCCAAAGCGAAACTTGGCTCAGCATTATAGAGGTTCAGTTCTTGGCTGACTTCTGCAAAATAATCGGTCGCAGCCTCGGGGCTCTTTTTCTGGTAGAGCTCAGCAAAGTAGGCATTAACCACGCTGGGTGGAGGAGTGATAAGGGCTAGCTGTTCCTCTTCAGACCTACCAGCTAAAAGCTGGTCCAGATAGACCTTGTCTAAACTTGTATAGCCACCATACTTGAGAGCTAATGATTTGATATCAGTCATAAAATTCTTCTAATCTCCATTTATTTTTCTCAGAAATGAAGCCTGTGATGACTTCGCCGTCATCTTGGTAGTCACGTTCTTCTAAGATAGCAACACTCTCCAAATCATGAATCTTGTAAGACTTAGAAAAAGGCACGCGCAAAGTAAAGGGTTCAAAAATTTCCTTAATCTTATCCAGCAATAAAGCCTGCAACTGTTCGCGACTATTCTCAGACTTGGCAGAAATCAGTGCATACGGCGTTTGGGTAGGCGTAAAGTCCTCCACCAAATCCGCTTTATTATAAAGGGTCAAGCGAGGAATATCCTCCATGTCCAAGTCTTTCATGATGGAAAGAACTGTTTTTTCATGTTCCTCATGGTAAGGATTGCTGGCATCGATAACATGAACCAGAAGGTCTACATGCTTGCTTTCTTCCAAGGTCGACTTGAAACTTGACACCAATTCGGTTGGTAAGTCTTGAATAAATCCAACGGTATCTGTCAAGGTTACCTGTAGATTGCCACCAAGATGGATGCTCTTAGTCGTCGCATCCAGAGTCGCAAAGAGCTCATCTGCCTCATACTGGGTCTTGCTAGTCAAAGCATTCATAATAGTTGACTTACCAGCATTTGTGTAACCAATCAAACCAATCTTAAAAGTACTTGACTCCAAACGTTTTTCTCGAACTGTCGCTCGATTTTTCTCAACCACCTTGAGTTGACGTTCGATATCTGTAATCTGGTTGCGAACACTACGACGATTCAGCTCCAGCTGGCTTTCACCAGGTCCACGGGAACCAATTCCCCCTGCCTGACGGCTGAGCATAATCCCCTGACCAACCAAACGAGGCAAGAGGTATTTGAGCTGAGCTAGATGCACTTGGAGTTTGCCTTCATGGCTTCGAGCTCTCATAGCAAAGATATCCAAAATCAACTGCATACGGTCAATGACCTTAACACCGAGAACTTCCTCGAGATTGACATTTTGTCGAGGTGTCAGACGGTTATTGACGATGACAGTCGTGATTTCTTCTGCGTCCACCATTTTCGATATTTCTTCCAACTTACCAGAACCAACAAAGGTCTTGGAGTCATATTTTTCTCGTTTTTGTCTGTAGCTATCGACTACAACTGCACCAGCCGTCTTAGCTAAACTAGCCAACTCTTCCATGGAGAGGTCAAAATTGTCCATGCCCTGCAATTCTACACCAATGAGCAGGACCCGTTCCTCTTTTTTCTCCGTTTCAATCATTTAAAAACTCCTCAATCTGGCTTAAAATACGCTCTTTCACACCAGATTCTCCTATCTGATAAAAGGTCACCTGCATACGATTACGGAACCAGGTTAGCTGACGCTTGGCAAAACGACGGGTCGCCTGTTTGAGACTGTCACTAGCCTCCTCCAGGCTCTGCTCCCCTCGAAAATAGGGAAAGAGTTCCTTATAGCCAATCCCTTTAGCAGCCTGCACATCTGGATAATGTTCAAACAACCACTTAGCTTCATCCAATAGTCCAGCTTCAAACATCAAATCCACACGGTGGTTAATCCGTTCATAAAGCTGACTACGCTCATCATCCAAGCAAATAATCAGAGGTTCATACAAGGTCTCTTGATTTTCCAAGTCTTGAGCAAAATGGGCAATTTCCAAGGCACGCATGGCACGACGACGATTAAACTGGGGAATTTCAAGGCCTATTTGCTCTACAAGATGGGCTAACTCCTCATCTGAAAAAGGATCTAGACTAGCACGATAAGCTAAAATCTCCTCATGAGGTGTCTCCCCACCTAAATGATATCCTTCTAGCAGACTCTGGATATAAAGTCCTGTCCCACCTGCAATAATAGCGAGCTTACCTCGACTTTGAATATCCTCAATGGCCGCCTTAGCTTCTGAAACAAAATCAAAAGCCGAGTAAGACTCGGTTACTTCTCTCACATCAATCAAATGATGAGGGACAGTTGCCTGCTCCTCTGGACTAGCCTTGGCTGTCCCAATATCTAGACCTCGATAGACTTGTTGGCTATCTCCACTAACCACTTCGCCATTAAAACGCTTTGCAACTTCAATGGCTAGAGCTGTTTTTCCAACTGCAGTCGGTCCAACAATCACAATTATTTTTGTTTTCATCTTTTTTCCTTGAAAAATTCCCATTTTTTCGTTACTATTATTATATCACAAAAAGGTCAGTCAGAAAAATGCGACCTCTTGAGGTAGCTGGCTGATTTATAAGTTAAAGGAGGAATACTCATGGCTAAAGGATTCGCTAAAGGTCTTGTAACAGGTATTGCAGGAACTGTCGCTGCAGTTGCAGGTGCAGTATACGCAGTTAAAAAGAAAGTGATCGAACCAGAAGAACAAAAAGCAGCTTTCATCGAAGAAAACCGTAAGAAAGCAGCGCGTCGTCGCGTATCACACTAAGCAATCATAACCACCCGTCAAACGGGTGGTTTGCACCAGGGCTATAAGCCCAAATTACCAGCCAGCGCCTAAAGACGCTGGCTTTCACGTTGTTCAAGCCTCATTGCTCTTGACTCGTCACTTGCCTCTTGAAGAGGCGTGAGTATTACTTACCACTATCCCTAAAGGGACCCTCATATTCTTTTACACTTAATTTATCTAGTGCTATATCATGCTTTTCCTGATCTTGTATGTATTTCCTTATCGTGGCTTCATTAAGCCCTACTGTACTCACATAATAACCTTCTGCCCAGAAATGCCGATTCCCAAACTTGTACTTGAGGTTGGCGTGTTTGTCAAACATCATGAGTGCACTTTTACCTTTTAAATAACCCATGAAACTCGAAACACTTATCCTTGGTGGAATACTGACTAACATATGTACATGGTCTGGCATTAAGTGACCCTCGATAATTTCAACTTCTTTATAACTACACAAGCGATGAAATATTTCACCTAAACTACTCCGATATTGATTATAGATTACTTTTCGTCTATACTTAGGGGTGAACACAATGTGATATTTACACATCCACTTTGTGTGTGATAAACTATGTGCTTTTTGTGCCATATTTTTCTCCTCTCGCTTTACAATTGGCTTGAACACCTTTATTGTATCGCGTTTGGAGTTTTTTTGGTATAACCTTCGACGCGCACCCGCATAGCGGGTGGTTTATTTGTCTCGCACCTAACGGAGCGAGACGGACTGAAAGTCACATAAAACAAAAGAAGTTGAGATTTTTTCTCAACTTCTTTTGTTCTATTCTTTTATACTCAATAAAAACCAAATAGGAAACTAGGAATCTAGCGTGGTTTGAAGAGATTTTCAGAGAGTATTAAATTGCCAAGTCAAACTTCAACTGTGGCTTGACTGGATCATAATCAACCAACTCAAAATCCTCTGCTTTAATATCAAAGAAGTTGGTCTTATCTGGTACATTCAAGACCAAACGTGGTTGGCAGTTTGACGGCTCACGATGAAGCAATTCCTGAGCTTGTTCAAATTGATTGTCATAAATGTGAAGGTTATTGATGAAGTAGAAGAATTTTCCAACTTTCCAACCAAAGTGTTTAGCAATCATCATCTGAAGCGCCACATACTGCATGGCATTGATGTGGTGAGCCACCAGCATATCGTTAGAACGCTGGGTCAAAGTCGCATCCAGATAAATCTCACCATCCACACGACGGACATCAAACATGGTCTGGAAGGCACAAGGCAGAAGGCCATCTGTCTCCTCAAAAGCTTGATAATCCCAAAGTGAGATGATATTGCGACGGTTCCAAGGATTGGCTTCTAACTGTTTGAGAATCTTGTTAATGATATCATGCTTCTTAACAACAGCCCCATAACGCTCCCCAATAGTCCCTGTATCTCCAACTTCCCAATCATTCCAGTAGTGAACATTGTACTTGTCATTGAGTACTTCTAGGCTATTTGTCTGGTCTTGGTAGATCCAAAGCACTTCCTTGATGGCTGATTTGATTGCGATTGGTCGCAAGGTTGTGATTGGAAATTCACCCTTAGACAAATCATACTCCGCAAAAGCACCTGTGATGTACTTGGAGTTAGCTACTGTTCCATCCTTATACTTGGGACGTGCTTGCTCGGAAAACACACCCTCATTCAAGATTCGCTCGATATTTTCTTTAAAAATCGTGTCTGCTTTTGTCATTTACTCTCACCTCAATTATTGTCTTAACTAGTATAGCATAAAAAGGTTTTTTCTACCTGCTCAGAAAATCAATGGCCTTTTTATATTTCTTCAATCTTTCCCTATCCTTTGCAGTAATAGAAGGCAATCTCGATAAATCTGAATTATGTTTTAGATCAGCTAATTTTACTACTCGTGCAAGAGGATTTTTCTTCACAGTTTCCAGATATGTTTGATAATCTTGCTCCTTTTTCTTTGTCAAAACCTGAACAGCAGTAACAACTTCCTCTGGTAAACCTGCAATTAGTAATTCTTCAGCTGAAACAGGACTATCCTCTATAACATCATGTAGCAGAGCCACTGCTTTTTCTTCTTCAGTATCAACTTGGCTTGCTACATAGATTGGATGTTCTATATAATCTACTCCTGCCTTATCCAGTTGCCCTTCATGAGCTTGCCTAGCAATAGACAAGGCTAAATCAACCATGGACTGTTCTACAGTATTCATCCAAAACTCCTCCTATCATTAGTGAGCTATTACTTTATTCTAACAACTTCAACTAAAAAAGAGCTTGATCAATATCCAAGCTCTTGATTCATGTGCATTATTGCAATACAAGTGATGCTGCTCCGATAACTCCAGCGTCATTTCCTAGAGTGGCAAGAGCTAGTTTAGTTGTTGTGCGCACTTGTGGGAAGGTATTTTCATCATAAACCTTTTGCACGCCTTGGAGAAGGAATTCCCCAGCAGCTGATACACCACCACCGATAACAATCGTTGATGGATTTAGGATAGAACCGATGTTGGCACATGCAATACCCAAGTAACGTGAGAAGTTGCGGTAAACGATCAAGGCAAGATCGTCCCCTTCTTTTGCCAAGTCAAAGACAGTTTTAGCAGTTACTTCTTCTCCGTCATCAATCAAGCGTTTTAAGGCTGCATCGCCTTCGTATTCATCTGCATAACGACGAGTCAAGTTAACGATACCTGTCGCTGAAGCTACTGTCTCAAGACAGCCTTTTTTACCACAAGTACATGCGATTGGTTGATCAAAGTCAACTGTGATGTGTCCAAGTTCACCAGCAGCACCTGCAACACCGTGAAGCAATTTACCTTCTGCCACGATACCGCCACCAACACCTGTACCCAGAGTCATAAAGACAACGTCTGGTTGGTTTTCACCAGCACCCATCCAACGCTCACCAAGAGCAGCTACGTTAGCGTCATTGTCGATAAAGAATGGAATACCCAAGGCTTTTTCCATCTTTTCTTTGATTGGTTGAAGAGTTTTCCAGTTGAGGTTGTAGGCACCGATAACAGTCCCTTTTTCACGGTCAACCACACCAGGTGACCCCATACCAATTCCACGGAAATCTTCAGCAGACAATCCAAGCAAGGCCAAACGATGTTGAATAGTTTCAATCATATCGTCTACGATATGGCTTCCTTCATCCAAAATGTTAGTCTTGATAGACCATTTTTCTTGGATTTCTCCTTCTTGCGTTAAAATAGCGAACTTGATAGAAGTTCCACCAAGGTCAATCCCAATAATCTTTTGACTCATTTTTATCTCCTTTATGATTTATCACTTCTTTATTATTTTATCAAACTTGTTTCAGCAATTCAAGAAAACTTCTGGTTAATTCTGCAAACTCTTTTGGTTTTGCCTTATTCAAGACATGAGGGCCGTCAGGGATGGTCTCAAACTGAGAATCTGGCATCAGTTCATGAATACTTTTCATTGAACTGAGATTTGGCTTATCCTGACTACCACAAATTAACAAGCTTGGATAGGGACAATTCTTTGCATTCTCTCTTAAATCAAGTGTTTTTAATTCCTCGGAAACTCCAACCATAAGAGCCTTATCTGCTCCCTGTTTCTCAAATATCCTTTTTGGGAGTAGTTTAAATATCAGCAACTGAATGTAAAAAAGGATATTGCCCGCCAGTTTTAATGGACAGCCTGACAAAACCAAGGCCTGAAAATTTGGTATCTCAGAACTTGAAAGCTCCAGTGCGAGGGTAGCCCCTAAGGATAAACCGATTAGGACAAAAGGTTCTGTCTCCTTTGATAAGCGCTGATAAATGCGCTCCTTAGCTTCTTGATAGCTAGCAACTCCAGCAGGGAATAAGTCTAGGGCTTCAGAGGGATAATCTGCAAGCAACTCTTGCACTTCTTTCCAACTCTCCGCTGACTGACCTAGGCCGTGTAAAAATATTAGTTTCATTTAGTTCTTCTTCAAGGATAACTCATACAAGCCCCTAACTGCATTACAGCCATAAATGACTTCTGCTTGCTTCAAATCTTCTATGGTTAAGACCTTCTCTTCTACCTGCCCGATTTCAAGTAAATGCTGGCGATAAATCCCTGGTAAAATACCAAGAATGCTAGGTGGGGTATAGAGTTTGCCATCCATTTTTAAGACCAGATTCCCAATAGAGGTTTCAAGCAATTTTTCATCAGCAGTGTGATAGATAATTTCCTGCTCTCCCACTGTCAAATGTGGTCGGTGTGTCGTCTTAAAGTAGGTAAAGGCCTGCTGCAAATCAGCTTCTTGCAGACAAAGTTTAGCTTGACAAAAAGTTGGACTAAGTGGTGTTAATACTTGTCGATCAATTTCTATTTCTCCAGATTTGCTGAGACTGATTCGCAAACGGTAGTCTTGATGGAGGTCACAAGCTTGACACTCTTCCTCTATCTTTTGTCTCAAGTCTTCTACATTAAAAGAAAAGGTAAAGTAACGACTAGCCTTTTGCAATCTTTCTAGATGTTGATTTTTAAAGAGCAAGGTTTTCTGGCTGATTTTCCCTGTCGTAATCAGCTTAAAGCGAGGCTGTTTGCGATAAAGAACAGCAGCCTTTTGCTGGACTTCACGGTATTCTGACTCCCAAGTACTATCCCAAGTGATGCCTCCACCGACTCCATAGATGGCTTGCCCCTTGTAGAGTTGAATGGTTCGAATAGCCACATTGAAAATCCGTCGTCCATTGGGAAGCAAGAGTCCAACAGTTCCACAGTAAACTCCTCTAGCTTGCGGTTCCAAATTCTTGATAATTTCCATAGTCGCTATCTTGGGAGCTCCTGTAATAGAACCACATGGAAAGAGTGAACGGAAAATTTCAACTAGGTCAACATCTGGTCGTAACTGACTCTTGATGGTCGAAGTCATCTGCCAAACCGTTGAATACTGTTCCACCTGACATAAACGTTCCACATGCTCACTTCCCACCTCAGACAGACGATTCATGTCATTGCGCAAGAGGTCCACTATCATCATATTCTCTGAGCGATTTTTAGGATCCTTTTCTAACCAAACTGCCTCTTTCAAGTCTTCAGCATCAGTCAAACCACGTTTAGTCGTCCCCTTCATTGGACGAGTCGTCAATTCACGACCATTTTGCTCAAAAAAGAGTTCTGGACTCAAGGAAATCACTGCCATGTCATCGTGCTCTACGTAAGCATTATATCCCGCTTCCTGCTCTACAACCATACGATTGTAGATAGCAAAAGGATCGGCAGACAACTCCTGCATAAGTTGAACCGTATAATTGACCTGATAAGTATCCCCTTGTCGTAAATGATGGTGAATTTGGGCAATCGCCTTTTCATAGTCCTCTGCTGCTGTTACTTCCTGCCAGTTTGACGGCAAATCCACCTCCTCATAAGTCAGAGGAATGCTAGATTTTTCAACGCTGTCATGAATAGTGAAATAGAGGAGATACTCTCCTAACAAGGGACCCTCGTGAACCGCCAACTTCTCCTCAAAAGCTGGCGCAGCCTCATAGCTGACATAACCCACCACATAATAGCCCTGCTCTTGGTAGCTTTCCACTTGAGCTAACAAGTCTGTTACTTCTGCTAAATCTCTGGTTTTTAACTCTTTGATAGGCTGGGTAAAGGTGTATCGCTCGCCCAAAGCCCTAAAATCAATCACTGTTTTTCTATGCATATCCTAAGTATACCATAAAAGCCAGACCCCAACAGGAGATCTGGCAATTTTATTCTTTGAGAATGATAAAGTAGATGTCACTTTCTAAGAAAATCTGAACATAGCATTCTCTTTTATCATACCGACTTTTTATCTATCCTTTGGGAAAGAGTTCGGATGAAAAGGCATCTGTCACCTGCAATAGTTTTTGGAAGACTTTTTTCTTCAGAGCTACTGTATAATTGGCAACTGAGCCTCCATACTTGAAGTTTCGGTAATCCGTTTCTACTGCTTGGTCAAACAAGTCTTGCAATTTCTCATAAGAATCAATTTGCTGACCATCAATTTCAAAACTATGGATTCCTCGTTTTGCCTTGGCAATAATAGCATCAAACCAGGCCTTCTTCAAAACCAGATCATTCTTAGCGAGAACTCGTTCTCCTTCCAGATAATCTAAAAGCATCAAAGCCTCATTATAAATCAAACATTTTTAATTTGGTTGATATTCCAATAAATCATCTAGCTGACACCCCAGTTCTTTACAAATAGCTTCAAGCATTGAAAAACGGATGGCTTTCACCTTACTTATTTTCAAAATCAAAAATTTTCAGGAGTGATCCCAACACGTTCGATTAAATTGCCCAACCTCTTCTAAAATCCAAATTCTACACTTCTTATGAATATAAAATAGATTTCTATAAACTCTTTTTTAAAAATATCAAGTTTACTCTACATAATCCAACAAATAGCCATAGCCCTTTTCTTCCATTTGATCCTTTGGGATAAAATGGATGGATAGACTATTGATACAATAGCGTAGACCTCCCTTGTCCTGAGGTCCATCTGTAAAGACATGTCCTAGGTGAGAATTCCCTGTTCGACTTCTGACTTCCGTTCTGACCATATTGTATGACTTGTCTTCCTTATAGGTCGCAACATCTGGACTGATCGGCTGGGTAAAACTTGGCCAACCACAACCCGATTCAAATTTATCTTTCGAAGAAAAGAGGGGTTCGCCAGTCGCAACATCCACATAAAGACCTGCTTCAAATTTATCCCAGTAACGATTTGAAAAGGCACGTTCTGTTTGACCATTTTGAGTCACGGCATACTCATCTGGAGACAAAAGTTTTTTCAATTCATCGTCGCTCGGTTTTGGATATTGACTTGCATCAATAACAGGATAGGCTGCTTGATTGACATTGATATGGCAATAGCCGTTAGGATTTTTCTGGAGATAATCTTGGTGGTAGTCCTCAGCCACAATAAAATTGCTTAAGGCTTCCTTTTCAACCGCTAGAGGCTGGTCGTATTTCTGAGCAACTTGTTCAAAAACTTGATTGATGACTTCTAGGTCATGCTCGTCCTTATAGTAGACACCAGTCCGATACTGAATCCCCACATCATTTCCCTGCTTATTTTTACTAGTTGGATTGATAATGCGGAAATAATGAAGCAAGATCTCTTTTAGAGAGATTTGATTGGCATCATAGGTCACATGAACAGTCTCAGCATGCCCGGTTTGGCCGATCAATTCATACTGTGTTGTTTCTCCTCTCCCATTCGCATAGCCAGAAACAGCATCTGTCACACCTGCCACTCGAGAAAAATACTCTTCAACTCCCCAGAAACAACCTCCAGCTAGATAGATATCATGTAAGTCAGCATCTTTACTTGATTGAGTTTTTTTCGTGACTTTTTGCCCTTGACTAACTGCTGCCTTCTCGATTTGAGTGGTATCTGTGTAGCTTGCGCTCCTTTTTTCCAAAAGAAATAAAAATCCAATAATAATGCAAATGATGATTCCAATGAATACAATTATTTTTAATTTATCATTCATGATGAGCCTCTAATCTATGCTTTTTAGCATCTGTAAAATAGTTTCTTTGTCCATAAAACCTGGCTGGGTCTTGACTAGTTTGCCTTCTTTATCGATAAAAGCCTGAGTCGGATAAGAACGAACTCCGTAACTCGCCAAAAGTTGTCCCGAAGGGTCTAACAATACTGGTAAATCTTTATAGTCCAAGCCCTGATACCATTTCTTGAAGCCTTCTTCTGCTTGCTCGCCTTTTTGACCAGGAGAAACGACTGTCAAAACAACATAATCATCGCTTTCTTCTTTAGCCAGCTCATCGGTATCAGGGAGGCTGGCTAGACAGATAGAACACCAGGAAGCCCAAAATTTGAGATAGACTTTTTTACCTTTGTAATCTGATAGATGGTAGTTTTTCCCATCAACTCCCATGAGTTCAAAATCTGGAACTACTTCTCCTTTTTTTGCTACCTGAGAGCTAACTTGCGCTTGTTTGTCTCCATTTTGTTTATCAGTTTCGCTTGTTGTCTGATTTTTACAAGCCGATAGACAAAACAGACTAGTGCAGACCAATACAGTTGCTTGCCATTTTTTCATTTTCATCACCTTCTTTTTTGTTATATGAATATAGATATTCACTTTATAGTTCTATTATATACCTACCTTGCTAAAAATACTTGGAATCTGTTTGGAAAATTCTTAAAACTCTTGGAAACCCAAAAACTCCCACCTGCTAAGCAGATGAGAGTTTGGGATTATTTAAAGATAGAAGTTTTAAAGCTATCTGTTTGTTGAAGAAGTTTCTTAAAGAGTTTTTCTTTAAGTGATACGGTGTTGTCAAATTTGACAGATCCGTTACTTAGAGTAGCCTTATCTTTATCAACTGCTTCAGCAAATGCACGTTTCAAGTCTTCATAGCTATTGTATGTTTTACCATCGATTTCAATAGATTGAATTCCATTTTTGGCACTTGTTACAACTTCATTGAAGTAAGCTTTCTTCCATTCTTCAAGATTGTTGAATTTTCCTTCAGAAATCTTGTTAATGATAAAGTCATCACCTAGAGTATCTTTACCAGCTTTTTTAGATCCAGCTTTAAGCATGTTAGAAGCATAGTTTAGGAAGCCTTTTTCGTAGCCATAGTAACCCCAGATTCTGAAGGTATTGTGTTTGAAGGACATAGCTCCAGGAGCACCTTCACTTGTGTTCCCACCGTAGATACCAGTCATCATTGGAACATTCACATAAGCAGAATCAAAGTCAGTAGGATTATAAACTCTGTTACCCGGACCGCGGTTAGTCATGAAGTTGTTCGTAATTAAGTCATCTACTGTGCGTAAAGGAATAGCTTTTTCCTCATCACTTAAAGGTCGAACCTTATCGAATTGGTTCTTGGTGTTATTTCCTCTGTACTGCTTATCAACCTTCTTGAACCAAGCGTTGTTTAAATCTTGATTTCCTTTATCGAGGACAGCTTCTCCTTCAAGATAATCCAGAAGCATGAGGGTGTCATTATAGCCCTTCATGTAACGATCAATTTCTTCACGAGATTTAAGGTCATTTGGATTTGTGTTGTACCATTGATTGCCATCGTTTGGACGTTCATAAGCCATGTTGAGACCTAGGGCTTTGTATTCACCATTTGGATTTGATACTGATGGAGTTTGCAACATTCCTTGTGCAAATGCTTCAAGATCTGTTCCTTCACGGTGTCTTGAACCACCCAAGTAGACCATACGATCATTTACGTGAGTTGTTTCGTGGGTAAAGGCAGAAACCCCAAAGTCACTAATCATGTCCGTAACCATGAAGAAGACAGAATCATCTTTATATGGATTCTGATAAACGCGAGCCACAGCTCCCATACGCCAGTCAGTCGCATGATAACGTCCTGTAGGTCCGTATAATTCACGGATAGGCGCCACATCTTTACCACTATTAGTGTGACCATATTTATCAGTACTAATATCTTTATAGTTTTGGTTATCCAAAACAGGTGTTGGAACCATGTTGTTGCTCTTCAAAAGTTGATTACGAACTTTATCGATTGATAGACGTGACCAGAAGTCTAGATAATTCTGTTGACCTTTTGCAACCTTATCGATTTCAGCTTTAAAGGCATTACGTTCTGCTTCAGTATACTTACCATATTTTTCAAATGAACTATAAGCCATTGTATTGTAAGTTGAAATCAAGAACATATGGGCATCTTTCAAGTTCAAGAGTGGCAAGATCATCTTACCATGCACATCGTTGTTTAAACCTTCGTAGGCTCTGTGTTTCTTATCGGCAAACTCAGGAGTTGTTGTTTTTGGTTCAACGATATAAACATTGTCTTTGGTTGCTTTGATGAACCAATCATTTAGGTCTTTGTCTTCTGTGAATAGACGCATATTATAGTCTAAGAAACTGTTTAACTCGCCGATACCGATAACTCCACCGATAGCTTCACGATAAGCTTCTAGAGTTCTATCACCTTTAATGTTACTTTCCTTAGAACCAATCTGAATCAAGAAGTCTAATACACTTACATTTTTACCATAGAAATCTGGTTTGAACAACATGAGTTGCTTAATATTGAAGTTATCAAACTTCACTCCGTAATAACGGTTAAGGTAAGATAGACCAAGGAGAACCGCTGCCTTGTTATCATCAATCTTCTTGATCAAAGCACGTTTAGCAGCCTCATCTGTGTTTAATTGATGATCTTCATTTTCCAGCAACTGTTTCACAAATTTAGCCAGATTATCCTTGACTTCTTTGAAGCTTTCTTCTAGGTAAAGATCTTTGATAGCGTTAACTTTATTTGGTCCTGTTCTACCAAGTTTTTGGTAAATTGGATCTGATTGTAGCTCAACTGGACTTAATTTTTCAACGATAGCATTGATAAGATCGCTACGGTCTTTGTCAACGATATTAGGCGTGTAAACAACTTCTCCAAGTTCAGCAATGCTGTACTCTTTCACTTGTTTAACCTTAGATTCTTTCAGCTCAACAGTAAAGATGTCTTTAGTCTTATCACCATAATGAACCATAATATGGTCAGCATCAGCTAATTCTGTCACAAAGGCATTGCCCTTCATAGCAGTAACAGATAAGACTTCCTTGGTCAAGAGAGGACTGCCTGCAGCAAGTTTGTTTCCTTGGTTTACGATCCATTCTTTATTATAGAAAGGTTGTAATTTTTCGATATTACGGTAGGCAAGTTCACGAGAGGCATCGTAATCTTGAGTATCTTTATAAGTATCAGCTTTTACTTTCTTATTATTGAGAGTATCCTCAACAAGAGGTTTAATTTCAAACGTATCAGCAGTGATACCGAATTCAGCGATCTTTTTATTTGCTTCTTCAAGACTGATTTCTTGAATTCTGTTAGTACGAGAACGTTTGAATGAACGTTTACCAGAGCTGACATCTTTAACAACATAGTTTCGCTCAATCCAATCGTTTGTATAGTAACCGTCTTCTTCGTCTAAGTCTTTTGAACCGTAGAACTCTTCACCATTTTCAACTTTCATCATTGAAACAGTATCAGCAACTCTACCCCATGTCCAGTTTTTACTAATGAATCCACCAACCTCAACAGGTGTCTTAACATTAATGGTTCCTTTAGTAACAGCATTACGAACAGAAGCATACTTGTCGATTCCATTAGGATCCGAACCATTATCAGATCTAGCAAGAAGACCACCAACACGAGCTTTATTTGCTGTAATATCAGCATCTACATAAGCGTGTTTGATATTCCCTCTCCAAATTTCACCGGCAATACCACCAATATCCCAGCCTTTGTCACCAACACCAGTAAGTTTACCAATGAATGCGACATTTTTAAGTAGGCCACCAACATCTGCTTTATTGACAATACCAGCAATACCATCTTTACCAAGAACACTACCAGTCACCTTGACATTCTCAACTGTAGCATTTTTAATCGTTCTTGCAAGTGGTGAAATATTTTCAGCCCAAGGCATATTGATATCAACGTTACCTAGGTTAACATTTGTAACCGAGCCACCCTCGATATTATCGAACAATTGACGAGCCATATTGTGGATTGTGTACTGCTTTCCTTCAACACTTGTTAAAGTTCCACTAAACTTACCAGGTACATATTGTTTATTTGGTGTTGGAACATTAGCTGCATTAAGATCAGCACCTAGTTTAAATGTTCCATTTTTATTGTCCTGCATGGCCTTTACAAGATCATTGAAATCGTAATAAACATCACCTTCATGAGCTTTTGGCTTAGCAAAGTAATGGACATATTCTTGACTGAACTTGTTGTCTGAATTACGCTGAATTAAATCAGGGGCTTGGGCAGTTACTTTGTACAATGTTTTACCATCTACAGTAACTTCTTCAATCTTGTCAACAGCTAGTCTTGTAACCTTGTTATCATGAGTTGTCACTTTCAAGTAATAAGGTTTAACATCTGATGGTTTTGCTGACAAGAGACTATTATCAGTTTCTACACCTTGGTTATCAACACTGATAAGGCTGGTTTCCTTGATGTTTTTGACTTCGACTTTTTTGAGATCAAGTCGCAGTGGTTCTTCCGTGAGAACTACTTCTTCATTCCCATTTCCACGATCGTAAACCATCTTAGTCGCAATCTTGTAGTCCTTGTAGTATTTCAAGTTTGTAAGATTTGCAGTCAGGTCTCCCTCAGACATGTTGACTGTTTGAAGGCTAGTATCACCATCTTTCAAGACAACTTCAAGAGATTTAATGGTTACACCTGTTGGTTTAACCAATTGGTAACGAACCTTGGCACTACGCTCTAATTCTTCTTTATCTATATGAGTGAGGGTCAACGTTGGCTCAGTCAGGATTTGATCACCTTTTTTGATGATACGATCTTGAACTGCTTCAACAACTTCCTCTGAAATCGTTGGAGCATCCGCAGTTTTCACGCCCTTAAGAGTCTTATAGACTTTGGTAATCTTTTTCTTACCGTTTTGACCAGCTTGAGCAACAACTTCTGTTCCCTTCGGAAGAGTGCTGTCTACTTCTGTTCTTGTCTCGAAAGGAATTTCTTCAAACGAAACTTCTTCAACTTGACCTTCAATAGCCTTGGTACCACGACTAATTTTTTCGTTTACTGGCGCCGTAACAATTTCTGTACTCGTGCTGATTGGGTCCCCAACTTTTTGGCCATTGACTGTCTTATAGACACGATGAATCAGCTGACTTCCTGCTTGACCGTTTTGAATCACTGTTTCTTCATCAGTGTATCGAGTATCATCAGCTACATACTCCTTTGTATATGGAACTGCTACTGTTTCAGTTTCTGTGACAGTTGCTTCAGCTACTTCATACGCTGGCAACTCTGGCTGAACTAGGGATTCGCCTTCGTGGCCTTCTTCTTGCGTGCCTTTAGCACTTTCTTCAGGTTTATAAGCTGGTTCTTCTGGCTGAACTAGAGATTCACCTTCGTGGCCCTCTTCTTGAGTTCCTTTAGCGCTAATCTCACCTGTGTAGGCTGGCAACTCTGGCTGAACTAAGGACTCACCTTCGTGACCTGCTTCTTGAGTTCCTTTTGCTGTAATTTCGCCTGTGTAGGATGGTTCTTCTGGTTGAACTAAAGCTTCGCCTTGGTGACCCTCTTCTTGCGTGCCTTTAGCACTGATCTCACCTGTATAAGCTGGGTTTTCTGGCTGAACTAAAGACTCACCTTCGTGACCTTTTTCTTGAGTGCCTTTAGTGCTAAGTTCGCCTGTATAGGCTGGCAATTCTGGTTGAACCAAAGTTTCGCCTTCGTGGCCTGCTTCTTGAGTGCCTTTAGCACTAAGTTCGCCTGTATAGGCTGGCAATTCTGGCTGAACCAAAGATTCGCCTTCGTGACCTGCTTCTTGAGTGCCTTTAGCGCTAAGTTCGCCTGTATAGGCTGGCAATTCTGGCTGAACCAAAGATTCGCCTTCGTGACCCTCTTCTTGGGTTCCTTTGGCTGTAAGCTCGCCGGTGTAGGCTGGCAATTCTGGCTGAACCAAAGATTCGCCTTCGTGGCCTGCTTCTTGAGTGCCTTTAGCGCTAAGTTCGCCTGTATAGGCTGGCAATTCTGGTTGAACCAAAGATTCGCCTTCGTGGCCTGCTTCTTGAGTGCCTTTAGCAGTAGCAATTTTCTCTGACTGGTCTTGGAAATCTGATGCTTTAAAGTAACCTACGTACTCGTATCCTTCAATTTGAATGACACCTTTTGCCAAGTCCTCTTGACTACTTCCAGCAATCGTTTGGTTATAAGACACCAAGATTTTATTCTCAAAGGCTTGAGCTGACTGAGGGATAAAGTAACTACCACCTAGAGCTCCAATAAAGAGAATACCCAACATTTTATTACGATGTTTTTTAGACATCACCACAACAACCAAAGACGCTGTTGCAAAACCAAGAGTTGCTAGGGCCAACTCCTTGCTTCCAGTGTTCGGCAATTGTTGAGAATTCACTTCCTTTTTTCTGTAAACAAGATAGACAACATCATCTTGCTTTAAATCTGAAGGAAGTTCGCGATGGATCAAAGCCTTTTCTGCTTCTGTCAATTCTTGTTCAGCCAAATAACGGTAATGAACTTGGTTTGGTGCTGCCACTTCGTTAGCTGCAACAGTTTCAACTAAAAAGTTGTTTGCTCCCAAAAGAAATGTCCCGATAACTGCAGAACCTACACCAACTGAGAACTTCCGAATAGAGTATTTAATAACTTTATCAAACTGCATTTTTCTGTTTTTCATTTTAAATCTTTCTAATGTGATCTATTGGATATTGAGCACGCGCCCCTCCAATGAGTTTTGGTCGACTAGCAAGTGCTGTCACATGAGCCAGACCAATATCTCTTAAGACTGGTCGAATGGGTACCTGAACATGTTTGATATGCATCCCAATAGCAGTATCTCCGATGTCCAAACCAGCATCAGCTCTAATAAATTCGACCTCCACAGGATCCTTCATATAGCGAAAGGCGGCCAATTGACCAGAACCTCCTGCATGTAAGGTCGGGAGTACACTCACAATCTCCAACTGATGTTTTATAGCTACTTCTCGTTCAACAACTAAAGCCCGATTGACATGTTCACAACCTTGAACAGCCAGGTGAATTCCCTTAGCCGTTAACAGTTCCAACATAGTCTTGACAATTAGTTCACCGATTTCCTGACTCGAATCTTTTCCGATGTGTCCTCCCAGCACTTCACTCGAAGACAAACCCAAGACAAATAGTGCTCCCTCCTGTAAAGAAGCCTTGTCTAGTACATCTTCAAGAATCTGCTGTGTTTCTATTTGAATCCGTCTTTGGTCCATATTTCACCTCGCTTTTTTCATTCTATCATATCGTTTTTCATCAATTTTAGCAAGATTGGAAGACATAGGAATACCATTTGCTCGGATTCAAAAACTATATGAGGGCTCTTTTCAAAAACTGATTCAAATTTTATCTATTTTCAAATATAAACTAAAATTATACTTTGAAAACAAAAAAAATATAATAGTTTAGTAAAATCGTTGATGTAACAACATTTACACCTAAAAGATTTGTCAGTCAATTCGATTCTAAACTACCGAAAGTAACTTCCTCCATTCTACCCCATTTCTTACTTTTAAGCTACTACTTTACCTTATTTTTTGGACTTTTTTTCTACTTTGTACTAACCTTTGACCATTCAGAAAATTTTCATGAAATGATGCTAAAATTTTAATTCTACTATCAAATTATAATATAGCAATTTTTTGAATACAAACTGTATCCAATTTTTTTAAAATAGATTTTACAGAGAAGATAACAAAAGGCGGTGTGACAGAAATCGATAGACAAAGTCTAGATTTCGTAGTCCCAGCCCCGCGAGGATGATTAGGAGCTTTTTGGAGTCTAAAGGACGAACAAAAAGTTCAATCAGCTACCGCGTCAAAGTTTGATTGCTAATAAAAAGTGAGGTCGGGATCTTTTGTCCCAACCTCTTTTTCTAGATTAAACTTTTTGGAGTCCTTTGACGGCATCGTGGTTGATGATGATTTGACCGTATTCTTGAAGGACTGAGCGACTGATATCACTATCATCCGCAAATTCTCGCATGCGAGCCAGTAACCAAGCAGGATAAAGATTTGGACGATCCTCTACATCCACTAAAACTGTCAAATAGTATTGATCATTCATCTTATATAGCTCTGAAGTCTCCATTTGGTAATCAACTGTTTTAGCGAAAGAAACCAAACTAGATAAATCGTCAAAGCGTAAGATATAGTAGATATAAGGCTCTCTCTTTCCTTCTTCTGCTTCGAGGGCTTCATCAAGCACTGCTTCCTCTTCCTTTTCAACTTGTTCCAAAGATTGAATGGCTTCAATATCGTCTTTAGTTTTTTCTGCCATGGTTTTCTCCAAGGTTTTCAAAAACTCATCTGGAGACATTTTAGCCAACTCATCCATATCAGGAAGGTCTGCCAAATCGTCAAAATCCAAATTCTGGTCAATCTTAGACTTGGTCACAAAGACATCAACCTTATCTGGCTTAGGAGTCACTCGGAAGCTAAGCATACCTGTATCCAAGAAGCTATCTGGCATCTCTAGCTCATCCAAAATGGCATAGAAAAATTCTTCTGTTTTCTCTTGCGGAACGAGAAAGTCTGCGATTTCCATTCCACGATCCATCAAATCCTCTAAAGACATGGTGATCTTTAATGTCGTATCACTGATTTGTTTCATTTTCATAGTTCGTAACCTCATACTTTCAGTTCTATCTATTATACAAGATTTCATAGATTTTATCAAAAGAATGGCGTTGGAATGTGATATAATACTAGTATCTATTTTAGAATATAAGAAAGAAAGTTTCATGAAAAATATAAAAGTTAATGCTTTGGCTAGCTTGCTGGTCAACATCTTGAATATCGTTTTTCCTTTGATTACTAATCCCTATTTAACGCGGATTCTTAGTAAATCCAATTACGGTTACTTCAACACTGCCAACACCTGGGCAAGCTTTGTCATTCCACTCGCTGCCTTTGGGATTTATAATTATGGGATTCGAGCTATCAGTAAGGTTAAGGATGACAAAAACAAGATCAATTATGTCTTCTCTAAGTTGTTCTATATTTCGCTAATTACTTCAGCTGTAACAACAGCTATCTATTTCCTCTTTATTCATTTTGATACTAGTATTGTCAATCTGAAAATCCTTTACTATATCCTTGGAATTCAAGCCCTCTTCCAATTTCTGAATATCGAGTGGATGAATGAAGCCTATGAGAATTATTCATTTATCCTTTATAAAACACTGGTTATTCGTATTGGAATGTTGGTCGCTATCTTCGCTTTCGTTAAGACTCCTGATGATATTGTTCCCTATGCCACAATCATGAGTGCGACAACCATTATCAACTATCTACTTAGCTTCCTATGGATTAAGCGAGAGGTTTCCTTTGTTAAGATTGAGTTCATCGAACTTCTCAAGTCATCTAAACCACTCTTAACCATGCTCCTTCTAGCAAATGCTAATATGCTCTATACCTTGCTAGACCGTATGTTCATCACTAAGGGACCTGACGAGAATTTCATCTCCTACTACACCATTGCCTCAAGTATCGTAATGCTGATTGCTAGTGTCCTTAGCGGAGCTATCAACGTCAGCATCCCACGACTTGGTTATTATCTAGGAAAAAAAGATTTTACTTCTTATAAAAATTTGGTCAATCAGGGCGCATCCCTCTTTTACTTCCTCATGATTCCTACCAGTATTGGTATTATGGTTTTGGGAACCTATGCTACAGTTATTTACTCTTCTGAGAAATATCTAGAAGCTGGAATTGTAACAAGTGTCTTTGCCTTTCGTACCATTATCTGGGCCATCGAATTAATCCTTGCTAAACAAATTATCTTTATCAATGACCATGAAAATCACTTGACTGCTTTCTACTTTATCGGAGGTGGAGCAAATATTCTATTTAACTCCTTGCTGTTTTTCAATAATATCTTCACTCCTGAATACTACATTGGCACAACCGTTCTAGCTGAAGCAATTGTGGTTCTGCTAGAGATTCGCTTTATTAAGAAGTACAAACTATTGGATTTGAAAGAGATTTTTACAACCTTGGCTCGCTACACAATCGTATCACTTGGTTTCATCCCAATTTATTATATTTTTAAAACCCTCTTCCAAGTTCATAGCTATGAAGTTACGATGAAGATGATTAGCATGGTTCTTTCTACAATCGCAGCTTGTGGCATCTATTACGCCATCACCCTCTTTATTATCAAAGATAAAACACTTCATTATGCACTTGACTTAGTTCGTTCTAAAATTAAAAGAGGATAGAGGTCCCTCTCAAAAATGTTCAAATTAAATATTATGTAACAAAAAGAAGACCTTACAGAGTCTTCTTTTTCTATATAGCCTACACAATAAATACCCACTCAATAAACTTGTTAGAGCATACTAAGTCAAGACAACACCGACCTAGCTTTAAAAAATTAGAAAGAGTATCACTTACAAATCTACTGTTAGTACCTTCCCAGCTCTCACTACTTGCTCACCTGCAATATAGACGTCATTAACGTCACTCGATTTGACAGCATAAACGAGGTGAGAAAGCATGTTTTCTTGAGGTTGGAGATGGATTTTTCCTTGGGGTTGAATGACGAGAAAATCTGCTTGTTTGCCGACTTCTAGACTACCAATCTCATCTTCCATTCTCAACACCTTAGCTCCCTCGATAGTCAGAGCCTTGAGGGCAGTTTCGATTGGAAATTGGCTAGCATCGCCACTTTTCATTTTCTGTAAAAGAGCTGCGGTCCGTCCTTCCTCAAACATATCAAGGTTATTGTTAGAAGCAACTGAGTCAGTCGCAATACCGACTGGCACTCCTGCCTTTTGAAGTTGGACGACTGGTGTAATTCCCGAAGCTAGTTTGAGATTGCTGATAGGATTGTGGGCAATGGCAACTTGCGAATCTGCCAAGCGGGTAATTTCTGCTTCATTCAACTCCACACCGTGAGCAAATACAGCCTGATGATCTAAATATCCAAGTTCATCTAGAAAGGCTAGTGGGCGTTTGCCATAGCGCTTCAGGATAATACCTGACTCTTCCTGTGTTTCTGCAACATGGATATGAAGAGGAATGTTCTCTTCTTTTGCTAGGTTCAAGCTAGCCTCTAATAATTCTCGACTACAACTGTAGGGCGAATGAGGGGCCACCATGACCTTGAAATTGGGATCCCGATATCCTTTGATTGTCTCGATAACAGCTCGTGTTCTTGCTATAGTCTCATCAGTCGTCTCCATGTCTGACGAAAAGAGAGTCGGAGAAAAATAGCAACGCATCTTAGACGCATCGACCACTTCATAAATCTTCTTTATCTCTACTCCATTCGGATTGTACATATCATTGAAAGTTGTCGTTCCTGACTGGAGCATCTCTGTTAGCGCCTCTTTGACGGCCTTTGTAGTCATCTCTGGTGTGAATTCTGCTTCTGCTGGCCAGATATAGTCCTCCAGCCATTCGTGGAGATTGCTATCATCACAAATGCCTCTCAAGCCTGTCATGGCAGAGTGAGTATGGCAGTTAACCAAGCCAGGCATAATCCAGGCACCCTGACAGTCTATGATTTGATCTGCTTGTTTAAGAATCTCTTGATTTTCCTGACCGACATAGACGATTTGAGAATTTTCAAGAGCCAAGATACCATCCAAATAGACGTGGAAATCTTGGTCACAAGTCACGATATTTACATGCTGAAAGACTTTCATCCCTAGGCTCCTTTTCTATATAAGTATTCATACTGGATAATTTTTCTAGCTATTGTAACAAAAAAGTCACCCGAAGGCAACTTTTACTTTGTATTTGCTTAAGAAACTAGGTAAAGTCTATTCTGGACTAAAAGCCGCTGCTTCTTGCATTTGATAGTATTTGCCTTTTCTCGCCATGAGTTCCTGATGATTGCCATATTCGACAATATCTCCATCGACCAAGACAAGAATCAAATCAGCATCTTGAATGGTCGATAAACGGTGGGCAATGATAAAGCTTGTCCGCCCTTTCATGAGTTTGGCAAAGGCGTCCTGAACCAGCACCTCGGTACGGGTATCGATGGATGAAGTCGCTTCATCTAAGATAAGAATCTTAGGAATAGCTAGAAAGACACGGGCAATAGTTAAGAGCTGAGCCTGACCAACAGACAAGGATTCCCCTGCATTTTCAAGCTTGGTATCATAACCATGTGGCAACTGTTGGATAAAGAAGTCTGCGTTAGCTGCCTTGGCTGCCGCAATGACCTGCTCTCGGCTAGCATCAGGATTTCCAAAGGCAATATTGTCATGAATGGTTCCTTGCTTGAGCCAAGTTTCTTGAAGCACCATCCCAAACTGCTGTCTCAATGATGATCGGGTACAGTCATAAATCGAATGACCATCTAGCAAAATATCTCCAGAGTTAATCGGGTAAAAACGCATGAGGAGATTGATGAGGGTTGACTTCCCTGCACCCGTTGGCCCAACGATGGCAACCTTGCTACCCTCCGGAATGTCAATAGACAAGTCCTTGATTAAGATCTTTTCAGGATTGTAGCCAAAGGAGACATGCTTAAAGGAAATAGCTCCCTTGACTTGGTCGCTGTTCAATTCTTTAAGACCAGTTTCTCTAATCTCAGGGCTTTCTAAAACAGTATAAACACGTTCTGCACAAGCCAAGGCACTTTGCAACTCAGCTAAGACCGATGAAATATCATTAAAAGGCTTGGTGTACTGCTGCACATAATTCAAAAAGGTCACTAAACGCCCAACCGTCAAAGTAGAACCTGCCATGATGCGTAAGGCTCCAACACCAGCAAGTAGGGCATAAATGAGGGCATTGACAAAACGGGTGGAAGGATTGACTGTCGATGAATAAAAGATAGCCGACTGAGAATAACCTGCGTAGTTGTCATTTGCCTCATGAAGTCTCTCGATAAATTCTTCCTGAGCATTGAAGGACTGGATAATGGCCTGTTGGGTGAGCGATTCTTCTATCAACTGAGTCTGAATCCCCCTAGTCTCTGTCTGCTTTTGAAAGAGATGGTAGGATTTCTTAGCGATAAAGCGTGAAATGACCATAGATAGAGGTGTTAAGAGCAGAACCAAGAGAGTCATCAATAGATGGATTTGGAGCATAGCAAGGATGCTGACCAAAATCATCAAAACTCCTATGAAAAATTGGTTGAAAATCATATTCAGACCCGCTGCCAACTGCTCGATATCTGTCGTTACACGGCTGACCATTTCCCCACTACCTTGTCTATCTACAAGGGCAATCGGAAGACGATGGAGCTTTTCAATGATTTTTTCGCGCAAATCTCTAGTATAGGAGAAAATCAGTCGATTATAGAGGAGAGGATTGGCCCATTGTACCAGCGTATTTCCTATCACCACCAAAATCATCTGGAGGAAAAACTGCCAAAATAGCTGAGATGAACCATCGACTAGGACTTGGTCAATCACCTGTCCTATCAAGATTGGTAGATAGATTGATAGGGCTACCTGAGCAATGGTACCTAAGAAAGCCAGGAAAAGAAGGACGGGATGGCCAGCTAAATCTTTTGCTAATCGTTTAAGGGTTTGACTTGCATGTTTGCCTTTCATTCTAGTCCTCCTTTCCATGTTGGGATGCATTGATTTCACGATAGACTTGGCTAGTCTCCATCAATTCCTTATGATTTCCAAGTGCTAATTGCTCCCCTTTCTCTAAAAGGAGAATTTGATCAGAAATCTTCAAGGTTGAAGTTCGTTGGGAAATCAAGATCAAGCTGGTGTTTGGTAGGTTATCTTGAACAGCCTTCAGAAGATTGGACTCGGTGATGGTATCAAGGGCTGAAGTCGCATCATCCAAGATGAGAAAAGATGCTTGATGCAAGACTGCCCGGGCAATCGACAAGCGTTGCTTTTGTCCACCTGAAAAATTACGACCGCCTGCTTGAACCTCTGCGTCCAACTGACCTTCCTTTTCACTGACAAAGTCCTTGGCCTGAGCAATTTCCAAAGCCTGCCAGAGTTCTTGGTCAGAGACAGTTTCTTCCATACCCAGAGTCAAGTTAGAACGAATGGTTCCCTTAAAGAGTTCAACCTTTTGAGAAACATATGCCATCCAGGACCGCCATTCAGAAAGATTGCGAGGACTACGTCCATCTCGATAAAGGGAAATACTTCCCTTATCTGCCGGATAGATCCCAAGTAGGACTTGTACCAAGGTCGATTTACCAGAACCAGTCCCACCGATGATTCCAAGAATTTGTCCTTGTTGCATAGCAAAAGAAAGATTTTGCAAGGATGGTTGAGCAGCATCTGGGTAGGTAAAGCTCAAGTGTTCAACTCGTAAGGACTGGTTCGAGGAAGTTTCTTTTTGAGCAATTTCTGCCAGTATATCTTCAGGTTTTTCAGCGAAGACTTCTTTAATCCGCTTGGCAGAAATATAAGACTGGTTGAGTGAATTAATGAGCATGGCTAGTTTTATCAACTCTACCAAGATTTGTAGAAGATAGTTAATCAGGGCAATCAAGGCGCCTTGACTGAGGAGTCCGCCTTGGATAGAAATATAGCCATTCCAGATAATCACTAGCAAGGTTCCATTGACGATCAAATAGGTCAAGGGGGGCAAGAGAGTGGACCAATAGCCTGTTTTCATTTGGATAGCTGTATAGACTTGATTGAGTACTTGGAAGTTCTCGATTTCTCGTCTTTCTTGGCCAAAGGCACGAATCACACGCATACCTTGTATCTGTTGGCGTGTTTCCTGAACCAGCTGGTCTGTTTTCTTTCTCAAAATACTATAGAGAGGATTGACCAAGCGTGATAACACGACAATGACAAAGGACAAAATGGCAACCATGACCAAAAACCAGAAGGTCAATTCAGGCGAGAGTCGATAAGCCATGAAAATGGCACCAAAAACAATAATAGGCGCCCTTAAAAATAAGCGCAAGAATTGATTGATTCCCGTTTGAATCTGATAGGTATCTGAAGTCAAACGCGTTACCAAACTCGAAGTCGTCAAACGGTCTCGACTATCCTTGGGCAATGAAAGAATATGACGATAGAGGTCATTGGTCAACTCCTTGGCAAATCCAACCGCTGCCTTGGCTGAGTAAAACTGGGCCACTAAGGCGACTAGGACACCGATGACTGCAAACACAAAGAGGAGGCCCATTTGCATCCACAGATGACCCTGATCTTTTTGAGGGATGGATTGGTCAACAATTCCAGCTATCACCATGGGTACCAAGAGTTCAAAAACGGCTTCTAGCAGTTTAAACAGAGGTGCTAGGAAAGACTCCTTGAGGTAGGGTTTAAAGTAAGAAAGTAATTGTTTCATATGTCCCTTCTATTTTCAAAATGAAGAAGGTGGAAAAACCACCATCTTTTTTATTTGTTCAAATACGGAAGTAGGTAGCCATAACCAGCCTCTTCCATTTCATTCTTAGCAATGAATCGTAGAGAGGCAGAATTGATGCAATAGCGTAAGCCTCCTAGTTCCTGAGGTCCATCAGTAAAGACATGTCCCAAGTGGGCATTACCCGAACGTGATCGGACTTCGATACGTTCCATACCATGACTCAAGTCTTTGTAGTAATGAATGAGTTCCTTGGAAATTGGTCGGCTAAAGCTTGGCCAACCACAGCCTGAGGCAAACTTATCCTTAGCAAAGAAAAGAGGCTCACCAGTCGTGATATCAACATAAATTCCTTCCTCAAAAGTTTGGTCGTAGGCATTTCTAAAGGGAGCTTCCGTCGCAGCTTCTTGAGTAACTCTATAAGACTCTTCTGACAAATTCTCTCTTAAAACTGCCTGACTAGGTTTTTCATAGTTGGCGGCATCTATCAGTGGTTTCTCAGCATCCCTCACATCAATGTGGCAATAGCCACCAGGATTTTTCTTGAGGTAGTCTTGGTGATAGTCCTCAGCCAGGATATAGTGACGGAGTTTCTCCACTTCTACCGCTATCTTGCGACCGAGCATGCGCTCCTGCTCTTGGACAAGAGCATAGATAGTCGGCAAATCCTCTTCATCTAGGTAATAAATCCCTGTGCGGTACTGACGACCACGGTCATTTCCTTGTTGATTGACAGACAGTGGATCAATGACTCGGAAATAATAGAGTAGAATCTCACGGAGGGACACCACCTTTTCATCATAGATAACTTGCACAGTCTCTGCATGATCTGTTTCTTTGATTAATTGATAATTAGTAGTTTCTACTTGACCATTAGCATAACCAACACTGGTTTGCAACACTCCAGAAATTCTGGAAAAATATTCTTCCAAACCCCAAAAACAACCGCCTGCTAGATATATTTCTGCCATTTCAAATCCTCCTTGACCATCTATCGGTCAGCAAAAGTGGGAAACATTTCATATCCCATCTTTCATTTTCAAAAAAAGGATAGGAAGCCCTCTAATAGAGAGTTTCCCCATCCTATCGCAATATTTATTTTTCTTCGACGCGCACGCCTTGTGTGTCTACTTGCAAATCATGAAGCTTGCCTTTGAACGGTTGTTTTTCAAGCTCTGCCTTAATCTTCGGCATCTTATCAGGATCAGCTAGAACCATGACAGTAGGCCCAGCGCCAGACAAGTAGGTCGCATAAGCACCGTTTCTCTTGGCAACTTTTTTAATTGTCGCAAATTCTCGAACCAAATCTTGACGATAACGCTCGTGGAAAAGGTCACTCTCGATAGCTTGACCAGCTTTGACCATATCTCCTGTCAATAGAGCTGCGATAGCCACATTGGCTATTGAACTTGCTGCAACAGCTTCCTTGTATGATAATTTCTTAGGCAAGACACCACGACTATCGCGAGTTCGCAATTCATAGTTTGGAATATAAGCTAGGAAAGCACACTCTGGGAAAGGCGCCACAACAGCTGAAACCTGACCTTCGACTGAGCTTGCAATGACCAGATTTCCGTAGATGGCTGGGGCAACATTATCAGGATGCCCTTCAATCTTAGTCGCCAATTGCAATTTGTCATGATCGCTTAATTTAAGATTTCCTAATTGATTTGCCAGTTCAATCCCTGCAACGATGACAGAGCTCGATGAACCAAGTCCACGTGCAAGAGGAATATCACTAATCATTTTCAAACGTCGTGGTTGTAGGTCTGGAACAATTTGTAGAGCAATTTTCAGCAAAAGATTACGTTCGTCACGTGGAATCCATTTACCTAGTTGGTGCTCAATCATCCATTCTTCACGTTCTTCACAAACCTGAATCTCTAGATACTTAGTTACAGCTACACCAACCGAGTCAAAACCTGGACCCACATTGGCACTTGTAGCAGGTACAATAATCTTCATCTTAGTCTCCTAAAACCTTGAAGGTGTTGAGAAGTTCAAACTCAGACAAGGCCTTCAAAGCTTCTGTAATATTTTCAAGCTGTGACTTGTTGATTTTATGAGTGATGATAACGACACGAGCTTTGCCTTCTTGCTTGCCATCTTGAAGGATTTGCTTGAAGGAAATATCTTCTGCATTAAAGAGTTCAGCCAATTTCAAGACTTGACCTTTTGAATCTGGTGCCAAGATTGAGAAATAGTAGTTGGCTTTGACATCTTCTGGCTGAGCCAAAACAAGGTCACGATGGTATTCGTTAAAGGCTTTTCCAATGGTACCGTCATTCAAGCGACGAACGATACGAACGATATCGGCTACGACACTCGTTGCAGTTGGTTTTTGTCCTGCACCAGGTCCATAGTACATAGATTCGCCGATCCCGATAGACTCTACAAAGACTGCGTTCATAACCCCATTGACACTTGCAAGCGGGTGAGCCTTAGGAAGAAAAGTCGGTGTAACCTCAGCAGCGATTCCAGATGGTGTTTCTTCGATAGAACCTACTAATTTAACCACATACCCAAGATCTTGGGCAACTGCCACATCCTCTGGAGTGATGTTGCGGATTCCTTGATGGGCCACATCTTCAAATTTGACATTCATCCCAAAAGCAAACTGGCTGAGGATAACCATCTTATAGGCTGCATCAATCCCATCAACGTCATTAGTTGGATCACTTTCAGCAAAGCCAAGTCGTTGGGCTTCAGCAAGGGCATCTGCATAAGACCAGCCTTCTTCTACCATTTTGGTCATCATGAAGTTAGATGTTCCATTGACAACACCAAGAACACGTGTGATTTTGTCTGATGCTAGCGAGTTAACCAAGGTACGAAGGATTGGAATTCCTCCCGCAACAGCTGCTTCATAGTAAAGAGCAACATTATGAGCTTTGGTAATCTCAAGCAATTCAGAACCATGGACAGCTAAGAGGTCCTTGTTGGCTGTCACGACGTGTTTCCCTGCTTCTAATGCACGAGTGATAAATGTTTTAGCAGGCTCGATACGTCCCATCAACTCAACAACGATAGTGATGTCTTTGTCTGACAAGATTTCATCGATATTTGTTACAAAATTAAAATCATTTCCTTCCTCAAGCAAGCGTGCTTTCTCTTCATCGTCTTTGACCAAAACCTTGGCTACTTCAATTTCTGAATGTGCTGCTTGAACAATTTTTTCTCCATTTTCCTTTAGTAAGAATGGTACACCACTGGCTACTGTACCAAATCCAAGTAAAGCAATCTTAACTGACATATTTGTCTCCTCGAAATTTTCTAATAGTCCTATTATACCAAAATTGTGAGAAAATTCCTACCATTCTGAATTAAAAATAGGAGCGTCAAATCATAAAAAAGTCTGCCCTGATACAACCTAGGACAGACTCTATTTTCAATCTATTTTACAAAGACCATTTCCTTGTCACTAGACAAGTCTTCTCGATAGTGGAAACCTGCAAAGCTGAGCTTTTTGATTTCTTCTACAGAAGTCACCTGATTTTCCATCAAGGCTGTTAAGAAAGCACCTCTAGCTTTTTTTGAAATGGTTGAGTGGACTTTTAGTTTTCCATCTCTGTCTTCCATAAACTTAAAGGTCACCATTTGCTCGCGAACCTCTTTAGGGAAGACAGTTTCAAATTCCGAAGACAAGAGTGAAAAGATTAGTTCTTCACCCTTCACCGACTCTTCATAAGCTGACTGCCAGTGACTTTTCAGGCTTTTCCCAGCGATTTTAAGCTTCATCAAAAAGTCCAGTCTGTGAGGTGCAATCGGTGCAAAGGCTGGAATCACACCGTAAAGAGCTGACGTTATCATGAGGTGTTTCTCCAGATAGGCTTGTTCAGCCTTGGTTAGATTGTCCCGTTTGATGTTACGATACATAAGTCCATCAAAGAGTTGCAAAGCAGGATAAGAGTTTGCAGTTCCATTTTTTAAAGCTTGGATGCGTTCATACTCTTCTTGTGCTTTTTCAGCAGAAATTTTGTAAAAAGTCTCTAGTTCTTGGACCGAGTATGTTGCTAACTCCTCTAGTATAGCCTGACTTTCAGGACGCAAGGGATTTGCATCTAAACTAGGGATTTCAGTGTTCATTTCTTTTGCAGTTGGGATTAGAATTTTCATAGTCTTAGTGTAGCATATTTTCCTATGACTACCAAGGATTTGAGCCTAAATAATACGACCTTCTAAATGATCGAGTTCATGCTGACAGATCTGAGCCGGAAAACCTGTCAGGGTAATGGTCTGTTCTTTCCAATGAACATCTCTATAGGATACGGTAATTTTTTCATACCGAGTTGTCGGTCTTACTCCTGTCAAAGACAAACATCCTTCCTCCGTTTCATATGGCCCTTCAAAAGACTTGATAACGGGATTAAACATGACCATGGGAATCATGCCAATATTAAAAATAATCACTCGCTTTTGCACCCCAATCATATTGGCCGCTAGTCCAACACAGGTCTCACGATTGGCCTGTAGGGTATCTTGTAAATCCTTTGCTAGAGGTAAATCCTCCTGACTAGCAGGCTGGGATACCTGCGATAAAAATATCATATCTCTTACGATTTTCTTTTCCAAGTCTTCTTTCCTCCATACAATATCATTCTACTTGATTATAGCACAAAATCTATTGACTTTTATCTTTATATAAAAACAAAAAAGCCATCCGAAGATGACTTTTCTGAACTGCACCCCAAAAGTTAGACAGAAAAAAATCTAACTTTTGGGGTGTTTTTATTATGAAATTAACTTATGATGATAAAGTTCAGGTCTATGAACTTAGAAAACAAGGATATAGCTTAG
>NZ_JASHAQ010000022.1:0-36304 GCF_047465035.1 Streptococcus infantis
CATATGATTCTTTCTAATGAGAGTTTGGTCGCTTTTCATTATAGATCTTATGGAACTTTTTTTCTACAACAAAATAGGCTCCATAATATCTATAGGGGATTTACCCACTACAAATATTATAGAGCCGTAAGTTAAAGAGCCATTGTCCCTATTTATGTGCTTATAAATTTATTCAGTTTCAAGCTTACTTTATTTGTCAAAGCCTTGTAAGGCTTTTTCGCGTTCGTCTACTTGTCCCTTGGCATCTAGTTTGTTACCACCGTAAACTGCCGTTTCCCATGATCCATACATTGGATTTGGGAAGATGATGAATTTTTCACCAAATTCTTTTTGCAATTCTTCAAGTTGTTTGTCACGATCAGCTTCAGAAGTTTTAGAAAAATCTGCAAAGTCTACAAGGTTATCACCAAATAGTAACACAAGATTTGTTTTTTCTTGAACAGCTTGGCGACGACCTTCTTTAGATTTTACACCACTCTCTAGGAACATGAGATGGTCACGTCTCTGTACAGGGATACCTTCGTTTTCTAGATTTTTAATGGTAGCATCTACTTGGTCAACTGAGCGGTCAGAAATATAGTAGATTTGGACACCATTTTGATCGGCAAACTGAAGAAAATCTTTAGCACCTGGGACGGCTTTAGCTGCAGCTTTTTGGACCCAAACATCCCAATTTTCAGGTGTGAATGCTGTTCCATCTTTGACATTTTGAACTTGGTAAGGACTGTTGTCTAAGACTGTTTCATCCAAGTCCAAAACAATCGAATAAGGCTTGTCTGATTCTGTTTTCAGTAATTCCTTTAGACGATCTGTAGCAACATTATAGCCTTGTAGATACAAAGCTTTTGTTTCAGCTGCTTTTTGATACCAGAGAGTTGACATGGTATTTTCTCTAGACCGTAACTGGTCATAAGTCATTGTAATCTGATTGTCAGATGAGTTATTAGCGGATGTTTGTGTTTCTGTGGATTTTGTAGCGCAGCTGGTCAATAAGATGACAGATGCAAGTGCAGAAACGACTGTAACAGTGGTTTTAGCTGTTTTCATAAAATGTCTCCTGTCTATTAATTTCAATAACAGTATAGCATGAGGAAATAGTTAAGGCAAGCGTTTTCCTGTATGTTGACTTGGATTTTCAGAGAATGATACAGGAAAATAACTGTTTAGAGAAAGAGAAAAATCTCTCAAAACCCTTGAAAAATCAAAGAAAATCAGGTATAATATAAATAATCATTTGTCGTAGGTTTTGTCTGAAATATTGTCCGGACAAGGCTCACAGCAGTTAAATCTTCTTACAAAAGTCAGATTTAGCTGCTCTTTTTGTGCTTTTTTTCAGGTTTTTCGACCTTTGTAACAAAGATTTAAAGATTCTGAAAATTGGTCGAGGGGGATAAGTTGATAGGGTTTTTAGAACCCTCTAACGATAATTACTAGCTTAGATCACTAAGCTTGGAACTTTATTTAAAAAGGAGAATCATCTTGGCAGGACATGACGTTCAATACGGGAAACATCGTACCCGTCGTAGTTTTTCAAGAATCAAAGAAGTTCTTGACTTACCAAATTTGATTGAAATTCAAACTGATTCATTCAAAGATTTCCTAGACCATGGTCTGAAGGAAGTATTTGAAGATGTATTGCCGATTTCAAACTTCACAGACACAATGGAGTTGGAATTTGTTGGCTACGAAATCAAAGAACCTAAATATACGCTTGAAGAAGCTCGTATCCATGATGCCAGCTACTCAGCACCTATCTTTGTAACCTTCCGCTTGATTAACAAAGAAACTGGCGAAATCAAGACACAGGAAGTTTTCTTTGGTGATTTCCCAATCATGACTGAGATGGGGACTTTCATCATCAACGGTGGTGAGCGTATCATCGTATCACAGTTGGTGCGTTCTCCAGGTGTTTACTTTAATGACAAGGTAGACAAAAATGGTAAAGTGGGCTACGGTTCAACTGTTATCCCTAACCGTGGAGCTTGGTTGGAACTTGAAAGCGACTCAAAAGATATTGCCTACACTCGTATCGACCGTACTCGTAAGATTCCATTTACGACCTTAGTTCGTGCGCTTGGTTTCTCAGGCGATGATGAAATCTTTGATATCTTTGGTGACAGCGATCTTGTTCGTAACACTGTTGAAAAAGATATTCACAAGAACCCAATGGACTCTCGTACAGACGAAGCTTTGAAGGAAATCTACGAACGCCTTCGTCCAGGTGAGCCTAAGACTGCTGAAAGCTCACGTAGCTTACTTGTAGCTCGTTTCTTTGACCCACGTCGTTATGACTTGGCTGCAGTTGGTCGTTACAAGATCAATAAAAAACTCAATGTTAAAACACGTTTGCTCAACCAAACTATTGCTGAGCCATTGGTAGATCCTGAAACTGGAGAAATCTTGGTAGAAGCTGGTACAATCATGACTCGTAGTGTGATTGAAAGCATTGAAAGCCATTTGGATGGTGATTTGAACAAGATTGTCTATATTCCAAATGATGCTGCTGTAGTAACAGAGCCAGTTGTTCTTCAAAAATTCAAGGTTGTTGCACCAACTGATCCAGACCGTGTTGTAACAATCATCGGTAATGCAAATCCAGATGATAAAGTTCGCACAATCACTCCAGCAGATATCTTGGCTGAGATGAGCTACTTCCTCAACTTAGCAGAAGGTATTGGTCGTGTGGATGATATCGACCACCTTGGAAATCGTCGTATTCGTGCTGTTGGTGAATTGCTTGCCAACCAAGTGCGTCTTGGACTTTCACGTATGGAACGTAACGTTCGTGAACGTATGTCTGTTCAAGATAACGAAGTACTAACACCACAACAAATTATCAATATCCGTCCAGTAACTGCAGCAATCAAAGAATTCTTTGGTTCTTCTCAATTGTCACAGTTCATGGACCAACACAACCCGCTTTCTGAGTTGTCACACAAACGTCGTTTGTCTGCCTTAGGACCTGGTGGTTTGACACGTGACCGCGCTGGATATGAAGTGCGTGACGTGCACTACACTCACTATGGTCGTATGTGTCCAATCGAGACACCTGAGGGACCAAACATCGGTTTGATCAACAACTTGTCTTCATATGGGCACCTCAACAAGTATGGTTTCATTCAAACACCATATCGTAAGGTTGATCGTGAAACTGGAAAAGTGACTAACGAAATCGTTTGGTTGACAGCCGATGAAGAAGATGAGTACACAGTAGCACAAGCTAACTCTAAATTGAACGCAGATGGCACTTTTGCTGAAAAAGTTGTCATGGGACGTCACCAAGGGGTTAACCAAGAATACCCAGCTTCAAGTGTTGATTATATGGACGTTTCTCCTAAACAGGTAGTTGCTGTTGCGACAGCATGTATTCCTTTCTTGGAAAACGATGACTCCAACCGTGCCCTCATGGGTGCCAACATGCAACGTCAGGCTGTACCATTGATTGATCCAAAAGCACCTTACGTTGGTACTGGTATGGAATATCAAGCAGCCCATGACTCTGGAGCGGCTGTAATTGCTCAGTATGATGGTAAAGTTACTTATGCCGATGCTGACAAGGTAGAAGTTCGTCGTGAAGATGGCTCATTGGATGTTTACCATATCCAAAAATTCCGTCGTTCAAACTCAGGTACTGCCTACAACCAACGTACGCTTGTTAAAGTTGGTGACGTTGTAGAAAAAGGCGACTTTATCGCAGATGGACCTTCTATGGAAAATGGAGAAATGGCGCTTGGACAAAACCCAATCGTTGCCTACATGACATGGGAAGGTTATAACTTCGAGGATGCCGTTATCATGAGCGAACGCTTGGTGAAAGACGATGTCTACACATCTGTCCACCTCGAAGAATACGAATCAGAAACTCGCGATACAAAGCTTGGACCTGAAGAAATTACTCGTGAAATTCCAAACGTTGGTGAAGATGCCCTTAAAGACCTTGACGAAATGGGGATTATCCGTATCGGTGCTGAGGTTAAAGAAGGGGATATCCTTGTAGGTAAAGTAACACCTAAGGGTGAAAAAGACCTTTCAGCTGAAGAACGTCTCTTGCACGCTATCTTTGGAGATAAATCTCGTGAAGTGCGTGACACTTCTCTTCGCGTACCCCACGGTGCCGATGGTGTCGTTCGTGATGTGAAGATCTTTACACGTGCAAACGGTGATGAGTTGCAATCAGGTGTTAACATGCTGGTTCGTGTTTACATCGCTCAAAAACGTAAGATTAAGGTCGGAGACAAGATGGCCGGACGTCACGGAAACAAAGGGGTTGTCTCTCGTATCGTTCCTGTAGAAGACATGCCTTACCTTCCAGACGGAACTCCAGTTGATATCATGTTGAACCCACTTGGGGTGCCATCACGTATGAATATCGGTCAGGTAATGGAGCTTCACCTTGGTATGGCAGCTCGTACTCTTGGTATCCACATCGCAACACCAGTCTTTGACGGAGCAAGTTCAGAAGATCTTTGGTCAACTGTTAAGGAAGCAGGTATGGATAGCGATGCTAAGACTATCCTTTACGATGGACGTACTGGTGAACCATTTGATAACCGTGTGTCAGTTGGTGTCATGTACATGATCAAACTTCACCACATGGTTGATGATAAATTGCACGCTCGTTCAGTCGGACCATACTCAACCGTTACGCAACAACCACTCGGAGGTAAAGCTCAGTTTGGTGGACAACGTTTCGGTGAGATGGAGGTTTGGGCGCTTGAAGCCTATGGTGCATCAAATGTCCTTCAAGAAATCTTGACTTACAAGTCTGACGATATCAACGGACGTTTGAAAGCTTATGAAGCTATTACAAAAGGAAAACCAATTCCAAAACCAGGTGTTCCAGAATCCTTCCGAGTTCTTGTAAAAGAATTGCAATCTCTTGGTCTTGACATGCGTGTCCTTGACGAAGATGATCAAGAAGTGGAACTTCGTGACCTTGATGAAGGAATGGACGAAGATGTCATCCACGTAGATGACCTTGAAAAAGCACGTAAAAAAGCTGCTGAAGAAGCAAAAGCTGCTTTTGAAGCTGAAGAAGGTGCAAAAGCGGAAGCAACAGAAGAAGCTACTGAACAAGAATAAGTAGCTCACTTAGAATAGAAAGGGAAGAAATAGTGGTTGACGTAAATCGTTTTAAAAGTATGCAAATCACACTAGCTTCTCCAAGTAAAGTCCGTTCATGGTCTTATGGAGAAGTCAAAAAACCTGAAACAATCAATTACCGTACGTTGAAACCAGAACGTGAAGGACTATTTGACGAAGTCATCTTTGGTCCTACAAAAGACTGGGAATGTGCTTGTGGTAAGTACAAACGCATTCGTTACAGAGGGATTGTTTGTGACCGTTGTGGTGTTGAAGTAACGCGTACAAAAGTTCGTCGTGAACGTATGGGACACATCGAGTTGAAAGCTCCTGTATCTCATATCTGGTATTTCAAGGGAATTCCAAGCCGTATGGGCTTGACCCTTGATATGAGTCCTCGTGCCCTCGAGGAAGTAATTTACTTTGCTGCTTACGTGGTGATCGATCCGAAGGATACACCACTTGAGCACAAATCTATCATGACAGAGCGTGAATACCGTGAGCGCTTGCGTGAATATGGCTACGGATCATTCGTTGCTAAAATGGGTGCCGAAGCTATCCAAGACCTCTTGAAACAAGTAGATCTTGAAAAAGAAATTGCTGAACTTAAAGAAGAATTGAAGACAGCAACTGGACAAAAACGTATCAAAGCCATCCGTCGTTTGGATGTTTTGGATGCCTTTTACAAGTCTGGAAATAAACCTGAATGGATGATTCTTAACATCCTTCCGGTTATTCCACCAGATCTTCGTCCAATGTTGCAGTTGGATGGTGGCCGTTTTGCCTCATCTGACTTGAACGACCTTTACCGTCGTGTTATCAACCGTAACAACCGTCTAGCTCGTTTGCTTGAGTTGAATGCACCTGGTATCATCGTTCAAAATGAGAAGCGTATGCTTCAAGAAGCGGTTGACGCTTTGATTGACAATGGTCGTCGTGGTCGTCCAATTACAGGACCAGGTAGCCGTCCACTCAAATCATTGAGCCACATGCTTAAAGGTAAACAAGGACGCTTCCGTCAAAACTTGCTCGGTAAACGTGTTGACTTCTCAGGACGTTCCGTTATCGCCGTTGGTCCAACTCTTAAGATGTATCAATGTGGTGTGCCACGTGAAATGGCTATCGAGCTCTTTAAACCATTCGTTATGCGTGAAATCGTAGCGCGTGATATCGTGCAAAACGTTAAAGCGGCTAAACGCTTGGTAGAACGTGGAGACGAACGCATCTGGGATATCCTTGAAGAAGTGATCAAAGAACACCCAGTGCTTTTGAACCGCGCACCGACACTTCACCGTTTGGGTATCCAAGCCTTTGAACCTGTCTTGATTGACGGTAAAGCCCTTCGCTTGCACCCACTTGTCTGTGAAGCCTACAATGCCGACTTCGACGGGGACCAAATGGCCATCCACGTACCACTTTCAGAAGAAGCCCAAGCAGAAGCTCGTATCTTGATGTTGGCTGCTGAGCATATCTTGAACCCTAAAGATGGTAAACCAGTTGTTACTCCATCTCAGGACATGGTTTTGGGTAACTACTACTTGACCATGGAAGAAGCTGGTCGTGAAGGTGAAGGAATGGTCTTCAAAGACCGTGACGAAGCTGTTATGGCTTACCGCAATGGCTATGTTCACCTCCACTCACGTGTTGGTATCGCAACAGACAGTCTTAACAAACCATGGACAGAAGAGCAAAAACACAAAATCTTGCTTACAACTGTTGGTAAGATCCTCTTCAACGATATCATGCCAGAAGGTCTACCCTACTTGCAAGAACCAAATAATGCCAACTTGACAGAAGGCGTTCCAGCTAAATACTTCTTGCCACTAGGTGGAGATATCAAGGAAGCTATCAGCAAACTTGAGCTTAACCCTCCATTCAAGAAGAAAAACCTTGGAAATATCATCGCTGAAATCTTCAAACGTTTCCGTACGACAGAAACATCTGCCCTACTTGACCGTATGAAGAATCTCGGTTACCACCACTCAACTCTTGCAGGATTGACAGTGGGTATTGCCGACATTCCAGTCGTTGAAGACAAGGCTGAAATCATCGAAGAATCACACAAACGTGTAGAACAAATCACAAAACAATTCCGTCGTGGTATGATCACAGATGACGAACGCTACAATGCTGTTACAGCTGAATGGCGTGCGGCTCGTGAAAAACTCGAGAAACGTTTGGTTGCCAACCAAGATCCTAAGAACCCAATCGTTATGATGATGGACTCTGGAGCCCGTGGTAACATCTCAAACTTCTCACAGCTTGCCGGTATGCGTGGTCTGATGGCTGCTCCGAACGGACGTATCATGGAATTGCCAATCCTTTCAAACTTCCGCGAAGGTTTGTCAGTACTCGAAATGTTCTTCTCAACACACGGTGCTCGTAAAGGTATGACCGATACGGCCCTTAAGACAGCCGACTCAGGTTACTTGACTCGTCGTTTGGTTGACGTTGCCCAAGACGTTATCATTCGTGAGGATGACTGTGGAACTGACCGTGGTCTCTTGATTCGTTCTATTACTGAAGGTAAAGAGATGATTGAGTCTCTTGAAGAACGTCTCAATGGTCGTTACACTAAGAAAACGGTTAAACACCCAGAAACTGGTGCAGTTATCATTGGTCCAAATGAATTGATCACAGAAGACAAGGCGCGTGAAATCGTCAATGCTGGTGTTGAAGAAGTGACTATCCGCTCTGTATTTACATGTAACACTCGTCATGGTGTCTGCCGTCATTGTTATGGTATCAACTTGGCGACTGGTGATGCGGTTGAAGTTGGTGAAGCAGTTGGTACAATTGCTGCTCAATCTATCGGGGAACCTGGTACACAGCTTACAATGCGTACCTTCCACACGGGTGGGGTTGCCTCAAATACCGATATCACTCAGGGTCTTCCTCGTGTCCAAGAAATCTTTGAAGCCCGCAATCCTAAAGGGGAAGCGGTTATCACAGAGGTCAAAGGACAAGTTACTGCTATTGAAGAAGATGCTTCAACTCGTACTAAGAAAGTCTTCGTTAAGGGTGAAACTGGAGAAGGCGAATACGTGGTACCATTTACAGCTCGTATGCGTGTTGAAGTTGGGGACCAAGTCTCTCGTGGTGCAGCATTGACAGAAGGTTCAATCCAACCAAAACGTCTCCTTGCTGTACGTGATGTCTTGTCAGTTGAAACTTACCTCCTCGGTGAAGTACAAAAAGTTTACCGTAGCCAAGGGGTAGAAATCGGTGACAAACACATCGAGGTAATGGTTCGTCAAATGATCCGTAAAGTTCGAGTTATGGATCCAGGAGACACAGATCTTCTCATGGGAACACTTATGGACATCAACGACTTTACAGATGCTAACAAGGATGTTCTTATCGCAGGTGGAGTGCCAGCGACTGGTCGTCCAGTCCTTATGGGAATCACCAAAGCCTCACTTGAAACAAATAGTTTCTTGTCAGCAGCTTCCTTCCAGGAAACAACTCGTGTCCTTACAGACGCAGCTATCCGTGGTAAGAAAGACCATCTCCTTGGTCTTAAGGAAAATGTTATCATCGGTAAGATTATCCCAGCTGGTACAGGTATGGCACGTTACCGTAACCTTGAACCACAAGCAGTCAACGAAGAGTCTTACCTAGCATCTTCTCAAGAAGAAGTTTCAGTAGATACGACTGTAGAAGAAGTCGTTGAAACTGTTGAAGTAAGTGAATAAATAGGTATAACTTAAGCTCTAAAATGAAAAGATTAATCATTAACGATAGATTCTTAAGAAGGATCCACTAGATAAAAAAGCGAACAAGGCAGAATTCTGATTGTCAGAAAACTAGCTTTGCTCGCTTTTTTTATTTAAGGTTAGACTTGTGTTTTATAGTAGATCAAATACAAAACAGTACACTGTGAATTCTAAAAAATGCTAGAAATTGACTTAACTGCTCTAGTAAATTTGTTCTGATTTTATTTCATTTCACTATAATTTGCTCTAGATTCAAAACTATGCTACAATCATCTAAAACAAGCAAGAAAGAAATAACATGAAAACAGAATATCAAAAAATGATCGCGGGAGAACCCTATCACCCATTCGACCCAGAACTTCGTGCTCTAGCACAAACAGCACGACAAAAGCAAGCCTCCTTTAATGAAGAGGTCGACCCAGTAAAAGGTATGGAAATCATCAAAGGATGGTTTGGTTCTACTGGTGAAAATCTCTACATCAACACTCGCTTGATGGTAGATTACGGGGTCAATATTCATCTGGGAGAAAATTTTTATTCCAATTGGAATTTAACCATGTTGGATGTTTGTCCTATTACCATTGGTGATAATGCCATGATTGGTCCTAATTGTCAGTTTTTAACACCTCTTCATCCGCTGGATCCAGATGAACGAAATTCAGGTTTAGAATTTGGAAAACCAATTACAATTGGCAAGAACTTCTGGGCAGGTGGTGGGGTTATTGTCCTTCCAGGTGTTACACTAGGTGATAACGTTGTTGCAGGAGCAGGAGCTGTCATTACTAAATCTTTTGGCGATAATGTCGTTCTGGCAGGCAACCCAGCACGAGTTATCAAAGAAATTCCAGTTAAAGGAAATTAAAGGTTGAGATAGAGAAGATGAAGTCTTTTTCAAAAGAACTCTTTGGAATTGGAAAGCCTAATCAGTCTCAGTGTCAAAAACTTATTGCTAGCAAAAAACGAGGTCGGAATTTTTATCCCAGCCTCGTTTTTCGTCTTTAGAGATTTTTTCTCTTTTTAGCTTTTTTAGTCAATGCCACATCGCATTGATCAATATTTTGTGTAAGATAGCTAGTCACTTGGAAATCATCGACCTCTGTTTTTAGCTCGACTTCATAGACAATGCTAAGGTTGTCCCCTGCATTTGTGCTATTGATCGTAATCATGTCAACTTCTGAGCAGAATTGGTCAAGAGCAGATTGGATAGCATCTTGAATCTTCTCTTGATTAGTTACCGTGATTGTCAAAAGTCTACGGCGTTGATTGTCAGATTTAACTTGTTGATTCTCCAAAAGGAACCAAACGCCCAAGATAAAGAGTGTGAAGAGAATGGCCAGGAAGAGATAGCCTGTTCCACAAGCCAAACCGATAATCATGGCTAGGAAAATCGCAATCAGTTCTCTTGAACCACTCGTTGCAGAACGGAAACGAATCAAACTAAAGGTTCCGGCTACAGCAATTGACGTACCCAAGCTCCCATTGACCAGAAAAATAACCAAGGTCATAAGGCAGGGAAGCAGAGTCAAGCTGATAGCAAATTCTCTGGTGTAGAGGGTCCGATATTTGTAGGTCCAAGTAAGTGCCAAACCGAGAACTAGACTGACTAGAAGTGCCAGCAGTAGTTGGAAGGGATCTGCACTTGCAGTGGCGTTCTTGAAAATGGAATTAAATAGATTAAGCATAAGCGATACCTGCGCTTTCTATACTGGGACGTGGTGCATAAGGAAGCCCTTGAGATTTGTGGTAAGCACAACTGTATTTTGAAAATTTGTGCTCCATCAAACCATACTTGTCTAGAATGTCTTGTAACCACTGAGGTTTGTTTCCAGGAGCTTTAATCTCCATAATCACAGTATTGTCATCTAATAGAGGAGCCCCTTGATTTCCTGCGAAGAGACTGACATTTTCATCTCTATAGATTAGATTTTGGTCAATGGTGATACGAATTTTATTATAGTCGTAGCCCTTGATGTATTTTTTTTCTTTTAATGAATAACGATCGTAGTAGATGTACATACGAGGCTTGATAGCCTGCTTGTAATCTTGGTGAAGCTTTTTCACTTTTTCAATGACGACTGTATCAGTAATACTAGCATCCAAGTGCCCTTTGGTCATAAAGTTAAGGATAGAAATAGGAGTTGAGAGTAGTCTAAATTTTCGACCAACTCCTTCTTGATCCTTGGTTTTGATTTCTAAAAATACTTGACTATCTGCTTTGGGTTGGCTGAGATAGGTCCGCATCCGCACCTTTTCTTTTAGTTTGTCGCCAAGATGCTCATCTTGGAGAATATCAAAGTCTTCCGTATCAAAGTAGATATTTGAAATGGTTGAAATTGGATAGTCATCTTCTACCAAATATTCCTTTAAATCTTGAGTCAGTTTGTCTAGTTTATCTTTGGAGATAATATATTTGGTTTCAATCCGCTTAAAAGTTGTTTCGATTGGTTTCATAATTCCTTCTCCTCTAATCTTAGCTTATACTATTTTTAAACAAGGATGAACTTGTTTGGATAGGATTTTAAAGAGTTTATCTAAAACTTTTGTTAAATTTAACTTAATTGAAACTAAACTTAAGAAAATTTTCAGAAAAAGTTTAGGCTTGTTTTAGGAAAGTCACGTAGACTAAGAGTATGTAAAATGAAAGTCGAGGAAACGAGCATGAAAGCAAAAAAATGGACATTCTTATTAACGAGTATAGCAACTCTAGCACTAGTAACAGCTTGTACCCAGTCAACTTCAAATACAACAGCTAGCAATAGTACTGCAACGACAACAGTAACTACCAATAAGAAAACATCTAGTTACTTTACAGATAAGGACTATGATACTTCTTATGATGAAAAAACAGCAGCAACTGTAACCTTGTCTGGGTCAACAGCGATGGTATCAGGTGACGGAGTTGCCGTATCAGGTTCGACTGTTACAATCTCTAAGTCAGGTACCTATGTGATCTCTGGTCAATCTGACGGTGTTCAAATCAAGATTGAGGCCGAAAAGACTGATGATGTACATATTGTTCTAAAGGGCGCTACCATGATCAATACCAATGCAGCTATTTCTGCAACATCGGCTGGTCATGTTTACCTAACTCTAGCAGATGGAACAACCAATAGCCTCTCAGATTCTGCTTCTAATAGTGATGAAAAAGCGGATGCAGCCCTCTTCTCTAAAGTGGACTTGACCATCAATGGTAAAGGAACTCTCAATGTAGATGGCAAGAAAAACAATGCTATCAAGGCCAACGACACACTTCACATCACAGGTGGAACCTACAACATCACAGCAGTAGGAGATGCTTTTAACGTCAATGATGAACTCAACATTACCGGCACAACCATGACTATCGATGCCAAGGAAGACGGAGTTAAGGTTGACAATGATGAGGACACATCTGTAGGAACCATGTATCTCTCTGATAATAGCATCACTGTTACTGCAGGGGACGATGGTATCCACGCATCAGGTGATTTGGTGATTGATAGCGGAACCTATACTGTTAAGAATTCTACAGAAGGTCTTGAAGGTAAGTCAATCACTATCAACGGTGGAGACATCACCATATACTCAACAGATGATGGTGTCAATGCGGCCAACAAAAACGCCCAACAAAGTGAAATCTTCTTTACTATGAATGGTGGGAATTTGACCGTTGAAGTTGGTCAAGGGGACACGGATCCAATTGACTCAAATGGTAACATTACTGTTACGGGAGGAACCATCAAAATGACTGGTCAAACTGGTTTTGACTTTGATGGAACAGCGACCTACACAGGTGGTGATATCTACATCAACGGTGAAAAACAAACTGAGATTGTAAATTCGATGCCTGGCGGCGGAGGAGCACCTGGCGGTGGCCCTCAAGGAAATGGAGGTCCTGGTGGACGACCATAAAAGAAAATCTCCTTTCTCGAAAGAGAAGGGAGATTTTCTTATGTTATTAGAACGAAAAAGAATTATTCTTCGTCTTTTTTAAAGATGTTTTTTACACCAGATACTGCGCCTTCGACAGCTTCTTTTGCATCTTCAGCAACTTCTTTAGCTTTTGAAGCTACTTTTTCTGCAGCTCCTTCTGCTTGAGTTTTTGTATCGCCAGTTAGTTTACCAAAACCTTCTTTAACAGAACCTTTAGCTTGGTTGAATTTTTCTTCGATTGACATGGGGGATACCTCCGTTAATTTTTTGTATTATCTAAATTACATCAGATATTAATTTAAGTATATACCCTTTTATGCTAAAAAGCAAAAAACTGATACGAAAAGCATCAGTTTATTTTTTAATAGGTTACAATATTCAATTGACCTTTATCATATTCAGCGATAAAGATATTTGATACTTCTTCGAAACCTTCTTCTTTCAATTTTTCTGTTAACCACTCTTCAGTTTTACCAATGGTTTCTAGAATTTCAACTTGGACGACACCATCTGTGATGACTGGGTACTTAGGATTCTCGTCACCCATTCTTACAACAATTAGCTGTCCGTTTTGCTCAATCACAGCTCTCTTGACATCCTTCAATTGGAAAATTCCTTGGGCGCGCAATTTAAGAGCTACATCTGCAGCTGCAAGACCTTTTGAACGACAGGCTTCTGGATCTAATTTTCCATTTTTAATGATAATCGTAGGTTTTCCGTCAATCAGATGTTTAATGAAGGAAACATTAGTATTCAGCCATTTGAGGAGCAAAATGAGAATAGTCCAAATAATGAGGATAACAATGTATTGGATGATGGTGATTGAACTATTGTAGATGATCCCGCCGATAATACCCCCGAGAACAAAGTTCTGTATTTGGTCTACTGCAGAACTTGGTGCTAGATTTCCTTTACCTGTTACATTGATAACAAAAACAAGAGACAGAAGCCCCAAGGCCAATTTAATCGCAATTGTAGCAAAAAAGCTTATCATTTTTCAACCTCCACGAGTTCAACGTCTGATTTATACAGTTCCATTTTTTCTAATAAATAGCTATCTTGGTCAGTCCCGCTAATCGCACGATAAAAATTGTCGCCAACCTTAATAATCGCTCCATCAGTTATAGCCGAAGTATTGACATAAACATCTTTTTTATCAATACCTAACTCTTTTGATACAATCTCGATGAAGTGTAAGGAACTACGAAATTGATTATCGTTGGATTGACTGCTTTGAAGATTCGTAATGCTTATCAAAACGAATGCGATTAAGGTCAAAATAGAAATAATCGATAATTCACGGAACTTACTTCCTCTCTTATCTTGAAAAGCCTTAAATGCAAAAAATCCAGTCACGATAAGCAGTAAAGCTGATACAATAATCATGACCCAATTCTGTTGACTAATCTGACTGAGCACATAGTCATAGGAATAGAATTTCATAAGAACCTCCACTTTTTTTAAAAATTCAATCTATTATAAACTATTTCCTAAGCTATAGCAATTTTATTATGACGAAAAAAGCATTTAATTGTTGTTTCCTATTTAAATTCAATTTTTCTGAATTGTGACTCGACCTTGACTTTCTTTCTATTTTTGATACAATAGTAAAAATTTAGAGGAGGTATTCTATGATTCAGAAACACGCTATTCCTATTTTAGAGTTTGATGACAATCCTCAAGCAGTTATCATGCCTAACCATGAAGGCTTAGATTTACAGTTGCCAAAGAAGTGCATCTATGCGTTTTTGGAGGAGGAGATTGACCGCTATGCTCAGGAAGCGGGAGCAGAGTGCGTTGGGGAGTTTGTGTCTGCCACTAAAACCTATCCTGTTTATGTCATGAGTTACAAGGGTGAGGAAGTTTGTCTGGCCCAGGCTCCTGTTGGTTCTGCCCCTGCAGCCCAGTTTATGGATTGGTTGATTGGTTACGGTGTGGAGAAAATCATTTCCACTGGTACTTGTGGAGTACTAACTAGTATAGAAGAAAATGCCTTTCTGGTTCCGGTTCGTGCCCTGCGTGATGAAGGAGCTAGTTACCATTATGCACCCCCTTCTCGTTATATGGATGTGCATGTTCAAGCGATTTCTGCTATCGAGCAAGTCTTGGAACAACTAGGCATTCCTTATGAAGAGGTTATGACTTGGTCGACAGACGGTTTTTACCGAGAAACAGCTGAAAAAGTTGCCTATCGTAAGGAAGAAGGCTGTGCAGTTGTGGAGATGGAGTGCTCCGCTCTTGCGGCAGTAGCCCAGCTACGTGGGGTTGTCTGGGGAGAGTTGCTCTTTACCGCAGATTCTTTAGCCGATTTAGAAAATTATGATAGCCGCGATTGGGGTTCGGAAGCTTTTGACAAGGCCTTGGAACTCTGTCTTGAAATCGTTAGTCATATGTGACAGCTTTAACTGATTTTGTGGTACAATGTAGCTATGTTATTCAAATCATTTTCGGAAAAAATAAACACGACCTTGGGGCGTTTATCACCTGCTCGTCGAATTTTTTTAAGTTTTGCTTTAGTTATTTTCGCAGGCTCTCTCCTTTTGAGTCTGCCATTTGTGCAAGCAACAAGCTCCCAAGCGACCTATTTCGACCATCTCTTTACAGCAGTATCCATGGTCTGTGTGACAGGACTTTTTACCTTACCTGTCGCTTCGACCTACAATGTCTGGGGGCAGCTGATCTGTATGTTCTTGATTCAGATTGGTGGTTTGGGTCTCATGACTTTTATCGGAATTTTCTATATCCAGGGCAAGCAAAAACTCAGTCTTCGAGGTCGAGAAACGATTTTGGAGAGCTTTAGCTTCGAAGAAACCCAGTCTCTGAGGGATTTTCTACGTTCCATCTTCGTGACGACTTTTCTAGTAGAAGGCTTCGGAGCCTTTCTGCTAAGTTTTCGTTTTGTCCCCGAGTTTGGTTGGGGACGGGGAATTTTTACTTCCATTTTCGTAGCTATTTCAGCTTTCTGTAATGCTGGATTTGATAATTTTGGAAGTACAAGTTTAGTAGCTTTTCAAACTGATCCTTTGATTAATTTAGTGATTGCAGGATTGATTATTACAGGTGGCCTAGGTTTCATGGTCTGGTTTGATCTAGCTACCCAGTTAGGAAAGAAGAAAAAGCGTCGTCTTCGTTTCCATACTAAGCTAGTCCTCTTCTTAACAGCGGGGATTTTATTTGCTGGAACAGTTTCAACCCTCTTGATAGAGTGGAACAATTCGGGAACGATTGGCAATCTCAGCTTCCCAGATAAATTGCTGGTTAGTTTCTTCCAAACTGTCAGCATGCGGACGGCAGGATTTGCTTCTATTGATTTTACTCAGACTAGGCCTGTTACCTTGATGATCTATATTTTGCAGATGTTTCTGGGTGGGGCACCTGGCGGTACAGCAGGGGGACTAAAAATCACAACCTTCTTTGTCTTGTTGGTATTCGCACGCAGTGAACTTTTAGGGTTACCTCATGCAAATATAGCTCGGAGAACGATTGAACCTCGGACAGTCCAAAAATCATTCAGTGTGTTTATTGTTTTCTTATTGACTTTTCTGGTTGGCTTGATTTTACTAGGAATAACAGCAGAAGGAAATCAGCGCTTTATCTACATTATGTTTGAAACTATTTCAGCGCTTGCCACGGTTGGAGTAACTGCTAATTTGACACCAGAGTTAGGTAAGCTAGCGCTTAGTGTCATTATGCTACTGATGTTTATTGGGCGAATCGGACCTCTGACGCTATTAGTTAGTTTGGCTGAGTATCGACCAGATAAGAAAGATATGATCCACTATATGAAAGCGGATATTACCATAGGATAAGAAAGGATAAACTATGTCAGATCGGACAATCGGAATTTTAGGCTTGGGTATTTTTGGGAGTAGTGTTCTGGCTGCTCTCGCCAAGCATGATATAAATATTATCGCTATTGATAACCATGAGGAACGAATCAATCAATTTGAACCAGTCTTGGTGCGTGGTGTTGTTGGAGATATCACCGATGAAGAGCTCTTGCTATCAGCTGGAATTGATACCTGCGATACCGTAGTCGTCGCAACTGGTGAAAATCTAGAGTCTAGTGTTCTTGCAGTCATGCATTGCAAGAGTCTGGGTGTACCGACTGTTATTGCTAAGGTTAAAAGCCATACAGCAAAAAAAGTCCTTGAAAAAATCGGTGCAGATTCAGTCATTTCACCAGAGTTTGAAATGGGTCGTTCGTTGGCACAGACAATTCTCTTTAATAATAGTGTAGATGTCTTTCAGTTAGACAAGAACGTCTCCATTGTCGAGATGAAAATTCCTGCATCTTGGGTAGGAAAGAGCCTTAGCCAATTAAATCTTAGAGGACGGTACAATCTCAATATCCTCGGTTTTCGTGACTACGAAAATGCTCCCTTGGATGTTCAATTTGGACCGAATGATCTATTGAAAGCTGACTCCTATATCATGGCAGTGATCAATAACCAATATTTGGATACCCTAGCAAGCCTCAGTGAGTAGAAGAGGAGTGACTATTCTTTTTTCAACGACTATTGAGTCAATATAAGTATTTTATAAGAGGGATTTAAGAAAAATTTTAACTTTTTCTTAATCCTTTTTAATTTTAGGAGATTATACTAGAGTCATCAAATAAAGAAAAACTCTAAGGAGAATCCTATGAAATTCAATCCAAATCAAAGATATACTCGTTGGTCTATTCGTCGTCTCAGTGTCGGTGTTGCCTCAGTTGTTGTGGCCAGTGGCTTCTTTGTTCTCGTCAGTCAACCAAGTTCGGCACGTGCCGATGTGGTCAATCCGACCCCTGCTCAAGTCGTGCCAGATGCAGATTCGGTGAGTGCAAAGAGCGATTTACCAGTAGAGCTACTAAAAGAAGCAGTGGATACTACTCTTCCTTTAGAACAGGCAGACTCAACATCTAAAGCAAGCTTGGATACTACAAGCTCTCCAGAAAAAGCGGATGTAGCTGCTAAAGACCAAGTGGTAGCGCCAAAAGAAGAAGTGCAAGCAAAACCTGAATCTAAGAAAGAAACAGAAGATGTGGTTAAACCTGCGACAAATCCTGCGCCTGCAGTTACTGGACAAGACCGTGAAGCAAGTGAAGATCAACCAGTAACCACTCCAGCCGAAGTGCAAAAAGGTGTAGCCGACAACACTAAAGACACAGTAGATGTCCCAGCTACATACTTGGACAAGGCTAACTTCCCTGGCCCATTCACAGCCGGAGTCAACCAAGTCATTCCATATGAATTCTTCGCTGGTGATGGTATGTTAACACGCCTTATCTTGAAAGCCTCAGACAAGGCCCCATGGTCAGACAACGGTTCAGCTAAAAATCCCGCTCTCCCACCAGTAGAAAAATTGGGCAAAGGCCTCTACTTCTATGAAGTGGATTTGGCAGGTACTCAAGGAAAATCGGATAAAGACCTTCTTGACTTGTTAAAACAAAACGGCACTCAAAGCTATAAAGCTACTATTAAAGTGTATGGTGCGAAAGATGGCAAAGCAGATTTGAGCAACCTCGTAGCGACTAAGGATTTGGATGTCAACTTGAACGGCTTGACCACTCCTGCTGAAGTGCAAAAAGGTGTGGCTGATAACACCAAAGACACAGTAGATGTCCCAGCTACTTACTTGGACAAGGCAAACTTCCCTGGCCCATTCACAGCCGGAGTCAACCAAGTCATTCCATACGAATTCTTCGCTGGTGACGGTATGTTGACTCGCCTTATCTTGAAAGCTTCTGACAAGGCCCCATGGTCAGACAATGGCTCAGCCAAAAATCCGGCCCTTCCACCAGTAGAGAAATTGGGCAAAGGCCTTTACTTCTATGAAGTAGACTTGGCAGGTACTCAAGGCAAATCAGACAAAGAGCTTCTAGACCTCTTGAAACAAAACGGTACGCAAAGCTATAAAGCTACTATTAAAGTGTATGGTGCAAAAGATGGCAAAGCAGATTTGAGCAACCTAGTAGCGACTAAGGATTTGGATGTCAACTTGAACGGCTTGACCACTCCAGCTGAAGTACAAAAAGGCGTGGCTGACAATACTAAAGACACAGTAGATGTTCCAGCTACTTACTTGGATAAAGCCAACTTCCCAGGTCCATTCACAGCCGGTGTTAACCAAGTTATCCCATATGAATTCTTCGCTGGTGACGGTATGTTGACTCGCCTTATCTTGAAAGCCTCAGACAAGGCCCCATGGTCAGACAACGGTTCAGCTAAAAATCCAGCTCTCCCACCAGTAGAGAAATTGGGCAAAGGTCTTTACTTCTACGAAGTGGACTTGGCAGGTACTCAAGGTAAATCAGATAAAGAGCTGCTTGACCTTTTGAAACAAAATGGTACGAAAAGCTACAAGGCAACCATCAAGGTGTACGGTGCCAAAGATGGCAAAGCTGATTTGAGCAACCTCGTAGCAACTAAAGAATTGACAGTGAACTTGAATGGCTTGACTACTCCAGCTGAAGTGCAAAAGGGCGTGGCTGACAATACCAAAGACACAGTAGATGTTCCAGCTACATACTTGGACAAAGCTAATTTCCCAGGTCCATTCACAGCCGGTGTTAACCAAGTCATTCCATATGAATTCTTCGCCGGTGACGGTATGTTGACACGCCTTATCTTGAAAGCCTCAGACAAGGCTCCATGGTCAGACAATGGTTCGGCTAAAAATCCAGCTCTCCCACCAGTAGAGAAATTGGGCAAAGGTCTTTACTTCTATGAAGTAGATTTGGCAGGAACTCAAGGTAAATCTGATAAAGACTTACTTGATCTCTTGAAACAAAATGGAACTCACAGCTACAAGGCAACTATCAAGGTTTATGGTGCGAAGGACGGCAAGGCAGACTTGAGCAACCTTGTAGCGACTAAGGATTTGACTGTTAATTTGAATGGGTATAAGTCTCTCAATCCGATGAAATCTCAAATGCCAGCTGCTAGCCAGGATAAGATGATGCCTAAAAAAGAGCAGGACAAAACCATGAATGCTAGCCAGCCTATGGCAACGCCAAGCATGAAACAAGATCAAGCTTCAGCAGCCTCAAGCAAAATGGCATCTAATAACAAGGTATCAAGTTCAATGATGGCTAATCAAATGAAAGACCAAAAAGACATGCTTCCATATACTGGTGAATCCCAAACATCAATGGCTACTCTTGGATTCTTTGGATTAGCTTTGGCCGGCCTGCTAGGTGGACTCGGTTTGAAAGCTAAAAAAGAAGAAAATGACTAGTCTAGCTACAGACTTTCTATCTAGGATATGAAAAATCTAGATATCGTTTAGAATGTTCGTAAAGAGATTAAAATAGTGTTATACTATTGTGGTATAGCACTGTTTTTTTCAAAGGAGAGACAGATGGGAAAGACAATTTTACTCGTTGACGACGAGGTAGAAATCACAGATATTCATCAACGTTATCTGGTTCAGGCAGGATATCAGGTTTTGGTGGCCCATGATGGAGTAGAGGCCTTAGAAATCTTCAAGAGAAAACCAATTGATTTGATTATTACAGATATCATGATGCCTCGGATGGATGGTTATGATTTGATTAGTGAGGTTCAGTATCAATCTCCAGATCAGCCTTTTCTCTTTATCACGGCTAAGACTAGCGAGCAGGACAAGATTTATGGCCTGAGCTTAGGGGCAGATGACTTTATTGCCAAGCCCTTTAGCCCTCGTGAACTGGTTTTGCGTGTCCACAATATCTTGCGTCGCCTTCATCGTGGAGGTGAGACAGAAGTCGTCAGTCTCGGGGATTTACGGATGAATCACGGTAGTCATGAGGTCCAAGTCGGAGATGTGGCGCTTGATTTGACAGTCAAATCCTTCGAACTTCTATGGCTTCTAGCTAGCAATCCAGAGCGCGTTTTTTCTAAGACAGACCTCTATGAAAAGGTCTGGCAAGAGGCCTATGTGGATGATACTAATACCTTGAATGTTCATATTCATGCTCTTCGACAGGAGTTGGCTAAACATGCTAGCGCAGAAACGCCTACTATAAAAACTGTCTGGGGTTTGGGCTACAAAATTGAGAAAGCACGAGGTAATCAATGAAATTAAAAAGTTATATTTTAGTGGGGTATATCATTTCAACACTCCTAACGATTATCGTGGTTTTTTGGGCCATCCAGCGAATGCTAATTGAAGAAAGAGAGATTTATTTCCTAGTGGGTATGACTTTCGTGGCTAGTTTTGTTGGTGCTGGGATTAGTCTCTTTCTTCTGTCGCCAGTCTTTACATCATTGGCTAAACTTAAGGAACATGCCAAGCGGGTAGCGGACAAGGACTTTCCATCAAATCTGGAGGTTCAAGGGCCTGTAGAATTTCAGCAATTAGGCCAAGCCTTCAATGAAATGTCCCATGATTTGCAGGCGACCTTTGATTCCTTGGAAGAAAGCGAGCGAGAAAAGGGCTTGATGATTGCCCAGCTATCGCATGATATCAAGACCCCCATCACTTCGATCCAAGCGACGGTAGAAGGGATTTTGGATGGGGTTATCAAAGAAGGAGAACAGGACCATTATCTAGCAACCATTGGACGCCAGACTGAAAGACTCAATAAACTGGTTGAGGAGTTGAATTTTTTGACCCTAAACACAGCTAGAAATCAGGTCGAAACGACCAGCAAAGACAGTATTTTTCTGGACCAGCTCTTGATTGAGTGCATGAGTGAATTTCAGTTCTTGATTGAGCAGGAGGAACGAGATGTTCATTTGCAGGTAATCCCAGAGTCTGCCCGGATTGAAGGAGATTATGCCAAACTTTCTCGTATCTTGGTGAATCTGGTCAATAACGCTTTTAAATACTCAGCTCCAGAAACCAAGCTGGAAGTGGTGGCTAAGCTGGGAAATAACCAGCTTTCAATCAGTGTGACCGATGAGGGACAGGGGATTGCCCCAGAGGATTTAGAGAATATTTTCAAACGCCTTTATCGTGTAGAGACTTCGCGTAACATGAAAACAGGTGGTCATGGCTTAGGGCTTGCGATTGCGCGTGAATTGGCCCATCAATTGGGTGGAGAAATCACAGTCAGCAGCCAGTACGGCCTCGGAAGCACCTTTACTCTCGTTCTCCATCTCTCTGGCAGTGAAAATAAAGCTTAAACCCCCTTTACAAATCTAACCATTCGTGGTACAATATCCATTGTGTGAAATATCAGCAGGAAAGCATGAAGCTCGTCAACAGATGTCTTCTGATAAGTAACCTTGGCTGTTTAGGCGAAGGGCATCTGCACGAATCAGGGCTTTCTAAGTGACTATTTCCACCGAAATATTATTTATATCAGGAGGACATACACATGTCACGTTATACAGGACCATCTTGGAAACAAGCTCGTCGCCTTGGCCTTTCACTTACAGGTACAGGTAAAGAATTGGCACGTCGTAACTACGTACCAGGACAACACGGACCAAACAACCGTTCTAAATTGTCAGAATACGGTTTGCAATTGGCTGAAAAACAAAAACTTCGCTTCACTTACGGTGTAGGTGAAAAACAATTCCGTAACTTGTTCGTACAAGCTACTAAGATTAAAGAAGGAATCCTTGGTTTCAACTTCATGCTCCTTTTGGAACGTCGTTTGGATAACGTTGTTTACCGTCTTGGCCTTGCAACTACACGTCGTCAAGCACGTCAATTCGTAAACCATGGTCACATTCTTGTTGACGGAAAACGCGTTGATATCCCATCATACCGCGTGACTCCAGGTCAAGTGATCTCAGTTCGTGAAAAATCATTGAAAGTTCCAGCAATCCTTGAAGCAGTAGAAGCTACTCTTGGACGTCCAGCGTTCGTATCATTCGACGCTGAAAAATTGGAAGGTTCATTGACTCGCTTGCCAGAACGCGACGAAATCAACCCAGAAATCAACGAAGCACTTGTCGTTGAATTCTACAACAAAATGCTTTAATTTTAAGAAATATCTTACAGAAAGCCTACAACAGTGGGCTTTTTGCTTTATCTTAAAACGTTGATTTCTGGGTTTGTCATCATTTTTGTCATCACTCATAACGAACTAACAGCTTTCTCATAAAATGAGACGGCTGTTTTTGCTTTTTCTTTGGAGAGATGACTGTAAGTGTCCATGGTCATAGCCAATGTGGAATGACCTAAACGGTGCTGAAGTTCTTTGTAGGGGATTCCAGAGTTAAGCAATAAACTAGCGTGTGTGTGCCTAAAGCCGTGAAATCCAATATTAGGTACACCAGCATGTTTGAAACGTGTATTTAAACGAGTTGCTAGTGTTTTATTGTTTGGGTATTTATGTATAAAATCTGAGAAGACAATAGTTTCAGTTCGACCAAGTTTCCATGCTTCTTGTCTTTGCCTTTTTTGATACACTTTTAAGACTTCTATAGTTTGTGCATCAATATCAATTGTACGATAGCTTGCCTCAGACTTTGGACTGTTAATCTCACCTAAATGATTTAGTGTTTTTGTGATATTCACAGTTGCATTATCTAGGTCAATATCAGACCAGGAAAGAGCTAAAGCTTCATTGATACGACAACCAGTAGCAAGTAAGAATTTATAAAGTGTATTCTCGTAGTAATAACGAAACTTATTCAAGTTTAAACTATCGAGATAATCAAGAAATTTTTTTAATTCCTGGTTATCAAAATGCTTTACTTTTTTTCGCTTTTCTTTTTGTGTGTTGCGAGGTAATATTACCTCACGAGCAGGATTAAACCGTATAGCTTGCATAACTACACCATACTGTAAAATACGCTTATTTAAAGCGTGTAAGCTATCGTAGTATAGAAAAGCGCCTTCTTCCTCTTTATTGGTTTTGTCAGCAAGTTTATTGACTATGCTTTGAATAAGTGGAGTAGTTAGTTTATCCAACTTATAAGAGCCAAATAAGGGCAAGATATGATTGTCTAACAGTCTTCTAACGTTTAATTGTGTGTTAGGTTTCACTGTATGCTTGTAACTTTCCCACCATAAGGAAGCTAGTTCCTTGTAGGTAGTAATATTAGAAGCCTGAAATCTAGTAGATCCATTTTGTAAAAAAGCAATTTCAGCTTCTTTTGTCTTTTGCTTAACTTCTTTTTTTGTTCTCCCTGTTATGCTTGTCTTTACATCTTTTCCAGTGACTTTATCAACACCAAGATAGACATTAGCACGATATACTATTGAACCGTCTTTTTTTGTGATTTGTTTTATTTGCATAATATTCCTTTCCATCAGCAGGCAAGCAATTAGAAAAGGTTTTGAATTTAAATCATGCTATACGGTCACAGAATGCCCTGTATTCAATTTTGATTAGTTAGACGATAAATAATACCAAGATTAGAAGAAGGGTGAAAATAGGGCTTATTTATGCCTTATAAAGTTCTTCAACTAATTTTAAAGTTTCTTGTCTAAAGAATGGTAGATATTCAGAAATCTTTCCCCTCTAAAGTAGGGTTGTTTGTATGATAACGCTTTATGAAAGACTCTTCTTCTTTACTTATTTCTTCCTGTTCGGTCAAATAAAATTCAAGCATTGTTACATTGTTTATATCACGATTATTAGTTAGTATTCTCGCAAGTGGATATGCTACTTTCATTGTGTGGTTAATCAACTGAAGTTTATCTGTAAATTTCTTAGGATCTAGAGTGTTATTTATAGATTCTTTGTGAGCGTTAACGTTTAACATTAAAACTGTTAAAAGTTCAAACTCAGCGCTATTATCTGGAATTGTCTTTATTTCTGGAAGTTTAAAAAAATCAAATAATCCCATGAAAGTTACTCTTTTTCGTTGTCTCTCTCAGATAGTTTTTGAACTAAATCAAAAGCTATTTTTTTATCATAGTCATTTAAAGAAATATAGTTGATTAAAATATCTGCAAAATTTGTTCCCATCTCTATATCATTAACTATTAACTTTTCGATAGTTAGCATGTAGCTTTGATTGAAATCTGCTAAGCCTTTGCCAAAATTCTCGTATTTTTTTGGATTGTTTATATGTTCTTCTACATTTTCATATGCTGATTGAACTTTTTTTAGTAAATCATAATCAGGTTTAATATTATTTAATTCGTTCATATCAAGATTTTCAAAAAAATCTTGTAATTTAGTAGTCATTTCTTCAGGAGATATTTCATCATGACCTAAAAGAGTTGCAACACTAACCCCAAAGTAATCTGCTAAACTCTCCCATACTTTATTGTTTCTTGGTTTTCGAGTTCCGTTTTCATAATACATTAATTGACTATCAGAAACGGTAACATCGTATTTTTCTTTTAAAATTTTTCTAAGTTTATTCAGAGATAAATTTTCTTTTTCTCTTAATTCTTTGAGTTTTATTTTCACAATGTATAACCTACTTTAATTATTTTAAGTTGATTATATCATAGCAAAGAATTTTTTTCTATAAAAATTCTCAAAAAAAGAATAAAAGCACTTAACACTCTCAAAAAAGAGTATATACTAAAATTGTTCTTAAAATGAGAATAAAAATTAGAAAGGAGAAAGAAAAATGATTATTACACAATCTCAAGCAAAAGCGTTACGAAGAAAAAAAGCCGATCTACAATTAAAAAATTATGAGTTAGCTTTTGAAATTGGTGTTGCACCTAAAACAGTTCCTAAAATTCTGAAAGGTAATTATAAAGCTCCTAAAAGAATTTATGCTAGCGTAATGGAATGGCTTGCCAAGGATTACTAGAAAGGAGTTAGAACATATTAGATAAGATATAGAAACATTCTGCTTGCTACCTATGGCAGTATCAAGGGTTTGTAGGGGTGCATTTTCTCCGACTTTCCCTACTAAGTGCTTTACCTTGGTACTGTTTTAGGTGGCAAGCACGAGCAACAAGAAGAAAGGAAACTTATGGAACTAGTATATATAGACGGAAAGAAAGAGCCATATACACTAAGTAGTATTGTTGCAGAATTTACAAACTTGCAACATCACACAATTACTAAAACAATCCGTAAACATCAAGCTAGGTTTGAGCAATTCGGAAAGGTTGGATTTAAAATCCAAGCTATGAATAGTGGTCAGATTTCTAAGGATTATATTTTGAATGAGCAACAAGCTACCTTGCTAGTTACATTCTTAAAGAATAGTGAGCAAGTGGCAAACTTCAAAACTAACTTAGTCAAAGCATTCTTTGAAATGCGTGACGAACTTTCCAAGCGACAACTACAGAGAGAACTGGAGAAACCAAAGCGTAAAAGTTTAACTGAAGCTATTCAAACATGGGATAAAGCTCCCAAACATGCCTATAGTACCCTGACAAACTTATTACTAAAAGGAGTGACAGGGAAGAATAAAACGCAACTCATGAAGGAGCGAGAGAGTAAGAACGGCATTGATGGCTTGACAAGTGTAGAGTTGACAAACTATCAACGTTTGGAAGATATGGCAATAGCGATGATCAACTTGAATATGAGATATTCAGAAATTAAAGAACTAATTTTTAAAGCATAGGAGTATAGAAAATGGAAAATGAATTTAAGACAGTTACAAATGCCAAGGGGTTAGAAATTCCTAAGTATTTCAAGGATTTTAAAAAGCTAGTTGAGAAAGACAGAGAACTAGCTGAATATCTTTGTATGAACTACGAGAACTTGGACAGTGAAGACTTGGGCGCATTTCTTGAGACAGTAGAACAGGGAATCAGTTGGATTCTAGATCTTATCGAAAGTAAAGATTTGATTTATAAACCAAAGTTAGGTAGTAATCATGCAAAAAGAAAATAAAAAAATCACTTGCTCAAATTTTAGACGAGGCGAGCAAGCGACACAATTCAGAGTATAGATATTTTTTCTATACCTTGATTATAGCATAGAAAGACAAGGTTCACAATGAGAAAACAACATCAAGCAGTAAAATTCAAGGATATTACCGAAAAATTGAAGGAACTTGGGGAACGTGGTCGCTATTTGAAGAGTGTAGACCGATACAAGGCTATGTTAAATGCCTTTTCTATCGCCTTTGATAGCACGGTTAAGGCAGAAACTAGACAAAAAGCAGAACATGACGGACTGAAAGCCTTGGATAGGATTCCAGATAAACACTATGCCCTACTTTATGACATGATGGAGAGCTAGGAATGAAATAAAACACACATTTTGCTAGATTCATGCGTAGAGGTATGGAATTAGCAAGGCGATTACATAGTAAAGAAATCCAACGTGAAGAATTTGATAGAGCCTGGAAAAGATTAGGCGATCAAATTGAAAACGAAACTAAGAAAACCGAAGAGCAGGCAAGCAATTAGAAAAGGTTTTGAAATCAAGCGCTGACAGGGTGATTCTAAGGCCTTGTTTAGCTGAAAGATGGGTAATTACTCACAAAACACCGCTACAAGCGTTCGCCAACTTGGGGCAATCGCCCAGCGTTTGGAGGGGTGAAAAAATCCTGTATTAAGAAACAACCATTAAAAAGCCCTCAGGGCAATTACACAACATAGAAACAAAGGTAAAAAACATGACAGAAACAACATACGAGAATTTAACTAGACATATAGACAGAATTAGCGCAGAAATGCGAGAAATTGGCGAAAAAAATGGGCTTAGTAGACTTTCGTTATTGGCAAATCAGACAAAAACTATCAAAGAATATTTATCCCGTTTACTTTGGATTGAACTTCCTGAATTGAATGACATCCATAAAATCGAAGCGGTCTCTAAAAGCACTACGGGAGTCTTTTTCGCCCCTGGTATTTTTGAAATGGATGCTATGCGACAAGCATTCTTTAAACGCCAAGCCAAGCACTTTTTTGACAATGAAGCAGAGCAACAGGCGTATATAGAACATGCTGAAAAGGAGTATTTAGAGGCTACTGTAACCTTAAAAGATATTCTTTTTAACTCTAAAAATGGAACTCAAAAAGTAAATAAAGATCATCTTATAGAGCAATTTGAGGAGGCAATGCAATGACACAATCAGAATTTGACAACCGAATGACTAAAATCAAGGATAGACATCCGAACCTTTTTCAGTTCATCATTGACTTTTTAGATGATAAAGTAACTCCAGAAGAGGTGTACGACTTTCTGAAGATGGAGCACAGCTATCAAGTGAATTATATCAAGAATTACCAAGCGAGGGCATAGCATGAATGAACTAGATTTAAGCAATACGCAGGCGCTTATTTTTACCGTGATATTGGTTGGCTTTCTCATGTATCTAAACCACCGAGACCGTCAAAAAAGCGCTCAAATCGAGCGAGAAAGTACACAGACAATAGAAACACCTAGCGAGGATTTAAGCCCTGATTATGGGCGATATATTCAGCTTGCAGGGGTTAATAAACAAGGAGATATCAAATGACTTATAGAGTACATTTATATACTAAAGAGAAATTAGATGAGCAAGGCTTAACAAAAGAGGCTTTTATAGTTAAGCGTATAGAGAACATAGAAAATCTATCAGCAATTCTCGGAGTATTAGATAATCAACTTTCGGATACAAACTTAAGACATAAAGCTTGTAAAACTATTGAGATAATTTTAAATGATCAGGAAGATATGTTATTTAGGGCATTAAGTGACCAAATAACCTTCCGAACTCATAAACCAGCCTAGAAAATGAGGAATAGAATGAATTTAACACTGAAAGGGGTGGAAGGATATGTTTAGTTTGAGTAAAGAAAGCGAACACGATTTAACCAATAGAATAAGCACAGTAGTAGAAAACTATCTAGCAGTCCGAGAAAGACCTAAACCACGACTAACTGGTTTAATGTCAGCACAGGAAGCCATGGACGAGTTAGATATAAAATACAAAACCTTGCAAAAGTGGGAAGGTGCAGGACTAAGACGTTACCAACCACCACTAGAAGATACTAGAAAAGTCTATTACAAAGTTACGGATATTTTGAATTTTCTGGGGGTAGATGATGGCAAAGACTAAAATATATTTTTGGTTAAAAGTTGATAAGAAGTTTTTTGATAATCTTTTTATTAAGCGACTTAAAAATATGCCTGGTGGCTACACTATGACAGTGATTTATATCCGTCTTATGTTGGAAAGTTTAGAAGATGATTGTATTTTGTACTATGAAGGATATTTTGATAGTTTGGTACAGGAATTAGCTTTAAAACTGGATGTTTCTGAAGATGATATAAATATGACGGTTGCATATTTTACAAAATGTGGACTGATTCAGATAGACGATGATGGACATGCTACATTATCGCAAGCAAAAGCCATGGTTGAGAGTGAAACAAACTGGGCGAAATATAAGCGAGACCAAAGAAAAAATAGTCAAGATATACCGAAATTGGAGAATGTCCAAAATAAAAAGACTATTTCCAACTCATGTCCAACAGAGATAGAGATAGAGTTAGATAAAGAGTTAGAGAAAGAATATATATTGTCAGGAAAACCTGACTTTACTTTCCCTGATTGGCTAACACCAAAAATGATTGAAGAAATTACAAAAGGCAAGCCAGAAAGGTATTTAGTTAGAATTCCTCTTGCTTATCTTAATCATTCTGTAGGAAAAAATTATAAGTATCTCGAGAAGAATCTAAAACATATAATGGCACGATTCAAAGAAGGATATACACTTGAAGATTTTAAACAGGTGATTGACGTAAAAACGGAAGAATGGAAAGATAATCCTGAGTTCTTTAAATATTTAAGACCTGAAACACTATTCGGTTCTAAGTTTGATAGTTATCTAAATCAAAAACCTAAAATTTCTAAAAGTAAGCTAGACAATAACTTTCCAGATCTACCATTTTAGGAGTTAAAAATGCAAGATAAATTTAAAGAATACAACAACAGAAAGATATCTGAAAAAGTATGTGAGATTCACCAGGTAAACTATTGGGAAATCTCAATACCTGTACGAGGAAGCAAGGAACGAAGTTTGCTAGAATTTTGCCCTGAATGTGGCCAAGAGGAAATTGAGCAAAAAGAAAAAGAACTGGTAAAGGAGTTTGAAGATAGGAAAGAATATTTTAAAACCTATGATGTCTTAATGCGTGATAGTACGATTCCTAACGAGTTGAAAGGAGCGACATTTGATAATTTCTTTGTTAAGACGACAGAGGAGCGTCAGATGTTAGAGTTTGTAAAAGGTCAAGCCCAGAAGTATCTTGCTGGTATGACAGGAAATACTTTAATCAGCGGTAACACAGGAATCGGAAAAAGTCATTTATCTCTTGCCTTGGCTAAAGAAATCAATGAGAGCTTCAGAGAGAAGAACGAGCCTAAGAGTGTCTTATTTGTCAGCTTAACCGAGATTATCAAGCAGATAAAAGAAGGATGGGCTTATGGAAGAAATGCAAACTTAACAGAGTATGAGGCAGTTAAAAAGCTTGTTGATGTTGATTTTCTAATCATTGATGACCTGGGGGCAAAAAATGGGACGGTAACACCTAAGAGTGACTGGGAACAGGATTTTTTGTTTGATATTATCAACAATCGAGAAACTACGATTTTCAACACGAACCTAGATAGTAGTGAACTGCGGACTGTTTATAATGCTAGAAACTCAAGTAGAATTTTGAAAGGTTTAGAAGGGAACACTTTCAAGGCTTTTACGATCAAAGATAAAAGATACACTATAAACACAGTGAGGGGAGAATATCAATGAATGATGATAAAATGCGATTTGCAACAGAAAAAGGCTTTGTTGTATACGAAAAACGTGGTATAATAGAGATAGAAAAAGTTCCAAGTTTTGGAGAAATTACTTTATTCTATTCAGATGGGAAATTTACTCATCTAGTCAAAAAAGAAACTAAAAAATAAGTCTATTGAGAACAACTCAGGGACATACCGTAAGCATATAATGCTAGTGGTATGTCCCTTTTTGTTTGCATAGAAAGGGGGTGAGGGAGATGTCAGGAGATACTTCTTTAGGGTATGTAGTAGCCAATAAGTTTTCTATGGATCCAGATAAAAGACAGAAAATCTTTTCTCAATGTAAAAAAGAAGATAATAGCTTAGAACAACGGAAACAAGAAATACTAGAAAAATATGCTAACAAACAAGACAAATAAAAATCTAGAAAAAATGATTCTAAAGGCTCGGAGAGTTATAAAAGAAAAACTAAGAGCAAAGAATTTTAGAAAAAATTATAAACAAAAATCAGATATTAAAAGATGAAGGAGCAAAAAATGACAACTAACTTAGCTAAACAAAAAGAAAATTTAGAAGCTTATATCCGAAGTACAGGTTATAACACTAGAGGGATGAACGTAGAAAATAATCATGTACTCATTGAAAAACCAATCCTTGATAGTTATGGAGATGAACATCAACGTAAAGAGCTGGTTGATCTAGTAAATGTTATTGAGACTCGTACCCGTGGTGGGAAGTATGAAGTAACTGACTTTGAATCTGATTCATTACAAGAAGTTAGCGAAAATTCGGTTGAGAGAACAGAAGCAGATAAAAAGAAAACTATCAGCGTTGATTACTTAGTTAAATTATTCAGTGGAAAACTTGATTTTTCACAGGAACAATTAGATGATGGCCAATATAATTTAACGGATTTTCTTGGTAAGAAGATTATTAAATTAAAACGTAGAACACGAAATAGAGAGATTGGGAAAATTCTCCAAACTGCGAAAGTACAGACCGCTACAAGTCTGGACGACTTGAAATCTATTGTTTCTTTAATCAATCCAGAGCGCAATGTATCTATTGTTATTAGTCAATCACTATTTAGTGTCTTAGAAAAAATGAAAGACACTTCAGGAAATTATCTTCTTAAAGTTGATAAAGAGACAGGGACAAGTGAAACATTCTTTGTAGATAACTTTTTAATTGTAGATGATACGACATTAGGGAACAAAGGCGACAAAAAAGGCTTTATCGGAGATCTAGAAAACTTTGTTACTCTGTTTGATCGCAAGAAAGATACACTTAGTTGGGTGAATGCGAATGACTATTTTGGGAAACGGTTGATTTTACATACCCGATTTGATGTAAAAAAAGTTGAAGAAGATTGTGGTTACTTTATTCAATGGAACTAGGAGAAAGAAATGGATATTAATCAAGTATTTGAAACACTGGATGATATAGATAATAAAAAAAGTAAGATTAATTCAGCACGAGAACAGTTAAGCGAAAAAAGGAAAAGCCTGTTAGGCAATCAAGCAGTTTCATTTGAGAACATAGATTCTTTTTTGTCAAATAACTTAGAATCTTTAGAGCAGCTGGAAAAGATGGAAAAAGCTATTGATGGCCTTCAGGAAAAATTTGATAGTGATTTTTCAGAAGCTAATGCAGTCATCTTTGAATACATTTTTAAAGAGACTAAGCAACGGATGGAAACTAAGAAGATCTATAAACAATACCGAAACAAACTTAGACGAATTCTGGACGCATATGATGAAATTCAAGAACTGAAGAAGGATGTAGAAGAAATCCATACAGGTGTAGTCAGAGAAATAAGTCAGAGACATTCTCTATCGCCGTATCGAACAGAAGTAAGTCCGCTTACTGTTCTACCATTCTTAACCCCTGATTCTAGCGGATGGATGAATTTTTCTAAGGAATATCGGGACATCAAAGTGTATCTAGAAAAATAGGGAACAAATTAAGTAAGGCTAGTGATATATGGCTCAAACAAAAGAAATATCGCTAGTCCTACTTTTATGCTTTACTAAGTTTCACATAACAAAGTAAGCATAAACTGAAAAGAAGTAATAGCTTGAAAGCAAGGTATATCAGAGGTTTACAGAATGGAGTGAGTTTCACAGAATGTAAGATATGAGAAACTGAGGGGATAAATTAAAGAAATTTCCCTTGAACTTGTCATATTGAAGAGTTGTCAAACTTAAAACAACGATACCTGGTAAGTGGAGTGTTGGAAGGCTTTTAGCGCTTTTTGTCAGTTTGACAGAATTTACAATTTGACAAATTGAAAGATAAAAAAATTTTTAAATTTAAGTGGAGGTGCTTACCGATGTACGAGCTGAGTAACAGAGACCTGGACGGGATAGATATTGAGTTAGGACGATATAGAACGCTTGCTAATAAAATTTATTTGAGAAGACAGGAACTAATACATAATAAGAAACATAGCGATGAAGATTATACTGGTGGGAAATGCAAGACAGTATATAGTCCTACTGAGGCAACAATCATTAGAATTGAAGAAGACCAAACACTAAGATATTTAGAAAGTTTCAAACTAGTTGTAGATACCTTGATGGAAAACTTAATTGAAAGTGATCTAGTAATTTTTAAAATGAGATATTTAGAAGCTGGTGCGACTTGGGAAGACGTGGCAGAGAAACTAAATAAAACTACTCGTTATATAAATAGCCGTAGAAAGGTAATCGCTAAAAGATTTGTGGAATTGAAAGGATATTGACTCCCCCCACCTTTTAAAAAATCTTTCTGCCCAGTAGGGTACCGGTGAAGGGAACTTTTTCCAAGTCGGAGACCTCCAGACAAAAAGGGGGTAAAAACTTGTTGATTTATAAGGTGAAGGCTAGTTTTTTGAAATTAAACATATGCATTCAAAAGTCATTGAAATAATGAGGAGGTTAAACTGAAAATAATTTTTCTAGATTAAAGTGAAGCTATGATATATTGTTAGAAATTGGAGATGTGTTCGCATAGTTAAAAGAATGTACTTTTAGTATGAATTGTATTATAATTAGTTAAAGGGAATTGTTGTATAAATTGAAAAATATTTAATGATTTTTAACTGTTAAGTTATGTAAAATAATTGGAGGCTCAATTTTGACTGCAGAAATTGGAATACTAAATAAGAATGGAGTTGTTTTAGCTGCAGATAGCGCGGTGACTTTATCTGACGGGATTAACTCCAAAGTGTTTAATAGTGCTCGGAAATTATTTACTTTATCTAGAGTGCATTCGGTTGGAATTATGATTTATGGAGATGCCTCCTTTATGGGTGTACCGTGGGAAGTAATCATAAGTGAGTATAAAAAGTCAATTGGCAACGAAGTACTAGCTGACACAGCAATGTACATTAATAATTTTGTTGATTTTTTATTGCAATTTATGCCAATACAAAGTAATGATGCCTTGGTTAATTATATAATTAGACAGACTAGAAGTTATTTAAAAATAATACACGAGAGCACCCAAGAAATAGCTGATCATAGATCAGATCAGGGAGATGTAATAACTCTAGAAATTTTTAAAAATATTTTATGGGAAGTTATAGAAGAATATTCAAATGATATCTCCAAATCAATATCTGAAACTGAATTTGAATATTTAGATGGCGAACTTGATTTAATACGGGAACAACTAGATGAGTACTTTAACAATAATGAATACTCCGATGAGCAACTAAACTTTTTATCTAAAACAATATACAAAGCAATGTTAGTTGGTTTTGATAGAAATTCTGTAACAGGGTTGGTAATTGCTGGGTATGGTGTTGAAGAAATTTTTCCATCCCTTAGACAAATAGAGTTAAGTGGTGTATTTGCTAAACGCCTTGTCTGGCGTGTAATTACCGAGAAAGAAATTAGCCAAAATGTTGCTTGTCATATTATTCCCTTTGCTCAATCCGAAATGGTAGATACTATAATGAATGGTATAGATCCCAGGTTAAACGCATTTATAGGACAACAATTTAATGAAATTTTGGAACGTAATAATATATCAAATACACAGGAAGAATTGTTTCAAACTATCGCTAGTGTCCAACAACAATACTATATAAATCCAATTTTTGACTTGATTGGGATGCAACCAATTGATGAGATGGCTTCTACTGCAAAAACATTCATTGAGTTGACTTCTTTTAAGAGAAAGATTGTGAATACACTTGAAACAGTTGGAGGACCAGTGGATGTTTTAGCTATTTCTAAAGGGGAAGGTCCTATCTGGATTGAAAGAAAACACTACTTTAATATTGAAAATAATATTGATTATAAAATTAGAAAGGGTGATATATAATGTATGTAGCAAATTTTTCAAAAGAAAAACATGGATTTCTAGATAAAAAAATATATCAGAATCTTTCACAAAGTAATGTTGGGAAAAATTTTTTAGAAGTATATAAAGAGATAGACACTAAACCAAAAAATCAAATCAGTAAAACTCTTGTTGACAAGTCTATCTAAAATGAAAACACTTAGATTGTTCTAAGTGTTTTTGCTTAAATCTGATTGTTACTATGATTTTGAAATAAAAAGAGATTTATAATAACAACTTTATGTTAGCGCTAGGATAAGTTTTTACTATATTTGATTAATTATTAAAGAAGAAGGAAAAACACAGTTTTAAAATATTAAACTTACAATCAAAAAAGAATCTAAGCTAAACTTTGAAGATTAAAGAACAGGTACATATAGAGTTCCAATATAACAGAACAGATACGAAATTAAATTTATGCTATTGTTAGATTTTAGATTAGAAGATGAAGAGTATTTAGAATGCTTCATGCAAACTAATAAAACAAATATTAAAAGATGTGTAATAGCTTCCTATTAAATAGAAACAAAAAAGCACTTTTAAATAGTGCTAGTTTCTTGCCTGCTGAACTCGTTTATCATGTTCAGTGATTTATGGAGTAAGGGAGAAACTTCAAAACGTTCAAACGAAAAGCGAAAACTCCCCATCACCCTATTATCAAGCATTAAGAAGTAATAAAGCTACTTGCTGAATACTTAAAAAAGCGATACAACAAAATGCTTTAATTTTAAGAAATATCTTACAGAAAGCCTACAACAGTGGGCTTTTTGCTTTGTCTGAAAATTAGACTATGAAAAACTAGCAAGCTTTATGTGAATTACAAACTGATAATCCATAACATTACAGACATGAAAACAGCACAAGACAGAAACCAAAGCCCTTCTTTCCCCCTTTCTCTGCTATACTACAAGCAGAGAAAGGGGGAAAGCAAATGCTTGAAAAGTATTATGAGAAGGTAAAAGGAATTGTTCATAGATGCCGAAAAGATTACTATCTTCACCTGTGGGAGAAAGAGGATTGGGGCCAAGAAGGCATGATTTGTCTCCATGAACTTCTAGAACACCATCCAGAATTAGTGGAAGAGGAAAAGAAACTCTACGTCTACTTCAAAACAAAATTTCGCAATCGAATCCTTGATAGCGTCAGAAAACAAGAGAGTCAAAAGCGTCGCCTAGACCGGATGGCCTATGAAGAAGTAGGGGAGATTAGCCATCGCCTACCAGAAGGAGGATTGTGGTTGGATGATTACTACGCCCTTCATGAATTATTGGATACATATAGAAGAAAATTACCACAAGATAAGCAAGAAACCTATGAACGCCTCTGGGCAGACGAACGTTTTAAAGGCCGCAAAGCCCTTCTCAGAGAGCTGAAGGAAGTAATTCAGGAGAAATGAAAAAAAGTTAAAAAAAGGTGTTGACAAAGTAAGAAAAGTCGGTATAATAGTAAGAGTTGAAAATAACAACTCTGGTCCGTTGGTCAAGGGGTTAAGACACCGCCTTTTCACGGCGGTAACACGGGTTCGAATCCCGTACGGACTATGGTATGTTACAGATGAAACACTGGACGAAAAAAAATAAAAAAAGTTTCAAAAAAGTGTTGACAAGCGAAAGCGGCTGTGATATACTAATATAGTTGTCACTTGAGAGAAGCGAGTGACAAAGACCTTTGAAAACTGAACAAGACGAACCAATGTGCAGGGCACTACAACTAAGGTTGTAGTACTGAACAATGAAAAAAACA
>NZ_JASHAQ010000023.1:0-33924 GCF_047465035.1 Streptococcus infantis
GACTAAAATTGCCACCTCAGAACTTGCCTTACTCACATCAATCCCAAATACTGTACGCATGATATTACCTCTTTTGTCTTGAATAATTCCGTGTTTTAGTGATTTTATTTTCAATACGCGACGTCTATCGTCCCACATACTTTGATCAAATTCCACCTAAAACAGGTGTCTTGCCAGTTTGTCAAGCGACGTCTAGCGCCAAAGAGCCCTACGACTTTACAAGACACCTCTACTTTAACATAAAGAAAAAGTAGTGAGTACTCTCTCCCGTCGGAGATTTTCTCACTACTAATCTTAGTATGTTTGTCAAATAGTGTTGATGAAGAAATTTAGGAAGGGATTAAGCAACTAATTGTTGCTTAATTCCTTTTTGTTTTGAGCCAAACATTTTTGTTATTAAAATAATCCTATTTCTAAAATGGTAATAGTTTCTAAAGCCGTAGGCATTTCTTTTAAGCACTTTTATTTTATTGTTTATTCCTTCAATAGGGCCATTTGTTCTAGTTGGATACTCACAAGTATTTTGAATATATGGCAAGTAAGTCATAAGAGTCTTTAATACTCTTTTTAAACCAGGAGATAGGTCTAATTGCGTAGCTGCTTCAATCGTTTCCTTGAATTCTATATAATCTCTATCCTGTATACATTCACGAAGTGAATGTACAACCTCATAATCATTTTTAAGAGATGGATTTTTTTCTAAGATATAATCTACGATTCCTTTACTTGTTATGAAGCTTTCAAAAAGCTTATAACGATTATATTTATAGTTCTGAAGTTCATTAGAGTTCTTTAAAATTAACTTCCAATAATGTTTTAACTTTCGATATAATTTAGAGTCTTTATAGCGATGCTTATTCATGACACGTACCCGAGTTCGATTTAATTCTCTATTTAAGGCTTGTACGATATGAAAAGGATCAATGATAATTTTAGCGTTAGGAAACATTTCTTTTATTAATTGAATGTACGGTAAGTACATGTCGATGGAGATAGTTTTTACCTTTAATCTAGTCTTAGGCTCAAAACGATGAAAATACTTTTTCAAGCTGTAAGATTTTCTATCTCGTACAACATCGACCAGCTTGTGTGTAGTGCTATCACAAATAATGAAGCTCATATTACTATCGGAAGATTTGACGGATTTAAATTCATCAAAACACAAATGCTCAGGTAAATCGTGTAATGGTTTAATCTTTAGTAAACGTGTTGTATCATCTATGATACGTCTTACCGTATGAACTGAAACATTTGTTTCTTTTGCGATATAGGTTTCAGATACTGTTTCACTTATTTTTGATTTAATTTCGTTTTTTAAGCGTTTAGAGATATGACAGTGTTTTTCTACGATTCGACTAGTGTCTGCGGTAAATGAAGAGCCGCATTCTCTACAGAGAAATCTCTGCTTGCGTAGATTTAAGTAGGCCGCTAGGCCTGAAACAGAACAGAGAGTGATACGAGATGTTTTCGTACCGTTTTTAACGATATTATTATTTCGGCTAACACACCCACAAACGGTACAAAATTCTGGTTTATGCGTATAAGTAGCTGCATAAAATAAAGATTTTCTCTTTTTAAATATCTTCTCTTGAACTTTATTATCCCAAATAATGTTTTTATCTTTGATTTGTAGTGTAGCTTCTAGTATATTGTTCATATGGTCATCATCCTTTTGTTTTAGGTTTCAGCGCTTTTAATATAATGGATGTTGGCCTTTTTGTATACACTAAAATAGGGTTGGTGGAAAATTTCCATCAACCCTAAAAATTATAGAACCGTTCTTTTTATATCTCATTTATTCAGCCAAGGCACCCATTGGATCCCATGGTGCAAGGACGATTGGTTCTGCTTCATAGGCAGCTTGTTCTTCTGCTGTTAGTAATTCCTTACGAACAACAATTTGGTAAGTGTACTCGTCCATCCAAGCATCTGAAGCAACAAAGTAACCATCTGTACCGACCTTGTCTCCCCATGAGTTTTCAACTTTCCACTTGATTGTTTTGCCATTTTCATCCAAATCAACACCTGTCAAGACCATGGCGTGGGTCATCAAGCTTTCGCTGTAGTCCAAACGACCTGCTTTGTCCTGAGTGAGTTGAATATCCATGCTTGATTCAAAATCATAAACATCTGTCGCAAGGATTCCGGCTTTACGGTTGCTGAGCTGGCCGACATCTGAACCAAACCAAACAGTTTCTCCTGTTTGCATTTGGGCAATCGCCAATTCTTTCAAACGTTCCATCGGTACGTTGATGTAACGAACCTCACGGCTACCAACGACATTTCCCAACATCTCAACTGTGTAAGATTTCCCATAAGGTTTATCAGCAGTTGGAGCATTGATCACAGAAACGTAGTCTTCTAATGGAAGGTCGACATATTTCTTGTAAAACTCTTGTGGCGTAATGCCTTTTTCACTTTGGTAGTTGTTGTCCTTGTCGCGATAAGCAAAGTCAAATTGACGTGGTGGAAGTCCTAGTGACATAGCAAGGAAGTTAAAGATTTCTTGCAAGAGGTCTTCTTTCTTAGCTTGAACAGTCGCTTGGTCAGCACCTGAAGCCAAGAGGTCACGCAAGATTTGAGCGTCTTGACGAAGCAATTTGTTAAGGATTGCATTGAGCTCACGGCTACTGCTAGATGAAACAGACTCTGGATAAACAGACTTAGGAACGACACCATATTTCTCAAAGAGAGCTACAACCATATCCCATTGCCCACCATCTTGTTGTGGAGTTTGGAGTAGGAAGCTAACCTTGCGGCTTGTCAATTCTTGGTCTGCAGTCGCAATGACTTGCTCCAAGAACCAGTTAGATTTTTCATACTTGTCCCAGAAGAAGGTGTGAGCTTGTGACAATTCAAAGTTTTCAAGTTTGTATTGAGAGATGAGTTTGTGGCGGAAAGTGTTGAGGGCCGCAAACATCCAGCAACGACCAGAAGCCTTCTGGTTAGTGACCTTGTCCTTTGTCAAATCAAGTGAGAAAACAGGTGTGTTATCTACATGGCTTTGACGACGCTCAAGGGCTGAAAAAATTCCATTGTGGCTGGCAGCATTTTCGATAGCTTGGTATTTGACATTTGCTTCATAATTAGCAAATAATTTATCTGTAAATGATTCTTGAATCGCGTTCATAAAATCCTCCTTTTATTCTACAGTCTATTATAACTCTTTTCACAAAGGAAGCAACCAAAAACTGAAAAAGGTAAGGATATTTTCCTCACCTTTTTCAAAGATTACACAGTTTACCCAACACTTTCGAGCAAACCTTCTAATTCCTCTTTGGTCAAGCGACGCCATTCCCCACGCTTCAGATTTTCATCCAAGGTCAAAGTTCCCATGGTCAGACGTTGCAAGTCCACGACTTCCTTACCGCAGTATGCCACCATACGCTTGACCTGATGAAACTTCCCTTCTGCAATGGTCACACGGATTTGGCTTTGATTCTTTTCTGTATCTATGGTTACAAGCTCCAGTCTAGCAGGTTGGCAGGTAAAGTCTTTCAGCGGAATCCCCTGAGCAAATTTCTCTACATCCTCTTGGGTCATGATTCCCTTGATCTGTGCCAGATAAGTCTTATCCACATGACGTTTAGGAGAAAGAAGAGCATGAGCTAACTTGCCATCATTGGTCAAGAGTAAGAGTCCATGCGTATCAATGTCCAAACGCCCCACTGGGAAAACTTCCTTTGAACGAGCTAAATCATCCAACAAATCCAAAACAGTCTTGTGTTTAGGATCTTCAGTTGCTGAAATAACACCCTGGGGCTTGTTCATCATATAGTAAACAAACTCCTCGTAGTCTAACTTTTGCCCATCAAAACAAATCTCGTCTGTGTCTTCATTGACTTGCAGCTTGGCAGATTTTTCCTTTTTGCCATTGACCGTCACGCGCCCAGCCTTTAGAAAGTTTTTGACCTCTGTCCGACTTCCTACGGCGCAGGCAACCAAATATTTATCTAATCTCATAAAGATATTATACCATGAAAAATCTTAATCTTATACTCTTCGAAAATCAAATTCAAACCACGTCATCGTCCCCTTGCCGTACTCAAGTACAGCCTGCGGCTAGCTTCCTAGTTTGCTCTTTGATTTTCATTGAGTATTAGTACAAAAACAAGCCGCCTGATTGGGCGACTTTATTTTATAGGGAGATTATTATGAAAAATTTTTAGGAGTTAAAGTTAAGTTCTTCTTAACTTATGCTTACAGTATAAACTAGATTCCTAAAAGTTTTCTTAAAATTTTCTCCTCAAACTTAAATTTCTTTAAATCTTCACTGTTAAAATCAAACGTTCTAGCAATACAGATAAAGATTAGTTAAAAGTTAAAACCATAAAGAGGAGCAACAACACAAATAGGGATAAGCTAACAAGTAAGGTTAAGACTTTAACAAGCGTATTGCTTTGCCAATAGCTGGGCTTTCCGATATTACTAGTTGCATCCATAGAAAAAATTTGAGTTTGTCTGGGTTGAATGGTCACAAGAATGATTAAGGAAAGAGCTAAAATAATGGTTAAAATCATCAATAATTCAATCATTTTATTACCTCAAAAGTCCTATTAAAGTAAACAGTAAACCAATCAAAATGATGAGTCCAATCAAAAAAGAAAATGTCTTACTAATTTTTTCACCACGTGTAGATTTTTCTTTTTTGATGGGTTGTTGTTTCATCTCTTCCATGCGACCTTCAACATCCTGATAGAATAGATCTTTTTTAGTCATGGCTTTCTCCTAAAATGGTTTCCATCCGCTCCTGATACATAATTGGATCCACATAATTGGCATGGTACCCTTGGTCTCCAAGAGCTCGACCCATCTCTTTGACATGAGAAAGGGCTAACTCAATAGTTTGAATCATCTCGTCAACTGCTTCCTTAGCGAAAATATGATTTGGAGCTGTATAGCGGCGATTATGGGCTGTTTCCTCAAAAGCTAGGACCAGTTGATTGTGTTCAAAAGCCTGACGAACAGCTTGAAGTAGTTCGTTACCATAGTTGATGTCCAAGTAGATATCTGATAACTGATAAAGCTCCTGAATCTTTTGGGGACTGGCATTTTGATAAAGCACGACATTGGGATAGCGGAGCATATCCAACAACTTAGATGACATCTCTGTCACTGCTGCGATTCGGAAAGTAACCTTTGGCAAACTTTCCACCAGTTTTTCGATTTGCTCTAGTTGGTCCGAATTGGTCACTATCAAGGCATCAGGACGAACAAAATTATCGCGCTTAAAGTGATAATGATAGCCTAGATGACTAAACTTATGATGGAATTTTTCATCCGTCAATTGCAAAGCACGTTCATAAGTCGCATAATCTGGAATGATAATGGTCTTAGTTCGAAGCTGATCATTCTCCAAGATCAGTTGCATATTTCCTGGTATATCATTATGCAATGGTTCTTGCCAAACTAGGATATCCTGACCTGATTTGTCTGGGAAATGGAAGGAAGTCAAAAACGAGGTAGATAGGGTATTAAAGAGAATGTGGTTAAGATTCACTTTCAAACCTTGTAAGAAGTCTATGATAAAGGCTACTTGACCAGAAAAATGACGCAATCCTTGACCTTCCAAGGTCAGCAGAATATCACCTGTGACATGGTTTTCCAAAATAACTTCTTTTTGATCTACGTCCCGATAAGAAGTCATGATAGCTTGACCAGATCCATCAAAGGTGGTCTTAGCAAAGCAAGCTCCAAAACGATTGTAGTGATCTACTTGAAAGATGCGGCCTGCTGGTGTCTTCCATTCGACTTTTTTCACCAAACGAGCCTGTAAGCCATCTGCAAAATGAATCACTGCTCGTTCTTGATTAAGGTCATTGATGGTTCCAAATTGATTATTCCCAGCAATCTCCCAAAAATCTGGGACGGGAACTTGGTTAAAGTACAAGGGTTTACCACTGTCATAACCCAAATAATAGGTGAAGGGTGAGACAACTCCATCTGGTAAAAATCCATCTGGTTCAATAACCACAGTCAAATCAGACAGTCCTGCCGCAGTCAGACTATAATGCAAATCTTGACTTTCTTGATTATATACATCAAATAACTGAATCATCCACTACCTCCTTGATTGTTTTTTCCCATTTGTTCAAAATCTCTTGAGTCAAGAATTTCTCAGCAATCTGGTAGGATTTTTCTCTCATACTTTCCAAACGATTTTCCAAATACAGTTGGCAGATTTTTTCCGCATAAGCTTTCTTGATTTCATCTTCGACATGATCAGATGAGCTTGGAATCAAGTAACCATTTTCACCATCTTCGATGAAGGTTTGATTTCCATAAGGAACATCAAAACCAATCAATGGCAAGCCTGAACCAATTGCTTCCATGAGAGTCAAACCAAATCCTTCACTGGTAGAAGCAGTTAGATAAACTTCATACTGTGAATAGATTTGGGAAAGTTCTGCATGGCCCTTGAGTTTAATATACTCTTCTGCCTGACCTGCAGCGATAATCTCATGAAGACGTCCTTCTTCACCACCACTACCGTAGATATCAAAGGTTAATTCTGGCAATTCCCTATGAGCCTCAATCACAGCCTTGACAAGCCAATCAATGTGTTTTTCCTTGGCTAGACGCGAAGCTGTAATAAGAGAAAATGGTTTACGACTCTTTTGTGGTTTTGTTAATTGGTCAACACTTCCAACTGGAATGGTCACAATCTTAGGAGCATGTGTGGTATAGTGAGCAAACTGTTGCTCTAAAACTTCCTTTTGACGATCCGTTGAAACGATAAAAAGATCGACCTTATCTGCATTGGTAAACTGGTAGTCATAATAGTTGTTCCAAAGGATATAATCATCATTGGTCGCATTTTCACTATAGTGCTCAGCGTGAACGACAACAGCAAGATGCGCCGCTTGCGCTTCTTCAAAGACCACCTGACCAATCCCTGTTTCACGATCCAAAATCACTAGATCTGATTTACTTAACCCAAGTGTCTGCATGAAATAACGGATCAAAGCAGGCTTCCCGTATAAGATTCGATCCTTGAAACGGTAGACTTCCTCGGTCCCTTGATTCATGAACATCTCATAAGATGGAGTCCCATCTTCATTGTAGAAGGTTCTTTGGTAGAGTGTCGCTACATTATCTTTAGGAGCAAAATACTCTGTGCAGTAGCGTGTATATGAGAAGTAATCTTTGCGGATCAATTTGCCAGCATACACATACTCCACATGTTGGACAAAATCCTTCTCCTCATCTACCAAATAACAAGTGATAAACTTGTCTTCATCTGAGAAGAAGATTCGTTCAATTCTCCCATTTCTTTCACGACGGCTTTCTACACCTTCAAAATAAGCCAAAACATCATCTACCGTCACACTGGTCGGTGCAATCTTGATGTCTGTGAAATGAGTGTAAAGCCAGATGACCTGATCATCATCAAAACCGATATTTGCGGTTAAATGCTGGATATTATCGCCCAAAATCATGTCTGTAAAGATAAACTTCGACGGCAGATTCAGGCTGCGAAAAATACCCGCACGATAAGCTTGGGCATATTCAACACCACTGCTGGCCCAGCCAATTCCTAAATTTATATTGTAAATTGTCATATTGTCCTCTTTTTATGGAAAATGGGTTACGATTTCGCCCTTAGGTCCCATCTGTACCAAGCCCATCAAGATATTCCGTACCATATCTGAACGAATCTGCTCTTTCATGGTTTCAAATCCCATATAGGCTTCTCGGTAATATTCTACGATCGGATTCGTTTGACTGGCTGATTGTCCGCCAATTGCCATCATCAATTGTTGCAGGTAGTCCACCTGTTCCACCCAGTTATCATCAATGGCTTTAAGCATGGAAACTCTCAAAAATTGGTCATATAAATCATGAGGTTCTAACAAGGTCTTCTTATCATTTAACTCATTGTTAATGATCTGAATCAGGAAATTTCTCAACGCTTGTTGATCTTCAATGACTAGATCAAGAGGTAATTCTCTAATATTAAAACTGATATTCGTGACAATATAGTGAAATAATTCTTCTCTAGTTTTTATGTTTTCAGATAAAATTGTTTCAATATACTCGTCAATCATCTCAGATAATACATCTCTAAGATCTCTCTCTCCATTTATTAAACGATTTCTTTCCTTATAGATGAGATCACGTTGGATATTCATACTCTCAGCATATTCTAGTGTTCTCTGTCTGTTGGCGCGACTAGCACTATCACTTGCATTTTGAGCTTTCTCAACCAGTCTGTGGTATTTTCTTCCCTCAAGGACTTGTGGTTGAGTAATATCTGCAACACTGTACTCTTTGTACATTCTGTGAACCCAGGATGGACCGAACTTCTTGATAACATCATCTTCTAATGATACAAAAAACTTCGACAGACCTGGATCTCCTTGTCTACCCGAGCGTCCTCTAATTTGCAGATCGATTCGCTGGCTTTCCATTCGTTCTGTACCGATAACTACTAGGCCACCAAGCTCGGCAACTCCAGGTCCCAATTTAATATCTGTTCCTCGACCTGCCATGGATGTTGCAACCGTCACGGCTCCCATCTGACCTGATTCTGAGACAATTTGTGCCTCACGCGCAGCATTATTGGCATTCAAGACGTTATGGGCGATTCCTTCCCGCAACAGTAGGGACGAATAGAGATGCGACATCTCAACCGATCCTACAAAGACTAGTAGTGGGTTTCCTTTGAGATGGTATTCCTTGATACATTCAAGTGAAGCATAAACCTTTTCTGGTAGTGTTACATAAAGATTGTCTGGATAGTCTTTTCGGATCAAGGGACGATTAGTCGGAATTCGGATAACAGACATATTATAGGTTTCCAAAAATTCCTTCTCTGCGACCTTCCCAGTCCCAGTCATTCCTGATATCTTATTAAACATTTTGAAAAGACTTTGATAGGTAATAGAGGCCATTGCTCGCGTTTCAGGAGAGAGTTTCACATGCTCCTTGGCTTCGATGGCCTGATGAAGACCTCCCTGCAACTTGGTCATTTCCATCAAACGACCTGTTCCTTTATCCAGGAGAATCATTTCATCATCTCGAATGATGTACTCCTTATCTCTCGTGAACAACTTATGAGCTCTCAAGGAATAGACTAGATGTCGTACATAAGTCGCGTATTCTTCCTTATACAAGTTATCAATCCCTAGGAAGCTTTCAGCAGTTTTAGCCCCCTTTGTAGTCAACCATATCTCTTCTTTTTCTTCTTTAAAGATATAGTCTTCATTTTCAACCATAGTTGTTACTAAAGTATCGATGATGCCATAGTAGTTGGACTGAACACGAGGAGATCCCGCAATGATGAGTGGGGTCTGTGCACTATCTAGTAAAATATCATCAATTTCATCAATGATGACATAGTCAAATGGGCGCAAAAACTTTTCATTACTACTGGAAGCTAAATTATCACTTAGATAATCAAAACCTAGACTACTATTGGTCAAATAGATAATATCTGAGTTATAAATTTTCCTTTTATCTTCGGCTTTTAATTCTTCCTCAGGATCATCAGTGAATGGGATTCCTATACTCAAACCTAAGAATCGATAGACCTGCCCCATTTCCTCTGCGTCACGTTTAGCTAGATATTCATTGGTCGTAATCAACATGGCACCTTTACCAGTTAGGGCATTGAGATAAAGAGGCATAGTCGCAGTCAAAGTCTTTCCTTCACCGGTATTCATCTCCGCAACATTCCCCTGGTGGATGACAATGCCCCCCATAACTTGAACGTCATAAGGAAACATCCCTAGGATTCGCTTATCAGCTTCACGTACAACTGCAAAAGCTTCAACAAGTAAGTCATCTAGGTTTTCCCCCTCTGCTAAACGTTGACGAAACTCTACCGTTTTTACTGCCAAGGCTTCATCGCTAAGAGCTGCCATCTCATCTTTGAGACCATTGATCTTTTTTAAAGTAGCTCCGACTTTTCTGAGTTTTCTATTTTGATACAAACTATTAAACACGATCATACTCCTTAATTGAGAAAGAATAAAAATCGAGTGACTCAAACCCAGCAGCAATGAGAGAAACTCTATAGGTATAAGCCTCCTCAGGATAAACGAAAGAAAAAGATAGGGTTTTCTCAACTTTTTCTTCTAGCACTTCTTCGTAACGATCCAAGAAAACTAGTTTTATGTAAATGCTATTTTCAGGATAACAAGTCATATTCATGGTGAATTGATAGCGATGATTTCTTTTTAAGAGAGGTAGGCTGGGTTGACTTCTACCACCTTGATAATTCAAGCTTGAAAGCCATGATTTGAGAACTTCTCCTGGAGCTAGTAATGGATTTGAAAGACTGATATGGCCATCTTCCCAAAACTGAACTCGAGTTCCATACAGGTAAGTTGCTCCCATATCTCCCCAGAGTATGTCTTCTCTTTGATTTATAATCATGTCTCACCTCTTCCAAATTCTGCTTGTAATATCATGTTATAAAAATGGATAAACCAGATAACGTTGGTTTCTGTATCATCATTGTGTCGACCTGCTGTTCCTTTTGATAAGATCTTCGCTCCAGTTTGACAGAGCGTAGTGACTAGCTGATCATAGGCATGACTATCCATATCCTCATCCTTCATGTAAGAAAGACCAAACGTCGTTTGAGAAAAATCTGCTTGTTTGAAGGCAGACCAAAAACGGTTATCCAACTCATCCATATGGGCCGGGCTGATCCCTCCAGTTTGATGGTGGAGCACGTCAAATCCTGTTGGAAAGATACCTGGTGCTTCCAGTCTACCACGTTTGGCAATTGTCCCTAAATTTGCTAAGGGTTTACCCACAACGATTCCTTTCGGTTCAAAGAATGAGCCATAGTAAAGAGAAGGGAAGGTTCCCATTGATAAACCTGATAAAATCAAATCTTTTTTTTCAAAACCTAAATATTCCTGATAATGTTCAATCGTTTGTTTGATTTTTTCTTCTAGTTCTTCACTGCCTAGGTAAAAAGCTCCACCTATTAAGCGAGGGTCCGAGAACAAAATGAAGGGGCACTTGAAATTTTGCATCATCCAGTATCCTTCAAATCCCTCGGCAGGTCGGAATCCTGAAAAGTAAACAGCCAATGGTGGCTTAAAATCCCCAGGATGAAAGAAGTAGTTAATCTCGTCTCTCTTACTATCGTGTAAAATATTGCCTCCAAGGACAAATTTCCCAAATTGTTTACGGGTCCAACGCTGATGTAGATTTCCCAATTTTAAGCTTCCCTGACCACGCGCTTCAATAGACATACAGAGGTGGGCATTGTAATCCTGCTCCATGACTAGAGCCGTTTCTAGTTCCTCTTCTGTATACATCAAGTCTTCAACCACATCCGAAACTGAACCTTCAGGCATTTTTCGAACACGAAACTGAAATTCTACACCTTCACTTTTTTCATACTCTAACCACACCTCGATTGGAAGTTTTGTTGATGATACAAAGTTGTATTTCCAATTAGCTACTTGGGAAAACTCAGAACCAAAATCTCCCTCTAAGAGCAAATATTCAAACCCTTGATAAGAAATAGAACCCTTAAAACTTGGATGGACATCAATTGCAGAGGGATTCAACTTATCTCCATAACCACCACCAAATAAGGAAGTTGATAAATCTTTTAATAGCCTCTGTGGATCTGAAAAGTCGATTGCTTGGGCACAGCGTTTCTTGATTAAATCTAAAATAAGAGGGTTGCTTGTTTGAAACTCTTGGTTATAAAAAATCGTATAAGGATCGATCATTTTAATAATTGGTAATAGGTCAACCAAGTAACGGCCGTCTTCAATGAGAATGGCATTAAACTTGCGAATCTCATCCATTTTTATCGTTTCCTTAAGTACCTTAGGAGAATTAGGATAAAAATAATACCATTCCATTTTCTTAGGGATCTCATAACGATGTTTCCAATTTCCCGTCCCTATCTGTAGGATTTTAAGATCCTTTGACATTTGTACTCTCCTCTATCCATTGATCTAGTTTTTCCACAAATTTTTCACCTGTATGTTCCTTGATTTTATCAATCGAGTAGATTAAAGACTGATTCCATTCTTTTAGGGTATCCAGGTAGTGATGGGCCGCTTTCTTAAATTCTGTGATGGTAGAAAGCAGGTAGCCATTTTTCAAATGGTCAACATAGACAGTCTCTACTTGATTCACCTGAGGAATTCCTGCACTAATCCCTGCTATTTGGGTATATAGATGAGGTTGAGGATTCAAATCAACAATCAAACGCACATATTCTAATGTCTTAATCATTTCCAATTCATCATTGATGTTTAACAGGCGATAACGGAGTTTCTGCTGTGCATTTTCCTTTAAAGGATTTTCAGCCCCTTCATAGTCAACCGCTTTTTCAAAACTCTTTGCTGGGAATTTTTCATCTATGATCTCTTGAATTATATCTGCCACTCTCTCCATCTGGTCGTTATTGGCAGCAAAAGCACCGAAAATTACCTCAGTATCTTTGGTCTCTGCAAGGAAGGATAATATTTGGAAAAGTCCTTCTTTGTCCACTTCTTCTTCAAAATTAAGTTGATAGTAAATAATGGATTCCCTCTTTGTCTGACTTTTTCCCAATCTCAAACGAGTATCAAATGGCGATAAATGTTTGAACAGATTGTATTTATCTGGATACAATTCCTGCAAAAGCTGAAGGCTATCCTCCCTATCAACCAAGACCAAATCGACTTTGGATATAGGACCAAGAAGGTCTCTCATAGTCTGCTTTGGATTGCGACCGATGAAAAGGCTCAAGATTTTCGGATTTGCTTCAGGTAAACGATTTAGAACAAAATCGTTATGCCGAGAATCAGATGGGACAATAAACAAATCACTACTCTCTTCAATCTTCTCGAGTCGTTTCTCAAAAAATTCAGCAACCAACTGCCCCATATCACTATAATGGAGCGAATGAAAACGAAAGGCAAAAATAGGATTAATCTCTACCCTACCATCCTCTTGTAAATACTCTCTGAATTGCCAAATCCCTTTAGGATTCAGGTAATCTTGACAAGCTGGATAATTGTCCTGATAATAAATGACACTCGAAACAAAGCCTCTGTCATCCATAATATAGCGTTTAGACATTTGCCCTTGGATATCAAAATACTGGATATCACTAATAAATCCTTCCACTCCATGCTCAATCTGAGCATAGCGATTTCCATCTTTTTGGACAATAATGGCGAAAGGACTGTATATAAATTCACAGTCCTTATCCCACTCGATATCTCTGATATTCAAGACTTGTGGAGAAATATCAGTAATATCCTGCATCTCATCAAAAATAGAATATACTTCAGCTTCTAATACACCATGACGATGTAAAAAATAGCGAAGATGTGGCTGATAAGCCAAAATCAATAGACGTGTCGATTGTTCCAACCTATCTAGTAGACGAATCTGATTAAAGGTATCGTCAAATTCTAATTTAAATTGTGAAAAGTACCAAGGGGTTATATCAGCATGCCACTGCTGATGGCTACCATACCAAGCCGGAATAAAATAATACATAACACTCTCCTAAATCAGTGGTTTATAAGTTTCATTTAACTTCAGTGCTCTAATTTCATCTTTAATGTTAAAGATCATACCACTTAAAATCATAAACAAACCTGGTATCATACTCACTCTTAATAATTGTTCATCCATTAAAACAAACAACATCGGTAGACCTGCGAATAACACATTAAAGATACCACCTACAATAGCAAACTTGAATACTAGATTATTGATATATTTACTAGTGTCCTCACCTGGATAGATGCCATAAATATACTCGCCAGATTTTTTCATCCGTTCTGCCACCTGCTCTCCACTAATATTGACAAAAGCAAAGGCAATACTAAAGACAAACAAGGTCGCTATATAGGTATAGATCCACAAGGGTTTCCCCATCGCATATTGGATCGTTATTTGTTGATAAACTGGATTTCCTGGATCAAATAATTGCAACAAAAGAAACAAGTACGTTGGTAAGTTAATTAAACTCATCACGTACATGAAGGGCATCCCACCTGCAGGATTCAGCATTATATCAAAATAAGAATAACGCTTAAAGCGAGAGTGGAGACCAATCTTATTGACTGGAATCCGATAACGAGCACGATAAAAAATTGCAATGAGATAGGCAAAAACGATCCCCATCGCTCCGAGTATTTCAACAATCCACATAGGAATCCCTAATTTTTGTATCGATTGTACAATGTCTTGGGGAATATAGATAATCATACTGGTCAACAAGATGACAATAGAGCCACCAACACCTATCACCGAGTTAATATCTGATAACCATATCAAGAAAAAGGTTCCAGCTATCAGCAATATCGTGTTGAGTATGAGTACCAAAAGTGTATTATAGTTGTCCTTGATTGGTAGATTTACCGCTAAGGCTAGCGATTGAATCAAAGCGATTGTCAAGGTTAGATACATCTTTCTCCTATCCTGAACCTCAGTCGAACCAGAGGCAAGATTCAAACGCTTAGAAAAGGAGAACATCTGCCATAAAATCATCGATGACATCCAAGGAGATAAACCGACTGAAAAGATTGACAAGCTCCGTAGATTTCCACCTGTAATTGCGGTTGAAAAGGCCAAATAGGCGGTAGCACCGCCAAGGAAATCCCTGCTATTCAAATCGATAAAAGGAAGAGTAATTCGACTCCCTAATACATAAACAAAGAGCAGAAACAAGGTTCCTAGACCTTTCTTTACTGCTATAGATGAAAAAAATCGTTTCACGAAATACTCCTTTTCATTAGTTATAGGTTGCAGTCAAATCACTCAAGCTGTTGTTACAAATGAGATTTGAAAATTATATCATTCTTCACTCATCCTCTAATCTTACAGGTAACTCTCAATCACTTGGTAATTAGTTAGTATCCAAGTTTTTCATAGCAGCTACCAAGTCCTCTGGTTTATCGATAGAGAAAATGCCATCATAGATACTATCTTCAGCTTTTTTTCGAGTGTCTTCAAAAGCAAAAATTTTCTTTCCTCTTTCTTTTGCTCTTGAAACTACATCCAAGACTTCATCACCCCTATTAATATCCAAGTAAACACTGGAATCATCCAATAACCAATCAATTCTTTGATGAAGGATAGACTGGTACAAAGTCATATTAGGATAAGAGGATAGCTTTGTGAGCGACTCAATACAGTAAACTGGAGCTGCTAGATGGAAATGCCAATCTGGTAGGCTACTAATCAAATACTCTAAATGCTCCACATTAGCACTCCAAGTCACAATCATCGCTTGTTTTTGAGATTGATTACTCCGTTTAAAGTAGTTCAAACTAGAACGTTTAAAAGCAATCTCTGTCCAATCCAAATCTCTATAAGTCCACCAGAGTTCACGAAGCCGTGAAATACTATAGGTGTTCCATGGCTTATCATGACTAGCAAAATGAACAATTACTGGTGGCTGATCATCTAGACGTTGACACTTCTGGGTTAGATGATAAGTATCTACACCAACCATATAATTATAAGTTTGGTCTAAGGGCAGCCATTTGTTTTCAAAGTAAATATTTAAAATACTTTGATCCCCTAGATGCACAGCCTGATTCTGTTCTGCTGCTAATTCTAATAGACTATTAACAATTAAGTGCTCTTTCCATTTTGCTACATCCATGATTAAAACACCAGAATTAAATCCTGATTCCCTACCTTCGTAGGCATATACATCATCGACAGCACCTACATAATAGCCTTGAAGATCCATTGTATATAAAGGTGACAAGTCCCCTGTCACAATGATATCTGAATCAAGATACAGAACTCGTTCAGAATGAACCACTTCCGTAGCAAAAAAACGAAAGTATGAAGCGTAATTTAAATGAGGCCCCGTCTTATAACCTTCAAATATCTCTTTGTTCAAATGGACATTATGAATAGTAGAATTCACAACTGTCATTTTATTTGCTAATAACTTGAACCACTCTGGTGCGATATCACTATTTAGTATATAAAAATCAACATCTTGATTATGATATAAAATCGATTTGATGGTTGTTTCTAACTGGATGAGATAGGCATTATCTGCCGCAAGTACAATTGACTTTCTCACTATTCTCTCTCCTTCATATAGCACTTAATTGCTTCTACTAATTCTTCTGGTCGACTTTCAGAGTAAACACCTGCATAGCAAGTATCAGGCAAATCTGGACAACGACTACTATCAAAACTGAGCATCGGCTTTTGGTATTTTTGAACCAAATCATAAATGTAAGTTAGTTTTTGATCCATGTTTAGGTCTAAATAAAGATCCGATTGTTCAAGAACATTCTCCACTAAAAGAGGGAAGGAATTTGGATAGAGAGTCACATTTTGAAAAGCTGATAAGCGCTTCAGTTCATCTGCCATAAATGTATGAGCAGCAATGTAAAAATGGACCTCAGGCAAGTGTTGAGCCAGATAATCTATTTTCTTAACACACCAAGAATTGGTTAGGTTCATGCATCTTAACTTAGGTTTGTAAACATCTGCAGTACAAACAAGATTCTTTTCTCTCCAAGTAGATACAATATATGACCACTCCATCATGGAATAGTGCCACCATTGGTCTCTGAGACGACCAACAGAGAATTGGTTCCAAGGTTTATCTGGAGAGATATAGTGTAAAATTTTTGGAAGAGGTGTTAGCGGAATATCAAAGACAAAACGATGATTCATTTCAGCTGCACCAGCATCAAAACCTATTTGAAAATTATAGGTATCTTCTAGCTGATAGCAGCTATCCCTAAAGAGAATATTGAGAATAGACTGATCTCCTTCTCCCACGTTTTCATGCTCTCTCTCAGTTAAATCAACCAATCTCTGTCTGATGTCATCTGATTTCCACTTTTTATTATTGATTAATAATACACCTGCATTAAAACCAACTCCTGCACCAAAACAAGAACGAGCTGCTGCCAAATAATTTTCTTCTAGTTCTATTTCAAACAGCTGACTCAAATCACCAGTCACAACTAAATCACTATCTAAATAGAGAACCTTATCTTCTTCGACAAAATCTGGAATAAAGTAGCGGGCAAAGGTCATGTGATTGATATGAAGCAACTGATTGGTCCAGTTCATCTTATATTTTGCTCCAATGACCTTACAATCAATCAAATCCCCACCCATTTGTTGAATATAGGTCCGAATATTCATAAACCATTCTTGTGGAATATCTTGATTAAGTACATATATTTTCAAATGGCTATTGTGGCGACAGATTGATTTTATAGCAGTTTCAATTTGACGAATATAGGCATAATCTCCTGCAAAGATAACTGACTGCTGTTTTTTCATTCGTTCTCCTTTTACTGAGTTGCTTTTGATAAATCAGCAACTATTTGACTTGTATAGGTCTCATCTTCGATAAATTCAATATCTTGATCAAAATTATATTCAGCCGTATGTTTATGGGCAAATTTAACCTTAGTTTTAGCTCCCATCTTCATCCACTCATATTCTGAGTCGATGTGTCCAATATCTAAGACCTGATAGCCTTTCTGACTTAGACGGTAAGCCAAAACCTTGGCTGTAGGTCCAAGCATACATAAAACAAGACGCCCAGCTGCATGCTTTTCTATCTCTTGCTCAATCTCATCGACACGCGAATAGGCACTATGAGATGAACAAACGATTCGTTTAATCGATTTTGCTTCATCAAATAAATCATTGCCGACACCCGAACGTGAAGTAGCCCCTTCTACAATGAGTAGGTCTTGATTTTCCCAAATACTTTTCAGTTTATCAAATTGACCTTTGGCCTGACTCTTATCTTCGAAATCAATGTAAGGACGTGATACAAAGGTTGAACCATACCACGAACCCGTGCAGAGTTCTCGATAAAAGTCCATATAATGATCCATATGTTCTTTCCAGAAGGGAATGGCCCATGATGTAAATTTGAAACGATCCGTAAAAGCATCAGGAAGGCAGACTACTAGGTCTTTCGTGCTTTCTAGACCTATAATCTCACGCATGGTAGATACGAGCTCTTCATCATAGTGTTGGTAGGGAATTGAATGCCCAGCAAGCATATTGATCTCGCCATCTCCAAAGCGGACTAAAGACGACTGGTGTTCAATGATATAATCCAGAGTTTCATCAATGCTCTTAACCTGAATAGGATCTTCTTGTTTTGCTAGCGGTTCTCCATCAATAAGTTTTTGAAGATCTTCTAGCATCCGTTCAGGGTGCTCGCTCGAATATAATCTTTGACCATGATAGCCATTTTGAGATTTATAAAAAGCAAAGACAGGCTTAGACAGTTGAGCTACATCTGCAACCATGTCTGAAGTTGAGGTTTCTAGGTTAATATCCAGATAAACATCCATCTGCTCTTTTAGTTCTTCGAGTTTTTCTTTTGAAATAGCTGGATGGAGGTGAATATTTGGATAACGATTGGATAGGTCATAGAGTTTTGGACCCATGCTTGTCCAGGCTGCTACATGAAAGGCTACATTCGGTAATTGTTCTGCTAAGTAGTCTAATTGTTCTAGTTCTTGAGAAGCTGTAAAGGTTAAACACGTTAATTCTGGAACTTGATAAAATCGTGTAAAGCGCCCATTCTCCTTGAAATCTTTGATCGCCTCAATCATCAAAGCAGTTTTCCCTGTTTCAAATAAAACTTGACCACAATTTCCATGTTGGGTGGATTGGAAAGCCAGCATTGGTTTCCCTTGTTTTTTCATGGACTCCAACATCGATTGCTCCACATTGCCATGGTTAATATCAAGGTAGATTGAAGCTAGATTTTTAAGATTTTCTAATACTGGAGGAACAATTTGAGGATAGAGGCGGACGTTATCATAGCTTGCCAGTCTTTTGAGCTTTTCGCCCATATCGGTCCAGGCTGCGATATGGAAAATCACGTCTGGTAAAGCTGTAAGCAGTTCTTCTATTCCTTCTAAATCTTGCGATGTTGTAAGCGTTAAGCAAGAAAATCCTCGATTCTGAGGGGAAACTAGCTCAAACTCGCCCATATGGTGTTGCAAAATTTGCGTCCATTCTAAATCATGAAACTCCCACCAGAGATCGCGGTAGCGATTAGCTATCAATGTCGTCCATGGTTTTCTATGAGATAAAAAATGCAAAACAACAGGTCTGTAGGATGATTCATCAAAAAAATTTGGCCAATTACTATAAAAAGCGACAACATCATGTCCAACTTGCAAATTGAATCGACGGTCCAATTCTAGCCAGTTATCCTTGACAACCTGATTAAAAATAGTCTGATCACCATTGAAATTTTTAAAACGACCTTCTGCTACTATTTTTAGAGTTTCAATTGATTGAGTAATGAGTAACTCTTTAATATTCTCTTGTTTCCATTTGGCATTGTTAATTAACAAAACCCCAGTATTAAAGGTAACACCCTCTGTATCCCTAACAGCAGCCAGCCACTTATCTCCAAGATTGATAGTAAACAATCCCTCTAAAGAATCATTCACAATCAAATCCGAATCTAAATATAAAACCTTGTCTTCTGGAATGTAGTCGGCTATAAAATAGCGAGCATAGGCAATCGCACTGATATGATCCTGTTTACTCCACTGCTGAAACACGGCTTGCTCGGGTAACTTCACATCGATGATGTCGCTCCCCAGCATTCGAGCCATTTTGCGAGGTTTCCGAAACCAATCTGGCATGATATCTTGGTTTAAAATATAAATGTTAAGGTCTCGATTGTGATAGAGAATGGACTTGATCGTCGTTTCTAGCTGGGAAGTATAGATGCAATCCCCAGCTAGTACAATTGCTTTTTTCATATTTTCTCCTAGTTAATTCCTAATTGATAGATGGCATCTACCAGTAATTTTTTTGTAAAATAACCTTCTTTTAGCAAATAACTAAAGGTCTTTATCCGATTCGTCATTTCTTGATATTCTTGTAGATTCATTTTATCAACTATCTCATGAACCTCTTCTAGGCTATCTGCCACAAAGCCCAAGCCTTGATCTACTATAAATTTAGCAGTTGATAAGCTACTTGGTACAATGACTGGGATCCCGGCTGTCAGATAGGTGCTAACCTTATGAGATATATTCAGGGTGTAATATTGGTTACTTTCTCCATCATTTTGATGAGTTCCCCAGACAAGACCAAATCCACCTTTTGATAATTCTAGCAACAGTTCCTCATCTTTTTTCCATCCTTCAATACTAAGATTTCTAGCACTAGAACTAGCCTCCCCTTTATTTGAAAATACTCTTAAAGGCGTATCTTGAGACCAATTTTGTAAGTCTGGAAAACGCTCTAAACTTCCAGCAAAAAAGAGTTCTTTTTTAAAAGCCGGAGTGTATAAGGATAAATCATGAGGATGGTCCCACATCCCTTGAACGAGGATTTTCTTAGTTGTCAAGCCTTCTTCCATCAAGCGTGCTTTCATTCTCTCTGATGGAACTATCAAAACATCTGATAGATTATACATATACATGTATTCTTTCATGAGATAATAGTTACTATCAAACATGAGAGGAACAACGTCATGAATAAAGCAAACAATTTTCACCTGCATATCCTTCAGCTTATCAAATAAGACACGATCAAATTCAAAACCATTCCAAGTAGGAGATTGAAAGACTAAGATATCACCAATAGAGATACTAGCCATAATCCCATCCAGACGCTTATTCATTTCAGAAGGGCTATCTGAAGCAATGTTGTAAAAATAAATACCAACCTCTCTAAACCCCAGTTGACTTGCTATTTTTTGTACAGCATTTTGGGCAAGAATGACGGTACTATCACCAGCCATACCGTATAAGTTTGTTAAATGTAGTTTCATATTGTATTATCTCATTTTTTATTACTACGGTAGTAAAGACAATTTTTCCATCATTCTTCTATAAATCTCCGTAGACTGCATATTTTGTACTTCTAACTTCGCTATCACTCTTTGTAATCTATTTTTATAAACTAAAATATGATTGGTCAAGTCATAATCTAAACTTGCCAAAATAGAGATTTTCTCTTCCCTAGCCTCTATTTCATCATATATACGTTTTTCGCTCCATGTATTTGATAAAGTACCAGTCAAACCAACACGGTACCAGTAAATACAACGATTTAAATAGACCACCTTCGAAGCTTTTAGAAGTACCTTCCATGTCCAGTATGTATCCTCAGCCATTTTCCCTATAGGAAATGGTAAATCTTGTAGTAACTCTCTCTTGAATAATTTCAAATAAGCTACAGTCCAATTCCCAGTTTTCATTTCTTCGACACCTTCTCTATCTATGATTTCTTTTCCTTCTATCACCTCAAGAGAATCATCTGGATTAGAATCATAAAACAAATATTGGCAACGTGATTCATCGTAACAATTATAACATCCGATACTAATATCCGCATTTTCTTTTTTCAATGCATCATATAACAGTTGTAAAGCATCATGTTCCAACCAATCATCAGAGTCTACAAACGTAACATACTCCCCCTCCGAACGTTCAATCCCAAAATTTCTTGCTGAAGATGAGCCACCATTTTCTTTTTCAAAGTAACGGAAACGAGCATCTTTAGCAAGATATTCTCTACAGATATCTGCTGAATTATCTGGAGAACCATCATTGATTAATAAACACTCAAAATTTTGATACGTCTGATTTTGAATGCTATCCAAACACATTCGCAAGTAATTCTCAACGTTGTAGATTGGAACTACAATACTGATTAATTCATTCTCCATACTATAATTTTTCTTCTCCTAAAAATTTTTTCATCTCTGTCACCATTCCATTTGCATCTTCTTGTCGAAAAACTTTACTAAATCCACTTGAATCATGATTGGTATTCTCAAAAGCATAAACAGGCTTATTCTGTTCTATTGCTCTATGAACAATACCATCCACCTCTCCCCAATGGTTAATATCTAAATAAATATCTGATTTCTTCAACAAATCCTCAATAATATCATCATGATGAACATTTGTGTATATATTCACGTTCTCATAACGATTGAAACTTTCAAGATAATCCGAAATATTTGTTTTAGCTGCTATATGGAAAGCTACCTCTGGAAGATTCTGAACAAGATAGTCTAGGTTTTCTAAAGTGTCTGAAGCTGTTAAAGTAAAAACATGAAATTGGTGTTGTTTCCTAGGAATGATTTTTAAATCCTCCTGAGAAGTAACGATAGAATTAGCTGGTATATCTTTATAAATTAGGGCATTTGCTCCAATAATGACATTATCTCCAATCGTCACCCCTTTTAAAATGACAACATTAGTTCCAATCCAGCAATTTTTTCCTATCGTTATTTTATCAGCAGTAAATTGAATTTTTTCGATATGGTAATTTGAGTATTTATGATTATGGTCAAAAATCCTTACCCCATCTCCAAACATGGTATCCTTACCAATTTCAATTTCTTTACCACAACGAATCGTACAATGGTCATTAAAGAAAACTCTATTTCCAAGTGTTAATTTAGCATTATTAGCTACTTCTAAACTTACAAATGAACGAAATGTAACATCTGTTCCTAATTCAATAGTACTGGTGGGGGAAATCTCTATATGCTGAAAATCTCCTAATAACTTTACAGAATCTTTAAAATCCATGTTTTTCTTCCACTTCTCTTAATTTTTCAATCATTTCTTGAACTTGTTCTACTTTGTAGGTTATCTGTCCAACTTCACGATATTTTGTATTCTCAAAAGCTAAAATCAACTTTCCTCTTTCTGAAAATTGATCTAACATTTCCTCTGTTTTTTCACCATGATTAATATCTAAAAGTACCTGACTAGTCTCAATTAATTCTTGATCTAGTTCTGCTAAATAATTAATTCCAGCATAAACAGTTACATTTGGATAGACCAACAATTGTTTCAAACGATCACTGACCATCACTCTAGCCGCAATCTTAAATTGAATATTAGGCAAAGATTGAATCAATGTCTCAATTTGTTCAATCTGATCTGAAGACGTATAAATTAAACAAGTAAGCGGTTCTCTGATAGGATAGATATGTGATTTTTGTAATGGATGTAAATGATGATTTTTTCCTAACTCTGTCCATTCGAGACTATGATAATACCACCAAACATCACGATAGGTCTGCGCAGCTAAATCAAACCACGGTTTTCTATGTGAGAGATAGTGGATGATACCGGGATAATCTTGACCTGCTGGTAACTCATAGTCTGTGAATTGCTTATGAATCACAACATGGTTATTGTCAAATTCCATCTCTATCCATCTATTTTCAAAGAGCATATTTAAAATACTCTGATCCGCTTGATCTACCTTATCATGCCACTCATTTGTCAAATCTATCAAGCGTTGGGACATGTTTTCTTGTTTCCATAAACGATTGTTGATTAGTAAAACACCCGCATTGAACATTTCCCTACCATAGTATACTCTTCCTCCATAATCTCGAACAGCTGCTAATGGATAGTCTTGCAAATCTGTTTCAAACAAGTTATCCAGATTTTTAGTTACTACCAAGTCGCAGTCTAAATAGAGAGCCTTATCTTCTTTCACAAAGTCAGATACAAAATAACGCAAAAATACTGTGTAACTAATATCTGTTTTATAACGCGAAATTTGCTCAGAAGTTACCCGACAATTGATAATCTCTGAATCATATACTTCTAATCGCTTATTTAATTGTTTAAACCATTCATTAGGAAAATCACTATTAATCAGATAGAACCGAATCGAGCGATTATGGTAACAGATAGATTTAATAGTCGTCATGACCTGCTCAACATAGGCATAGTTAGCTGCGAGGACAATAGCTTTCTTAAATTCCTGATTTTGAGTCTGAAGTAAATCTAATAACATCTTCTTCTCTTTTATCTGATCTAACACATGAGATTCTGATATTCCTCTGTTATTACTTTCAGAAGTTATATGATTTAAAATAAATTTATAAGCATGTATATGTTCTGACATTGGATAACCTAATGTTGATAACAATGCCAATCTATCTTCTATAGCGTATATGCAATCTTTAATCCATTTTTCATCCCAAGTATTTGAAATACTTCCACTCCTAACTCTGTAGATATAAGAAGCTTTATTAATATAAACAATACTTTTAGAAGCTAATAATATTTTCAAATTAAATACTGTATCTTCAGTCACTATTCCTACCGGAAAACGAAAATTAGAAATAATTTCTTTTCTATAAATTTTTCCCCAAGCAACTATCAATGCTGAATTTAATAATCTATTAGAATCATTTAAACAATCCACTATAGGGACATTGTCATAAAGTTTCTCAAAATAATTTCCAGATATATGAAAATAGAAATTTGAATCAGACTCATTAAACTTACAATAATTTCCAACCGCAATATCAGCCTGATACTCCGTTATTTTTTTATATAGGGTTTCTACATAATCTAACTCGACCCAATCATCCGAATCAACAAAGCTCACATAAGATCCAGTCATTCGATCCAAGCCCATATTTCTTGCTTCCGCTTGACCACCATTTTCTTTTTCAATATAGACAATTCGATTATCTTTTTGTGCGTACTCTTGACAAATTGTGCCCGAATTATCTGTAGAGCCATCATTGATAACGATAATTTCAAGATTTTTATAAGTTTGGTTTATTAAACTATCCAAACATTTTTCTAGATAATTTTCAACATTATAAACGGGTACAATCACAGTAATTTTTTCAGTCATGTAGTCGCTCTCCTTTCCTACTATTATAACATTTTTTTTTGCTATTTTTTGAGCTATTAAGGAATTTCAATTTCAAAAATATATTTATTTCATTGACAGTATCGTTCATACAGTGTTAAATTATAATTACTTTCCAAATTAAATAATCATACAAAAACAAAAGTAAAATAGCTTAATAAATTCAATATTGTAATCTCGCTGTAATTATATGATAACATTTTCGAATAATCAATCCTAAAGATAAATTTTTATAGTGAAATGAATTAAAAACTGAACAAAATAATTAGGAAATTTAAATCACTTTATAAAAATATTTTAGTAACTGTGGTGTGCTATTCCAGATTCAACTCACTATAATTCATCTCAAGTATATTTTAGGTATCTATCGATGTAAATAACCTTATTATTTTATACTATACTAAAATCAAAAAAAACATCTTATAATAGTAGTTATGAAACTTACAAATGAAGAAATACAAAAAATTGAACAACTCCTAAGAGATTCATCGTACGCCAAATATCATAAACGTCTACAGATTATTTATTTTCGCTCAAAAGAAAAGTGTTATAGTCATTTAGTTTTAAAAAGCACTCTAATGATTCAAAGATATTGGGGACTTCCCTTAATAAAGCTGTCACTTTCTTTTTCAAGACAGCCCAAGCTTGCTCAATAGGATTCAAATCTGGTGAATAAGGTGGTAGAGGTAAGAAAAAGTGTCTATCTTGAATGCAGAGTTCATCCAAGATGTTCTTGGGATGAAAACTAGCATTGTCCATGACAATGACATGAGGTGTCTTCAAAGCAGGCAAGAGCTACGTTTTGAACCACTTCACAAATAAGTCGCTCGTCATGCTTTCCTTGTAAATCATAGGAGCTATAAACTCTCCATCTACTTGTCCTGCAACAATTGAAGCCCGCTCAAAACGCCGTCCACTAATCTTTTCATAGACTTTCTCTCCTCTAGGAGCCCGTGCATGAGGACGATAGAGGTAGCGGTCGATTCCTGTTTCGTCAATATATACGACTGGTAAATCTTTTAGGTTATCCAAAATATCAAGAAACTCAGCGACTTTCTCAGGATCTTGTTCCTTAAAGCTAGTCGTCTTTTTTTAAAGTGACCTTAATCTGCTTTAAAGCTGCCCATACTGAAGGAACAGCACAATCAAAATGTGTCGCAATTTCCCGTAAAAAAGCATCTGGATGAGCCTCTACAAAGGCCTTCAACTCCTCCAAAGGAATCTTTCGGCTTTTGGCGACTCGCTTTTTCCGCTCTAAGTGCCCTTGTTCACGTAATTTCTTTTCCCATGTGAAGAGAGTTCTGATGCCAACATCAAAAACTTTGGCTGCCTCGACATGGCTGTGTCCCTCTTTGATGTAATCTAATGCTCCTTGTCTAAAATCTGTACTATATGCCATAACTTTATTATAACATGTATTTTATAAACTAAGCGACTATATCCCACCTTACGCACCAGAAATGAACCCTATTGAACAAGTCTGGAAAGAAATTCAAAAACGAGGTTTTAAAAATAAGGCTTTTCAAACATTGGAATCTGTCATTGATAAGCTTCAAGAAGTTATTCAAGGACTGGAAAAAAGTATTTTAAAGTCCACTGTCAGCAGACAATGGATGAGGTTGTTTTTTGAAAACAATTGAGTATTAGAATAGCTATCTGATAAACGTAAAAAGCAACCTACATCAAAAACGAGATAACATTCTAATTTTTGAGTATAGGTCACTTTTTCTATCTAAAAATAGAGAAAAATCAATTTATAAAATGTGTTTGACTAACCTTCAAAATATTTAGCTGCAATTGCTTTTTTGACCAAAATTTGTTGATAAGATTCCACGTCCCCATGTTTAAGAGTTTCTTCTTCATGAATAGATAATCGCCATTTATAAGCTTGAATTTCTCTATCTAATAACTCCTGAGGAGCTCCAATTAATTGGAGAATAGTCATACGTTCTTCAATACTCTTTAAGGGATATACATCTGCAAGATTGACTGTCCTTGTAACACTTGTAGAACGTTTTCTATGGATATAAATAGCCTTATTCATAAAAGCAATTTTATCTGCCTGAAGATAAACTTTATAAGTTGTGTAATCATCCTCTACACTTTTATCTGTTGGATATACAATATCTTTAAATAGCTCTGTCTTGTATAACTTCGCCCACGGAACTGTGAAGCATTGACTGAAATTATACTTACTATCATATTGATGGTTAAACCATTCAAATGGCGTATAAGTCTTCTCAAAATAATCATCTGCTCCTACATGAATCAAAAAACTAGCTTGATCATCCAAAAATTGAGTAAAGTTTCCGATTGCAATATCTGCATCTGTTTTTTTCAATAAATCATAAAGATTTTGGATATGATCCAACTCCAACCAGTCATCATTATCTGCAAAAACGATATAATCCCCAGTTACCACTTCCAAGGCACGATTGCGGCTAGAAGAAACTCCACCATTTCTTTTATGATAGACTTTAACACGTGCATCTTGGTTTTGATAACGTTGACAGATTGCGGCTGAACCATCTGTTGAGCCATCATTAATCAAAATAATTTCAAGATTTTGATAGGTTTGTTGAACGATACTATCCAAGCATTTTTCAAGATATAGTTCTGACATGTAAACAGGAACAATAACACTTATTTTTTCCATCATTTTAATCATATACTCCTTTTCTGATGCAATATATAAAAAACAAAGTCGATTTCAATACACATTTCTTTAAGATACATTCTAAATCAATTCTAATATTTCTGAGAACAGATCAATCATGTTTAACTTTCCCAGCATTTGGTAAGTATTCTTTTATAAATCCTGATATATCCTTACTCATGATTTTATCCAATCGTTCAGAAATAATGTCTTCCGGCCAATTCCACCACGCAATTTCTAACATCTGTTCACGGAAAGTAGGATCTGCTATGCGATAACGAATAAGCTTAGCAGGATTTCCTCCAACAATAGCATAGGGTTCCACATCTTTAGTCACTACAGCACCTGTTGCTATCACCGCTCCATCTCCAATAGTTACCCCTGCCATAATCTGAACATTGTTTCCAATCCAAACATCATTTCCAACACGAGTAGGATTCTTCAATATGTGGTCATCCGTCATATCCAGGGGCTTGTCTGTGTAAAACAACTCCAAACTCTTAAATGGATAAGTAGTAATCAATTCCACATCATGATTTGCTGTTACAAATTGAACATTTTGTCCAATAGAACAATAATCACCAATAATGACCTGTCCTCCATGGTCATAGTCAACTAATTGAGGAATACCATAAGTATGATTGCCCACTGTTAAGGCCCCGTAGTCAATCAAATAGCGACTAGTAAATTTCGTAAGGTAATCAAACAGATCCGAACGCGAATCATAGACACGAATTTCCAGAGGAATCGTTCCCTGATGCAAACCTTCCCAATAGGAATAGCCGACTTCCTCATAGCAACAGTCAAAAATCGCCGTCAATTCTTTCGAGCTAGAAAATAGTTGAATTTTATTCTCCTGCATATGCCAAAACCGCTCATTATCATGACCGGTTCCACCAATATCCTTGATTTGACCATCAGGTAAAAGTTGAAAAAAGCGCTGATGTTGCTTATTTTTATGTGAAAACATGCAGAATTTTCCAGATAGCAATTAAAACTTCCCCCTCCAACTAAATTGACTATATCTATCAGTGTGCCTACAATATGAATAACTTGTCATCTAACTAAAACTTTTATACAAATTTAATGTTATTTACCATTAATATAGAGATACTATATAGCATTCTGTTATTATGTACATCTTACCACAAATAGCCTTATAATAAAAGCAACTTACATAAAAATATCAATGCTATCCAAAAATTGATAATTAATAAATTTACATACAATTAGCAAATCGGAAATATGATCATACACGATTTAAAGTCATGCCATTGAAGTTTCATTTTTTCAAGGATATTAATCCACAAGCAAAAAGAGGTCTTAAAGCCTTGTTTACCATAAGCTATAATCGTACAGGAAAAATGCGAATACAACTATAGATCATTATTGGACGGTTACAATAGATGGAAAAATCAAGCTCTTTTAACTGACAACGAAAAATCATCTTATTCTTCTTTTTCTTATCAAAACGGCGAGATTGGGGTGTTTCCAAAGGGACAATAAGGTGTGACATTAAAATAACCTCCAGTACTGTTTTTTCTACTAACAGTATACCGGAGGAATGGAAAGTTGGCTAGGTACTCTGTTATGGGGCGGTTACGAAATTTCTACTCTTTTTGATTTTAAACGAGTCTTACGAATCAACAAAACTCCAACCAGCTAATACTCACTTCCTATAGACAAAAACCTCCAAGAATTTTACAATCCTTGGAGGCTTTCTCATAGCTTACCTAGTCTTTTAGCAACTTTATAAAACAAGGCTTATTCTTCATCATCGCGCTTACGACGCTTAGCTACTAATCCTAATCCTGTTAGACCTGCTACAGCTCCTAGGAGCAGATTTGTAGCCGAAGTTGCTGTTCCAGTATTTGGAAGTTGCTTACGTGTCTTAGTTGTATCAGTTTGAGGAGCTTGACTAGTCGAATGAATCATAGATGCGCTTATGCTTGCTGATTGACTCGCACTGGTTGACGCTGACTCAGATGCACTTGTGCTTGCGGATTGACTTGCGCTTGTTGAAGCACTTTGGCTTGCAGACGTGCTGGCTGATTGGCTCGCACTTGTCGATGCTGACTGGCTAGCTGATGTGCTTGCTGATTGACTTGCACTTGTTGATGCTGATTCAGATGCCGATGTACTTGCTGATTGGCTTGCACTGGTTGACGCTGACTGGCTAGCCGATGTACTTGCGGATTGACTTGCGCTTGTCGATGCTGACTGGCTAGCTGATGTGCTGGCTGATTGACTGGCGCTTGTTGAAGCTGACTGGCTAGCTGACGTGCTTGCGGATTGGCTTGCACTGGTTGACGCTGACTGGCTAGCTGACGTGCTGGCTGATTGGCTCGCACTTGTCGATGCTGACTGGCTAGCCGACGTGCTGGCTGATTGGCTTGCACTGGTTGACGCTGACTGGCTAGCTGATTGACTTGCTGATTGACTTGCGCTTGTCGATGCTGACTGGCTAGCTGACGTGCTGGCTGATTGGCTCGCACTTGTCGATGCTGACTGGCTAGCTGACGTGCTGGCTGATTGACTGGCGCTTGTTGAAGCTGACTGGCTAGCTGATGTACTTGCGGATTGACTTGCGCTTGTTGAAGCTGACTGGCTAGCCGACGTGCTTGCTGATTGGCTCGCACTTGTCGATGCTGACTGGCTAGCCGACGTGCTTGCGGATTGGCTTGCACTGGTTGACGCTGACTCAGAAGCCGATGTGCTTGCTGACTGACTTGCACTTGTTGATGCTGATTCAGATGCCGATGTACTTGCTGATTGGCTTGCACTGGTTGACGCTGACTGGCTAGCCGATGTACTTGCTGATTGACTTGCGCTTGTCGATGCTGACTGGCTAGCTGATGTGCTTGCTGATTGACTGGCGCTTGTTGAAGCTGACTGGCTAGCTGACGTGCTGGCTGATTGGCTTGCACTGGTTGACGCTGACTCTGATGCGCTGGTGCTTGCTGATTGGCTCGCACTGGTTGACGCTGACTGGCTAGCTGATGTGCTTGCTGATTGACTGGCGCTTGTTGAAGCTGACTGGCTAGCTGACGTGCTTGCTGATTGACTGGCGCTTGTTGAAGCACTTTGGCTTGCTGATGTGCTTGCTGATTGGCTCGCACTTGTCGATGCTGACTGGCTAGCTGATGTACTTGCTGATTGGCTCGCACTTGTCGATGCTGACTGACTAGCTGATGTGCTTGCTGATTGGCTCGCACTTGTCGATGCGGACTGACTAGCTGATGTACTTGCTGATTGACTTGCGCTTGTTGAAGCACTTTGGCTTGCAGACGTGCTGGCTGATTGGCTTGCACTTGTTGACGCTGACTGGCTAGCTGAGGTGCTTGCTGATTGGCTCGCACTGGTTGACGCTGATTCAGAGGCCGATGTGCTTGCTGATTGGCTCGCACTGGTTGACGCTGATTCAGAGGCCGATGTGCTTGCTGATTGGCTCGCACTGGTTGATGCGGATTCAGACGCTGACGTGCTGGCTGATTGGCTTGCACTTGTTGATGCTGACTGGCTAGCCGATGTACTTGCTGATTGACTCGCACTTGTCGATGCTGACTGGCTAGCTGATGTGCTTGCTGATTGACTGGCGCTTGTTGAAGCTGACTGGCTAGCCGATGTACTTGCTGATTGACTGGCGCTTGTTGAAGCACTTTGGCTTGCTGACGTGCTTGCTGATTGGCTCGCACTGGTCGATGCTGACTGGCTAGCTGATGTGCTTGCTGATTGACTGGCGCTTGTTGAAGCACTTTGGCTTGCTGATTGGCTTGCACTTGTACTTGCTGACTCAGAGGCGCTTGTGCTTGCTGACTGACTTGCACTGGTTGAAGCTGACTGGCTAGCTGACGTGCTGGCTGATTGACTTGCGCTTGTTGAAGCTGACTGGCTAGCTGACGTGCTGGCTGATTGACTTGCGCTTGTTGAAGCACTTTGTCTTGCAGACGTGCTTGCTGATTGGCTTGCACTGGTCGATGCTGACTGGCTAGCTGATGTGCTGGCTGATTGGCTCGCACTGGTCGATGCTGACTGACTAGCTGAGGTGCTTGCTGATTGACTTGCACTGGTTGAAGCGGACTGGCTAGCTGACGTGCTGGCTGATTGGCTCGCACTGGTTGACGCTGACTCAGAAGCCGATGTGCTTGCTGACTGACTTGCACTGGTTGATGCTGATTCAGAGGCCGATGTACTTGCTGATTGACTTGCACTGGTTGATGCTGACTGGCTAGCTGATGTGCTGGCTGATTGGCTTGCACTGGTCGATGCTGACTGGCTAGCTGATGTGCTGGCTGATTGGCTTGCACTGGTTGACGCTGACTCAGAAGCCGATGTGCTGGCTGATTGGCTTGCACTGGTTGACGCTGACTCAGAAACCGATGTGCTTGCTGACTGACTTGCACTGGTTGACGCTGACTGGCTTGCCGACGTGCTTGCTGATTGGCTCGCACTGGTTGACGCTGATTCAGAGGCACTTGTGCTTGCTGATTGGCTCGCACTTGTCGATGCTGACTGGCTAGCCGACGTGCTTGCTGATTGGCTCGCACTGGTTGACGCTGATTCAGATGCACTTGTGCTTGCTGATTGACTGGCGCTTGTTGAAGCTGACTGGCTAGCTGATGTACTTGCTGATTGACTTGCGCTTGTTGAAGCACTTTGGCTTGCCGACGTGCTTGCTGATTGGCTCGCACTGGTTGACGCTGATTCAGAGGCCGATGTGCTGGCTGATTGGCTCGCACTGGTTGATGCTGATTCAGATGCACTTGTGCTTGCTGATTGACTGGCGCTTGTTGAAGCACTTTGGCTTGCCGACGTGCTGGCTGATTGGCTCGCACTGGTTGACGCTGATTCAGAGGCCGATGTGCTGGCTGATTGGCTCGCACTGGTTGACGCTGATTCAGAGGCCGATGTGCTGGCTGATTGGCTCGCACTGGTTGAGGCCGATTGGCTAGCTGAGGTGCTTGCTGATTGACTTGCGCTTGTTGAAGCACTTTGGCTTGCCGACGTGCTGGCTGATTGGCTCGCACTGGTTGATGCTGATTCAGATGCACTTGTGCTTGCTGATTGACTTGCACTTGTACTTGCTGATTCAGAGGCCGATGTACTTGCTGATTGGCTTGCACTTGTACTTGCTGACTCAGAGGCGCTTGTGCTGGCTGACTGACTTGCACTTGTACTTGCTGACTCAGAAGCCGATGTACTTGCTGACTGACTTGCACTTGTACTTGCTGATTCAGAGGCCGATGTACTTGCTGATTGGCTTGCACTTGTACTTGCTGACTCAGAGGCGCTTGTGCTGGCTGACTGACTTGCACTTGTACTTGCTGACTCAGAGGCGCTTGTGCTGGCTGACTGACTTGCACTGGTTGACGCTGATTCAGAGGCCGATGTGCTGGCTGACTGGCTCGCACTGGTTGATGCTGACTCAGAGGCCGATGTGCTGGCTGATTGGCTCGCACTGGTTGATGCTGATTCAGAGGCCGATGTACTTGCTGATTGGCTCGCACTTGTACTTGCTGACTGACTTGCACTGGTTGACGCTGATTCAGAAGCCGATGTGCTGGCTGATTGGCTCGCACTTGTACTTGCTGACTCAGAAGCCGATGTGCTGGCTGATTGGCTTGCACTGGTTGATGCTGATTCAGAGGCCGATGTACTTGCTGACTGACTTGCACTTGTACTTGCTGATTCAGAGGCCGATGTACTTGCTGATTGGCTTGCACTGGTTGATGCTGACTCAGAAGCCGATGTGCTGGCTGATTGGCTCGCACTGGTTGATGCTGACTCAGAAGCCGATGTGCTGGCTGATTGGCTTGCACTGGTTGATGCTGACTCAGAAGCCGATGTGCTGGCTGATTGGCTTGCACTGGTCGATGCTGACTGGCTAGCTGAGGTGCTTGCGGATTGGCTCGCACTGGTTGATGCTGACTCAGACGCTGAGGTGCTTGCGGATTGGCTCGCACTTGTCGATGCTGACTCAGACGCTGATGTGCTTGCGGATTGACTTGCGCTTGTTGAAGCACTTTGGCTTGCTGACGTGCTTGCGGATTGGCTCGCACTTGTCGATGCTGACTGGCTAGCTGATGTACTTGCGGATTGACTTGCGCTTGTTGAAGCACTTTGGCTTGCTGACGTGCTTGCGGATTGGCTCGCACTGGTCGATGCTGACTGGCTAGCTGACGTGCTTGCGGATTGACTCGCACTTGTCGATGCTGATTGGCTAGCTGACGTGCTTGCGGATTGGCTCGCACTGGTCGATGCTGACTGGCTAGCTGACGTGCTTGCTGATTGGCTCGCACTGGTCGATGCTGACTGGCTAGCTGATGTGCTTGCTGATTGGCTCGCACTGGTCGATGCTGACTGGCTAGCTGACGTGCTTGCGGATTGGCTCGCACTTGTCGATGCGGACTGGCTAGCTGACGTGCTTGCGGATTGGCTCGCACTTGTCGATGCGGACTGGCTAGCTGATGTGCTTGCGGATTGACTTGCACTGGTTGATGCTGACTGGCTAGCTGACGTGCTTGCGGATTGGCTCGCACTTGTCGATGCTGACTGGCTAGCTGACGTGCTTGCGGATTGGCTCGCACTTGTCGATGCGGACTGGCTAGCTGATGTGCTTGCTGATTGGCTTGCACTGGTTGATGCTGACTCTG
>NZ_JASHAQ010000024.1:0-24118 GCF_047465035.1 Streptococcus infantis
CCATATGATTCTTTCTAATGAGAGTTTGGTCGCTTTTCATTATAGATCTTATGGAACTTTTTTTCTACAACAAAATAGGCTCCATAATATCTATAGGGGATTTACCCACTACAAATATTATAGAGCCTAAAAAAACTAGTTTAAAGATAGACAACTATATACCCGAAAACATGCTAATACTCAATGAAAATCAAAGAGCAAACTAGGAAGCTAGCCGCAGGTTGCAGATAAAGCTGACCTAGTTTGAATTAGTATAAGATTAGTCTTCAATGACTCTTGGAGGAGAGACCAAAGAAGCTGTTATTCTTTGAAAGTGTATTGAATTTATACAGAATGGAATGGATAAAACTACTTTCAGATAAGCTTTTATGAATCTTCAAAATTAAAATCACTTTCTATTTAAAAATCCTTCTTGCAAAGCCTACCTTTATGTGCTAGAGTTATGGTAACGGTTACAAAATTAAGGAGGGTTTTATGAGAAATCCAGCACTAATAGAAGAAATGAAAACTTACAAAGGAAGGGATGAAGTTCCTCATGATTTTGATGCTTTTTGGGATAGGGAGATTGAAAAGCTATCGGCTTTATCGGACTATCAATTGGAGGAACGAGATTTTCATATTCCAACTGTGAAGTGTTGTGAGTTAACCTTTAAAGGTACCCGTGATGGCCTTGTTTATGCGCGTATAGTCTTACCAAAATCAGAAAAGAAAGTACCTGTCATTTTCCACTTCCATGGCTATATGGGACGTTGTTGGGATTGGACAGATATGCTAGCCTTTACAGTAGCTGGTTATGGTGTCGTATCGATGGATGTTCGTGGACAATCTGGATACTCACAAGATGGGCTGCGCTCACCTCTCGGAAATACAGTTAAGGGCCAAATCATTCGTGGTGCTGTTGAAGGAAAAGAGCAACTCTTCTATAAGGATGTTTATCTTGATATTTATCAATTGATTGAAATTGTAGCTAGTCTCCCGCAAGTAGATGAGGAACAACTGGCTAGCTATGGAGCTTCACAAGGAGGAGCCTTGGCTTTAGTTGCTGCAGGTCTCAATCCACGTATCAAACGTACAGTTGCTATTTATCCATTCTTATCAGACTTTAGACGAGTGCTAGAGATTGGAAATACCAGCGAAGCCTATGATGAGCTCTTCCGTTACTTTAAGTTCCATGATCCTTTCCACGAAACTGAGGAGCAAATTATGGAAACTTTAGCTTATATCGATGTGAAAAATCTTGCCCATCGTATTAAGGGTGAGGTGAGAATGATTACAGGATTAGATGACGATGTCTGCTATCCAATCACTCAGTTTGCTATTTACAACCGTTTGACTTGTGAAAAGAGTTATCGTATCATGCCTGAATATGCACACGAAACTATGAATGTTCATGTCAATGATCAAGTTTACAATTGGTTGTGTGCTAGTGAGATTCCCTTTACCTATCTTGGTCATTAAAAAATAGCTCTGTAGTTTTGAATGAACTACAGAGTTTTCTTTATGTGACTCAGATAATGAGAAAGTAGTTTCAGGTAGTTTGAGACTTCTAAATATCTTTGAAAGTAGAATCTATTATAGATTACAAAGTCTAAAATTTAGAATATTTATTATATAATATGATTAAGATAAAAGGTGAAAGGAGTATAGCTAGTTGCGAATCTTTTAACTTGGAATTTTTAAAAGCGCAACAGCATTTCATTACAAAGAATGGCAATTCCATTCAATAATACAGTTTCTTATTTGCATCTAGTCTGAGTGGCTAAAAATTTTAAGCAAAAAAGAAAGCGCTTAACTTTATATAAAAACGGAAGGGAACACATGAATCAGAGAGATTTTGATAGAAAACAGAGATATGGGATTCGGAAATTTGCAGTTGGAGCAGCTTCAGTAGTAATTGGAGCGGTTGTTTTTGGTGCTGCACCTGCTTTGGCTCAAGAGGCGCCATCAACGAATGGTGAAACAGCGGGGCAATCTTTGCCAGAATTGCCTAAGGAAGTAGAGACAGGAAATCTAGCTAATTTAGATAAGGAGCTTGCAGGTCAAGTAACCACAGTAAATAATAGTGGAACAGAAGTGAGCCGTGAAGAGTTGCAAGCAAACCCAGGGTCTGAAAAACCAACAGAAACAGAAGCATCAAACGAAACTCCAGCTACAGAGAGTGAAGACGAGGAAGTTGGAAATATTCCCCGTGACTTTTATGCCAGAGAGTTGGAAAATGCCAATACTGTTATTGAAAAAGAGGATGTGGAAACCAATCCTTCAAATGGTCAAAGAGTTGACATGAAGGAGGAGCTAGACAAGCTTAAAAAACTTCAAAATGCGACCATCCATATGGAGTTCAAACCAGATGCATCTGCTCCACGTTTTTACAACCTCTTCTCAGTCTCTAGTGATACCAAAGTAAATGAGTATTTTACCATGGCTATCCTCGATAACACAGCTATCGTTGAAGGTCGTGATGCCAATGGAAACCAATTCTATGGTGATTATAAAACTGCTCCTTTGAAGATTAAGCCAGGTGAGTGGAACTCAGTAACCTTTACAGTTGAAAGACCAAATGCAGACCAACCAAAAGGTCAAGTTCGCGTCTATGTAAATGGTGTCTTGTCGCGAACAAGTCCTCAGTCTGGTCGTTTCATCCAAGACATGCCAGATGTTAATCATGTACAAATCGGTACAACAAAACGTACAGGCAAAAACTTCTGGGGTGCTAATCTTAAAGTCCGTAATCTAACGGTTTATGATCGTACTCTTACTCCAGAAGAAGTTAAAAAACGTAGCCAACTTTTTGAAAGAGGAGAGTTGGAGAAGAAACTTCCTGAAGGAGCAGAAGTTACTGATAAACTGGATGTTTTTGAAGGTGGTGAGAACCGCAAGCCGAATAAAGATGGTATCGCAAGCTATCGTATTCCAGCCTTGCTGAAAACGGATAAAGGAACCTTGATTGCTGGTGCAGATGAGAGACGCTTGCATCACTCTGACTGGGGCGATATCGGTATGGTTGTTCGTCGTAGTGATGATAAGGGTAAAACATGGGGAGATAGAATTGTCATCTCAAATCCTCGTGATAATGAGAATGCCAGAAGAGCTCATGCGGGATCACCAGTCAACATTGACATGGCCCTAGTCCAAGATCCGAAAACTAAGAGAATCTTCTCTATTTTTGATATGTTCGTAGAAGGTGAAGCTGTTAGAGATTTACCAGGAAAAGCACCACAAGCCTATGAGCAAATTGGAGATAAGGTTTATCAGGTTCTATACAAAAAAGGTGAAGCAGGACGTTATACAATCCGTGAAAATGGTGAAGTCTTTGACCCTGAAAATAGAAAGACAGAATACCGTGTTGTAGTTGATCCTAAGAAACCAGCTTATAGTGATAAGGGTGATCTTTACAAGGGTGAAGAACTGATTGGTAATGTCTACTTCGATTATAGCGACAAGAATATCTTTAGAGTTTCAAACACCAACTATCTCTGGATGTCTTATAGTGATGACGATGGAAAAACTTGGTCTGCACCAAAAGATATTACATACGGCATTCGTAAGGACTGGATGCACTTCTTAGGTACTGGACCTGGTACAGGTATTGCCTTGCACTCAGGACCTCACAAAGGGCGTCTGGTTATCCCTGCCTACACAACAAATAACGTATCCTACCTAAGTGGTTCTCAGTCTTCACGCGTCATTTACTCAGATGACCATGGTGAAACTTGGCACGCTGGTGAAGCTGTCAATGATAACCGCCCAGTAGGCAACCAAACAATTCACTCTTCAACGATGAATAATCCAGGTGCTCAAAATACTGAGTCAACTGTTGTGCAGTTGAATAATGGAGATCTCAAACTCTTCATGCGTGGATTGACAGGTGATCTTCAAGTAGCGACAAGTAAAGATGGCGGAGCGACTTGGGAAAAAGATGTAAAACGCTATTCAGATGTCAAAGACGTCTACGTTCAAATATCTGCCATTCATACGGTGCACGATGGTAAGGAATATATCATCCTCAGCAATGCAGGTGGACCAGGACGTTACAATGGTTTGGTACACTTAGCGCGTGTGGAAGCTAATGGAGATTTAACTTGGCTCAAGCACAATCCAATTCAAAGTGGCAAATTTGCCTATAACTCATTGCAAGATCTTGGAAATGGTGAATTTGGCTTGCTTTATGAGCATGCAACTGCCACTCAAAATGAATACACCTTGTCTTATAAGAAATTCAACTGGGATTTCTTAAGCAAGGATAGAATTGCTCCAACAAAAGCAACTGTGAAAAATGCTGTGGAGATGAGCAAAAATGTCATTGCTCTAGAATTTGATTCTGAAGTATTGGTAAATCAACCACCAGTTCTTAAATTGGCAAATGGTAACTTTGCTGCTTTCTTGACGCAATACGATACCAAAACATTGTTATTTGCAGTAAACAAGGAAGATATTGGTCAAGAAATTACAGAAATCATTGATGGTGCAATTGAGAGCATGCATAATTTGCCTGTAAGTCTTGAAGGTGCAGGAGTCCCTGGTGGTAAAAATGGAGCAAAAGCAGAAATTCATGAAGTCCCAGAATTTACAGGTGCAGTCAATGGTGAAGGTACAGTTCATGAGGATCCAGTCTTTGATGGTGGCGTCAACGGTGAGGAAGCAGCCGTTCATGACGTGCCAGCCTTTGAAGGTGGTGTGAACGGCGAAGAAGCAGCTAAGGCAGAGAGTTCAGAGTTCGAAGGCGGTGTGAATGGTGCTGAAGCAGCAGTCAATGAAGTCTCAGACTTCGAGGGTGGTGTGAACAGCGAGGAAGCAGCCGTTCATGAAATTCCAGAAATAGAGGTTGAAGAAAATCCACCAGGAACTATTCACGAAGTTCCGGAATTTGAAGGTGGAGTCAATGGTGCCGAAGCAGCCGTTCATGATGTGCCAGCTTTTGAAGGTGGTGTGAACGGCGAAGAAGCCGCGGTCCATGAAGTTCCAGAATATATTCCAGTGGAAACTTCAAAAGGGGAAGCTGCGGTTCATGAAATTTCAGACTTCGAAGGCGGTGTGAATACAGTAGAAGCAGCTAAGTCAGACACTTCAGACTTCGAAGGCGGTGTCAATGGTGAGGAAGGAGCTAAGGCAGAAAGTCCAGAGTTCGAAGGCGGTGTGAATGCAGTAGAAGCAGCCAAGTCAGACACTTCAGAGTTCGAAGGCGGAGTCAATGCAGTAGAAGCAGCCAAGTCAGACGCTTCAGACTTCGAAGGCGGTGTCAATGGTGAGGAAGGAGCTAAGGCAGAGAGTCCAGAGTTCGAAGGCGGTGTGAATGGAGTAGAATCCGCTAAGTCAGACACTTCAACCTTTGAAGGTGGTGTCAATGGCGAAGAAGGAGCTAAGGCAGAGAGTTCAGAGTTCGAAGGCGGTGTGAATGGAGTAGAGTCCGCTAAGTCAGACACTTCAACCTTTGAAGGTGGCGTCAATGGCGAGGAAGGAGCTAAGGCAGAAAGTCCAGAGTTCGAAGGCGGTGTGAATGCAGTTGAAGCCTCTAAGTCAGACGCATCAGACTTTGAAGGTGGCGTCAATGGTGAGGAAGGAGCTAAGGCAGAAAGTCCAGAGTTCGAAGGCGGTGTGAATGCAGTAGAGGCCGCTAAGTCAGACACTTCAGCTTTTGAAGGTGGCGTCAGTGGTGAGGAAGGAGCTAAGGCAGAAAGTCCAGAGTTCGAAGGCGGTGTGAATGCAGTAGAAGCCGCTAAGTCAGACACTTCAACCTTTGAAGGTGGCGTCAATAGTGAGGGAGCAACTACATCAGAAACCCCAGAGTTCGAAGGCGGTGTGAATGCAGTAGAAGCAGCGGTTCATGAAGTTCCAGCCTATGAAGGCGGCGCTAATGCGGTCGAAGCAGCAAGCTCAGAACTTCCAGCCTATGAAGGCGGCGCTAATGCGGTCGAAGCAGCAAGCTCAGAACTTCCAGCTTATGAAGGTGGCGTTAATGCAGTAGAAGCAGCAAGCTCAGAACTTCCAGCTTATGAAGGTGGCATTAATGCAGTAGAAGCAGCAAGTTCAGAACTTCCAGCCTATGAAGGCGGTGCTAATGCGGTCGAAGCAGCAAGCTCAGAACTTCCAGCTTATGAAGGTGGCGTTAATGCAGTGGAAACTGCTAAGTTAGAAGTTCCAGAGTATGCAGGTAGCGTCAATGGAGTGGAGTCCGCTAAGTTAGAAGTTCCAGAATACACAGGTGGCGTCAATGGAGTAGAGTCCGCTAAGTTAGAAGTTCCAGAGTACGTAGGCAGCGTTAATGGAGTAGAATCTGCTAAGTTAGAAGTTCCAGAGTACACAGGTGGTGTCAATGGAGTAGAGTCCGCTCAGTTAGAGGTGCCAGAATATACAGGCGGTGTCAATGGTTTAGAATCTGCGAGTACAGAAGTTCTATCGTATGAAGGTGGTGCAAACAGTGCTGAAGCTGCTGTCCATGAGGTCTCAGAATATAAGGGAGAACAGTCAATTGTGGTTCAGGCCATGGCAGAAGATAAAACTTATCAAGCCCCTGCTGCTCGTCAGCAACTTCTTCCTGAAACAGGAAGTGAAGCTGTTGCTCCTCTTGCCTCTCTAGGACTTGTAGGAATGCTCCTAGGTATGTTTGCTATGGGCAAGAAAAAAGAAGATCAATGAAATAGTTAAAATCAACGAAATTCATAGAGAAATTTGATCTTATCTTAGAAAGGGTCGTGACTAAAACTAGTTACGGCCTTTTTGATCTAGATAAATCAGGAGTCAAATAGTTAATACTCTTCGAAAATCTCTTCAAACCACGTCAGCTTCGCCTTACCGTACTCAAGTACAGCTTGCGGTTAGCTTCCTAGTTTGCTCTTTGATTTTCATTGAGTATAAGTTTGAGATAAAGTTCATTAAAAAACGATTCAACCGAATGAAGCAATTTTATGTTAGAAAAATCCAAAGCATCCGAAAGTAGTTTCAAATGTCTGAATTTATGTTTCAAAAACTGAAAGTATAATCTGTTCTATCTCAATCTCTCTTAAAAGGGGAGGATTTATTATATAATGTGAATAAGATAAAATTTGAAAGGAGTAGGAGACTCTAGTTAACGATGGGGCGTTAAGTGAGAGAAAATTTGAAAGAGCGAGTGTAACCATTCGTGAAAAAGTAATTTTTGTCATTTAGTCAGATGACTAAAAATTTTAAGCAAAAAAGAAAGCGCTTTATTTTCGAGGTGAAAGGACAAGAAATGAAACATAGTCATTTTGAAAAAAAACAACGATATGGAATTCGTAAATTTGCAGTTGGAACAGCTTCGGTTGTGATTGGAGCAGTTGTTTTCGGTGCGTCACCAGTATTAGCTCAAGAATCAACAGCTACCAGTAATGAGATCACTGAGCTTGGAGTAGACAAGGGTCAAACTGAAAAAGTAGCAGATACTGAAAAGAATGTTACTGAGTCTAATGGAGTAGATACAGTCACACATACATCTACAGAAGCACATACTGGAACAGAGACAACTGCAACAGCAGGAACAGAGACAACTGCAACAGCAGAAACAGCAGAAGCAACTAGAGAAACCGAACAAGATCCAGCTTCGCTTCCACGTGATTACTATGCTAGAGAGTTGGAAAATGTCAATACTGTTCTTGAAAAGGAAGATGTAGAGACTAATGCTGCAAATAGCAATAGAATTGATTTGACAGAGCAATTGGACAAACTGAAACAGCTTCAAAATGCGACCATTCATATGGAGTTCAAACCAGATGCTTCTGCACCAGCATTTTATAACCTTTTCTCAGTATCAAGTGATAAGGTAAGAAATGAATACTTTACAATGGCTGTGTATAACAACGTTGCCTTGATTGAGGGCCGCGATCAAAATGGCGACCAATTTTATGATAGATACACAGACGCACCATTAACAGTCAAACCAGGTCAGTGGAACTCAGTAACCTTTACAGTTGAAAGACCAAGTGCTGATTCTCCAGATGGACAAGTTCGTCTCTATGTAAATGGAGTCTTGTCACGAACAAGTAAGAAATCAGGACGCTTTATCAAAGATATGCCTGATGTAAATCATATGCAAATTGGTACCACAAATCGTGCAGGAAGTATGGTTTGGGGGGCAGGATTACAAGTTCGTAATCTAACTGTTTACGATCGTGCCTTGAGTCCAGAAGAAGTTCAAAATCGTAGCTACCTCTTTGAAAGATCCGAATTAGAGAAAAAGCTTCCAGAAGGAGCTGAGATAACAGATAAAAAGGATGTCTTTGAAGCTGGTAAAAATGGGCAGTCAAATCCAGATGGTATTAATAGCTATCGTATTCCAGCTCTCCTTAAGACTGACAAGGGAACTTTGATTGCTGGTGCTGACGAACGCCGCTTACACTACTCTGACTGGGGTGATATCGGTATGGTCGTTAAACGAAGTGAAGACAAGGGCCAAACATGGGGCGATCGTATCACGCTTACCAATCTACGTGACAATCCAAAAGCCAAGGATCCAAACATTGGTTCACCAGTAAACATCGATATGGTTCTGGTCCAAGATACGGAAACTAAACGAATCTTCTCAGTTTACGATATGTTCCCAGAAGGGAAAGGTATCTTTGGGATGTCAGCTGAAAAAGAGGAAGCTTATAAAGAAATTGATGGGAAAACCTACCAAATTCTCTATCGTGAAGGAGAAAATGGGGCCTATACTATTCGTGAAAATGGTGTAGTCTACACACCAGATGGTCAGGCAACGGATTACCGTGTTGTTGTAAATCCTGTCAAGCCGGCTTATAGCGATAAAGGTGATCTTTATCAGGGTGAGCAGTTACTAGGAAATATCTACTTTACAAGTAATAAAACTTCTCCATTTAGAATTGCTAAAGACAGCTACCTATGGATGTCTTACAGTGATGATGATGGTAAAACTTGGTCTGCACCACAAGATATTACTCCAATGGTCAAAGCTGATTGGATGAAATTCTTAGGTGTGGGACCTGGAGTGGGCATTACCCTCCAGAATGGACCTCATAAAGGTCGGATCGTCGTTCCTGTTTATACGACAAACAGAACAAACCACCTAAACGGATCTCAATCGTCTCGCATCATCTACTCAGATGACCATGGTAAGACTTGGCATATGGGTGGCGGTGTCAATGACAAGCGTACGCTTCATGATGGCACAGTAGTTGATTCAAGCAACATGAACAATTACTACGCTCAAAATACGGAGGCTTCAGTTGTTCAGCTGAACAATGGTCAGTTGAAACTCTTTATGCGTGGTTTGACTGGTGATTTGCAGGTTGCGACAAGTAATGATGGTGGTATTACATGGGACAACTATGTAGCACGCTATGATGTACCTGATGTTTATGTTCAAATGGCGGCGACTCATACGGTTCAAGATGGTAAAGAGTACATCCTTCTAGCAAATGCCAATGGCCCAGGTCGTAAGAATGGCCATATTCGAGTGGCTCGCGTAGAAGAAGATGGCGAGTTGACTTGGTTGCATCATCATTTGATTCAAGAAGGAGAGTATGCCTATAACTCACTTCAACAGATCGGACCAAAAGAATTTGGTCTCTTGTACGAGCATCATGAAGCTGGTGGCAATCCTTATACTCTATCCTTCAAGAAATTCAACTGGGATTTCTTAACGAAGGAAAGAATTTCTCCTAAAGAAGCCAAAGTTAAAAATGTTATTGAAAAATGGCCAGGAATTCTTGCAGTAGAATTTGATTCAGAAGTTTTAGTTAACAAAATCCCAACACTTCAGTTGGCAAATGGTAAAAAAATAAACTTTATGACCCAGTACGATACTAAGACTCTTCTATTCACAATAGATAAGTCAGATCTAGGTCAAGAGATAACTGGCCTTGCTTCTGGAGCGATCGAGAGTATGCACAACCTTCCAGTGAGTCTTGAAGGAGCAGGTATTCCTGGAGCAGTAAATGGAAGCGAAGCGGCAGTTCATGAATTTCCAGAATTTACAGGTGGAGTCAACGGTGAGGAAGCAGCGGTTCATGAACAACCAGAATTTAGTGGTGGTGTCAACATAGACAGTCTTGTCACCCCTGAGAATCCAGCCTTTGAAGGATCTGTCAACGGTGCAGAAGCAGCCGTACATGAAGTACCAGAATTCAATAGCGGTGTCAATGGCGAGGAAGCAGCCGTAGCCAATGATCCAGAATTTGTAGGTGGAGTTAATGGTGTAGAAGCAGCGGTTCATGAACAACCAGAATTTACAGGTGGTGTGAACGCAGTAGAAGCAGCAAGAGCAGAATCTCCAGAATTTGTAGGCGGTGTCAATGGTGCAGAAGTAGCTGTCCATGAAGTGCCTGAGTTCACCGGAGGAGTAAATGGCGAAGCCACTATTCATGAAGTCCCAGAATTTAGCGGTAGTGTGAATGCAGTAGAATCAGCTAAGTTAGAAACCCCAGAATTTGTAGACGGAGTTAATGGTGCTGAAGGTGCTGTACATGAAGTCCCAGAGTTCAAAGGTGAGCAAGAGATTGTGGTTCAGGCCATGTCACAAGATAAGACCTATCAGGCACCAGCAGCGCCTGTAATACATCAGCAAGCACTTCCTGAAACTGGAAGTGAAGATGCTGCAACTCTTGCAAGTGTAGGACTTGTGGGGATGCTTCTTGGCATGTTCGCCATTGGTAAGAAAAAAGAATATTAGTGAAATAGATAAAATTTAAAGGTTTTATAGATAAACTTGATCCTTACTAGAAAGGGTCGTAACCAGAAGGTGTTACGGCCTTTTTCTTTCGTTTTTACGAGTAAAAAGGGATGTTTTCAAGGCTTTGAGAGGTACTGGGAAGAATTTTAGACGTCTGAAACTACTTTCAGGATGAATTGTTGCATAAAATTGTTTTGAAACTTCAATCTATTCTAGTACAAAACATTGAAAGCGTTTTAATAATGAGCTATAATAGTCACATAAGCACAAAGGAAAAGAAAAGGAGGAAAGTGGATGCCACAAATTAGTAAAGAAGCTTTGATTGAACAGATTAAAGATGGAATCATTGTTTCTTGCCAGGCTCTTCCTCATGAACCGCTCTACACAGAAGCGGGAGGAGTAATCCCCTTGCTAGTCAAAGCAGCAGAGCAAGGTGGAGCGGTCGGTATTCGGGCAAACAGTGTCCGAGATATCAAGGAAATCAAGGAAGTTACAAAACTTCCAATTATCGGGATTATCAAGCGAGACTATCCACCACAAGAACCATTCATTACTGCTACAATGAAGGAAGTGGATGAATTAGCTGCGCTAGATATCGAAGTTATCGCTCTTGACTGTACTAAGCGTGAACGTTATGACGGCTTAGAGATTCAAGAATTTATTCGCCAAGTGAAGGAAAAATATCCAAATCAATTATTGATGGCGGATACAAGTACCTTTGAAGAAGGCTTAACAGCAGTAGAGGCAGGAATTGACTTTGTCGGTACAACTCTATCAGGTTACACTTCTTACAGTCCAAAAGTGGATGGCCCAGATTTTGAACTCATCAAAAAACTCTGCGACGCAGGGGTGGACGTCATTGCTGAAGGAAAAATTCATACACCAGAACAAGCTAAGCAAATCCTAGGTTATGGAGTGCGAGGCATCGTTGTAGGTGGCGCTATTACTAGACCAAAAGAGATTACGGAACGCTTTGTTGCCGGTCTTAAGTAACATCATATAAAAAACGAGGAGAGTGGTTGATTAGTAGGGAAAAATGAAAACGTATACAAAGTCGGCGTTGCTCTTTATCCAATTCGGATACGCTTAACATCATTTAGGAGAATACAAATGAAATTTAGAAAACTAGCTTGTACAGTACTTGCGGGTGCTGCGGTTCTATCACTTGCTGCTTGTGGCAAATCAGACGCTAACAAAGATGCTGCCAAATCAGGCGATGCAGCAGCAACAACAGAAATTACTTGGTGGGCATTCCCGGTATTTACTCAAGAAAAATCTGGTGACGGTGTTGGAACTTATGAAAAATCTATCATCGAAGCTTTCGAAAAAGCAAATCCAGATATCAAAGTTAAACTAGAAACAATCGACTTCAAATCTGGACCAGAAAAAATCACAACAGCTATCGAAGCTGGTACAGCTCCAGATGTACTTTTCGATGCACCAGGTCGTATCATCAATTACGGTAAAAATGGTAAATTGGCTGAGTTGAATGACCTCTTTACAGATGAATTTGTGAAAGATGTTAACAACGAAAACATCGTACAAGCAAGTAAAGCTGGTGACAAAGCATACATGTATCCAATCAGTTCTGCACCATTCTACATGGCTATGAACAAGAAAATGTTGGAAGATGCTGGTGTAGCTAACCTTGTTAAAGAAGGTTGGACAACTGATGATTTTGAAAAAGTCTTGAAAGCACTTAAAGATAAAGGATACACTCCAGGTTCATTGTTCAGTTCTGGTCAAGGGGGAGACCAAGGAACACGTGCCTTCATCTCTAACCTTTACGGCGGTTCTGTAACTGATAAAGAAGTAACTAAATATACAACTGATGATCCTAAATTCGTTAAAGGTCTTGAAAAAGCAGCTAGCTGGATCAAAGATGGTTTGTTGAATAACGGTTCACAATTTGACGGTGGAGCAGACATCCAAAACTTTGCAAACGGTCAAACTTCATACACAATCCTTTGGGCACCAGCTCAAAACGGTATCCAAGCTAAACTTTTGGAAGCAAGTAAAGTTGAAGTGGTAGAAGTTCCATTCCCATCTGATTCTGGCAAACCAGCTCTTGAATACCTTGTAAACGGATTTGCAGTATTTAACAACAAAGATGAAAAGAAAGTTGCTGCAGCTAAGAAATTCATCCAATTCATCGCTGATGATAAAGAGTGGGGTCCTAAAGACGTAGTTCGTACAGGAGCATTCCCAGTTCGTACTTCATTTGGAAAACTTTACGATGACAAACGTATGGAAACAATCAGTGGTTGGACTCAATACTACTCACCATACTACAACACAATCGACGGATTTGCTGAAATGAGAACACTTTGGTTCCCAATGTTGCAAGCTGTATCAAATGGTGATGAACAACCTGCTGCAGCATTGAAAGCATTCACTGAAAAAGCGAATGAAACAATCAAAAAAGCAGCTAAACAATAAGCCCTAAATAAAAAGTAAAATCCCCCCTTTTCCCTGTGCACATTTGTGTACGAAAAGGGGGAGTTTTGTTTAAAAAATGTAAGAAACTGACAGGTCAAAATTAAAATGAAGTTCTTACATAGGCTAATCTTGAAAAATTTCATTTTGATTTTACATCAATGTCAGACGACAATCAAAAAACAAAAACTATTTGAAAGTGAGGTGCCGACTGTGAAAGTCAATAAAATCCGTATGCGGGAAACAGTTATTTCCTACGCATTCTTAGCACCAGTATTAATCTTCTTTACCGTCTTCGTCTTAGCTCCAATGATCATGGGCTTCATCACTAGTTTCTTTAACTACTCGATGACTAGCTTTGAGTTTGTGGGATTGGACAACTACATCCGCATGTTTAAAGACCCTGTCTTTACAAAATCTTTGATCAACACCGTTATCTTGGTTATCGGATCTGTACCGGTCGTTGTACTCTTTTCACTTTTTGTGGCATCACAAACCTACCAACAAAATGCGGTTGCTAGATCTTTCTACCGTTTCGTATTCTTCCTACCTGTTGTTACTGGTAGTGTTGCTGTTACGGTTGTTTGGAAATGGATCTACGATCCACTATCAGGTATTTTGAACTTTGTCCTTAAGTCGAGCAACATTATCAGCCAGAACATTTCTTGGCTCGGAGATAAAAACTGGGCTTTGCTTGCGATTATGATTATCCTTTTGACAACTTCTGTTGGTCAACCGATTATCCTTTACATCGCGGCAATGGGAAATATTGACAACTCACTGGTTGAAGCGGCGCGTGTTGATGGCGCTACTGAGTTTCAAGTTTTCTGGAAGATTAAATGGCCAAGTCTGCTTCCGACAACTCTTTATATCGCAATCATCACAACGATTAACTCATTCCAGTGTTTCGCCCTCATTCAGCTTTTGACATCTGGTGGACCAAACTACTCAACAAGTACACTTATGTACTACCTTTACGAAAAAGCCTTCCAATTGACAGAATACGGTTATGCTAATACCATCGGTGTCTTCTTGGCAATCATGATTGCTATCGTAAGCTTTGTTCAATTCAAAGTGCTTGGAAACGACGTAGAATACTAAGAGAAAGGAGACAGCTATGCAATCTACACAAAAGAAACCTTTAACAGCCTTCACTGTTATTTCAACTATCATTTTGCTCTTGTTGACTGTACTCTTCATCTTTCCATTCTACTGGATCTTGACGGGTGCATTCAAATCACAACCGGATACCATTATGATTCCACCACAATGGTTCCCTAAAGCTCCAACAATGGAGAACTTCCAACAATTGATGGTGCAAAACCCAGCCTTGCAATGGATGTGGAACTCAGTGTTCATTTCTTTAGTAACAATGTTCTTGGTTTGTGCAACCTCTTCACTAGCAGGTTATGTATTGGCTAAGAAACGTTTCTATGGTCAACGCATTCTCTTTGCAATTTTTATCGCTGCCATGGCTCTTCCAAAACAAGTTGTCCTTGTGCCATTGGTACGTATCGTCAACTTCATGGGAATCCATGATACTCTTTGGGCAGTTATCTTGCCTTTGATTGGATGGCCATTCGGGGTCTTCCTCATGAAACAGTTCAGTGAAAACATTCCTACAGAATTGCTCGAATCTGCTAAAATCGATGGATGTGGCGAGATTCGTACATTCTGGAGCGTAGCCTTCCCTATCGTGAAGCCAGGATTTGCAGCTCTTGCAATCTTTACCTTCATCAATACTTGGAATGACTACTTCATGCAATTGGTAATGTTGACTTCACGTCAAAACTTGACCATCTCGCTCGGGGTTGCGACTATGCAGGCCGAGATGGCAACTAACTATGGTTTGATCATGGCAGGGGCTGCCCTTGCAGCTGTGCCAATCGTAACAGTCTTCCTGGTCTTCCAAAAATCCTTTACTCAAGGGATTACTATGGGAGCTGTCAAAGGATAGTCCTCTGCGAAAATTGAATATAGTAGAATCTGTTTATCAGTATGCAGCAGTATAGTTGATAGACTAAGAGAATACAGGATATATAAGTGTCTACAAAATGGAGAGGAGTTGCTTACTTCATGAAGTTTTGTTAGACACTTATAAACTTACTGGCTAGACATCGTATGTCTGAAGGTAACAATCAGGTAAAGGAAATTACTATGATTTTTGATGATTTAAAAAACATTAGCTTTTACAAGGGAATTCACCCAAATTTGGACAAGGCCATTGATTATCTCTATGAGCATCGTAAAGATAGTTTTGAATTAGGCAAATACGAGATTGATGGAGATAAGGTTTTCTTAGTTGTACAGGAAAATGTTCTTAACCAAGAGGAAAATGATCGCTTTGAGCATCATAAAAACTATGCAGATTTGCATTTGTTGGTTGAAGGGCATGAGTATTCTAGCTACGGTTCTCGTGTAAAAGACGAGGCTGTAGCCTTTGACGAAGCTAGCGATATCGGCTTTGTCCATTGTCATGAACAATACCCACTTTTATTGGGTTATCACAATTTTGCAATCTTTTTCCCAGGTGAACCTCATCAACCTAATGGTTATGCAGGTATGGAAGATAAAGTTCGCAAATATTTATTTAAAATTTTAATCGATTAGTCAGTTAGGAGGAGCAAACAATGGCACATAAAGGATCTGGATTGATAAAAGCGGCATTTGATACGGATAACTTTCTGATGCGTTTTTGCGAGAAAGTTTTAGATATTGTGACGGTTAATCTACTCTTTGTTGTGTCTTGTTTGCCAATTGTGACGATCGGAGTAGCGAAAATCAGTCTCTATCAGACAATCTTTGAAGTTAAGAGTAGTCGACGTGTTCCTGTTTTTAAAACTTATATGAGAGCCTTTAAGCAAAATTTGAAATTAGGTCTCCAGTTAGGTTTGTTGGAACTAGGAATTTTTCTGATTAGCGTTGTTGACTTATCACTATTCTGGGGGCAAACCAGCCTAGGCTTTCAGCTCATTAAAGCTATTTGCTTGGGAATTCTGATATTTTTAACCCTAGTTATGTTGGCTAGCTATCCAATTGCTGCACGCTATGAATTAACTTGGAAAGAAGTGCTCCAAAAGGGCTTACTTTTGGTAAGTTTTAATTTCGTTTGGTTCTTCTTGATGCTTGCAATTATTTTATTAATCATGATGCTTCTCTATCTATCAGGCTTCACTCTAGTGCTTGGTGGTTCAGCATTTCTACTTTTTGGCTTTGGCCTTCTTGCCTTTTGCCAAGCTGGATTAATGGAAAAATTGTTTGCTAAATATCAAGCAGATTGAAAATGATATGAAACTACTTTCAAACATAAAAAGCTATGGGAGATGAATAGAAATTAAAATCTAAGTGGCTGAGATGTATTGAAAGCGCTTTTCACAAGGTGTATACTAAAATAGTAAAAAATCATCTGCCAAGAGCAGAAAATAAGAAATCTTAGGAGAAATCTATGTCAGATTTAAAAAAATATGAAGGTGTCATTCCTGCCTTCTACGCATGTTATGATGATGCGGGTGAAGTAAGCCCAGAACGTACTCGTGCCTTGGTGCAATACTTCATTGATAAAGGTGTTCAGGGGCTTTATGTCAACGGTTCTTCAGGTGAATGTATCTACCAAAGCGTAGAAGACCGTAAATTGATCTTGGAAGAAGTCATGGCAGTTGCTAAAGGTAAATTGACCATCATTGCTCATGTGGCTTGTAACAATACAAAAGATAGTATTGAATTGGCTCGCCATGCTGAAAGCTTGGGAGTAGATGCTATTGCAACAATCCCACCAATTTACTTCCGTTTGCCTGAGTACTCAGTTGCTAAATACTGGAACGACATCAGTGCAGCGGCACCAAATACAGACTACGTTATCTACAACATTCCTCAATTGGCAGGTGTTGCCTTGACTCCAAGTCTTTACACAGAAATGTTGAAAAACCCACGTGTCATTGGTGTTAAAAATTCTTCAATGCCAGTTCAAGATATCCAAACTTTTGTTAGTCTTGGTGGTGATGATCATATCGTCTTTAACGGTCCAGATGAACAATTCCTAGGTGGACGTCTCATGGGTGCAAAAGCTGGTATCGGTGGTACTTATGGTGCTATGCCAGAACTCTTCTTGAAACTCAACCAATTGATTGCAGATAAAGACCTAGAAACAGCGCGTGAATTGCAATACGCTATCAACGCTATCATCGGTAAATTGACTGCAGCTCATGGAAATATGTACGGCGTTATCAAAGAAGTCTTGAAAATCAATGAAGGACTTAATATCGGATCAGTTCGTTCTCCACTTACACCAGTGACCGAAGAAGATCGTCCAGTTGTAGAAGCAGCTGCGGCATTGATTCGTGAAACTAAGGAGCGTTTCCTCTAATCAACAGGAGGCTTTATGGCTAATTATGTTGCAATTGATATTGGTGGAACTAATATCAAATACGGTTTGATTGACCAAGATGGACAACTTGTAGAGTCTCACGAAGTAGCGACTGAGGCTCATAAGGGTGGTCCACACATCTTACAAAAGACAAAAGATATCGTAGCTAGCTATCTAGAAAGAGGACCAGTGTCAGGTGTGGCCATTTCCTCTGCGGGAATGGTTGACCCTGATAAGGGTGAGATTTTCTATGCTGGTCCACAAATTCCAAACTATGCAGGAACTCAATTTAAAAAAGAAATTGAAGAAAGCTTTAACATTCCTTGTGAAATTGAAAATGATGTCAACTGCGCAGGGCTAGCAGAAGCTGTTTCTGGATCAGGAAAAGGTGCAGGCATAACGCTATGTTTGACCATCGGAACAGGTATCGGCGGTTGCTTAATCATTGACGGCCAGATTTTCCATGGATTTAGTAATTCTGCCTGTGAAGTTGGTTATATGCATATGCAAGATGGGGCTTTCCAAGATTTAGCTTCTACAACTGCCTTGGTTGAGTATGTAGCTAAGGCTCATGGTGAAGAAGTAGGACATTGGAATGGTCGTAGAATTTTCAAAGAAGCTACAGAAGGCAATAAACTCTGTATGGAGGGAATTGACCGTATGGTAGACTATCTTGGGAAAGGTCTTGCTAACATTTGTTATGTTGCCAATCCTGAGGTTGTTATACTAGGTGGTGGTATTATGGGGCAGGAAGCGATTTTGAAACCAAAAATTCGTAAAGCTCTAAAAAATGCGCTTGTTCCAAGTCTAGCGGAAAAAACAAGATTAGAATTTGCGCATCATCAAAATACTGCAGGTATGCTTGGTGCATACTATCACTTCAAAACAAAACAATCCTAAGCTGGCCTTGCCACTTTAGGATTTTTTAGTGGTAAATAGTGGCAAAAGTATTTAGTAAAAATCCAGTTAAAACTTTGGAAGCCCTTGCATTTTTCAGGATAATATAGTATATTTATTATACTGCAGAAACTCTAGGTAAAATTTTTGCTAGTTTGAGCCTTATTTTATTTTCAAAAAATGTAAGCGATTTCCTAATAAGAGCTTGCCCAAAAATAAATAGCTCAGAGAAAGAATTTTAAGCTAGGGAATCAAACCAAAATTGTCGCCAGATAACACTGGGCTCGGGCAGTAGCTGACTGCTCTAGAAGATTAGGAGTATTTGATGAAACAATATTTTTTAGAAAAAGGTCGAATATTTAGTATTCGTAAACTGACTGTTGGTGTTGCTTCTGTAGCAGTCGGTCTTGCTTTTTTTGCATCTGGTAATGTTGCGGCTAGTGAACTTGTGACAGAACCAAAACTTGAAGTAGATAGTCAAGCAAAAGAAGTGGCAGATGTAGATCATAAAAAAGAAGAAGCAGTCAAAGAAGAAGTAACTGAAAAAACAGAACCTGCTGTCGAGAAAGTGTCAGAGGAAGGAAAAACTGCTGAAGTGGCTGGTGATTTACTCCCTGAAGAAATCCCTGATCGTGCTTATCCTGATACACCAGTGAAAAAAGTGGATACTGCAGCTATTGTATCAGAAAAAGAAAGCCCACAAGTAGAGACTAAGAGCATTTTGAAACCTACAGAAGCAGCTCCATCTGAAGCTGGAAAAGAAAATAGAGCCATTATCAATGGCGGACAAGACCTTAAGCATATCAATTATGAAGGTCAACCAGCAACATCTGCTACTATGGTTTATTCAATCTTTAGCTCACCTCTGGCAAATGGCGGTAGTCAGCGATACCTTAACTCAGGTTCAGGTATCTTTGTTGCTCCAAATGTCATCTTGACAGTGGCCCACAACTTCTTGGTCAAGGATGCAGATACTAATGCGGGTTCTATCCGTGGTGGTGATACGGCTAAGTTCTATTACAATGTAGGTTCAAATACTGCTAAGAATAATTCTTTGCCAAGCTCTGGAAATACTGTTTTGTTCAAGGAAAAAGATATTCATTTCTGGAATAAAGAAAAATTCGGTGAAGGCTATAAGAATGACCTAGCCTTGGTTGTAGCTCCAGTTCCACTTTCAATTGCAAGTCCAAATAAGGCAGCTACCTTTACTCCTTTAGCAGAACATCGAGAATACAAAGCTGGTGAACCTGTTAGCACGATCGGCTACCCTACAGACTCAACATCTCCAGAATTGAAAGAACCAATCGTACCTGGTCAATTGTATAAGGCTGATGGTGTTGTTAAAGGTACTGAAAAGTATGATGATAAGGGAACAGTTGGTGTTACTTATCGTTTGACTTCTGTATCAGGTCTTTCAGGTGGTGGTATCATCAACGGTGATGGTAAGGTAATCGGTATTCACCAACGTGGTACTGTTGACAATATGAACATCCCTGAAAAAGATCGCTTTGGTGGAGGTCTTGTCCTCTCGCCAGAACAATTGGCATGGGTCAAAGAAATCATTGACAAGTACGGTGTTAAAGGCTGGTATCAAGGTGATAACGGCAATCGTTATTACTTCACTCCAGAGGGAGAAATGCTCAGAAATAAGACAGCTGTTATCGGTGAAAACAAATACTCCTTCGATGAAAGCGGTGTAGCAACCTTAGTTGAAGGTGTTGACTATGGTCGAGTAGTTGTCGAACATGTGGACCAAAATGATAATCTAGTAAAAGAAAACGATACTTTTGTTGAAAAGACAGAAGTTGGAACTCAGTTTGACTATAACTATAAAACAGAAATTGAGAAGACTGATTTCTACAAGAAGAATAAAGAAAAATATGAGATTGTTTCAATTGATGGCAAAGTCGTCAATAAACAGCTAAAAGACGCTTGGGAAGATGATTATAGTGTTGTGAGCAAGGCTCCTGCAGGAACTCGTGTCATCAAGGTGGTTTATAAGGTAAATAAAGGTTCCTTTGATGTTCATTACCGCTTGAAAGGTACAGACCAAGAATTAGCAGCTGCAACTGTGGACAATAATGAAGGTAAGGAATACGATGTTTCCTTTGTTCATCGATTCCAAGCCAAAGATATTGCAGGATATCGTGCAGTCAATGCAAGCCAAGAAGCAACCATCCAACAAAAAGGAGTGAATCAAGTTATTTTTGAATACGAAAAAATTGAAGATCCGAAACCAGTAACTCCTGTAACTCCAGTGGTTGATCCAAAAGATGAAGAAACAGAAATTGCTGCTTACGGACCACTTCCAAGCAAGGCTCAATTGGACTACCATAAGGAAGAATTGGCTGCCTTTATCCACTATGGTATGAATACTTATACCAACTCTGAGTGGGGAAATGGTAGAGAAAATCCTCAAAACTTTAACCCGACAAACCTTGATACAGACCAGTGGATTAAGACTTTGAAGGATGCTGGGTTCAAACGAACAATCATGGTTGTCAAACACCACGACGGTTTTGTGATTTATCCATCTAAATACACAGACCATACGGTAGCTGCAAGTCCATGGAAAGACGGTAAGGGAGACCTTCTCGAAGAAATCTCTAAATCAGCAACGAAATATGACATGAATATGGGTGTTTACCTATCACCATGGGATGCCAATAACCCTAAATATCATGTTTCAACTGAAAAAGAGTACAACGAATACTACCTCAACCAACTGAAAGAAATCCTTGGCAATCCAAAATACGGAAATAATGGTAAATTTATCGAAGTTTGGATGGATGGTGCGCGTGGTAGCGGAGCTCAAAAAGTAACCTACACCTTTGACGAGTGGTTCAAGTACATCAAGGAAGCTGAAGGAGATATCGCTATCTTCTCTGCACAACCGACAAGTGTCCGTTGGATCGGTAATGAACGTGGTATCGCTGGAGATCCAGTTTGGCATAAAGTCAAGAAAGCTAAAATCACTGATGATGTGAAGAATGAATATCTCAACCATGGAGACCCAGAAGGAGATATGTACTCTGTCGGTGAAGCAGACGTTTCTATTCGTTCAGGTTGGTTCTACCATGACAATCAACAGCCAAAATCAATCAAAGATTTGATGGATATCTACTTCAAGTCTGTTGGTCGTGGAACGCCACTTCTCCTCAATATTCCACCAAATAAAGAAGGTAAATTCGCAGATGCAGATGTGGCGCGCTTGAAAGAATTCCGAGCAACCTTGGATCAAATGTATGCAACTGATTTTGCTAAAGGCGCAACAGTTACTGCAAGCTCTACTCGTAAGAATCACTTGTACCAAGCAAGCAACCTAACAGATGGTAAGGATGATACTAGTTGGGCATTGTCAAATGATGCCAAGACAGGTGAATTCACTGTGGATCTCGGTCAAAAGAGACGCTTTGACGTAGTTGAACTCAAAGAAGATATTGCTAAAGGTCAACGTATCTCTGGATTTAAGGTTGAAGTTGAGCTCAATGGTCGCTGGGTTCCATATGGAGAAGGTTCGACTGTTGGTTATCGTCGTCTCGTCCAAGGTCAACCTGTGGAAGCACAAAAGATTCGTGTGACTATTACTGGTGCGCAAGCAACTCCTATTTTGACAAACTTCTCTGTTTATAAGACACCAAGTAGTATCGAAAAAACAGATGGCTATCCTCTAGGTTTGGATTACCATTCAAATACAACAGCAGATAAAGCAAATACAACTTGGTATGACGAATCTGAAGGTATCCGCGGAACATCTATGTGGACTAACCAAAAAGATGCAAGCGTAACTTACCGTTTCAACGGAACTAAGGCTTATGTCGTATCTACAGTGGATCCAAACCACGGTGAAATGTCGGTTTACGTTGATGGTCAAAAGGTTGCAGATGTACAAACCAATAATGCAGCTCGTAAACGTAGCCAGATGGTTTATGAAACAGATGACTTGGCTCCAGGTGAACATACCATCAAACTCGTTAACAAAACTGGAAAAGCTATTGCAACTGAAGGTATCTACACGCTCAATAATGCTGGTAAAGGTATGTTTGAGTTGAAAGAAACAACCTATGAAGTTCAAAAAGGCCAACCAGTTACTGTAACCATCAAACGTGTTGGTGGTAGCAAGGGAGTTGCGACAGTTCATGTCGTGACTGAGCCAGGAACAGGGGTTCACGGTAAGGTTTATAAAGATACAACGGCTGATTTGACCTTCCAAGATGGTGAAACAGAAAAGACTTTGACCATTCCGACAATTGACTTTACGGAGCAAGCTGACTCTATCTTTGACTTCAAAGTGAAAATGACGAGTGCTTCAGATGAAGCTTTGCTTGGCTTTGCTTCAGAAGCAACGATTCGAGTGATGAAAGCTGAATTGCTTCAAAAAGATCAAGTCAGTCATGATGATCAGGCAAGTCAACTTGACTATAGCCCAGGTTGGCACCATGAAACCAATTCATCAGGTAAATACCAAAACACTGAGTCTTGGGCGTCATTTGGTCGTTTAACAGAAGAGCAGAAGAAAAATGCCAGCGTAACAGCCTACTTCTACGGTACAGGTTTAGAAATTAAAGGTTTTGTAGACCCAGGTCATGGTATCTACAAGGTGACGTTAGATGGTAGAAGAGTCGAGTATCAAGATGGCCTAGGTAATGCATCTGAATACAACGGTAAGAAGTACTTCAGTGGTACAGCTGCCACACGTCAAGGTGATCAGACTCTCGTTCGTCTAACTGGACTTGAAGAAGGTTGGCATGCTGTAACCTTGCAATTGGATCCAAAACGTAATGATACTACGAAAAATATTGGTATCCAAGTTGACCAGTTCATCACTCATGGCGAAGATAGTGCTCTTTATACCAAAGAAGAGTTGATCCAAGCTATGAAGAATTGGAAGGATGAGTTGGTTAAATTTGATCAAACAAGCTTGAAGAACACTCCAGAGGCACGTCAAGCTTTCAAGTCAAACTTGGACAAATTATCAGAGCAACTTTCAGCAAGCGATGTCAATGCGCAAGAGTTAATGCTGACAGCTACAACCTTACAAGCTATTCTTGATAAGGAAGACAACTACGGTTCAGATGACACACCGACACCAGAACAGCCAGAGGAGCCAAACTACGACAAGGCTATGGCAAGTCTGGCAGAAGCGATTGAAAGAAAGACTAAAGAACTTGGCGATGATAAGGAAGCTAAGAAGAAATTAGTTGAGTTGGCCGAACAAGCTCTTACTGCTATCCAGGAAGCTAAGACTCAGGATGCGGTAGACAAAGCCTTGCAAGCAGCTCTAACTTCTATCAACCAACTTCAAGCGACTCCAAAAGAGGAACCAACACCAGAGCAACCAGCTCAACCAGAAGAGCCTAAGATTGACTATGATAAGGCCATGGCAAGTTTGGCAGAGGCTATTCAAAACAAGAGCAAGGAACTAGGCAACGATAAAGAAGCTAAGAAGAAACTAGTTGAGTTGTCCGAGCAAGCAATCGCAGCGATTGAAGCAGCCAAGACACAGGATGCAGTCGATAAGGCCTTACAAGAATCTCTAACTTCCATCAATCAACTTCAAGCAACTCCGAAAGAGGATCCGAAACCAGAGCCACCAGCACAGCCGGAAGAGCCTAAGATTGACTATGATAAGGCTATGGCAAGCTTGGCAGAAGCTATTCAAAACAAGAGCAAGGAACTAGGCAACGATAAAGAAGCTAAGAAGAAACTAGTCGAGTTATCAGAACAAGCCATCGCAGCGATCGAAGCAGCCAAGACACAGGATGCGGTAGACAAAGCCTTAC
>NZ_JASHAQ010000025.1:0-20471 GCF_047465035.1 Streptococcus infantis
ACGGGATTCGAACCCGTGTTACCGCCGTGAAAAGGCGGTGTCTTAACCCCTTGACCAACGGACCGGAGTTGTTATTTTCAACTCTTACTATTATACCGACTTTTCTTACTTTGTCAACACCTTTTTTTAACTTTTTTTCATTTCTCCTGAATTAATTCCTTCAGCTCTCTGAGAAGGGCTTTGCGGCCTTTAAATCGTTCGTCTGCCCAGAGGCGTTCGTAGGCTTCTTGTTTATCTTCTGGTAATTTTCTTCTATAAGTATTCAACAATTCATGAAGGGCGTAGTAATCATCCACCCACAATCCTCCTTCTGGTAGGCGATGGCTAATCTCCCCTACTTCTTCATAGGCCATCCGGTCTAGGCGACGCTTTTGACTCTCTTGTTTTCAGAAAATTTGAATCATTTTCTCTAAGAGAGCATTAACATAGGTGAACTTGTATTTTGTTTTCTATTATATAAAAATCTTTGATTTAAATTAGATTTCCCTCAACTTTTTATAAAAAACAGAGAAAACTTGCGCTTCCTCTGTTTATAGTATTTAAGATAATTAATTTTCTTCACTCATTTTTGATTTTACTTCATCATAAGATAGTGCATGTGATTCCTCTTCTATTGTTTCAGGCATCTTTCCTGTTTCGTATAGAGATTTAATTTGTGTACTATCCAATGTTTCGTATTTCAATAATGCTTCTGCAATTAGCTTGTGAGTTTCACGATTTGACTGGATAATTTCAGCAGCTTTGTTTCGTGCTTCATTCAATAATGAACGAACTTCTTCGTCAATTTCATAAGCTGTTTGTTCTGAAATTGATTTTTGAGGGCTTTGTGCACCAAACATGGCATGACTTCCTTCATATTGTACTGGACCAAGTTTTTCACTCATACCATACTCTGTAACCATCGCACGCGCCATCTGAGTAGCTTGTTCGAAGTCATTAGATGCTCCAGTTGTTTGGACGTTAAAGATAATCTCTTCAGCTACACGTCCACCCATTAAGCCAGCTAATTGCTCTTTCATATCTTCTTTAGATAAAAGCATTTGGTCTTCTTTAGGAAGTGCAATCATATATCCGCCTGCACGTCCACGTGGTACTATGGTAACTTTATGAACAACACGGGCATTTGACAATACTAGACCGACAATGGTGTGTCCTGCCTCATGGTAGGCAACCAATTCACGTTCTTTTTGTGAAACTGTCTTGTCTTTCTTAGATGGTCCAGCGATAACACGATCTTCAGCTTCATCAATATCAGAAGCATCAATCACTGATTTATTACGACGAGCTGCAACTAAGGCTGCTTCATTCAATACATTTTCCAAATCGGCACCAACAAAACCTGGAGTTTGTTGTGCTACCAATTTCAAATCTACATCTTCAGCTAAAGGTTTATTTCTAGCATGGACTTTCAAAATTGCTTCGCGTCCCTTAACATCTGGACGACCAACTAATACTTTTCTATCAAAACGGCCTGGACGAAGTAGAGCCGGATCAAGAACATCTGAACGGTTTGTTGCCGCAATGACAATAATTCCTTCATTTCCTTCAAAACCATCCATTTCAATCAAGAGTTGGTTTAAGGTTTGTTCTCGTTCATCATTACCTCCACCTAAACCGACACCACGTTGTCGACCAACGGCATCAATTTCATCAATGAAGATAATAGCTGGTGCTGCTTTTTTTGCATCCTCAAAGAGAGAACGTACACGACTCGCACCGACACCGACGAACATTTCTACAAAGTCAGAACCTGAAATACTAAAGAATGGTACACCAGCTTCTCCTGCGACTGCTTTGGCAAGTAATGTTTTACCAGTTCCCGGAGGTCCTTCTAAGAGAACACCAGCTGGAATCCGAGCACCTAATTTTGTAAATCGTTTTGGATCTTTTAAGAATTCAACAACTTCAACAAGTTCTTGTTTTTCTTCCTCTGCGCCTGCGACATCTGAGAAGCGAACTTTGATATCTTCTTTATTAGCAGCCTTAGCTTTACTACGTCCAAAACTCATTGGATTACGTCCGCTATTTCCGCCCATATTTCCCATCATAGAGAAGAGGAAGAAGAATAAGATAGCAAATGGTACTACTGAAACCAGGATGTTAATCCACATACCACTTGAGCTTTCGTGTTTCACTTCAATTTCTGTTTGATGTTCACTTGCTAACTTTTGCAAATCCGCTACAGTTGTATCTGATGGGAGGACAATACTTGTAAATTTCTCTACTTTTGTAGCAGAGGGTGTAAAAAATTGAATTCCCGTTTCCTGTTTCTCTGTCTTAGCAGTTTTGTAGACACCATACACTTCAATAACACTACCACTTGGTTGGTAGGTCATTTCTTTTACATTGTCGTTAGTGATTTCCTGAACCAATTCTGAGTACTTAATTTGTTGACTATGACCAGCAGATCTGCCAGCAAAAAAGTACTGGAATCCTGTCACTAGCAAGAAAATCATCAACAAATAAAGAAATGGATTTTTTATGAAACCATTATTTTGTTTTTGCATTCAAACACTTACCCTTCTATTTTGAGTAAACTTCCTCTTTCAATACACCTACATAAGGAAGGTTACGATAGTTTTCATTATAGTCTAAACCGTAGCCTACAACAAATTCATTTGGAATTGTAAAACATGTATAATCTGCTTCGATTTCTACTGTACGACCTTCTGGTTTATCAAGCATGGTGACAATCTTAACAGAAGCTGCTTCTCTTGCAGTAAACATTTCTCTCAAACTCTTCAAGGTTTGACCAGTATCAATGATATCTTCTACAAAGACAACATGTCGACCTTTAATATCTTGAGTTACGTCTTGTTTAATATTAATGACACCACTACTTACAGTCCCACCATGATAGCTAGAGACCATCATAAAGTCCATTTCAAGATGTGTATCAATATATTTCACCAATTCTGCCATAAAAGGAATAGAACCTTTTAGAATTCCAACTAAAATCGGATTTTTTCCCTCATAATCTTTTGTCAACTGAGCACCCAATTTTTTAGCTGCTTCTGTAATTTCATCTTGTGAAATCAAAATTTTCTTGATATCTTTTTCTAACATGATTTTACCTATCTATTTTTTCTATATAAAGTACAGTGTTCATTATATCATTTTTCATTTTTTTACTCAAATCACTGATTTCAATTCCTAAAACTGAACAAATTTTTCCAAATTGCTCAATGATAATAGCTTTTTCTCGTTTTTCTTTAGGAATTTTTAAATCAATAAAAAGTCGTCTTAGTTTTTTACGATGACCATTTTTTATCAAATAATCACCAGGCTGTCGATGCCGTATAATCAACGATGTTTCACGGGAAACATTTATTTGTTGAACATTTTCTCCTTTTAGGGGGATTCCAAATGAAAATAAATAACCTTCATAATGAACTTGATTTTGATAGTTTAACACACACTCACTACTTTTTTCATCAGACTTTGGTCTGATTTTACAAATTCGAAAGTGCTGGTATTCTTTTACAAGTTCATAACCATTTTTTATACAATGGCGATATTGACTCTTAGTTTTTAAAATATGATGAATTTCTTGAAATTGTTCTCTTGTTACATTTAAATCAGCAAAACGACTAAGGTATTGTTGTAGTAAAACTCGTTGCGTTGCTTCACTAAAAGATAAAAACTGAGTTAAATCTCCCACATTGACTGTTTGAGATAATTCAGTCAGAGCAATTTGATAGTCAGATACTTCTTTTCCAAACTCTAAAAACGCTCTCTTTAGCTGAATATTTTCTTTTTCCAGTTGTGGTAAGTAAATATTACGAACTCGATTGCGAAAATAATGATTTTCTTTATTCGTCCTATCTTCAAAATGCTCAACTTCAGGAAAATCCCTCTTATAAAAAGATAGCAACGGACGAATTAACTCTCCCTTATCAAACTCTTGTCTTTCTTTAATAGCTGATAAATGTTGTAATCTCCCCCCCCTAATCATTCTCATAAAAATCGTCTCAGCCTGATCATCTGCATGATGAGCTGTTACAAGAGCTGTAGAGGACGTTTTCTCCATTACTTCTCTAAAAAAATCATAGCGAAATTGACGAGCATTTGCTTCTGAAAAATCTCCAGTAAAATGAGCTACGTAAATTGGAACTCCAACTTGTTCAGCTAGTTTTCTTAATTCATATTCTTCATTATCCGATTCTAATCGTTGTTTATGGTTTACATGAGCTAAAAATAATTCAATCCCGAGTTCTTCTTGATAAGTTGATAAAAGGTGAAAGAGAAACATCGAATCCAATCCACCAGACAAGGCTAGTACAACTCGTGAATAATCTTTAAAATAACCTTTTTCTAGAAAATGATTTAAAAAATCTTGGTCTCTCATTTTAGGGCCTCATAGACATCCTTAGCAATTTTAGAAATGGTATCATAATCAGAATTTTTGGTAAAGATTGAAATAATGAAAGGAGAATCTGTATAAACTATTCCTACATCGTGTTTAAATTCATCTGCATCTCCAATTTTATGGGCTACCTTAGCAGAAATATTCTTAGCAATCCTCTGATTATCAAAAGCTGTTTGCGATAGAGATTCTAAAACAAAACCATTCTGATTATAAATAGATTCCATAACTTGACCAGCCATTTTAGCTGAAGCTAACTTCTCTGTTACGTTCCATTCTTCACCCGCGATAGTAGCCATTTCGTTTTTAAAGGCTTCATCTGATTTATTCGTAATATAATAAGCAAGAATATTATGAGCTACATTGTCAGATTCTTTCGCTGTCTTTGTAATTAAATCTTTGAGAGTGTAGTCTTTATTGTCCGCTGTTTTAGGGAGGCTTCCACTTCCTTCGGGTTTATAAGAACCAGGGAAATCATTTACTTCAGAAATGTACTTCAATTTCGTGTCAAGTTGGTAATCACCTTGATTGATTTTTTCTTGAACATAATAAAGATAAGGCAATTTCATAACACTAGCAGCGTACATTTTTTGATTTTCATTAATCCCAGCTTCCTTACCCGTGCTCAATTGTTTAACATAAATAGAAAACTGTTCATTTTGATAATTCGCAGATAACAACTCTTGTACTTTCTGAATACGATTGTCATCGTTGGAAATGTAATCCGTCGAAACCCAACCAATTTGTTTGATATGTAAAAATTCATGACCACCAGCAAAAATAGACATATCTACTTCAACCTCTTGATAAGCTGCTAAAGTAGACTTTAATTCTTGTTGATCATAAGGACTATTATAAACGACAAATCCTGGTTCTAACCATACTCGTTTAGAAAAATCGTTGACAATTGAACTATCGTATAAAAGTCGTTTATCAGCCATCACAAATTGATTATTTGACAATTTAAAGACAGGCTGTCCTTGTTTATTTAATCTCCATTCTAAAACAGATAATTTTGTATCTGCATTGACTTTTCCTGATTCTTTAATCAAATCTTCTGTAGAATAAACAGACGTTTCACCATAAAATTTTGGAGATTCTATAACATCTTGATAGTAAAAATGATACGAAGCGTGGGTTAAGGAATAAACTTCTTGGTTTGGAATGATAACTGGATTCTCAGTGCTTACTACTTGGACACTTTTTAAAAAAATAGGAAGTAGTAATATCACTAAAAATTTACGCATTCTTTTTTTCCTCTTCTTCTTGTAGCCGTAACAGATGATTTTTTTGAGCTAACTCTTCTAATTTTTCATCTGATTGACTTAAAAACTTTTCTACAATATCTAATAAATTTTCCATTTTACATTACCTAGGAAGTAAGTCCGGAATAGTATAAACTTCCTCCCATGATTTTGAATAGTAATATTTTGCACGCAAATACTTGGCTGCGTATGTTTCATCCTTTAATTTGGTTGCAAGATTCGATTCTTTATCTTTTTCATCGCTCAATTCTTGATACTGTTTTTTCAAATCGGCTAACTGTTGGCGACGTTCGAGTAGTTGCTGATAACTTTGAGTCAAATTATAGGTTGGTAGGATGAACAACAACATAATCAAAATCAAAACCCAGCCCATAAAACGATTTCGTCTTTGTCGTTCTTCCATCAAGTATTTACGACGTTGGTGTTCATTTTGAATAAAAGAATTATTCATTTGTACAATTTTTTTATACATCGTTTTCTACCCTTGTTTCGCTGATAATTTCATACATACCTGCAGCATCTTCTTTTTTAGTGCTATCTTTCATTTCTAACACTTTTACGAGCAACAATTTATTTCCAAAACGAATTTCAACTTGGTCATTGATTTTTAAATCTGTAGAGCTCTTTGCAAGAATACCATTTACCTTGATACGTCCCTTATCTGCAACTTCTTTAGCTACTGTACGACGCTTAATAATTCTTGATACTTTTAAATATTTATCTAATCTCATTTTTATTACCTCAAATTATTATTGTACCATTTTTATCCCTTTTATAGAAGAAAAATGTCATACCTAATTCGACTCTTTTGAATCTTTTATGTTTGCTAATGATTCTCCAAAAGTTAAAAGACCTTCTAAAATCTCATAATCCTTTTTATTACGAATATCAAAAACAACTTCGATTAAACCTTGATTTTCTGAAATATTTGCCTTCAAACTTGTCTGAGAAAGAGCCTGGAAATAATCTTGTGTTAAAAATAATTGTTGCGATATTTTTTCAAACTGAATGACCAGCTTATTAACCTTTCTTTCTACACGATTGACAAATACTTTATCAAGATATGCTTTAGCTAATCCAATTTCTAAAAGGTAAGCAACGACATCTGGATATTCTCCAAAACGATCGATCAACTCATCTTGTAATCCCTCATAGTTGACACGGTTATCAATCTGACGAATTCTCTTGTAAATTTCAATTTTATGTCGTTCATCTGAAATATACTCATCTGGAAGATAGGCATCGATTTGTAGAATTAACTCAGCATTTCCTTTTTCACGTTTTTTGTCAGTTCCATTTTTCTTAGCTATTGCTTCTTCTAACAACTGAGAGTACAACTCAAAACCAACAGAATCGATAAATCCAGACTGAGAGCTTCCTAATAGATTTCCAGCTCCACGAATGGATAAATCACGCATAGCTATTTTGAAACCAGAACCTAGTTCAGTAAAACCTTTGATGGCATCTAATCTTTTCTCAGAAACTTCTGTCAAAGTTTTATCTGGACGATACATGAGATAAGCATAAGCAATTCGATTACTACGACCAACACGACCTCTTAATTGATACAAGGTTGACAATCCCATATGATCTGCATTTTCTATAAACAAGGTATTAGCATTTGGAATATCTACTCCTGTCTCGATGATTGTTGTAGTTACTAAAATATCATATTGTCCTTCAATGAAATCAAGAAGTGTATTTTCTAAGCGAATTTCACTCATTTGACCATGGACAAATCCAATAGAAGCTTCTGGAATAAGTTCTTGTAACTCTGAAACCTTCTTTTCAATCGTGTCAACTTTATTGTAAAGATAGTAAACTTGACCACCACGATCCATTTCTCTCAATACAGCATCACGAATGATACGATCATTCTGTTCAAGTACGTAGGTTTGAACAGGATATCGATTTGTTGGAGGAGTCTCTATGACTGATAAATCTCGGATACCTAGCATAGACATATGAAGAGTTCGAGGAATTGGTGTCGCTGTCAAAGTTAAGACATCAACCTTCTTTTTTAATTCCTTCAAAGCTTCCTTATGCTTAACACCAAAACGTTGCTCTTCATCAATAATCATCAACCCCAAATCAGCAAACTCAACATCTTTAGACAAGACTCTATGGGTCCCTATCAAGATGTCTACTTGACCTTTTTTTAACTTCTCAAGTGTTTCAGTCTGTTCTTTTTTACTTCTGAAACGACTCAAAACATCTACGTTGACAGCAAATTGTTCAAATCTTTCCTTAAAATTACTGTAATGTTGCTGAGCAAGAACGGTTGTTGGCACTAAAACGACAACCTGTTTATGATCATTGACAGCCTTAAACGCAGCTCGCATTGCTACTTCTGTCTTACCAAAACCCACATCTCCAACTAAAAGTCGGTCCATCGGTTGAGAAGCCTGCATATCTTTCTTAATCTCTTCGATACTTCTAAGTTGGTCCTCAGTTTCTACATATGGGAATGCTTCGTCAAAAGCAACTTGATCTTCATCATCTTTTGAAAATGCAAAACCTTTAAGTTGACTTCTCTCTGCATATAACTTAATTAAATCATCTGCAATATCTTCAACTTGACTCTTTACTTTTTGCTTCGCTTTTTTAAAACGTCCATCGTTTAATTTGTTTAACTTTGGAGCCTTACCATCACTAGAAACATACTTAGAAAGAGTCTGTATCTGCTCCACAGGGATAGAAATACGGTCTCCATTTTGATATAGAACACTTACATAGTCTCTATGAATCCCTTTGATTTCAATCGTTTCGATCCCTAAATATTGACCAATACCATGGATTTGATGAACAACATAGTCTCCTTTTTGGAGTTCATTATAATCCTTTAATCGTTCAGCGTTACTGATATTTTGTCTTCGATACTTGCGTTTAATCTTCTTTTTAAAAATTTCATATTCAGTAATAAATACAAGATTCTCATCTACAAAATGAAACCCATGTCGCAGATTTCCTTCAATAAGATTGACAGTTCCTTTACAGATTTCACTTTCATTGCTATTATCAACTTTAATATCGTATTCATCAAGGATCGTTGACAGTTTCTTTAGTTCAGTTTTGCTACTTGATTGAAGAACAATCGTATACTTTAATTTTTTGTAACGTTCAATTTCTTCTTTCAGAAAAGAAAACTGATTAAAGAACTCCTGCATAGGATATTGATTGAACTGGTACAGATTATTAAATTTCAAATTTCCAAGCCCTTTTTGAAAATTTGAAAAGAAAGTCGCTGGTACATATTTTTTAAATTGACTTTCTACATCAGCAAAATATTGTAAACTTGATACTGCTTTACTATTATGTAAATCATCTGTAAAGTAGCTAGCTGTTTCCTTATCAAAAGCATCGTACTGGTTCATGATTTTTTGAAAATCATCAAATATAACAGGAACTTGATTCAAATAGTCTATCAAGGTCCACTGTTTTTTATAAAATACAGACAAAAACTTGCGAATATCTGCATGAAGAACTTGCTCTTTCGTACAACTAAAAACTTCTTCTAGGTAAGACTTTAAAGTTGGAGAAAGTGCCTTATCAATCTCATGTTCTAAAAATTTCTGACCACGATGATAATCTTCATTCGTTAACAAAATATCACTAGCTGGATAGATTAGTACTTGAGTTTGACTATCTTTTGATAATTGAGTTTCAGTATCAAATTCTCTAATGCCATCAATCTCATCACCGAAAAATTCAATCCTATAAGGACATATTTGTGAAGTTTCAAATATATCTAGAATATCTCCACGAAGGCTAAATTCTCCCTGACTTTGAACTTGTGTAACTTTCTTATAACCAAGAGAAATCAAGTGATTTTTTAATTCTCTTTGTTCGCATTCTTGCCCCACTTGAAGTTCTAAGATACTATCATCAAAAACTTGAGGATTCGGCAAGAATACTCGACTAGCTGCGACGTTACAAACTAAAATCCCTCTTTGAGACTCATCTCTTAGAAAACGTAAAGCTTCAACCCGAGAAAAAATCTTTTCCTGAGATGATACCAAAAATTCAACCATTGGTGAATCATCTACTAGAAATGGATAAACCAGATCAGAACCTAATATGGATATTAGATCATTAATCAGACGCTCAGCTTCTCCATATGTGGAAGTCATCACTAAAATCTTATCCTGACTCTTCAGACTACTAGCAATCGCTAACGATTTTGCTGAGCCAGAAAGACCTAGCAATAATTGTCTTTGTTTCTGTGGTAAGTTCTCATGCCAAGATAGAATTTGTTTATTCTCTAAAAAGAAATCGATTAATGCCATTTCCTTACCCATTATATTTCTGCATCGTCTTTTCAAAGTTTTTTTCTTGTAAATAATAATTTACAGCATCGTCAACCTTGTCAATTGACTGTAAAATACCAATATAATCTTCTTGATCAAACTTACTCAAAACATGGTGAACAACAGACATTCCTTTTTTAGGTCTACCAATACCAATCTTTACACGATTGAAAACCTGTGTACCAATATGTTGAATAATCGACTTAATTCCATTATGACCACCAGCTGATCCTTTAGCACGAAGACGAATTTTTCCGACTTCCATATCAAGATCATCGTAAATAATCAGTAAATCTTCAATATCTAAACCATAGTAGGTTAACAATGCATGAACAGCTTTTCCACTTTCATTCATAAAAGTCGTCGGTTTCACCAGATAAATTTTTTCCCCATTAAGGAAAAATGAAGCTAGTTCAGCTTGGAATATCTTGTCGTGTGTAAAGGTAACATTCTGTTTTTTTGCTAGTTGGTCAATCAGCATAAAGCCAACATTATGTTTAGTTTCAAAATATTTATCTCCTGGATTTCCCAATCCTACAAGTAATTTTGTCATTTAAATTTCCTTTCAAAAGTCAAAAGGGTTGGAATTTTTTTCCAACCTAATTGACATTATTTTAAATATTGATTAAACGTTAAAGCGGAATTCCATAATATCGCCATCTTGCACGACATATTCTTTTCCTTCTTCACGCAAACGTCCAGCTTCTTTTACAGCCTTTTCAGAGCCGTATTTTACCAAATCGTCATAAGACATGGTCACTGCACGAATAAATCCTTTTTCAAAGTCAGAGTGGATGATACCAGCCGCTTGAGGAGCTTTCATGCCACGTTTAAAGGTCCAAGCACGAACCTCTTTTTCACCAGCTGTAAAGTAAGTTCCAAGTCCTAGTAGGTGATAAGCAGCTCGAGTCAACTTATCCACACCTGATTCTGTCAAACCAATAGCTTCAAGAAACTCTTTTTTATCTTCATCGTCTAATTCAGAAATTTCTTCTTCAGCACGCGCCGAGATAACCACTACCTCTGCATTTTCTGTTGCTGCGAATTCACGAATTTGTTTCACATAATCGATAGATTCTGGGTCTCCAACCACATCCTCATCAACGTTAGCTACATAAAGAACTGGTTTCGTTGTCAAGAGAAAGAGTCCTTTGACAACTTTTTGCTCTTCATCTGTAAATTCAATGGTACGAGCTGATTTTCCATCTTCAAGAACAGGTTTAATCTTTTGAAGAACGTTAAATTCTGCAACTGATTCCTTATCTTTTTGAGTACGTGCCATTTTTTCCACACGCGCATAACGTTTATTGACTGATTCTAAATCAGCAAGAATCAACTCTAGGTTAATGGTATCAATATCTGCTAGCGGGTCCACAAAGGCATCTTCACGACCTTGCTCACGCATGACATTTTCATCATCAAAGGCACGAACCACATGAACAATCGCATCAACTTCACGGATGTTGGCCAAGAATTTATTCCCAAGACCTTCTCCTCTTGATGCTCCTTTTACAATCCCTGCAATATCTGTAAATTCAAAGGTTGTTGGAACTGTCTTTTTAGGAGTAATCATTTCCGTCAATTTTTGGAGGCGTTCATCTGGAACTTCTACCATTCCAACGTTTGGATCAATGGTCGCAAAAGGATAGTTTGCAGCCTCTGCTCCTGCTTTTGTAATTGCATTAAATAGGGTTGATTTACCAACGTTTGGCAAACCCACGATACCTGCTGTTAAAGCCATAGTTTCTCATTCTCCGTTCACATTTCAATCTTCAATATTATAACACAAAAAGGGAAAACTTGCTAACCCTCTTATGATGGGGGGTTAGTCTATGATTTTATTCATTTTTCTTTCAAAGTCATAGCGACTCATCATGACCACATGATCACAATTGCTACATTTTATTTTGATATCTGCACCAACACGGGTAATTTCCCAGCGATTTGCCTTTTTGCCTGTTGACTTAATCGTACAAGCATGAGGTTTTTTCATTTCAACAAAATTTCCAACTTGATACATAGTTAGTCTCCTTTTTCTTTTTCGATTATACCATAAAAGAGGCGAGCTAGGCTCAACCTCTTTCCATTAATTTGTACGAACTGGCGTGATGAGCTGCATGAACTCTTCATCTGTATCAGCTGGAACCAGAGTAAATGGACGAACTGCTGAAATAAAGCTGATTGTTACTTTTTCGCTATTCAAAGCTTTTAGTGCTTCAATCAAATAAGTTGGGTTGAAACTAATCGTCAAATCAGCACCACTTACATTTTCAGTATCAATTTCTTCGTTTACTTTCCCTACTTCTGGAGAATGAACATGAGCACTTACAACTCCTTCTTTGATTTCTAATTTAACAGTACCATTTTGTGTCGCACTTGATAAGAGGCGAGCACGTTCCATAGACTGGCGTAGTTTAGCAACATCAAAAGTCACTGTTGTATTGAAATCTGTTGGAATCAATCGATCTGTATCTGGATAATTTCCTTCTAAAAGACGTGTGTAGAAGCTAATATTTTCACTTCTAAAGAGAATTTGATTATTGGCGAAGAAAATCTCTACTGTTTCGATATCATCCGTAAAAACAGCTGAAAATTCGCGTAGCGAACGACTTGGGATGACAACATCAAAATCATCGCTATTTTTTTCAAGAGTCAATTTCTTCTGACTGAGACGGTGAGAGTCTGTCGCAACTGTTTTTAATTCTTTGTGGTTGCTTAAAACAAAGTGGACACCTGTCAAAATAGGACGGCTTTCTTGGGTACTAGCTGCAAAAGCTGTTTCATTGATAATCTTTTTAAGAAGTTTTGTTTCAAGAACTAAAGGATTGCTTGCAGAAATTTCCTGAATACGTGGATATTGCTCACTATCTTTTCCTTTAAGAGTAATCTCTGATTTTCCACTAGTTAAGACAATTTGCTTTTGTTCAATCTCTTTAAAATCAAGTGTTACATCTGGAAGACTTGAAATAATATTGATAAAGAAAGAAGCTTCCAGTAGAACTGAACCTAAAGAGTTAATCAAGAGACCTGCATTTTCATTTTTTTGCGAGATAAAATTTTCGATTGAGATTTGACCATTTGATCCAATCAAGGTAATTCCTTCATTGGTAACATCAATTTTTACAGTCGATAAAATAGGAATTGCATTCTTTGAGCTAATAGCTCTCTTTGTTGTATTTAAGGCTTGTAAAAATAAGTTTTTATTAATTGAAAAATGAATCATGGATTCTCCTTTATTCTTTTTATTATTAGAAGGATAATAGTAATAATAGAGCGTGTGAAATCTGTGGAAAAACACTTGTAATCAAGAAAACTCAAGGACAGAGCCTTGTTTAAAAGATGTGGATAAATAAGAGATTTTTTTAAAAGTTATCCACAAGTTATTTAATTTTCTTTTTGATATTTTCAATTTCTATACGTAAATTATCATCTGTTTCAAGCATGGATTTGATTTTTCCATGAGCGTGAATAACCGTTGTGTGGTCTTTACCACCAAACTCTTTTCCAATCTTAGGAAGGCTATTATCAGTCATTTCTCTGGCTAGATACATGGCAACTTGACGGGCTAAAACGATATTTTGAACACGCCTAGTTCCCTTCATTTCCTTGACACTAACACCATAGAAGTTTCCAACTTCTGTCTGGATTTTATCAATTGGAATTACAATCATTTTGCTAACGTCTTGTTTACGAGCACGAATAGCTTCAGCTGCAATGTCAACTGTGATATCGTTAATCTTTTTGACTTTGGCCATTAGGCTGATATCGTTGAGTGCTCCTTCGAGTTCTCGCACGTTAGAGTCAAATTGTCCAGCCAAATATTCGAGTGTATCATTTTGAAAATGATAGTTGAGATGTTCAGTCTTACTCTGTAAAATAGCAATACGTGTTTCAAAATCAGGTGGTGTGATATCTGTCGTTAATCCCCAAGAGAAGCGCGTGACCAGACGTTCAGGTAGACTCTCTAAATGTTCAGGCCTACGGTCGCTCGTCAAAACAATCTGTTTATTATTATTGTGAAGGGCGTTAAATGTATTGAAAAACTCTTCCTGAGTTTGTACTTTCTTTCCACTAAGTGATTGAATATCATCAATGAGTAGGAGGTCTAGACTACGATAAGTTTTCTTGAATTTTTCCATATCATTGAGTCTCAAATGCTCTAGGAATTCATTAATGAAGCTTTCAGCAGGTATGTATTTTACACGCGCATTTGGACTCTTTTTCAGAATTTCATTTCCAAGGGCATTTAACAGGTGAGTTTTTCCAAGTCCAGGACCTCCGTAGATAAATAGAGGATTGTAAGTTAATCCTGGATCTTCAGAAACAGCTAAAGCAGCAGACTTAGCCCAAACATTACCATCCCCTTGAACAAAATTATCGAAAGTATACTTTTCCTTGAGTCCAGTTTCAGAATATGGAATAGTGGATGGAATTGGTTGATAATCGTTGCCAGGTTCAGACTCGAAAGCTACTTGTGAGCTAGCTTCTTCAACTTTCGTGAAGATATAATGAGCTTTTATTTCAGTATCATAGATTTCAAAACCTGCTGCTAAAAGCATTCCATTGATATTTCGTTCCCAGAATATCTGCATTTCATCGCGGGGTAAGAAAATTGTTGCAGTATCTTCTTCAACTTTAACCAGTTTTGCGTCTAAAATATAGAAATCATAAACTGACTGAGTTAATTTATCATGTGCAAGTTCTAAAAGACGATTCCAAAATTGTTTTTCCTTCAATGATTTTCTCCTCCTTTACTATAGAATTTAAAAGGTTTATTGATAGAATCATTTTACCATAGATAAGATTATTTTTCCACAACTTGTGGAAAACAATTAACAATGTTTTTAACTGTTATCCACATTTTGTGGATAACTAAGAAAATTTCTGAAATACTGGGCTTTTAAAAACTAAAATGCAGTGGATAACTATGTTCGTTAAGAATACTAAAATAACAGCCTTATTTCAGGCTGTTAATAAATTGTTGGTATTCATCTTGGTTATGGAAGGAAATAGTAATTTTACCGCTATCTTTTTTTTGAAGGCTAATCTGAACATCTAATCCGAGTATTTTTTTCAATTTTTGCTCTTCCTCTTTGACAAAGTGATCTTTTTCTTTTTTGCTGCTCTTCTTCGTTTTTTGTAGTATTTGTTCAACTTGTCGAACAGAGAGATTTTCAGTTTGAATACGATTCAAGAGTTTATCTTGTTTATCACTTGATAATTGAATGAGGAGTCTAGCATGAGCTTGGGAAAGTTTTCCACTTTCAACCTCTATCAGGATATGTTTAGGTAGCCCTAATAATCTAACTAGGTTTGTAATATAAGGTCGAGATTTTCCCATTTTTTCAGCAATTTCTGTGTGGGTAAAACCTTTATCAATTAAGGATTGATATGCTTTAGCTTCCTCAATAGGATTTAAATTTTCTCGTTGGAGATTCTCAATGATAGAATGAAGCATCATATCTTGATCAGAAAGTTGCTTAACAATGACTGGAACTTCTGAAAGTCCAGCAGCTATTGAAGCACGATACCGTCTTTCTCCAGCTAGAATTTCATATCCAAGTACTGGAGATTTTCTAACGATAATAGGCTGAATCAAGCCGTTTTCCTTAATAGATTGTGCCAGTTCTTGAATTTTTTCTTCTGAAAATTCCTTCCGAGGTTGATAGGGATTTTTTTGAATATCTTTTATTTGAACAATTTTAAATTCTTCCATAATTCTACATTAACACAACTTAGATATTCTGTAAAGCAACTTTACATATCTGTAAACTATTGTTCCAAATCACTAGTACTCTTATCTAATTTAATGGTAGTTGTTTCTTCCTTGCCATTACGGTAGTATGTAATGGTCATGCTATCTCCGATAGAATGACTATATAGAGCACTTTGTAATTCAGTAGTTGAAGAAATAGCTTTATCATCCACTTTTGTAATGACGTCATATTGTTGTAGATGTCCATTGGCAGGCATACTAGTTATAACAGAACGAACAACTACTCCTGCAGTGACACTTGATGGTACATTCAATCTTTGTAAATCATTGCTACTAAGATTTGAAAGGTTGACCATTTGAATGCCCAAGGCTGGTCGAGTGACTTTTCCATTCTTTTCCAATTGATTGATAATATTGATGGCATCGTTTGAAGGAATCGCAAATCCAAGTCCTTCCACAGAAGTTCCACCGTTTGTGGCTATTTTACTAGATGTAATTCCGATTACTTGTCCCTGAATATTGATAAGGGGACCGCCAGAGTTTCCAGGGTTGATAGCTGTATCTGTTTGGATAGCCTTTGTAGAGATAGCTTGTCCATCTTCAGATTTTAAAGAAACATTTCTATTCAAACTTGACACGATACCTTGTGTAACGGTATTGGCGTACTCAGAACCTAGAGGACTTCCGATTGCAATGGCAGTCTCTCCGACTGTTAGTTGATCAGAATCTCCAAATTCAGCTACGGTAGTCACCTTATCTGCAGCAATTTTTACAACTGCAATGTCAGAATAAGTATCAGAACCGACAATTTCACCTGGAACTTTGGTTCCGTCAGCTAAACGAATATCCACTTTTTTAGCTCCACTGATAACGTGAGTATTGGTTACGAGGTAAGCAAAGTTACCTTCTTTTTTATAAATAACTCCAGAACCTTCGCTAGAAACTTGCTCAGTATTTGTATCTGTATCAGTTTCTGCAGATCCAAATAAACTATTTTGGGAGTTTGCAGAGTAAGTAATGACAGATACCACAGCATCTTTAACTTTATCGACTGCCTGTGTAGTTGAGTTTTCATTTTTTACAGCTGTTTTGCTGACAGTGGTGGTATTTGTTGGACTAGTGTTTTGTTTTTGACTTAGTTGCAATGTCGTAAAACTACCTAAAACACCACTAAAAAAGCTAATGAGAATGACTAATAAAAGTTGTCCCCATTTTTTGGAACTAGTTTGTAAGTTTTTCATAGAAGCCTCCATGTTTTTTTAATCAATGAAAGTATAAAATAGCTAGCTTAATCCAAGCTTAAAGAAAGAAAGTTTTTCACAACTTGTGGATAACTTTCAAAAACCTGTGAATTTATTGAATTTTTTCAAAATCTTCTCTGTGAATAAGATGTGAAATTGAGTGTGAATATGTTAGAATAGAAGAATGAAAATTAAAGTGGTAACAGTTGGAAAACTGAAAGAAAAATATCTCAAAGATGGCATAGCTGAATATTCCAAAAGGATTTCACGCTTTGCTAATTTAGAAATGATTGAGTTGGCTGATGAAAAAACACCAGATCGGGCTAGCGAATCTGAAAATCAAAAAATTTTGGAGTTAGAAGGGAACCGCATTCTTTCTAAAGTAGGAGATCGTGATTTTGTAGTTGTTTTAGCTATTGAAGGAACAACTTTTTCTTCTGAAGAATTCAGCAAGCAGCTTGAAAGAGCCTCCATTAATGGATTTTCGACAATCACTTTTATCATTGGTGGGAGTTTAGGACTATCTCCAGAGGTGAAAAAGAGAGCCAATCTCTCTGTTAGTTTTGGGAGATTAACGCTTCCTCATCAATTGATGAGATTAGTCTTAGTAGAACAAATCTATAGAGCATTTTCGATTCAACAAGGATCACCCTATCACAAATAGATGATTGACTAAGCTAGCTTTTTTTGATAAGATAGATAGGTAAGGTCTCATAGCTCAGCTGGATAGAGCATTCGCCTTCTAAGCGAACGGTCGCAGGTTCGAATCCTGCTGGGATCAGTGTTAAATCGTAAGCTGGGAAAAAATCCCAGCTTTTTTTGTAAAAATTTGACATTTCAGAAGAAAATTTGAGCATTTGAGAAATAATTCTCTATAGGTATCGTAGATTTTATATAATATTTTTGTAAGTTAATTTACAAGAAAAACATTATAGGAGTTTATATTATGAAAAAGAATACAGATTTTGCTCAAATGAAAGATTTCCAAGAATTGAATGAAAAAGAACTGCAGGAAATTAGAGGTGGGGAATGGAGACCTATGTATACAATAAATAATTTTCTTTTTTCAAAAAGTAAGTAAGTAAAAATAAAGGTGGGAAATAATGGATTTATTCGGATTAGTAATTGCTATTGTTTATGTTTTTATTATTAGTAAAATTCATGAATGGGTTTGTAAAGCAACTAGAAAAGACCAATATTTTTTTAGTCTTTATATCTTTCTACTACCATTAGTATTAGAAGTAACTCTCCATTTCTTGAACTTAGATAGTTTTGGTTTGTCTAAATTGTTATTTCCTTTCCTCCTATTTGGTTACTTTGTTGGATTTAAGAAGTATGAGAAATCTAAGGGAATTTTTATCAGTCTATTATTTTCTCTTTTATATAATAGTACTAATAACTTTTTATCAGTAACCTTATCATCTATTACAGGAGATGAGTTTGCATTGAAGTATAACAATTATTTTTCTCTATTTATCCTGATCTTAACTTATTTGGTTATTAAAGTTGTTGTTTCTTATTTCCATCTCGAATTTAAATATTTTGATAAAGACTATCTATATCCTTTTCTGAAAAAAGTGCTCTTTACATTTATTTTTCTACACGTTGTCTCTTTCACTTCAGATATTGTGAGTACGATTCGTCACTTAAATGGTTTTGGAAGTATTTTATCATCCATTATTTTTGTTGGCCTACTTTTGACTTTCTTTTCTATGAATTCTCACAAGGTTCAAATAGAAAAAGAGATTGAATTGGAACAAAAGAAGTTTGAGCAAAAACATTTACAAACTTACACGGATGAGATTGTTACTTTATATAATGAAATTCGTGGTTTTCGCCATGATTATACAGGCATGCTTGTCAGCTTAAGAATGGCGATCGAAAGTAAAGATTTACAAGAAATTGACAGAGTTTACAGTGAAGTTCTTGTAAAGGCGAATCAAAAATTACGTTCAGACAAGTATACCTATTTCGATTTGAACAATATTGAGGATTCAGCACTTCGTAGTTTGATTGCTCAATCTATTGTCAATGCGAAAACGAATGATGTAGAGTACACATTAGAGGTAAAAGATATCATCACACCTTTGTCTATGGAATTATTAGACTTGGTGCGCGTGATGAGCGTTCTGCTCAATAATGCTGTTGAAGGGGCAGTTGAAAGCTATCAAAAACAACTAGAGGTAGCTATCATCAAATTGGATCTTGAAACCCTAGTTGTTATCCAAAACTCTTGTAAAAAAAGAAAGGTAAAATCCGAAGATTTATTTGAATTAGGATTTTCAACTAAAGGAAGACATAGAGGACTTGGACTCAATAATGTTAAAGAAATTTTAGGAAAATATGACAATGTTATTTTAGAAACAGAAATTGATAATGATGTATTTAAACAAGTGATTAGATTTAAGAGGGAACTGATATGAAAGTATTAATTTTAGAAGATATTATAGAACACCAAGTAAGGTTGGAAACAACTTTGAATAAAATCTCTAAGGAAACAAATATTCCTATCTCCTATAAAACAACAGGAAAAGTGAGAGAGTTTATGGAATATGTAGAGCATGATGAAGTTAATCAGCTTTATTTTCTAGATATTGATATCAATGGGATTGAGAGAAAAGGATTTGAGGTTGCTCAATTTATTCGTCATCGCAATCCTTATGCCATTATTGTTTTTATTACAAGTCGATCTGAATTTGCTACCTTGACTTATAAATACAAAGTTTCAGCATTGGATTTCATTGATAAAGAAACCAGTGATCAAGTTTTTAAAAATAGAGTTGCCGACTGTGTGCTTTACACTAAAACTACTTTACTTGAAAACCAATCAGTCGTTGATTATTTTGATTATAGTTATAAAGGAAATGATCTTTGTATTCCTTATCATGATATTCTCTACATTGAAACAACGGGAACTTCTCATAAATTACGAATTGTAGGTAAGAATTTTGCAAAAGAATTCTATGGAACAATGACAGATATTCAAGAAAAGGATAAGGAAACCCAACGTTTTTATCTAGCTCACAAGTCATTTTTAGTCAATATTGGTAATGTGAGAGAAATTGATCGTAAAAAAATGGAAGTTGTATTTTATGAAGATCATCGTTGTCCTATCTCTCGCCTAAAAACTAAAAAATTGAGAGAACTAATGGCTAAAAACCAAAAAAAGTAATTGACAATTTTTGATAAATTGATATAATGGTTATATCTGCTACAGGTAGAGGGTCCGTTGGTTAAGAAATCGTCTTTTCATAGCGGTAACACGGGTTGGAATTCCGTACGGACTATTTAATCCGCCATAGCTCAGTTGGTAGTAGCGCATGACTGTTAATCATGATGTCGTAGGTTCGAGTCCTACTGGCGGAGTCAGATGAAAGGAACACTAATTTGGTGTTCCTTTTTTTGATTCTTTTTCCGATGCAATGAGGGGAGGCATACCTAACATACGGGGCTCTCTGTCAACTGTAGTGGGTTGAATAAAAAGCTAACATCTGGAGAGGACAATCGTTGTCCTCTCTATTTTTATATTAAGAGCGATGAAAATTCGTTTCTTAAAGTTGTCAAAGTTCCTAAAAC
>NZ_JASHAQ010000026.1:0-17053 GCF_047465035.1 Streptococcus infantis
ACAGATGCAGAAAAAGCTAAAGTAGCTGAAGAAGTTAAGAAAGCTAACCCAACTGCGACAGATGTTAAAGTTAACAATGACGGATCAGTATCTGTAACTTACCCAGATGGATCAGTGGCGACATTAATACCAGCGAAGACAGTTAAAGAGTCTGAAGCAAATGGAGCTAAAGTACCAGCTCTTACTCCAGTAGTAGATCCTAACAACTTGACAGATGCAGAAAAAGCTAAAGTAGTTGAAGAAGTTAAGAACGCTAACCCAACTGCGACAGATGTTAAAGTTAACAATGACGGATCAGTATCTGTAACTTACCCAGATGGATCAGTGGCGACATTAACACCAGCGAAGACAGTTAAAGAGTCTGAAGCAAATGGAGCTAAAGTGCCAGCTCTTACTCCGGTAGTAGATCCTAACAACTTGACAGACGCAGAAAAAGCTAAAGTAGCTGAAGAAGTTAAGAAAGCTAACCCAACTGCGACAGATGTTAAGGTTAACAATGACGGATCAGTATCTGTAACCTTTGCGGACGGATCAGTAGCAACAATTGCAGCTAATAAAGTTGTTAAAGAAGCTACTAAAGAGTCATCTGCTCAAGCACCATCTAAGAAAGCAGGAGCGAAAGAATTGCCAAACACTGGTACTAAACAATCTAACGCTTCACTTGGACTAGCACTTCTTGCAGCAGTGACAGGAGGACTCCTTATCTCTAAAAAACGTAAGGAAGAAGAGTAAACCATTACTCGGATAAAGCAAATCTTAGAATCTTGATTCTATGAGATTGCTAGAAAAGAAGCTGGGTAAAAACTCACTTCTAAATATCAAAAAAACGAGCATTTCCATAGTTGGAGATGCTCGTTGTTTCTTATTATTTTCATAAAAACTCTTGTGTATGAAATTGAAAATAATAGGAAGTTGAGAATGCTTGATAAACAGTATCCACTGATAAGAATCTTGTTAACGGTATGTAGCGTAAAATAATTTCAAGAGGCAAACAAAATCCTTGTTTATTGGAGGGAAATTCGATAAAATAGAAAGGATTTAATATTTTATTATAAAGGAAAAAGTTAAGTGATGAAACATCAATTTTACGGAGAAAAGCGCCAGCGTTTTTCTTTTAGAAAGTTATCAGTAGGTCTGATATCAGCGACTATTGGAAGCTTCTTTTTGGGTTCTGTAGTTGGGACTAGTACACAGCCTGTTGAAGCAGCAGAGTTAGCAGCGAATCAAGCTGTTCAGATTCAGTATAAGTATGTTATAGAATCAGAATTGACAGATGCTGAAAATGCGATGGTTGTTAAGGAACTTCCAAAATTTGTAGAGGAAAGTACAGATGCATACTACTTGGTTTATCGTCCTAAAAAAGAAGGAAGATTGATAGGAAACTTACCAAGTACTGGCTACTCCGGTATATGGGAAGCAATCTTTGCAACAGCTGGTATTGTTCTTGCGGTCTTGGTAATTTCTAAGGGGAAAAACGGGAAAAGATATCTATCTTCGATTTTATTGGTGACTGGACTAGGATCCATTCTTCTTTCTCCTTCAATACTTGCAGTTACAAATATTGAGCTAGCTGCTTATAATCAGCTTTTAAATTTGGGACTAGGAGAGCAACTACCTCAGCCCTTGAACATTGAAAATTTTGAATACATTGGTTATCTGAAGAGTCAGGCTATTTTGAAAAATTCTTTGGAGCAAGGTGAAGAATCTAAGCATAAAGCTAATCAGACTGTGAATCAATCAGTGGACGGATCTGAAAATGACAAAGCGGTGGCAGTATCAAAAGCAGATAGTTCAGACAAGTCGACAGATGAAAAACTGGAGCTTGTCAATGGAGCAAACCGAGTGCCATCGGGAAGCTCAATTTCTGATCGCTCTGAGTTACAATTATCTAGTCAAGATGAAAGTCAAACGCAAGTGCTTCCTTATCAAACAGAATATCGCTATTCGGATAATCTTGTTAAGGGGCAAACAAAGACCATTCAGGTGGGTGTATCTGGGGAACGTACAGTGATTACTCGTCGCTACAGTGCTAATCAGAAGGTGATAAAATCTGAGTTGGTGTTTGATCAAGTGACAGTCCAACCTATTTCAGAGATTATTTTGGTGGGCACGGCAGAAAGTAATCAATTGCTTAAAGAATCTCCTGTTCACGACTTGCCAGAGTACCCAGCTCCTGTGGGTACAGCTGGCACAGACCCAGCTCCCGTTCATGAAGTTCCAGAATATACAGATTCAGTAGGGACGGTAGGTATAGAACCCGCCCTCGTTCACGAAGTCCCAGCCTACACAGAATCAGTAGGGACGGTAGGTACAGAACCTGTTCCGGTACATGACGTTCCCGAGTACACAGATTCAGTAGGTACATCTGGTGACGAACCAGCCCCTGTTCACGACGTTCCAGAATATACAGAATCAGTCGGCACAGCAGGCGACGCCCCAGCCCCCGTACATGACTTGCCGGAGTATACAGATCCAGTCGGCACATCTGGTGTAGAGCCTACCCCAGTTCATGAGGTTCCCGAGTACACAGAATTAGTCGGCACAGCAGGTGCAGATCCAGCCCCAGTTTACGAAATTCCCGAGTATACAGAATCAGTAGGAACATCTGGTGTAGAGCCTACCCCAGTTCATGAGGTTCCCGAGTACACAGAATCAGTCGGCACAACTGGCGAAGAACCAGCCCTAGTTCACGACGTTCCCGAGTATACAGAATTAATCGGTACATCTGGTTACGAACCCGCTCCAGTTCACGAAGTCCCTGAATATATAGAATCAGTCGGCACAGTAGGTGCAGATCCCGCCCTGGTTTATGAGGTTCCCGAGTACCCAGATCCAGTCGGCACAGCAGGTGCAGAGCCTACCCCAGTTCATGAATTACCAGAGTATACAGATCAAGTAAATACGGTAGGTTCAGAGCCCGTTCCGGTACATGAAGTTCCAGAGTACATAGATCCAGTAAGTACGGTAGGTTCAGAGTCCGCTCCGGTACATGAAGTCCTAGAGTATACAGATCCAGTCGGCACAGCTGGTGATGAATCCGCTCCCGTTCACGAATTGCCAGAGTATACAGATCCTGTCGGCATAGCAGGTGAAGAACCAGCTCCCGTTCACGACGTTCCAGAATATACAGAATCAGTCGGCACAGCAGGTGCAGATCCAGCCCCAGTTTACGAAATTCCCGAGTATACAGAATCAGTAGGAACATCTGGTGTAGAGCCTACCCCAGTTCATGAGGTTCCCGAGTACACAGAATCAGTCGGCACAACTGGCGAAGAACCAGCCCTAGTTCACGACGTTCCCGAGTATACAGAATTAATCGGTACATCTGGTTACGAACCCGCTCCAGTTCACGAAGTCCCTGAATATATAGAATCAGTCGGCACAGTAGGTGCAGATCCCGCCCTGGTTTATGAGGTTCCCGAGTACCCAGATCCAGTCGGCACAGCAGGTGCAGAGCCTACCCCAGTTCATGAATTACCAGAGTATACAGATTCGTTGGGCACAGCCGGTGAAGCTCCAGCTCCAGTTCATGATATTCCAGAATATACAGATCCTGTAGGCACAGCTGGTGAAGACTCAGCTCTGGTTCACGAACTGCCAGAGTACACAGATTCAGTCGGCACAGCAGGCGACGAACCCGCTCTGGTTCACGAATTGCCAGAGTATACAGATTCGTTGGGCACAGCTGGTGACGATCCATCCCCAGTTCACGAATTCCCAGAATATACAGAATCAGTCGGTACATCTGGTGACGAACCAGCTCCGGTTTACGACTTGCCCGAGTATACAGAACCAGTCGGCACAGTGGGTGACGAACCAGCTCCCGTTCACGAAGTCCCATCCTACACAGCTCCTGTAGGCACAGCAGGTACAGAACCAGCCCTAGTTCACGATGTTCCATCCTACACAGAATCAGTAGGGACGGTAGGTACAGAACCTGTTCCTGTACATGAAGTCCCCGAGTACACAGAATCAGTAGGTACAGCAGGTGACGAACCCGCCCCGGTTCATGACTTACCAGAGTACACAGCTCCTGTGGGTACATCTGGCGAAGAACCCACTCTCGTTCACGACATTCCCGAGTATACAGAATCAGTAGGCACAGTGGGTGACGAACCAGCTCCGGTTTACGACTTGCCCGAGTATACAGCTCCTGTGGGTACATCTGGCGAAGAACCCACTCTCGTTCACGACATTCCCGAGTATACAGAATCAGTAGGCACAGTGGGTGACGAACCAGCTCCGGTTTACGACTTGCCCGAGTATACAGAACCAGTCGGTACAGCGGGTGTAGAGCCTACACCAAGTTTTGAACTTCCTGAGTTAGAGCTTAGCTATGTAGACGAAACGAGAGTTGAAAAAGTAGCCTTTAAGATTGAGGAGCAGTATACTGATGAGTTGGTCAAGGATTCACGTATTGTAAGTGTTTCTGGAGTGGAAGGCGAGCGTACGATTAGAACAAGAGTCTATTATTCAAATAACCAAGAATTGGATCGTCAAGAATTGTCAAATGAAGAGACCTTGCCACCAGTGACTCAGATTGTTAAGGTTGGAACAGCAAGTCCATTTATGATTCCAAATGATGCTCCAAAGATTGAAGCATTGGATGAATTTGATTTAATTCCACTCTACAATCTATTGTCAGAAGCAGAGCAAGTTAAATCACAGGCACGTTATTTTAACGATATCTTAACTCGCCAAACTAGTTACGATTCGGCACTCCTTATAGGTCAAGAGTTATTGACACAGTCAGAAGCTAGTCAAGAGCAAGTCAACCAAGCAGTTGCAAGCATTAAAAATGCGAAAGAGCAATTACAGGGCCCAGATGTTACTAAGGTAGCTTTACAAACAGAATACCGAGATAGTCAAGACATCCAGGATAGCTTCAAATACAAAAATGCTGACTCAGATAAAAAAACAAACTTTACAAGAGAATTTGCAAATGCAGAAACAGTTTTAGCAAATCGACTAGCTAGCCAAGTTCAAGTTGATCAAGCCTTAGCGAACTTGACAGCAGCAAGAACGGCTCTAAATGGAGTTGCAAAAGTTAGACCAAATCTAAGTATCCTCAGTCTTACAGAAAATCCAGAAGATCGTTCTGTTACAGTTCAGTACAACCTGACTGATGAAACTCAATCATTACGGACAGCTACAGCAGAATTATATGAAGGTGACCAGCTTGTACGCTCACTTCCGATTACGAATTTTGCAGGCAGTCTCAAGATTGGTGATTTGGATCATTATACAAATTATACTTTGAAGACAAAATTAACCTATGAATTAGATCAAGGCCAGGTTACAGACTTTGAAAAGGACAGTCGTCAATTTGAACTCGAGTATAAGAAAATTTCTATCCGAAATGTAGAGGCGGTTGAATTCTACAGCAAGGAAAATGATCAGTATAAACGCTTGATTTCTATGAACGCAGTTCCAAACGATTTGTCAAATTACTTTGTCAAAGTTAAGTCTGCCGAGTCGAAAGAAATGCTCCTGCCAGTTCAGAGTATTGCCGAAAGTACTAAAGATGGTAGGGAAGTTTATAAGGTTACTGTATCTCTGCCTGAGCTTGTCCAAGAAAGTGAAACGGGTTATAAACCAGGATATGACTTCTACATCAGCAAGTCTCATTCAAATCAGCAAGGTGTCTATACTAGTTTTGCAAGTCTGTTAGAAGCAATGAAGAGCAACATGGCAGGCAACTATGTACTAGGAGCTGATTTAGATGCTAGTGAAGTAAGCTTGGCAGCAAGCGATTATGTTTATTTACGAAACAACTTTACAGGTAGCCTTACAGGTAGTCATAATGGTAAACAGTATGCTATTTACAACCTAGCCAAGCCTTTGTTTGAAAATCTCAAGAGTGGTGCAAGGATTACAAATATCGATTTGAAGGATGTCAATATTGTTGGGACTTATGATTCTGCAAGCTTGGCCCGTTCTGCGGAAAATGCTCACATTCAAGATGTCTCTGCTCAAGGGCGAGTAGCTGTTGTAGGAAATGCCAGTCAGGTTGCAGGGCTAGTGGTTGTTGCAACTAACACACAAATCACAAATAGTTCCTTTACAGGTACTATCCAGACTAATGATAAGCAAATCAAGGCCTATAATGTTGGAGGTTTAGTCGCAAATCTGAAAGGAAATGTTTCCCTACTGACACAAAGTAGAGCAGATGTTACGATTTTAGCGAGTGCCAAGACTAATGAGCAACGCTTTGGTGGTTTAGTTGGAAGATTGGAAGCCAATGCTCGTATCACTAATTCCTATGCATCAGGGAAAATTCAGAATTCAACCAAGAATGGCCAAATTGGTGGAGTAGTTGGTTCAAATTACTACAATGGTTTGATTGACAACGTCTTGAGTAATGTCAGTGGATCAAGAGTTTATAGTATTTCTGGCGATCAAGGTTATATAAATGATCGTATCACCAATGCTTATGCAGTCGAAGGAATTGAAACTCTAGCAGAAGATCCATTTGCTAGCTCTAAGCTTAGTCTTGAAGAAGCCCAAGACAAGCTAGGAGAGTTTGGAATCACGACAAACCTGGACGACACCAATCTGAACCTCTATGCAGTAGATTATAGTAAGGCGAAGAAAGTAGACAGTAACCGTGCTATAGCTTACTTAAATATGGAAAAACTTCTGCCATTCTATAATAAGGAAACAATCGTAGCTTATGCCAACAAACTAGCAGAGGATCATAAGCTCAACACCAGCTATTTACTCGATGTAGTTCCGATGAAAGATCAGCAGATCATTACGGATATTCATGGAAATAAGACAGGCATCAATCGTCTCATGCTTCATTACGAAGACAATACCATTCAGTATCTAGAAGTTACCTATAAGGGAGGCTTTAAAAATAAGGCTATAGCAGAATATACCATCAAGGACTTGAATCTTCTCTATACTCCGGAAGCCTTCCTATCTGACTATAGCAAGATTCTCACCAAAGTTTTACCAGAGTTGAATAAGGTAGTTTTAGATTCAGCTGCTGTGAGAACGGTTTTAGGTATAAATGCAGAAACTTCTCTGGATGATCTTTATTTGGATAAAGCCTTTGATCAAGTCAAAGCTAACTTATCTGTGGAGTTACGAAAGGTTCTGGCTATGGACAAGTCCATCAATACTGAGGGAACTGTAGTAGCTGATTATATCGCTAAGAAAATCACCGATAATAAAGAAGCCTTCTTAGTTGGTTTAACCTACCTAAATCGTTGGTATAACATCAATTATGACACCATCAATGTCAAAGATTTATCTGCCTATAAGTTTGATTTCTTTGGTAATAACGATGCGTCGACACTAGACACGATCATTGCCTTAGGTCGCTCTGGTTTTGAAAATCTCAAGGCAAAAAATACTTATCAAACCTATGATACTTCCTTGTCTGAGGCAACTGGTAAGCGAGGTTTATTCAATTATCTTGAAAGTTATCGTAATCTCTTTTTGCCGTATAAGACCAATAATGAATGGCTCAAGGATAATACAAAAGCCTATATTATCGAGGCCAAGTCGGACATTGCAGAAGCTAAGGCGCTCCAAGACAATGCGAATGATAAGAGTAAGTACTCTGTCGGAGTTTATGATAAGATTACATCTGATAGTTGGGAACATAAGGGTATGTTGCTACCGCTTTTGACTATGACTGAAAAGGGTGTCTACATCATTTCCAATATGTCTACCATCTCTATGGGAGCTTATGATCGTTACCGAGATATTGTTGATGGGAAGGTCCGTACAGATGCTGAACTTGCTAGCTATGTTGAAGATCGAGTGAGAAAGTCAGCTAAATGGCAGAGAGACCATTACGATTTCTGGTACAAGATTTTAAGTGATGAAAGTAAAGATAAACTCTTCCGTTCGGTCTTGGTTTATGATGGTTTTGCTCTCAAAGATAAGAATGGTCAAAGATATTGGGCCCAACCACATGACAAGCAGTCCACTGCAATGCAGGAATTCTTTGGACCAGCTGGTAAGTGGTATCCAAGCAAGGGCTATAATGCTTACGCAACAGGAAGTATGACCCATTTTGACAATGCTCGTCTGCTAGAAGATTACGGAAACTCTGTTTATACACACGAGATGACACACAACTCTGATGGAGCCATTTATTTTGAAGGCTTTGGTCGTCGTGAAGGTCTAGGGGCAGAACTTTACGCTCGTGGTCTTTTACAATCTACACCAAGTCCAGATGAAGCGACAATCACCCTCAATACTCTATTCAAGGTTGATAAGGATTCTAAGACACGTCTCCATACTTATAACTTTAAAGAGCGCGTTCAGAATGAAGCAGACCTAAAAGATTACGTTCATGGTATGTTTGATATGATCTATACGCTTGATTACCTAGAAGCAAGCTCTATCTTGAAGCAGACAGATGAAGCCAAGATGAAGTGGTTTAGAAAAATGGAAAACTACTACATTACTGATAAGTATGGCAAACAAACCCATGCTGGTAACCAGACACGGACCTTCACTGCTGAAGAGATTAAGAAACTAAAAACTTTTGAATCCTTGATTGACAATGATGTCATTACTCGACGCGAAAACAAGGATAGTGGCAAGTATGCACGAAATGGTTATCTCAGTCTCAGTCTATTCTCTCCAATTTATTCAGCGCTTAGCAATCCAACTGGTGCGCCAGGTGATGTCATGTTCCGTCGTACAGCCTATGAGTTGCTGGCAGCTAAGGGCTATCATGAAGGATTTATCCCATATGTATCTGGTAAATTGTCAGAAGAAGCTCTGAAAGAGGGCAGCACAACTTGGGATGGATGGCTCGGAAGAGATGTTGGTCTAGTGACAGACCAGAAGGTTCTAGAAAATGTATTCAAAGGTGAGTATGACTCTTGGGCAGCCTTTAAGAAGGCCATGTATCAAGAGCGGATTGATCAATTGACAAAATTGAAGCCGATTACCATTGAGTATGAACTCAGAAACCCAAATAGTACGAAGCAAGTAACTATTCGATCTTATAAAGATATGCAAAGGCTAATGGATGAGGCGACAGCAGAGGATGTTCGTAATATTGACAATGCTACAAGCCGCGTCGAAGCTAGCTGGGTTAACTTACTGAAGAAAAAGATTTATAATGCTTATCTTCGTACAACAGATGACTTCCGTCAGTCTATCTTTACCAAATAAGCTGCAAAATTACTTTTAATAAGTAGCATTATCCCTAGGTCTAAAAGGACTTAGGGATTTTTGTTCTGGAAATTCATATATAACAAATTGAGTTTAGAATAGTACATCATAGTTTTTTTAAAGTATTGTTAGAAATTACTTTAAAATTACCTCATCAATTTGTCCATATTCTATTTCAATCTACTATAAAAAAAGGAATTTATAGCAGGTTGAATCTATAATAGTACATTACGACTGCTAAAAATATTTCTAGAAATTAGTTTGACTTTCCTAATTGAATTGTTCATACTTTATTTCAATTTACTATATGACTTAAGGAAAATAAAGTGCCACTGATGATATTGTGGTCTACTTGGAAAAGCTTTGAATTTAACTTAAAATATGGTAGAATAACAATTATTAAAATTTGAAGGAGACATTTATGAAGACAAAAACACTAGCGCAAATTGCTGGAATTATTGGGACTATCTCAGGCTCGCTCTTGGCAATTTTGCCAGTCGTAATATTAATGGTTGCATCTATTTTTGCGAATGAAGATTTTGCAGGAGTAGTTTTAGCGATTATCTTCATTGTTTTTACCTTAGTAAAAATCGCAACTCTCATTCTTGGAATTCTCTCTCTAATCTACTATAAGGATGATAAGCGCATATCAATGGCGCCATCTGTTTTGTTAATCGTTGGTTCTGTAGTAGGACTGATTCCATTTTTAGGCTGGATTGGTGGAATTGTCATTGTCATCGGTGGCGCCCTATTCCTAACAAGTTTGAAACAATTTCAAGTTCAAGAATAGTTGTTTATTGAGAGAAGGGGAGGTCACCTCTTCTCTTTTTAGTCGATTTTGACTAGCTTTTTTGTGAAAAATTGTGTAAAATAGAATAGATAAACGAGGGAAACCTCGGAAAATAAAAGGAGTATCCATCAAATGGTAAAATTGGTTTTTGCTCGCCACGGTGAGTCTGAATGGAACAAAGCTAACCTTTTCACTGGTTGGGCTGATGTTGATTTGTCTGAAAAAGGAACACAACAAGCGATTGACGCTGGTAAATTGATCAAAGAAGCTGGTATCGAATTTGACCAAGCTTACACTTCAGTATTGAAACGTGCGATCAAAACAACTAACTTGGCTCTTGAAGCATCTGACCAATTGTGGGTTCCAGTTGAAAAATCATGGCGCTTGAACGAACGTCACTACGGTGGTTTGACTGGTAAAAACAAAGCTGAAGCAGCTGAACAATTTGGTGATGAGCAAGTTCACATCTGGCGTCGTTCATACGATGTGTTGCCTCCTGCAATGCCTCGTGATGACGAATATTCAGCTCACACTGATCGTCGTTATGCTTCACTTGATGACTCAGTTATCCCAGATGCTGAGAACTTGAAAGTAACTTTGGAACGTGCCCTTCCATTCTGGGAAGATAAAATCGCTCCAGCTCTTAAAGATGGTAAGAACGTATTCGTAGGAGCACACGGTAACTCAATCCGTGCTCTTGTAAAACACATCAAAGGTTTGTCAGACGACGAAATCATGGACGTGGAAATCCCTAACTTCCCACCATTGGTATTCGAATTCGACGAAAAATTGAATGTAGTTTCTGAATACTACCTTGGAAAATAAAAAATTGTAAGTTTAGGATTGATTTATATCGATTTCAAAAAGTTACACAAATAATTCAAGCGAAGGATTTAGTTCTGTCTTGCACAGAGCTGAGTCCTTTTAGTTTGATTTTATACTCTTCGAAAATCTCTTCAAACCACGTCAGCGTCGCCTTACCGTATATGTAGGATACTGACTACGTCAGTTCCATCTACAACCTCAAAACAGTGTTTTGAGCTAACTTCGTCAGTTCTATCCACAACCTCAAAACGGTGTTTTGAGCAACCTGTGGCTAGCTTCCTAGTTTGCTCTTTGATTTTCATTGAGTATTTAAGTATAGTGGATTGAACCTAGAATAGTAGGCTACGGATTCTAAAATATTTATAGAAATTTATTTGACTTTCCTAATTTCTTTGTTCATATCTTATTTTAATCCACTATAATAATCAATATTGTTTACAATCTCATGTTACACTCGGTTCAGAGGCTTAAACATTTTCTCATAGCCTTAGAACGAGATCCCATTTCCAAGCACTAAAGAAGGGAATCATCGTGTCCTTTTTATTTATAAAAATACTTGTTATTAAAAAATTGATGATAAAAATCATGGTGCTATTCCTATCCTTGGTAGCTATGAGAGATAGTATACTCAGATTGGTCAATTTTGAAAGCCTCTGCTAACATGCTGTTCACTTGTTTTTGATTTGCTGAAATAGAAAGGGGATAAGTGCTCATTCATTATAAAAGCCATATAATGCTGACCAGCAGCCAAGAAAAATCTAACATTTAGGGCGCAGGTCATTCCTGTTTTTTACCAGCAAACTCTCCTCCAGTATCTGTAAGAATGATAGGAAAGAGATAGTTGAAGTCGGATTATGTGTGAGATTCATTTTGAAAATTAGTAAAAAAATGGTATAATGAATGGAAAAGATTCGGCTGAAAGTGAATTGGACTTTCAGAAAAAGAGAGCTTTTAAAGCTCTACAAACAGTTGAAGTGACTATTCGGAGGAAAAATGAATACTATTAAATTAACAACACTTGGTGGTGTGCGTGAAAATGGTAAAAACATGTACATCGCAGAAATTAACGACTCGATTTTTGTATTAGATGCAGGTTTGAAATACCCTGAAAATGAACAGTTGGGTGTCGATGTCGTTATTCCCAACATGGACTATTTGTTTGAAAATAGTGACCGTATTGCTGGGGTCTTCCTAACACACGGGCATGCGGATGCGATTGGCGCCCTCCCTTATCTCTTGGCAGAAGCTAAGGTTCCTGTATTTGGCTCAGAGTTGACTATCGAACTGGCCAAACTCTTTGTTAAGGGAAATGACAGCGTCAAGAAATTTGATGATTTCCATGTCATTGATGAAAATACAGAGATTGATTTTGGTGGAACGGTAGTATCCTTCTTCCGTACAACCCACTCTATTCCAGAAAGTTTGGGTGTGGTCTTGAAAACATCTGAAGGAAACATCGTCTATACAGGGGATTTCAAGTTTGACCAAACGGCTAGTGAATCTTACGCCACTGACTTTGGGCGTTTGGCAGAGATTGGTCGCGAAGGGGTCTTGGCTTTGCTTAGTGACTCAGCAAATGCAGATAGCAATATCCAAGTAGCTAGTGAAAATGAAGTTGGTGTAGAAATCACGCAAACCATTTCTGACTGGGATAGACGTATCATCGTTGCTGCGGTTGCAAGTAACCTTTCTCGTATCCAGCAAGTTTTTGATGCAGCTGCGGAGACTGGACGCCGTGTTGTCTTGACAGGATTTGACATTGAAAATATCGTCCGTACAGCGATTCGCTTGAAAAAATTGTCTCTAGCAAGTGAAAATCTTTTGATTAAACCAAAAGATATGTCTCGTTTTGAAGATCACGAATTGATCATCCTTGAAACTGGACGTATGGGTGAACCCATTAACGGCCTACGCAAGATGTCTATCGGTCGTCACCGTTATGTTGAAATCAAAGAAGGTGACCTAGTTTATATCGTTACAACGCCATCAATCGCCAAGGAAGCGGTGATGGCACGTGTAGAAAATATGGTTTACCAAGCGGGTGGAGTTGTCAAGCCAATTACTCATAGCTTACGTGTCTCAGGCCATGGGAATGCGCGTGATTTGCAATTGATGATCAATCTCTTGCAACCTAAATATCTCTTCCCGATCCAAGGAGAATACCGTGAGTTGGATGCCCATGCTAAGGCGGCTATGGCAGTTGGTATGTTGCCGGAACGGATTTTCATCCCTAAAAAAGGAACAACCATGTCTTATGAGCATGGGGACTTTGTTCCATCTGGTGCAGTGACAGCAGGCGATGTCTTGATTGATGGGAATGCTATCGGGGATGTTGGGAATGTCGTCCTTCGTGACCGTAAGGTCTTGTCAGAAGATGGTATTTTCATCGTGGCTATCACTGTTAACCGTCGTGAGAAAAAAATCATTGCTAAAGCTCGAGTGCACACGCGTGGATTTGTCTATCTCAAGAAGAGTCGTGATATCTTGCGCGAAAGTACAGAGTTAGTCAATCAAACAGTAGAAGATTACCTCCAAGGTGAAGATTTTGATTGGGCTGAACTCAAAGGTAAGGTACGTGATCATTTGGCTAAGTTCCTCTTTGACCAAACCAAGCGTCGCCCAGCTATCTTACCAGTAGTCATGGAAGCAAAATAGGATCAAATAGCAAGAGAAAGTCGAGTTTCGGCTTTTTCTTATCTTAAACGAATAAGGAGCAAGTTATGGCAGTAATGAAGATTGAGTATTACTCAGAAGTTTTAGATATGGAGTGGGGAGTGAATGTTCTCTACCCAGATGCGTCTCGGGTTGAGGAGCCAGATTCTACAGATATTCCTGTCCTCTATCTCTTACATGGGATGTCAGGGAATCATAATAGCTGGCTCAAACGGACCAATGTAGAGCGCTTGGTGCGAGGGACCAATCTAATTGTTGTCATGCCAAATACAAGTAATGGCTGGTACACAGATACTCAGTATGGCTATAACTACTATACAGCTCTAGCAGAAGAACTGCCTAAAGTGCTCAAACGCTTCTTCCCTAATATGTCTAGCAAGCGTGAAAAGACTTTTATCGCTGGTCTATCAATGGGAGGCTACGGTTCCTTCAAATTGGCCCTATCAACTAACCGTTTCTCACATGCAGCTAGTCTTTCTGGTGCTCTCAGTTTCGAAGAGTTTTCTCCAGAAAGTCAAAATCTTGGGTCGCTTGCTTACTGGCGAGGTGTTTTTGGTAAGCTTGATAACTGGGAAACTAGTCCTTATTCACTTGAAACCCTTGCTAATAAGTCAGATAAGAAGACCAAACTCTGGGCTTGGTGTGGTGAACAAGATTTCTTGTATGCTGCCAATAACCTCGCGGTGAAGAATCTCAAGAAACTTGGTTTTGATATTTCTTATAGTCATAGCCCAGGCAACCACGAGTGGTATTACTGGGAAAAACAATTGGAACGGTTTTTGGCAACCCTACCAATTGATTTTGTTTTGGAAGAAAGATTGAGCTAGTTTTTTTGTCGATAAAATAATATAGACTGTCCCTTTAAGATTAAAAATGAAAATGAAAGTTTGTTCTCACTAGACTTTTTAATTGAAAGTAGTAAAATGGTAGTAGAAACTTGGTGGAGATGATCTCTTAAAAAAGTGAGATGCCATTTCTTGGTGTTTTTATAGAAAAAATAATAATTTATATGAAGATATAATGGGAGGAGTTAAAGTGTTTGAATTTAAAGTAGGGATTTCGTCTCAAGAACATGATACTTTTGTTAGTCAACATCCACAAGTTAGTCTATTACAGAGTAGTTCTTGGGCAAAGATAAAAGATAATTGGGGGAATGAGCGTTTAGGTTTTTATAAAAATGGAGAATTAGTAGCTGTTGCAAGTATACTCATAAAAAAATTGCCACTTGGATATACTATGATGTATATCCCAAGAGGACCAATCATGGATTATCAAGATAAAGAGTTGGTAACATTTGTGATGAGAAGCTTAAAACAATTTGGGGCTAGTAAGCGGTCTGTTTTTATTAAGTTTGATCCGTCTCTGATCTTAAAACAATATCCTATTGACAAATCTTCTAAAGAATTTTCTGAGAATAGTATATCTATAGAAGCTATTCAAAATTTAAAAGATGCAAACTGTCAATGGTCTGGTAGGACTATAGCTATGTCTGAAACTATTCAACCACGTTACCAAGCTAATAGAATACTAAAAAAAGGTTTAGATTCTGATTTTCCAAAGCATACTAAGAGGTTAATGAAGGATGCTGTTAAGAGAGGTGTTATTACATTTCGTGGTAGCTTATCGGATATTTCAAATTTTGAAACGATTATAGCTTTAACGGAACGTCGTAAGAATGTTTCTCTGCGAAATCAGGAATATTTTCAAAAGTTAATGGAAATATATGGAGATGATTCGTATTTACACTTAGCAAAGATTAATATTCCTGAACGTCTAACGGAGTATAGAGAGCAGTTACACCAGATAAAAAAAGATTTGGCTGAAACAGACGAATATCAAAAGAAGCGTCTAACGAAATTACAACAACAGAAAAAATCTGTTGAAAAATACATTATAGAATTTCAAGAACTTGTTCAAAAATATCCGGAAGAAATAGTTATAGCGGGGGTTCTCTCTGTTTCGTTCGGCGATACACTAGAAATGCTTTATGCTGGAATGGATGATAGATTTAAAAAATTCTACCCCCAATATGTGCTTTATCCAAAAGTGTTTGAGGATGCTTTAAATGATGGTAAAAATTGGGCTAATATGGGGGGGATTGAAGGTACTTTAGATGATGGGTTAACAGATTTTAAATCCAACTTTAGTCCTGTTGTTCAAGAATATATAGGAGAGTTTACTCTACCGGTAAGTTTTTTGTATCAATTGGCCAACTATTTTTATTGCCTTCGAAAAAAATTAAGAAAAAAACATCATAGAAAGTAAGTTTATGAAACTGATTACACTCACTAAAGAAGAGTTTCAACGTTATTCGGAAACAGTTCCTAGCTGCTCCTTCATGCAGTCTGTCCAGATGGGAGATTTGTTAGAAAAGCGAGGAGCTCGAGTTGTTTATCTTTCTTTGAAACAAGAAGGAGAAATTCAAGTTGCAGCTCTGATCTATAGCTTGCCTATGTTAGGCGGTCTTCATATGGAGTTGAATTCTGGGCCTATTTATACCCAAAAAGGTGCCCTTCCAGTTTTTTATGAGGGATTAAAAGAATATGCTAAACAAAATGGTGCATTAGAGTTGCTTGTGAAACCTTATGAGACCTATCAAACTTTTGATAGTGAAGGTGATCCAATAGATGCTGAGAAAAAAAGTATTATTCAAGATTTGACTAATTTAGGTTATCAATTTGATGGATTGACAACAGGTTATCCTAATGGAGAAGTCAGCTGGCATTACATCAAAGATTTGCAAGATTATGATGCTGTTTCCTTATTGAAATCCTTTAATAAAAATAGTATTCGCAACATTCAGTCAGCCTTTGATTTTAATATTCTTATTCGAAATGCAGAACGGGAAGAAATTCCAACGTTCAAAAAAATTATTGAAGAAACAGGTAAAAGACAAGGTTTTGAGGATAAGAATTTAGATTATTACTTTAAATTGTATGATATGTTTGGAGATAAGGCGGATTTCCTAATTGCTGAAGTTAATCCGCAACAGTCTATAGATGCTTTAAATGTGAAGATGGCTAGTCTTGACAAGAAGTCGAAACAATTTCATCAGCAATACCAAGCCTTGCAAAAGAAAAAAGATTTTCTAACTAGCTTGGATAGTGAATCTGGCAATGTTGTTCTAGCTTGTGCTTTGATAATCTACACAAATACAGAGGCAACCTACTTGTTTGGGGGGTCGTACGCAGAGTATCAGAAGTTCTCAGCTCCATTTTTACTTCAATATCATGCGATGAAGCAGACAATGCAACGAAACATCCATCAATACAACTTCCTAGGGATTCAAGGGATTTTTGATGGTAGTGATGGCGTTTTGCGTTTTAAACAAAATTTTAATGGCTATATTGTACGAAAAGCAGGTACTTTCCGTTATCATCCATCGCCTTTAAAATACAAAGCTATTCAGTTATTCAAAAAAATATTAGGACGTTAAGATGAAAAAGCCAGTATTTAGTTTTCTTTTAGCTTGTTTTAGTAAAATAAAGTGGCTCTTTGTCAACTGTAGTGGGTTGAATAAAAACTAACATCTGGAGAGGACAATTGATGTCCTCTTCATTTTTATATTCAGAGCGATGAAAATTCGTTTCTTAAAGTTGTCAAAGTTCCGAAATCCAAAGG
>NZ_JASHAQ010000027.1:0-16744 GCF_047465035.1 Streptococcus infantis
ATTGTAAACTATATTGATTATTACAACAACAAACGAATTAAGGTAAAACTAAAAGGACTCAGTCCTGTGCAATACAGAACTAAATCCTTTGAATAAATTAATTGTCTAACTTTTTGGGGTCAGTACATTCATAATTGTTTAAATAGCGTTTTTATCTTTTCCAAGTGCTCGTTGGATTGCTTTGACAATCTCAACAAGGACCACGATCATAAGCGCTCCTACAGCGACCACCATCCATTGAGTCAAACTCAAGTGTGACACGTGGAAGAGACTGTTAAATCCAGGAACCAAGATTGTCACCACAAAGAGGACGAAGGCAACTGGGATAGACCAGTTAAAGGTCTTGTTAGTAAAGAGTCCCACTTTAAAGATAGATTGGTAAACCGACTTAACGTTAAAGGCATGGAGCAATTGGATCAAACCGAGAGTTGCAAAAGCCATGGTAAGGGCATCCGCATGGATTTCAGTATGACTTTGGTGCTCTGGGAAAAGAAGAGCCCAACCATAAACACCTAAAACCAGCATGGTTTGGAAGATTCCTTGATAAATGATTGCTCCGAAGACACCACCATCAAAGAAGTTAGACTTACGACCACGAGGTTTGTGGGTCATGACACCTGGTTCAGCTGGTTCAATACCTAGGGCGATGGCTGGTAGTGTATCTGTTACCAGGTTAATCCATAGCAAATGCACTGGTTGAAGCACATCCCAACCAAACAAGGTTGCAAAGAAGATGGTGAAGACCTCAGCCATATTAGCAGACAAGAGGTACTGGATTGATTTTTGGATATTTGAGAAGACCTTACGTCCTTCTTCTACCGCTACGATAATGGTTGCAAAGTTATCATCAGCAAGGACCATATCAGAAGCTCCCTTAGAAACTTCTGTACCAGTAATCCCCATACCGATACCGATGTCAGCTGTCTTAAGTGATGGTGCATCGTTGACCCCGTCACCTGTCATGGCAACAACCTTACCTTCATTTTGCCATGCTTTCACGATACGAACCTTGTGCTCAGGTGATACACGAGCATAAACAGAGTATTGCTTGAAGACTTTTTGGAATTCTTCATCCGTGAGTTCATTCAACTCCGCACCAGTGAAGACATGATCTTCTGTATCATTTGGATCGATGATTCCGAGACGTTTGGCAATAGCTTCCGCTGTATCTTGGTGGTCACCTGTGATCATGATTGGACGGATCCCTGCTTCTTTAGCTACACGAACAGCTTCTGCAGCTTCTGGACGCTCAGGGTCAATCATGCCGACCAAACCAGAGAAAATAAGGTCAGATTCAACAATTTCAGATTCCAAGGTTGGAATTTCGTTACTTGTCTTGTAAGCCATCATCAAGACACGAAGGGCTTGTTTAGCCAAGTCTTTGTTGGTTGCAAGGATGGCATTTTTATCTTCTTCTGTGATTGGGCGAACTTCCCCATTGACTTCGATACGAGTCACGCGCTTGAGCAATTGGTCAGGCGCACCCTTGACAGCGATAAAGTAAGAGCCATCTGCTTCCTTATGGATGGTAGACATGAGCTTACGATCAGAGTCAAATGGCAATTCAGCTACACGTGGCTCATCTTCCAAGACTTCACGAACATCAAAGTTGTGGTCCAAACCAAACTGTACAAGAGCTGTCTCCGTTGGATCCCCAATCAGCTTGCCAGATGGATCCACCTTGGTGTCATTGGCAAAGTTCATGATACGTAGCGTATTGTTGTTAGCAGCAATTTCAGATGCCGAGCTTTGCAATTGACCGTTGGTATAAACTTTTTCAACCGTCATTTGGTTCATGGTCAAAGTACCTGTTTTATCAGATGCGATGATTTCTGTTGAACCAAGTGTTTCTACCGCTGGTAATTTACGGACAATCGAATTACGTTTTGCAAGGGTTGTAGTTCCCAAAGATAGAACGATGGTTACAATGGCAGGAAGCCCTTCTGGAATAGCCGCTACTGCAAGAGCAACCGCCACCATCAAGCCTTCTAATGGATGTTCTCCACGAACAAAGACACCAACCAAGAAGGTAATCACTGCAATCACAATGATTAAGTAAGTCAAGGCCTTAGATAATTGTTCCAAGCTTTGCTTCAACGGTGTTTCCGTTTCATCTGCATTGGCCAACATGTCCGCAATCTTACCAACTTCTGTATACATACCAGTGTTGGTCACGACACCAATACCACGACCGTAAGTTACATTTGAGTTTTGGTAACCCATATTAACCCGATCCCCGATACCAGCATCTGCTTCAACAAGTCCTGTCACATCTTTTTCAACTGGGACAGATTCCCCTGTAAGAGCTGCTTCTTCGATTTTAAGAGACGCCGCTTCAAGCAAACGCATATCGGCAGGCACCACATCTCCAGCTTCAAGCAAGACGATATCTCCAGGTACCAATTCTTTCGAGTCAATCTCAATAACATGACCATCACGACGAACACGGGCCATCGGGCTAGACATATTTTTCAGAGCTTCAATAGCTGCTTCTGCTTGCCCTTCTTGGTAAACCCCAAAGGCAGCATTCAAGACAACAACGGCCAAGATGATAATAGCATCCGTTAGACCGTCCATTCCTTCTGTAATCACAGAAAGTGCCGCTGCCGCAAGCAAGATGATAATCATCAAATCCTTAAATTGATCAAGGAATTTAGCTAGTAGGCTACGTTTCTCACCCTCTTCCAACTCATTACGACCATAAGTCGCTAAGCGTTCTTGAGCTTGAGCAGTTGACAAACCTTCGATAGATGAGTCCAATTTCTTTAGGACTTCTTCTGCGGTTTGAGTGTAAAACAAGTCTTTATTTTGTTCTTTTGACAAAACAGTCTCCTCCTTTTTGGCCTCTTTTTACAAAAAAAGAGACCTGTTTTTTAAAAAAACAAGTCTCGCTGTTTAATATAGTGCCGGAAATAATTCGTAATGACGACACTATCGCGGTTTCCCGCCAGCTACTCCCTTGAGTAGTTCTATTATATCAGAATTTCAAAAGTTTTCAAGGAATAAACTATCATATTAATCCTGCAATTGCTCAGAATTTTTTAAAAACAATAAAGGAAGTAGTAATGGAATAATCATCATATATGCATAAGAATATCTAAAATAATTTACAATTGGAGAATAAATACATGTTAAAATAATGGATAAAACAAAAAATACTATTGGCAGAAGTCTCTTATCTCGTTTTAAGATAGCTAGCATTAGTATCAGTATTAATACGATTGTATAAAAACCTGGTCTATAAAGCAATTCAATAGTCGATAAATCTCCCAACGCCCAATGTAATTCATAAACATATTTATACAGGTTGCTATGTATAGTTTCTTCCTGAGAAAAACTCATACCTTTGTCATATATTTTTTTATTACCGAACCAGTTATTTTCACGACTATACATCGCTTCATAATAACTTGAAACATAAGCCATATCAGGTAAATTATATATGTACCAATAAGAAACGGATAAATTTAATACAGCATCAATATATGTCTTAGGATGATTTCTATATCCCTTCCACCAGATTTTAAAGAACTCCCGTTCTTTTCCCTTAAACTGCTCATTTTCCATTTTATTTTTTATAGGATCCGCTTCGCCTTGTAAAAAATTTTTATTATTATCTAGTCCCAATGTTGAATCATAGAATTCCAATTCAGATTTAGTAAAACTTTCTGGGTGATAATAAACAGCGGCTGCTAATTGTTGAAATCGTGATGATAAATAGTCATACTTCTTCTTTGATGCTTCTGGTCTTAATGCAATTGTTCCCAATGCGTTAATTAGCAAGGTTACCAAGACTGAAATAATCACATATTTTGCAATTTGTTTCTTATACAACTTACTATACAAGAAAAGTACAACAACACCGACTAATACGTAAATTACTGCTTTTCTATGTAGCATATAAACCCCTAAAAAGGATAATACAAATAAGGGTAAACTATAAGTACTGGAAAAAAAGCGGACAGGTAAATAGTTTATCAAAACCATTGATAAGAAAAATAGGAGCAAAAAATTAACTAAATACACATCTTTATACATAGTGAAACTTGTTATAATAAAATTAGAGAAAAAAGCATAAAAAATAAACAATCCAACTTTTAAATATTTATTTATGTTGAAAATCTCGAACAATTTATAAAGAACAAAAACTATAATAACAGATGTCACAACTAGTGTGAGAAAATTAAAGATTGAAACACCTATCCCTAAGCTTCCAAAAAACTTAATTCCTATTTTCGAAAACAAACTAACTATCCACGTATATATATATGGGTGTGAATTAGTCAGGGGCCAATATCCTAACCCTTCCTCAATAATATACATACTATCCCAAGTCGTAGAACCTGGAAAAAAAATAAAGAAAAATAGTACACGTATCGCCATAAATGGTAAAAACATTGACAGATATAGTTTTTTTCTAAAAACTGTCTGCTCCATATTAGTAGACTTCAACTTTTGTTGATGAAACCAATTCACTAATAACCTTAATAAGGTATTAATTGAAAAAAATGAAATCCCCACTAATATCAAAAAAGCTCCAATCGAAAACTTATTTACAGTCCCTCTCAACGTAGAGTGTGTATATGTAATATCACTCCCAACGATATGAAGAATCGAAAGTATTAATCCAAATAGACTCACTATTACGTTTTCTCTTGTTTTTAATTTTGGTATCTTTATTTTTGAAAAAAAATATAATGATAAGATAAATAATGTTACAGAAATTGTTGTATCTGCTTGAAACAGTTTTAAAAACGTTTTCAAACCAGTGATGGGGATAGGTCTATTAAAAGTTAACATTAGAGTTAAGCAATATGCATTGATTAAACTCAAAAATAAATCTCTATGATTTTTAAATACTTTGGACACTATTTAAACACCCACCTTCTTTGAATTTGATAACTAGCAAGGAACAAAATTGTATCAACTACTATTTTTATGGCAGTTTCAGATCCTGAAAACATATTCCAAAGAGCCGTCACCATTGCTGCGGATAACAACATTTGGAAAACAGCCAAGCTATAGTATTTTACAATCGTTCTCTGTATTCTTTTTTCACCATCAAAGACAAAGTTTTTATTCATTGTAAAGTTAAAATAAGATGATATTACTCTTGCCAAAATAGTCGATAGTAAGATTAATAATGCTCCCCTATGAATTCCTACAGCTAAGGCCCCCCAAAGGAAGAACTGAAACAATCCAATATCTAGCAAAAAAGAAGAAAGAGATGATAATAAATACTTAAAGAATGAAGCAAAGATTACTTTGTAAATTTTCAATGAGTCTTTAATAGGATTAAAATGTGTTTCCGCATTACCATCAAAATAAATCGTTTCAATAGTAATTTCTTGTATTGGGATAGCTTTATCAAACGTATGAATGAGCATTTTGGTTTCATATTCGAAACGTTCACCTGGAATCTCTAACATTTCATTTAATATTGCTTTCGGAAATCCTCGTAATCCCGTTTGAGTGTCTGTTATTTTTCTCCCATAAAGTAGTTTAAATACTAATTTGGTCAGTTTATTACCGAATTTACTTTTTGGTGGTACATTTTCAGTATCGAAATCTCGACAACCTAAAATTAGTGAATCAGGATAATTAGAAATCGTATCTACCATAGATAAGACATCCTCAACTCTATGTTGACCATCTGAATCTGCAGTAACAATTCCATTAAACTCTTCTACATCTGACATTGTCAAAAAATAGTTAAAGGCATTTTTTAGTGCTCGACCTTTACCTAAATTTTTTGCATGAGTTAATATCCTACAATTTTGTTCATCTCTTAACTGTTCAAAAATATATTTAAACTCTCTCCTACTCCCATCATCTACTATTAAAATATTTTCCAACCCTGCTTCTTTCAGTTTAACTATATAATTATACAAATCTGAAGGTGGATTGAGTGCTGGGATGACGACTAATGTTTTCATGGAATCTCCTTTATCACCTACTAATATCCCCTTATAAAGGGCACAAACTTCCAAATAACATTCTATCATTTTTCCTAAAAAAAAAAAAGTATTTTCTGATTTTTATCCCCTTTATACTGACCCCTCCATTTGAATTTTCCATGGAAAACCAGTATAATGATAGGATATGAAAATCCTAGAAAGGGAGTTACATGAATCAATCGTTTTCAAACTTGAAATTGGCTGAACGTGGTGCGATTATCAGTATTTTAACCTATCTATTCTTGTCTGCAGCTAAGTTAGCTACAGGGCACCTCCTTCATTCGTCCAGTTTAGTGGCGGATGGTTTCAACAACGTTTCAGATATTGTCGCAAATGTGGCCCTCCTCATTGGGATTCGTTTGGCTCGCCAACCAGCAGATAGAGATCATCGCTTCGGCCACTGGAAAATAGAGGATTTGGCAAGTCTCATCACTTCCATCATCATGTTTTACGTTGGCTTTGATGTTCTACGGGACACCATTCAAAAGATACTCAGCCGAGAGCAAACGGTCATTGACCCACTTGGGGCGACTCTAGGAATCATCTCTGCTATCATCATGTTTGCCGTTTATCTCTACAATACCCATCTGAGTAAGCAAGCTAAGTCCAAAGCTCTCAAGACAGCAGCCAAGGACAATTTGTCAGATGCCGTGACATCTCTTGGAACTTCTATTGCTATCCTGGCAAGTAGCTTCAACTATCCAATCGTGGATAAGTTGGTCGCTATTATCATTACCTTCTTTATTCTTAAAACTGCTTATGACATCTTTATCGAGTCATCCTTCAGCCTTTCTGATGGTTTTGATGAACACTTGCTGGAAGATTACCAAAAAGCTATCATGGAAATTCCTAAGATTAGCAAGGTCAAATCTCAACGCGGTCGTACTTACGGAAGCAACATTTATCTGGACATTACTCTGGAAATGAACCCAGATCTCTCTGTTTATGAGAGTCATGAAATTGCGGACCAGGTTGAATCCATGTTATCAGATCGATTTGGTGTCTTTGATACAGACATTCATATCGAACCAGCACCAATCCCTGAGGATGAAATTCTAGATAATGTCTATAAAAAATTGCTCATGAGAGAGCAACTGATTGACCAAGGAAATCAACTGGAAGAGTTACTTGCAGAAGATTTCATTTATATCCGCCAAGACGGACAAGAACTGGACAAGGATGCCTATAAGGCTGAAAAAGAACTGACCTCTGCTATCAAGGAGCTTCATTTAACTTCTATCAGTCAAAAGACTAAACTCATCCGCTACCAAGTCGGCGATACCATTCATACCAGTATCTGGCGCCGTCACGAAACTTGGCAAAATATTTTCCATCAGGAAACAAAAATAGAAAAAGACTAAAGCAAAACTCCCAACTTTCTCAGTTGGGAGTTTTGCTATATTCTTATTTTGCAACGCTCTTAGCAAGAACGAAGTTTCCTAGTGTAGCTGAACCATTGCCAGCAACAGCTGGAGTCACGATATAGTCACGTACATCTGGAACTGGTAGGTAGCCATTGAGTAGGGCTGTGAATTTCTCACGTACACGGTCAAGCATATGTTGTTGAGCCATAACCCCACCACCAAAGACGATGACATCTGGTCGGAAAGTCACTGTCGCATTAACCGCAGCTTGAGCGATATAGTAGGCTTGAACATCCCAGACAGAGTTATTGAGTTCAATGTTTTCCCCACGAACACCTGTACGAGCTTCCAAACTTGGACCAGCTGCATAGCCTTCCAAACATCCATTATGGAAAGGACAAACACCTTTAAATTCTTTTTCAATATCCATTGGGTGTCTAGCCACATAATAGTGACCCATTTCAGGGTGACCCACACCACCGATAAACTCCCCACGTTGGATGACACCTGCACCGATCCCTGTCCCGATTGTGTAGTAAACCAAGTTCTCGATACGGCCACCTGCGTTATTACGGGCAACCACTTCACCGTAGGCAGAGCTGTTTACGTCTGTAGTGAAGTACATTGGCACGTTTAGGGCGCGACGAAGGGAACCAAGCAAGTCCACATTTGCCCAGTGAGGTTTTGGAGTTGTTGTGATAAAGCCATAAGTTTTTGAGTTTTTGTCAATATCAATGGGACCAAATGAACCAATTGCAAGACCTGCAAGATTATCAAATTTTGAAAAGAACTCGATGGTTTTATCGATTGTCTCGATAGGAGTTGTTGTTGGAAATTGTGTTTTTTCTACAATGTTAAAGTTTTCATCACCGACAGCACAGACAAATTTTGTACCGCCCGCTTCCAAGCTTCCATATAATTTTGTCATGATAAACCTCTAGTTTTTATTTTCTCTATTATAGCATAATTCCAGAAGGAAAGTTGCTCTATATTTTAGTTTTTCCTCTGTAAATTTTACGATTCAATCAAAAACGAACAAACATGACATTTGTTCGTTTTTTTGATTTATTAAGCTTTAACTTCGATGATTGCATCACCCTTAGCAACTGATCCAGAAGCAACTGGATTTACTGAAGCAAAGTCTGCAGTGTTTGTCACGATAACCATTGTTGTGTTATCAAGACCTACAGCAGCAATCTTAGCTGAGTCAAATGTTCCAAGAACATCTCCAGCTTTAACCTTGTCACCTTGAGCAACTTTTTGGTCAAATCCTTCACCGTTCATTGAAACAGTGTCGATACCCACGTGGATCAAGATTTCAGCTCCGTTTGCAGTTTTCAAACCATAAGCATGTCCTGTTGGGAAGACGATTGTCACTTCAGCATCAGCTGGGGCGTAAACAACATCTTGACTAGGTTTTACAGCGATACCTTGTCCCATAGCTCCACTTGAGAAGACTGGGTCATTAACATCTGAAAGGGCAACTACGTCACCAACGATTGGTGTTTGGATGACACCTTCGCTAGGTGCAACAACAGTACCAGTTACTGCTTCGTCAGCCAAACGTTCAGTTGTAGCTTCTGAAGCCACTTCTGCTTCATCTTCATAACCAAACATGTAAGTAAGAGCAAAACCAAGAGCGAATGATACAGCTACCATAAGAAGGTATTGTGGAAGTTGTCCGTTACCAATGTAAAGCATTGTACCAGGGATGATTGTGATACCATTACCAGTACCAGCAAGTCCAAGGATAGATGCCAATCCACCACCGATTGCACCAGCAATCAATGAAAGGAAGAATGGTTTACGGAAACGCAAGTTAACCCCGAAGATAGCAGGCTCAGTAATACCTAGGAAGGCAGAAAGAGCAGCTGGGAAAGCAAGTGTTTTAAGTTTAGGATTTTTAGTTTTCACACCAACGGCTACTGTCGCAGCACCTTGAGCAGTCATGGCAGCTGTGATGATAGCGTTGAATGGGTTAGCATGGTCAGCAGCAAGCAATTGAACTTCAAGCAAGTTGAAGATGTGGTGAACACCTGATACGACGATTAATTGGTGAACTCCACCAATCAAGAAACCACCAAGTCCGAATGGCAAGTTAAGAATTGCTTTAGTTCCAATGAGGATGTAGTTTTCAACAACGTGGAAGACTGGTCCGATAACAAACAATCCAAGAATTGACATTACAAGGAGTGTTACGAACGGTGTTACCAAGAGGTCAAGTACATCTGGAACAACCTTGCGAACTGCTTTTTCAAACTTAGCTCCGACAACCCCGATAATGAAGGCTGGAAGAACTGAACCTTGCAAACCTACAACTGGGATAAATCCGAAGAACTGCATTGCAGTTACTTCACCACCAGACGCAACAGCCCAGGCATTTGGAAGTGAACCAGAAACGAGCATCATACCAAGAACGATACCAACGGCTGGGTTACCACCGAATACACGGAAGGTTGACCAAACAACCAAACCTGGCAAGATGATGAAGGCTGTGTCAGTCAAGATTTGAGTGTAAGTTGTCACATCTTCTGGAAGTGTCATTCCAAGAGCATTCAAGAGCCCACGAACACCCATGAAGAGACCAGTTGCTACGATAACTGGAATGATTGGAACAAAGACGTCACCAAAAGTACGGATGGCACGTTGGAACCAATTTCCTTGTTTAGCAGCTTCTGCCTTCATCTCATCCTTAGATGTCGTTGGCAAACCAAGAGCTACGACTTCGTCGTACATCTTGTTTACTGTACCTGTACCAAAAATGATTTGGTATTGACCTGAGTTAAAGAAAGCACCTTGAACTTTTTCCAAGTTCTCGATAGCATCTTTGTTGATCTTCGCTTCATCTTTCACCATAACACGAAGGCGAGTCGCACAGTGGGCTACACTGTTAACGTTCTCACGTCCACCCAAGGCTTCGATGACTTTTTTTGCAATTTCTGTATTGGTCATTTGCAAAAATCTCCTTATAAAAAAATTTGTTCTTGTTTGAAAGCGATTTTACTCGCCTCACGAATATTATTCTATCACGTTTTAAAAATATGTCAAGCGTTTTGCAGAAAAAATTTTGCTATTTTTTATTTTTTGATTGTTTTTGCTATTTTTTTCATCAACACAGCCATAACACCCTCTAAAATCAAGGTTTTTACTTTAAAGTTTTCAAAAACTTCCATATTTTCATCATTTTTCATAAAATTACGTTCCTAGATTCTGTCAATCGTTTGACATTTTTTTCTTTAATTTAGTGTAAAAGACTTGCTTTTTTATAAGGAAACGTTTACTATTAAGATAGTAGAATTTATGGAGGAAATAGAAATGGAATGGACTACTGAACGTCGTTACAGACGTTATGAAGATTGGACACAAGAAGAAAGAAAAGAAATCCAAGAAAAGATGGCGCAATCCCCATGGCATGTCAGCTATCACATTGAACCAAAGGAAGGACTTCTCAACGATCCAAACGGTTTTTCTTATTTTGATGGTAAGTGGATTGTCTTTTACCAAAACTTCCCCTTTGGAGCAGCCCACGGCTTGAAATCTTGGGTTCAACTTGAGAGTGACGATTTGGTGCACTTTACTGAAACAGGTGTTAAAATCTTGCCTGATACTCCACTGGATAGCCACGGCGCTTACTCTGGATCTGCTATGCAATTTGGCAACCAATTGTTCCTTTTCTATACAGGAAATGTCCGTGATGAAAACTGGGTTCGCCACCCTTATCAGATTGGTGCCTTGATGGATAAGGACGGTAAGATTGAAAAAATTGACAAAGTTTTGATTGATCAACCTGCTGATGCTACTGACCACTTCCGCGATCCACAGATTTTTAACTTTAAAGGACAATACTACGCAATCGTTGGTGGACAAGACCTGGAGAAAAAAGGATTTGTCCGTCTCTACAAAGCAGTCGATAACGATTATACAAACTGGCAAGAAGTTGGTGATTTGGACTTCAACAATGACCGCACTGCCTATATGATGGAGTGCCCAAATCTTGTCTTTGTCGGAGAACAACCTGTCCTTCTCTACTGCCCACAAGGTTTGGATAAAAAGGTTCTTGACTATGACAATATCTATCCAAATATGTATAAAATTGGTGCTTCCTTTGATCCTGAAAATGCACGTATGGTAGATGTTTCTGAACTACACAATCTAGACTATGGTTTCGAAGCATATGCCACTCAAGCCTTCAATGCCCCTGATGGACGCGCTCTTGCTGTTAGTTGGCTTGGTTTGCCAGATGTGTCTTATCCATCTGATCGTTTTGATCACCAAGGGACTTTCTCATTGGTCAAAGAATTAACCATTAAAGATGGCAAACTCTATCAGTATCCTGTAGCTGCTATCAAAGAACTCCGTACCTCAAAAGAGGAGTTTTCAAATCGTTCTGAAACCAAAAACACCTACGAACTCGAACTTAACTTAGCAGTTAATAGTCAAAGTGAAATCGTTCTTCTTGCAGATAAAGACGGTAAGGGACTCTCCATCAATTTTGACCTTGTCAATGGTCAAGTTACTGTTGACCGCAGTCAAGCAGGTGAGCAATATGCTCAAGAATTTGGAACTACTCGCTCATGTTCAATCGACAACCAAGCTACTACTGTAAATATCTTCATCGATAATTCAGTCTTTGAAATTTTCATCAATAAAGGAGAAAAAGTATTTTCTGGTCGTGTCTTCCCTCATGAAGATCAAAATGGAATCCTCATTAAATCTGGAAACCCAACTGGAACATACTACGAATTAGAATATGGTCGCAAAACTAACTGATGTCGCAAAATTAGCTGGCGTCAGCCCTACTACTGTTTCACGTGTTATCAATAAAAAAGGTTATCTGTCTGAAAAAACTATTCAAAAGGTCAATGAAGCTATGCGGGAGTTGGGTTATAAACCCAACAACCTAGCTCGTAGCCTCCAAGGGAAATCAGCCAAGTTAATTGGGTTGATTTTCCCAAAAATCAGCCATGTTTTCTATGCTGAATTGATTGACAAATTGGAACACGAACTCTTCAAAAAAGGCTACAAGACAATCATCTGTAACAGTGAGCACGATTCGGAAAAAGAACGTGAATATCTTGAAATGCTAGAAGCCAACCAAGTGGACGGCATTATCTCTGGTAGCCATAACTTAGGGATTGAAGACTACAATCGCGTAACAGCTCCAATTATTTCTTTTGACCGTAACCTATCACCAGACATTCCTGTCGTTTCCTCTGATAACTATGCTGGTGGAGTCCTTGCAGCTCAAACTTTAGCGAAAACTGGAGCTAAGTCTGTCATTATGATTACAGGTAATGATAACTCCAATTCACCAACTGGACTTCGCCATGCTGGTTTTGCTTCAATCTTACCCAAGGCTCCCATTATCAATGTTTCCAGTGACTTTTCACCCCTTCGAAAAGAAATGGAAATCAAAACTATCCTAACCAAACAAAAACCAGATGCTATTTTCGCATCAGACGATTTAACAGCCATCTTGGTTATGAAGATTGCTCAGGAACTTGGTATCTCTGTTCCAGAACAACTCAAGGTTATCGGTTATGATGGAACTTATTTCATTGAGAATTTCTACCCTCACCTCACTACCATTAAACAACCCTTGGAAGAAATTGCTCGCCTGACAGTTGATTTACTACTTCAAAAAATCGAAGGAAAAGAAGTTGCCACGACTGGTTATTTCTTACCAGTCAGCCTCTTACCAGGTAAAAGTATTTAAACAAAAAGAGTCTGAGACAAAATAGTTCTCAGACTCTTAATTTAGTATACTATCAATAAATAATATTATAGAAGCAATAATAACTATAATTTTACCTATTTGGATAAGCTTATTTTGAGATTTAAATATATTTTCTAACAAAAATATTTGGATCACACACATTATAGGAATTAAATTTTTTGAAATTGAGAAGTACCCAAACAAATAGACTATAAATAATAAAAATAAAACTATATTGTATTTCTTATTCAAAACAGTTATCACCAATTGCCTTAATTCCCAAAATAGTAGACCCCATGTCAACTACAGCATATCCAAATTTTGTAATATTGTCGTAATTAGCTCCAGATTCAGCAATGGATATTAAAGCAGAAGCGGCTGCCTTGATACCTCCTACTGCTGCTATAAATTGTTTAATTTTAACAAGCATACCAATACCAACAGCAGCAGATCCTACTGCCCAAGCAACTGCACCGACACATCCCCAAAAGTCTCTGAACTGTACTTCATTATCAAATTTTAAATCTATACCTTTACTAAGCATATATTTATCAATTTCTTCCTGATTCCCTCTTTCCAACATTCCTTGTGGCATTTCATCTACTGCTTTTAAAATTAATAAAATAGATTCTTCCGATAAATCTTTAAAAGTATTTCCAAATTTTGTAGCTGAAGCCACCTCATTAGCATGAACAACTGAAACACCTTCTGTAAGTGCTATATTCAATATTACTGTACTAAGTAATGCAACACTTACCATTTTTATTTTTTTATTCATAATCAAAAATCCTCCTCTCTATATTTTTTTGATTACCAATCTTAATAATTTACAGTTATATTATAATAAAAATCAAAGCGTTATCAATGCATACATCTTGTTTTTTTGAACAAAAATAGAAAAACTGTCAAACACTGTCGTTGAATTAAGAAACTCAAATACGATTCTGTATTTGAGTTTCTTTTATTTAAAAAAACAGTAAAAAGCGCAAAAAATCAAACCAGTCTGAGTTTTTCTTATGATCTTAAGTTTTTCAAAAGAGTTTGGGCTTTTTCTAAATTAAAAGTTTTTTCAGCAATCAAGCTTTCTACTAGCTTAGGTACTTCTTTCTCTGTAGCTCCTGCTAAAAGTGCTAGAGATTTTGCTTGAAGTTTCATGTGTCCATGCTGGATCCCTGTGCTGACCAAAGCTTTAAGTGCTGCAAAGTTTTGAGCGAGACCAATCGAAACGATAATTTGAGCCAATTCTTTGGCAGATGGATGACCAAGCAACTCATGACTGAGTACGACTCGAGGATTAAGACCAATTGATCCACCCTTGGTAGCAACCGGCATCGGCATGGTCATCTCTCCAATTAGCTCTTCTGTTTCCAAATCCATAGTCCAACGACTAAGACCTTGATAGACACCATCGTGGCTCGCATAGGCATGCGCTCCCGCTTCAATAGCACGCCAATCATTTCCAGTAGCAATCAAGAGAGCATCAATTCCGTTAAAGATTCCCTTGTTGTGAGTCGCTGCACGATAAGGATCGGCTTGGGCAAACTGGCTGGCTAAAACCATTTTTTCTGCCAACTCACGCGCCTCATCCTTCTGTCGGCTCAAATAACGAAAAGCAATCCGACAAGTTGCTGTTACTAACGAATCAGTTGCGTAGTTGGATAGGATCCCCATTAAACTTTGCCCTTGACTGAGAGCCTCTAGACTTGGTTTTAAAGCTTCAAGCATGGTATTGAGCATATTAGCTCCCATGGCTTCCTGAGTATCGACATGGAGATAAACCACTAAAAAGTCAGCCTCACCAGAAATTTTTTCAACTGTTAGCTCTCTAGCTCCACCACCACGTTTGACAATAGAAGGATAGGCTTGGTTTGCTTGTTCCAGCAATTCCGCCTTTTGACTCAAAATAGCCTGGCAAGCTCGCTCTCTATCCGGAACCTGATAAAGAGCAACCTGACCTATCATTTGTCGCTGATGAACTTGAGCTGTAAAACCTCCAGCACGTTTGATAATCTTACTGGCAAAACTAGCTGCAGCAACTACAGATGGTTCTTCGGTCACATAGGGAACTGTGTATTCTTGACCATTTACCAGAACTTCTGGAACGATTGAGTATGGAAGTGAGAAGGTTCCTACTACATTTTCACTCAATTGGTCCGCTACTGCTAGACTGAGATTTTCATTCTGCTCAAGACTTTCTTGGGCTTCCATAGAAGTAAGCGCCTGAGACTTAACTAGCTCTAGGCGCTCTTGAATTGATTTTTTAGCAAATCCATTCCAATTTTTTTTCATTATTTTTCAACCTTGCTGTAGCGACGTTGGTGGTCTACAATCTCAACAAGGGCATAGTCTTGCCCTTCATAACCTGACATCGTTGCTGATCCAGACTCATCTAATTGGGCTTCCTCAAAGAAGATTCGTTCATAATCAGCTACGCTCAATGCTTGACGTTGGTCTAGCAACTCTAAGCGATTTTTCCGCAATTGCTTTTCAAAACCTTCAACCAATACTACACTAAAGAACTCAGATACAGCACCACTACCATAGCTGTAGAGAGCAATCTTATCCCCAGCTTTGAGACTATCAGAATTTTCAAGAAGAGACAAGAGACCTAAGAAGAGTGAACCTGTATAAATGTTCCCAACTTTTTGGCTATAAATAATAGATTCATCAAAGTGCTTTTGAAGCAAGTCCTTCTTCTCTTGAGGCAAGGATTTGTCGAGAATTTTCTTCAAACCCTTGAGAGCTAGCTTTGGATATGGCAAGTGGAAACATACAGCTTCAAAATCGTCCAAGTTACAGTCATAACGCTTTTGGTACTCTTCCCAAGTCGTTTTCAAACTATCAAGATACTGCTGTGTTGAGTAGACTCCATTTACAAATGGTGTCGTTGAATAATTTGGACGCCAAAAGTCCATGATATCACGAGTCTGCGCAACGTTATCGTTGTTGAAGACCATAACACGTGGATTTTGGCTAATCAACATGGCAACACAACCTGCTCCTTGAGTTGGTTCCCCAGGAGTTTCAACACCATACCTTGCAATATCACTGGCTAGTACCAAAACTTTTGATTTTGGAGAATTTTCTACGTGTAACTTAGCATAGTGAAGGGCCGCAGTCGCACCATAGCAAGCTTCTTTGATTTCAAAACTACGAGCAAAAGGTTGAATTCCAAGTAGACCGTGTACAAAAACCGCAGCCGCCTTACTTTGATCGACTCCAGATTCTGTCGCTACGATAACCATATCAATCTCTTGCTTTTCTTCCTCTGTCAGGATGGAATTCCCTGCACTGGCAGCCAAGGTCACAATATCCTCTGTTAAAGGAGCAATACTCAATTCTTTTAAAAGGAGTCCTTTACTCAATTTTTCAGGATCAATTCCTCGGGTTTCTGCTAAATCTTGTAATTTCAAAACGTATTGACTGGTCGCAAAACCAATCTTATCAATACCGATTGTCATATTTACCTCTATTTTTATCATTCATTGTAAAAAATCGTTCACCTCTATTTTATCACAATTGAAGTCAAATGCGCTAAAAAAGACTTGATTCCCCAAATCAAGTTCATTTTCAAAATCTTAGGAAACTTCTCAAAGTAACTTCCACTTATCTGACCAAAGTGGAAATTAGTCTAAAACGGATTTTTATGGTGGAATTAAGTGTGAGACGTTTGTGGTAGAAATGAGGCCTACTATGACCAAACATAA
>NZ_JASHAQ010000028.1:0-16739 GCF_047465035.1 Streptococcus infantis
ACTCACCTGAGTACAATCCTATTGAGAAAACATGGGCCCATATCAAAAAGCATCTCAAAAAGGTATTGCCAAGTTGTAGTACTTTTTTCGAGGCTTTTTTGTCTTGTTCTTGTTTCAATTGACTATAATTGATTTCTTCAGAGAAAGACTGTAAAATTTTTGATATAATATGTAGGATGGACTGATGGATATTTAAAAGATAATGTTCAAAAGAATCACAGGTAAGAATTAAAAACATGTCAGTTTGGACAGAAGTCTCTCTACCATCATCCATGCAGAAACAAGATTATATGAAATAAAAGGAGTAACCAATGTCCGGAAACTATTCAACACGTGAATTCCGCGAGAAACTATATGATGACCTTCATGTTCGATTAAGAGATACAGTGATTTTGATGTGTGCGATTTTTATTGCCTCGATAGGTCTAAATATGAATTCAACAGCTGTCATTATTGGAGCTATGCTGATTTCCCCTCTTATGACACCGATTGTTGGACTGGGGTTTGGTTTAGCTATTTTTGATACGCGTTTAATCAAGCAATCTCTAGAGGTTTTATTTACTCAAGTATTGGTCAGTTTGCTTGTATCGACTCTGTATTTCTGGATTTCTCCCTTATCTTATGCAAGTAGCGAGTTGATTGCACGAACCTCTCCAACCATTTGGGATGTTCTCATTGCTATTGCTGGTGGGATAGCAGGTTTCATTGGTTCAAGGAAAAAAGAAGCAAACAATATCGTACCAGGAGTAGCCATTGCAACAGCTCTGATGCCACCTATCTGCACTGCAGGTTACGGTTTAGCTAATGGAAATGTACGATTTTTATTTGGAGCTCTTTATCTTTTCTTGATCAACTGTGTCTTTATCATGCTAATCAACATTGTTGGAACAAGAATTATGATGAGAAAATCTCCCTTAAGTTCATTTAAAGAGCTAAACATTAAAATGAGAATTGGGTTGATATCCTTGATTGTATTATTGATTCTTCCGGCTAGTTATTCAGCAATTACTTTGACGATAGATCAAGCGCGAAAAGAAGGAATCAAACAGTTTGTAGGAAAAGAGTTCGCCAATCACACGGTCATTAATCAAGTCTACAAATCAAGAAACAATGAGTTGGTCTTGACGGTTGTTGGAGATCCGATTTCAGAAGAAGAATTAGAAACGCTCCACCAAAAACAAGCCTCTTACGGTATTCAATCTGTTCAATTGAAAGTCAATCAAGTTCATAATTCGACAAAATTAGACAGTGATTCGACCAAGGAATTTTATGAAACCATTAACAAGTATATCGATCAAAAACTCTCTGAAAAGGATTCACAAAAAGATCTCGTAAAAGAAAATGAAGCAGACAAGGATTGAGGACAATGAACTGAATCGGTTTTTACGCCGTGTTTTTCTTGTATCTTCCTCTTTCTTACTTATAGCAGGTTGTTTTTGATAAATCTAAGCAACACTAAATGATGAAGTGAAAGGGGATGAATCTTTGATAGTATTCATTTATTGTGAAATATGATATATTTATTAATTAGATGGATGAATACTTCTAGAGTTAAATATAGCATAATAGGGACAGACTTTTTGGTTTATTTTTGTTTGTAGTCGGATTATGAAAGAATATCCAATATTATGCGATAAGATAGAATGTTACAAAAAAGAAAGGGGATGCAATCCGATGAAGAAAGACAGATTAATTGTATTGACAGATGCTGTTCTAGCAATTATTATGACCATCTTGATTTTAGAGTTAGAAAAACCAACAACACCAAGTCTTGAAGCTTTTTGGGATTTACGGCAAAATTTCTTTGCTTGTTTTCTTTCCTTTTTCTGGTTGGGATCGTTATGGATGGCACTAAACACATTATGGGAAAAGGTTGAGAAAATTTCCTCAGAAATTATTTGGTGGAATTTGTTTCTACTCTTGGAGCGGCAGGAGTTCTCTTTGGAGAATTTCATGCCATCCAAGATACCAGTCTGAATGATGTGGTGGACCGGATCTATATAAATGTCAAGGATTTACCGTTTCAGTCCTTGGGAGCTTTAGCTAATATCCTGTCTGATGTTAAGAAGGGACTGATTCAAGACAGTCATATCTGGTCTTTCTTCCAGTCATTTTTCAAACAATATCAGTTGATAATCAGCTTAAATCAGATCTATCAGTTTGTCTATCTTTCTCTGATGGAGATCATGTCCTATCTTCACTTTGATTATTGGAAAAAACGGCTCGGTCAGGAGCTAGTATGAATAAGGAGAACAAATGAGACGTTTAAAAATGTTATGGCATATTATACAGGTTACGGGTTTTACTCGGTTTGCTCTGAGTTTTGTGACCTTTGTTTTTGGGTCAGGAGGCGTGCTTTTCCTAGTTGAACCTGCTATCACAAATTACGGAGACGGTCTTTGGTATGCTTTTGTGACTTCGACGACTGTCGGCTACGGGGATCTCCTAGCTGTGACCTTGATTGGAAGGATTACCAGTGTCTTCTTGACGATTTATGGGCTCATATTTTTTGGCTGTTTATCAGCTGTTATTATTAATTATTATACCGATTTAAATAAGGAAAGAGGAGAGGACAAATGACTGCCAATTATTCAACACGGGAATACCGTGAGAAATTATACGATGACCTTCATGTTCGATTGAGAGATACAGCGATTTTGATGTGTGCAATTTTTATTGCCTCTATCGGTCTAAATATGAATTCAACAGCTGTTATTATTGGAGCCATGTTAATTTCACCTCTCATGACACCGATTGTTGGACTGGGATTCGGTTTAGCTATTTTTGATACGCGTTTAATCAAGCAATCTCTAGAGGTTTTATTGACTCAAGTGTTGGTCAGTTTGCTTGTCTCGACTCTGTATTTCTGGATTTCTCCCTTGTCTTATGCAAGTAGCGAGTTGATCGCACGAACCTCTCCAACCATTTGGGATGTTCTCATTGCTATTGCTGGTGGGATTGCTGGTGTGATCGGTTCAAGGAAAAAAGAAGCAAACAATATCGTGCCAGGAGTAGCCATTGCTACAGCTTTGATGCCGCCTATCTGTACTGCTGGCTATGGTTTAGCTAATGGGAATGTACGATTTTTATTGGGGGCTCTCTATCTTTTCTTGATCAACTGTGTCTTTATCATGCTAGCCAACATTGTTGGAACAAGAATTTTGATGAGAAAATCTCCTTTAACTTCATTTAAAGAGCTGAGCATTAAAATGAGAATTGGCTTGATTTCTTTGATTGTATTGTTGATTCTTCCAGCTAGCTATTCGGCAGTTACTCTGACAATAGAACAAGCGCGCAAAGAAGGGATCAAACAGTTTGTAGGAAAAGAGTTCGCCAATTATACGGTTATTAATCAAGTCTACAAGTCAAGTAACAATGAATTGGTCTTGACGGTTGTTGGAGATCCGATTTCAGAAGAAGAATTAGAAACACTCCACCAAAAACAAGCCTCTTACGGTATTCAATCTGTTCAATTGAAAGTGAATCAAGTTCAGAACTCGCCAACATTAGATAGTGAAGCGACCAAGGAATTTTATGAAAACATTGACAAGTATATTGATCAAAAACTCTCTGAAAAAGATTCACAAAACGATCTCGTAAAAGAAAATGAAGCAGACAAGGATTGAGGATACTGACTTTATCTAACTCATGAAAGTAAATCTTGTGTGGTGGTTTGGTCAATCACTACTAGCTCGGATTAAATAATACTCTTCGAAAATCAAATTCAAACCACGTCAGCGTCGCCTTACCGTACTCAAGTACAGCTTGCGGCTAGCTTCCTAGTTTGCTTTTTGATTTTCATTGAGTAAAAATATAAAAAGCAACAGCTGAAATAGTTGTTGCTTTTTAGGTAGCTAGGATTTTATCTCTTATTTCTCAACGCGTGATTTGTTGGCGATATCAGCTAGGATAGCTTGAACAAAGTCATCAACTGAGACAGTTTGTGTTTCTTTTTGGCCATAGCGACGAACGTTAACAGTTCCGTCTTCCATTTCCTTGTCCCCAACGATCAATTGGTAAGGAATCTTGCTTGTTTGTGACGCACGGATCTTGAACTGCATTTTTTCATTGCGCTCATCTACATCTGCACGGACACCACGGTCACGGAGTTTTTTAGCTACTTCCCATGCGTAGTCCACGTGTTTTTCGTTAGATACTGGGATGAGAGTTACTTGGTGAGGTGCTAGCCATGTTGGGAAGGCACCCTTGTAGTTCTCAATCAAGATAGCTGTGAAGCGTTCCATAGTTGAGATAACTCCACGGTGGATCATAACTGGACGGTGCTCTTCACCATCAGCTCCGATATATTTAAGGTCGAAGCGTTCTGGAAGCAAGAAGTCAAGTTGGATAGTAGAAAGAGTTTCTTCTTTTCCAAGAGCGGTCTTAACTTGAATATCCAATTTTGGTCCGTAGAAGGCTGCTTCACCTTCGGCTTCAAAGTAGTCCACGCCCATTTCATCAAGGGCTGCACGAAGCATGGTTTGAGCATTTTCCCACATCTCATCGTTGTCAAAGTACTTGTGAGTATCTTGAGGGTCACGAAGAGAGAGGCGGAAGCGGTATTCAGTCAAGTTGAAGTCTTCATAAACATCGATAATCAACTGAAGAGCACGTTGGAATTCTTCTTGGATTTGTTCAGGAGTTACAAAGAGGTGACCGTCGTTGAGAGACATTTCACGCACACGTTGAAGGCCTGTTAGGGCACCAGATTTTTCGTAACGGTGCATCATCCCGATTTCAGCGATACGGATTGGCAATTCACGGTATGAGTGAACATGGTGCTTGAAGACTTGGATGTGGTGTGGGCAGTTCATTGGACGAAGGACAAATTCTTCACCGTCCCCCATGTCCATAGTTGGGAACATGTCTTCTTGGTAGTGATCCCAGTGACCAGAAGTCTTATAAAGCTCTACAGAAGCAAGTGGTGGAGTGTAAACGTGTTGATAGCCAGAAGCTAACTCCTTGTCGACGATGTAGCGTTCCAACTCACGACGGATAGTCGCCCCATTTGGCAACCAGAATGGAAGCCCTTGACCAACCTCTTGAGAAATCATAAATAGATCAAGCTCTTTACCAAGTTTACGGTGGTCACGTTCTTTGGCTTCTTCACGCATTTGAAGGTAGTTTTTCAAGTCTTTCTTGTCGAACCAAGCTGTACCATAGATCCGTTGCATCATGGCGTTGTCGCTATTTCCACGCCAGTAGGCACCAGCTACATGGAGAAGGTGGAAGATTTGGATACGGCCTGTTGATGGGACGTGTGGGCCACGGCAAAGGTCTACATACTCACCTTGACGGTAGATGGTCAAGCCACCCTCGTCTTCTGAGTGCTCTTCAATTAATTCAAGCTTGTAAGGGTCGTTTTTGAAGATTTCACGGGCTTCATCTTTTGTCACTTCTTCACGGATTGATGGGAAGTTTTCTTTAACGATTTTTTGCATTTCTTCTTCGATACGAGGAAGATCTTCGTTAGAGATTTGACCAGCTTGGTTATCAGTATCGTAGTAGAAACCATCTTCGATAGCTGGACCAACACCCAAGTGAATGTCTGGGAAAAGGCGACGAGCGGCTTGAGCGAACAAGTGGGCTGCTGAGTGACGCAAGATATCCAATGCATCTTCGTGATCTGGTGTCACGATTTCGATGCTTCCGTCTTCAGTAATAGCACGAGTAGTGTCGATGAGTTTGCCGTTAAATTTACCAGCAAGAGCTTTTTTAGCTAGAGAATTGCTGATGGATTGAGCAATTTCAAAAGTTGTAACGCCAGATTCGAATTCACGAACAGCGCCATCTGGGAAAGTAATTTGAATCATGATTTTCTCCTTATATTAGTTATCAATTATTTCTATAGCAGAAGTGTTTCCCTATTTTGCAGTCTTAAATCAAGAAAAACAAAAAGCGACATCCTAAAAAGGACGTCGCAACGTGGTTCCACCTTCATTTATGTTCCTCAAAAAAGAGGGACACCTCTGATTGGCTCTAACGTGGCCACCGTTTTATGTTTGCATAAAAGTCAATAGAGTAGTATCAGTATAGTCTTCCTATGCGTTCTCAGCAACCACGCACTCTCTGGTAGAAAGGGGCTAAGTGACTTGTCTCTATGCATTATTATAGCATGATTGTGAGATTTTTCAAGGTTTTTGTGAAAGTTTTTTCCTTTTCAGTTTTTGTACTAGATTCTTAATAGCGACCCCGACAGCCATACCCGCGAGGGCAAAGATTTCATAGGCTAGGAAGTAGAGAAGGATAAATTCTCCGAAAGTAATGATGGTAAAGCAAAAGAGCAAGCCAACTCCAATTAACCACCAAACTGAGAACTTGAAACGATAAGAGTAGAATAGTGATACTATGAAAGTCACCAGTGGAGAGAAGATAATAACGTTGCCGATGGTGAGCTCCTTCAAGATATAGTTTTCAGTAATAGTCCATAATAACAGCTCATAAAGTGGCCAATAAAAGAAAAATATGACCAGATAGTAGGGGAGATATTGCGAGAATTTACGCATGGTAATCACCTCTCTTTTCAAGATGTCAACTTAGATATCCTTCCTATAACTATTATAGCACTTTTGCGGTAAGAATAGTAAATCAGTTGACAAAGAACTTAGTTCTTGGTAGAATAAGAAATGTCGTAAAGACAAATAACTTCTTCTTGGTTACAGGCATGCCAACCTGTCACTCGGATGAAGCCAAATAAAAAGGAGAAACATCATGGCAATCTCAAAAGAGAAAAAAAATGAAATCATCGCACAATATGCACGTCACGAAGGTGATACAGGTTCAGTAGAGGTTCAAGTTGCTGTCCTTACTTGGGAAATCAACCACCTTAACGAACACATCAAACAACACAAAAAAGACCACGCTACTTACCGTGGATTGATGAAGAAAATCGGTCGCCGTCGTAACTTGCTTGCATACTTGCGTAAAAACGACGTTAACCGTTACCGTGAGTTGATCAACTCTCTTGGACTTCGTCGTTAATTCAAGATATAAAGGCCGTCAAAAGCACAAAGCAAAAATAGGAAAATTGACGAAGAAACTTCAGTTTCTAGGAGATTTTATCTTTTTTGCCAAGTGCTTAGGCCGTGTTCAATTGAGCACATCTTGAAAATAAGGCTACTCGATTGGGTAGTCTTTTTGTTTTTCTGTATTTTAGACCGAGATCAAATCGCTCTCTGATATCAGAGGGCTTTTTTATTTTTGTCATCTTGCCTCGATATACTCAAGTATAATCTTCGGTTACGGTTCCTAGCACTGTAAGGTAAAATAAACCAGCTATGTCTCCCTTGGGGGAGATTTTTTTGTTTCACTAGGATTTTAGCCCGAGCTCAAATCAGCTCTCTGACTTCAGAGGGTTTTTTTGTGCATTTTTCTAGCCTTGTTCCTGCCTTGGAAATGTGGTATACTATTTATGAAAATTGTCTAAATTTTTAATATTTGATTAGGGGAGGGTTTCATGCTTTCCAAATTTTCTGGAAGCCATCAAAACCTGCGATATGTTTTTCTCCTATCTCTGTTGCTCGGAGCTTTGGGAGTCTCTCTGTTTTTAGCTGTTTCGATGGGGTCTGTTCAAATTAGTTTGAGCGATACCTATCGGATTATATTAAGTAAGATGGGAGCTCCGTTGGACATAGGAGACATTTCGAAGTCGACACTTGCTATTGTTTGGAATATGAGATTACCACGGGTTTTTCTTGGTTTGATAGTTGGTGCAGGCCTTTCCATGTGTGGTAGCGTCATGCAGTCAACGGTCAATAATCCAATCGCAGAACCCTATGTGTTAGGAATTTCTGCTGGGGCAACCTTTGGTGCGACTTTGAGCATCATCCTCGGATTTAAGGTCATGATTGGTCTTGGCTCTTTCCTTGGAGCGCTTGTGGCAACAGTTGCAGTCCTTCTGATTGCTTCCATGCAAGGCAGGATGACAACTTCTAGCCTGATTTTATCAGGGACAGTTGTGAATGCACTATTTTTGGCTTTTTCAAACTTTATTATCTCAATTGGCGCTAATGCTGATAGTGTCATGACCATCAAGTTTTGGACCATGGGTTCTTTAGCGGGGACTTCCTGGGCTCACTTAACCTTGCCAACTATAATCGTGGGAATTGCTTTTTTATTTTTCTCTACCCAATATCGTGTTTTTAATGCCATGATGATGGGTGATGAGGCGGCTTTGACCTTAGGGATTCCCCTACGTTTTTACTGGTATCTCTATGTGACGATTGTGGCTATAATGACAGCAATCTTGGTATCGACTTGTGGGATTATTGGTTTTGTTGGTCTCATCACACCTCATTTAGCACGAAGTTTGGTTGGTACTAATTACAGAAGACTTTTTCCGATCGCTACTTTGCTCGGCGCCCTCTTTGTTATCTGGGCAGATGTCCTTGCTCGTGTCTTGATTCAAAATGCTGAGCTGCCGATTGGGATTTTTACAGCTCTAGTAGGTGCCCCTTTCTTTATCTACATGGTTGGAAGTAGACGAGGGGAGGTGAAGATCTGATATGGACTTAATGTGCCAGGATATTCACTTTGGAATCGGAGAAAAAAAGATTCTCAAAGGAGTCTCGCTCAAACTGGAGGGCAAGCAATTTCATACCATTTTGGGACCCAATGGAGGTGGGAAAACTAGCTTGCTGAAACTCCTCTATCGACAGGAAAAGCCTGATCAAGGCTTGATTTCTCTAAATGGAAACCCCTTGGAACAAATGAGCGTCAAGGAAACGGCAAAGCAGATGGCAGTCGTCACGCAGTTTAATCAGTTACAATTTGATTGTAGGGTTGAGGAAATTGTCATGCTGGGCAGAACACCCCATCTCTCTTTCTTACAAAAGGAAAAAGAAAAAGACTTTGCCTTGGTTGAGGATGCTCTGGTTAAGGTAGATATGTTCGAAAAGAGAAATCGACTCTACTCTTCTTTGTCAGGAGGAGAGAAGCAGCGGGTTTTGTTGGCACGCGCCTTGGCCCAGGAACCGACTCTCCTGCTCTTAGACGAACCGACCAATCATTTGGATATCAAGTACCAGCTAGACTTGTTAACCATTGTCAAACATCTCAATATCAATGTACTAGCAGTATTACACGATATTCAGCTGGCTTGTCGTTATTCAGACTATCTCTATCTGATGAAAGAAGGAGAAATTGTTTACCAAGGGACTCCAAAAGAGACCATCACACCCGAGTCTTTGCAGGCTGTCTATGGCGTTCAAAGTAAGATTACTTGGACGGAAGACCAGCAAGCCATGATTCACTATTTATAAAAAATGAAAAGGAAAACAAAACATGAAAAAATCATTTAGTATTTTGCTCCTAACAGTAGCAACCTTATCTTTGGCAGCTTGTGGTAACGCATCTAAAGAAACATCAAGTGCACCAGCTACAACAGAAGCTAGTCAAAAATCTACTACAGAAACCAACTATCCTGTAACCATCAAAACTTATGATGTCAAAGGAAATGAAGTCGAACAAGTTTTTGAAAAGGCACCTGAAAAGGTCATCACCAACAATCTTTCAACAACTGAAATCCTGCTTGAACTTGGTTTGAAAGATAAAATTGCCGGCATGCTCAATCCTGATAATGCCGTAACTGGTAAATACAAGGAAGCAATTGAAGCCATCCCTCATATTGGTGATAAAAAATCAGTCTCACAAGAAACGGTTCTTTCTTATGAACCAGACGCTTTGATGGGACGTAACATGATGTTCTCTGAAAAGTCAATGGGAACTATCAGTGCTTGGAATGAAAATAAAATCCCTGTTTATACGCAAAAAGCCTCACTTTCAACTATCCAACAGGATTTAGGAAATATCGTAGAAGACGTGAAGAATCTTGGTACAATTTTCAATGTTCAAGACAAGGCAAACCAATACGCAGAGCAATTGCAAGCTAAAATCGATGCGGTTAAAAAAGCCAATCCAGAAACACAGGGTGAAAAGAAAAAAGCTCTGATTATGGTTGCTTACAATGACGAAACCTTTGGTGCCTACAAGTCAGCCCTTCAAGAAAGTTTGCTCAACCAACTTGGTTATACCAATGTCGCAACAGGAACATCTGGTTTGACCTTGGAAAACTTAGTATCAATGGATCCAGAGTTGATTATCTATGTAACCAGCGACCGCAATCAAAAGTTGGATGAAAAAGCAGTGGATTTGATGAAGGCAAATGCTGTTTTAGAAAATGTCCCAGCAATCAAGAACCAAAAAATCATGACCATCTCTTACGATGAGTTGATGGACTACGGTCCAGCAGTGATTGACTCACTTGAAAAAATCAATGACTTTATCAAGAAATAAGGAGTTTAACTGGGAAGGGATTCGTGTTAGAGTCAGCCTTCCTTCAAACTATGACTCTCAACAAGCCTACCCAGTTGTGCTTTTAAATGATGGGGAACTAGATTATTTATCAGACCTATCCCAATCTGTGATTTTGGCGGGCTTGATTCCAGAAAATCGTCTGGATGACTTTACACCTTGGAAAGCTAGTTCTTTGAAAGAAGGGGCTCCAGATTTTGGTGGAAAGGTAGATGCCTACAATCAAAAGGTCTTTCAAGGGATTCTAACAACTCTAAAAAAATCCTACTTGATAGATGAAAGCAGGATTGCTTATGGTGGCTATTCACTGGGCGGTCTTGCAGCTGTTTATAGTCTCTATAGGAGCCATCTTCCTGCGACCTGTATCTTTTCTATCTGTGGTTCTTTCTGGTATCCAGACTTTATAGACTATTGTAGGGAACATGACTTGATACAGAGCCAAAGTCTGATTTATCTGCAAAATGGTCAGACAGAAGGTGCCAATCATTCCAATCGTCTGTCTAAGGCTCCTGTTTTTGCAAGGGGACTACATGATCTGATATCAGAGAAAGTTCCCTCAGCTTATTCCACCTTTGATGCTTATGGGCATCATGAAGCTCTCGACCAACGCTATCAACATTTTTGTGATTGGCTGAGAGACGAGTGGAATCTTACGTAAAAATCTAATACTCTTTGTTTAGGATGGACAGAGAGTATTTTTCTTGCCTTTAATCGGGTATGTTTTTACATTTCGGAGTGATTATCCAAACCGAAAGTTTAACTGAAATGCATCAAAATGTGGTATAATGAGTAGATAGATAGAATCGAGGATATTATGTCATTTACGAAATTTAAATTTAAAAAATATATAGAAGAGGCCTTGGAGGAGTTGAAGTTTACGACTCCTACCGAGGTGCAGGAAAAGTTGATTCCTATTGTCTTGGCTGGTCGAGACTTGGTTGGTGAATCAAAAACAGGTTCAGGAAAGACTCATACTTTCTTGCTTCCAATTTTCCAACAGTTGGATGAAGAAAGCGACAGTGTGCAAGCCGTTATCACAGCTCCAAGTCGTGAGTTGGCGACTCAGATTTACCAGGCAGCCCGCCAGATTGCAGGGCACTCAGAAATTGAAATTCGTGTTGTCAACTACGTTGGTGGTACGGACAAGGCACGTCAGATTGACAAACTGGCAAGCAACCAGCCCCATATCGTCATTGGAACACCAGGTCGTATCTATGATTTGGTAAAATCTGGTGATCTTGCTATCCACAAGGCTAAAACTTTTGTAGTTGATGAAGCCGACATGACCTTGGATATGGGATTCTTGGAAACAGTTGATAAGATTGCAGGAAGTCTTCCGAAAGACTTGCAGTTTATGGTCTTCTCAGCGACTATTCCGCAAAAACTGCAACCATTCTTGAAAAAATACTTGTCTAATCCAGTTATGGAAAAAATCAAGACCAAAACAGTTATCTCTGACACCATTGATAACTGGTTGATTTCGACCAAGGGTCGTGACAAGAATGCTCAGATTTATGAATTGACTCAAGTCATGCAGCCATATCTAGCCATGATTTTTGTCAATACTAAGACTCGTGCAGATGAATTGCATACATATTTAACAGCCCAAGGCTTGAAGGTTGCTAAGATTCATGGAGATATTGCACCTCGTGAACGTAAACGTATCATGAATCAGGTGAAGAACCTTGATTTTGAGTATATTGTTGCGACTGACTTGGCTGCGCGTGGGATTGATATTGAAGGTGTCAGCCATGTTATCAATGATGCTATTCCACAAGACTTGTCCTTCTTTGTTCACCGTGTTGGACGAACTGGACGTAATGGTTTGCCTGGTACAGCCATTACACTTTACCAGCCTAGTGACGACTCAGATATTCGTGAATTAGAGAAACTAGGGATCAAGTTTGTGCCTAAGATGGTTAAAGACGGAGAATTCCAAGATACCTATGACCGCGATCGTCGTGCCAATCGTGAGAAGAAACAAGAAAAATTGGACATCGAAATGATTGGCTTGGTTAAAAAGAAAAAGAAAAAAGTCAAACCAGGATATAAGAAAAAAATCCAGTGGGCTGTCGATGAAAAACGTCGTAAAGCCAAGCGAGCAGAAGGTCGTGCTCGTGGACGTGCAGAGCGAAAAGCTAAACGCCAGACATTTTAAAAATGAAACAGTAGGACCAAGTGGTTTTACTGTTTTTTTGAGCAATGAAAAGGATATTCCTTAACATTAAGATTAGTTCTGTGAGATTGAGTGTGATAATACTTCCTACTGTAGTTCAGGCTTGTTCGATAATAGCAGAGTAGTGAGAGGAATGCTATAAAGTTCAATTAAGAAAGTACCAAAATTGTTAAAAGTTTTTAGCAGCGGGAGAAGATTAAGATTTTTAGTTGTTAAGATGTTATCAAAGTAAAATAAAAAGCCTAAGAAACATTGGTTTCTAGGGCTTTTTTAAGTTTGTTAACTTTATTCCCACTCAACAGTTGCAGGTGGTTTACTTGTAATATCGTAGACGATACGGTTAACGTGGTCCACTTCGTTTACGATACGTACTGAGATTTTTTGGAGAACTTCCCAAGGAATCTTAGCGAAGTCGGCTGTCATTCCATCGATAGAAGTGATGGCACGAATCGCAATCGTATAGTCATAAGTACGGCCATCTCCCATAACACCTACTGAACGAACACCAGTGTTAACAGTGAAGTATTGCCAGATATCGCGGTCAAGGCCAGCTTTAGCGATTTCTTCACGAAGGATAGCGTCTGATTCGCGAACTGTTTCAAGCTTTTCTTCTGTGATTTCACCCATAACACGGATCGCAAGACCTGGACCTGGGAATGGTTGGCGCCATACGATGTGGTCTGGCATGCCAAGCTCAGTACCGAGAGCACGAACCTCATCCTTGTAAAGAGTATTGAGTGGTTCGATAAGCTCGAACTGCATGTCTTCTGGAAGTCCACCCACGTTATGGTGAGATTTGATGGTTTGAGCAGTATCCGTACCTGACTCGATAACGTCTGTGTAAAGTGTTCCTTGAGCCAAGAATTTTACATCTTTTAGCTTGCTTGCTTCATCATCAAAGACATAAACAAATTCATTACCGATAATCTTCCGTTTTTGTTCAGGGTCAGACACACCGGCCAATTTATCAAGGAAACGTTTGGCAGCATCTGCTTTAACGATATTGAGACCAAACTTACCACCAAGCATATCCATAACTTGATCAGCTTCCCCTTTACGAAGAAGACCGTGGTCTACAAAGATACAGATCAATTGATCACCGATGGCTTTTTGGAGAAGAACCCCAACGACAGAAGAGTCAACACCACCAGAAAGTCCGAGGAGAACACGTTTGTCTCCAACTTTCTCACGGATTTGTTTGATTTGCATGTCGATGAAGTTATCCATTGTCCAGTCGCCTTTTGCACCACAGATATTCAAGGCAAAGTTACGGAGGATATCATAACCGTGAACTGAGTGGCGAACCTCTGGGTGGAATTGGATACCGTAAATTTTCTTGTCTGGGTTTTCGATAGATGCGTAAGGACAGTCAGCAGAAGTTCCAGTACGGACAAAATCAGCAGGAATTTCTGTAACAGCATCACCGTGGCTCATCAAGACCAGTTGCTCATCTGGAGTACCCGCAAAAAGAGCTGATTCTGTGTGAGTCAATGTTGATTGACCGTATTCACGGTTACCAGCATCGCCTGCAGGAACAACCTTACCACCAAGCTTGTGAGTTAATAGCTGCATACCATAGCAGATTCCCAAAATCGGAATTCCAAGTTCAAAAATCTTTGGATCAATATCGAATGATCCTTCTTCGTAAACAGAGTTTGGACCACCTGAAAGTACAATCCCGATAGGATTGATAGCACGGACTTCGTCAGCCGAAATCTTGTGACTTTTTAGTTCTGAAAAGACACCAATCTCACGGATACGACGTGAGATAAGTTGGTTATACTGGCTACCATAGTCCAGTACGATGATCTTTTCGACATCTTGCAAATCAGTTGAAATGTTGCTCATCTTTTCCCTTTCTTCAAAGAAATATCTTCTTGAATATTCTATCATAAAAGGGTTAGAATTACCAACCAAACAAGTGCGGTTTGACTTTTCCCCATGAGATAGGGTACAATGGAAAAAATAAAGAAAAGAAGTGAGCAAGCATGTTACCAGCTTATATGAAAATCCACGACCAAATCAAGAAAGACATTGATGAGGGAAGTTGGAAAATTGGGGAAAGACTTCCAAGTGAGCGAGATTTAGCTGAGGAATTTGAAGTTAGTCGTATGACCCTGCGTCAAGCCATCTCCCTTTTGGTCGAGGAGGGGGTTTTGGAGCGTCGTGTGGGTAGTGGGACCTTTGTTTCTAGTACTCGTGTTCAGGAAAAAATGCGTGGAACAACTAGTTTTACGGAGATTGTAAAAGCTCAGGGTAAAACACCATCGAGTCATCTGATTTCCTATCGTCGAACGATCCCTAATGAGCAAGAAGTTGAAAAATTAGGGATTAAGGCTACTGAAAATATTATCCGTATGGAACGTGTTCGCTATGCAGATAAGGTTCCGGTTGTCTATGAAGTAGCTTCTATTCCTGAGAAATTTATCAAGAATTTCAAGAAAGAAGAAGTAACCAAGCATTTCTTTCAAACCTTACAGAAACATGGTTATCGGATTGGTAAATCTCACCAGACTATTTATGCTCGCTTAGCCAAGGAAAAAATTGCTCATTATCTGGAAGTAGAAAAGGGGCATGCTATTTTAGGACTGACTCAGGTTTCTTACTTTGATGATGGTACGGCTTTCGAGTATGTAAAGAGCCAATACGTCGGAGAACGTTTTGAGTTTTATCTAGAAAATAATTAGTTTTTAAGAAATCTCTTGAAGTTAGGAATCCTATCCACTTTAAGAGTTTTTATTTTGTTAAGATTAGAAAACATTTTCCGATTAAGAAAAATAGTAATCATACGAGTATTTTTCAAAGATTCGTGTTATAATAGTTAGGTTATATGGTCCCGATAAGGTGGTAGTGAACATCGTTTATCGATTCTCTACCAGTACTTTGTAACTCTATAACGAATATTTTTTTAAGGGGGGACATTTTTATGTCAGAACGTAAATTATTCACGTCTGAATCTGTATCTGAGGGGCATCCAGATAAGATTGCAGACCAAATTTCAGATGCTATCTTGGATGCTATTTTAGAGCAAGATCCAGAAGCCCACGTTGCTGCTGAAACAGCTGTTTATACTGGTTCAGTTCATGTTTTTGGTGAAATTTCAACCAATGCCTATGTAGATATTAACCGTGTGGTACGTGATACGATTGCAGAGATTGGCTATACCAACACTGAGTATGGATTCTCAGCTGAAACAGTAGGAGTTCATCCATCATTGGTAGAGCAATCTCCAGATATCGCCCAAGGTGTTAATGAAGCCTTGGAAGTTCGTGGAAACGCAGATCAAGATCCACTTGATTTGATTGGAGCTGGAGACCAAGGTCTCATGTTTGGTTTTGCGGTTAATGAAACTGAAGAACTCATGCCATTGCCAATCTCACTCAGCCACAAGTTGGTTCGTCGTTTGGCAGAACTTCGTAAGTCTGGTGAAATTAGCTATCTTCGTCCAGATGCTAAATCACAAGTTACTGTTGAATATGATGAAAATGACCAGCCAGTACGCGTGGATACAGTCGTTATTTCAACTCAACACGATCCAGAAGTGAGCAACGACCAAATCCATGAAGATGTGATTAACAAGGTTATTAAAGAAGTGATTCCAGCTTCTTATCTTGACGACGAAACTAAATTCTTCATCAATCCAACAGGTCGTTTCGTTATCGGAGGACCTCAAGGAGACTCAGGTTTGACTGGTCGTAAGATCATCGTGGATACTTATGGTGGTTACTCACGTCACGGTGGTGGTGCCTTCTCTGGTAAGGATGCGACTAAGGTTGATCGTTCAGCTTCTTATGCAGCTCGCTACATTGCAAAAAACATAGTTGCTGCAGGTCTCGCTAAGAAAGCAGAAGTTCAATTGGCTTATGCCATTGGTGTAGCTCAACCTGTATCTGTTCGTATCGATACCTTCGGTACAGGAACAGTAGCGGAAAGCAAGCTTGAAAAAGCAGCGCGTCAAATCTTTGACCTTCGTCCAGCAGGGATTATTCAAATGCTAGATCTTAAACGTCCAATCTACCGTCAAACAGCGGCTTATGGACACATGGGACGTACAGATATTGACCTTCCATGGGAACGCTTGGATAAGGTAGAAGCCTTGAAAGAAGCAGTTAAATAAAGTAAAAAGGGCTCTCTGTCAACTGTAGTGGGTTGAATAAAAAGCTAACATCTGGAGAGGACAATCGTTGTCCTCTCTATTTTTATATTAAGAGCGATGAAAATTCGTTTCTTAAAGTTGTCAAAGTTCCTAAAA
>NZ_JASHAQ010000029.1:0-12427 GCF_047465035.1 Streptococcus infantis
GATTTCGGAACTTTGACAACTTTAAGAAACGAATTTTCATCGCTCTGAATATAAAAATGAAGAGGACATCAATTGTCCTCTCCAGATGTTAGTTTTTATTCAACCCACTACAGTTGACAAAGAGCCAAATAATTCTAAGTTGCCATCTTCTTCATTGACCAAGAATTCTGGATGCCACTGGAGACCAATAATACGGTGTTCGTCGATAGATTCGATTGCTTCAACAGTTTGATCGCGTGGATCCACAGCCGTCACACGGAAATTGGGTGCCAGATCTTTGATGCTCTGACGATGCACTGAATTAACCTGACTTCCTTTACCAAACAATTTAGACACTACACTGCCATCCACTGTCTCAATAGAATGTGAAGTCCCAAAAGGTAGACCTTGCCAATGACCTTCAATCTTCTGATTGAGTGTCCCACCAAAGGCAACGTTGACAAGCTGAACGCCACGGCAAATGGCTAAGATTGGCTTGTTCTGACGCAAGGCTTCTTGTAGAAGAGCTAGCTCAAACTCGTCGCGAGTTAGGTTATAGTCGTCGCTATCAATTGTTTTTTCCTCACCATAAAACTGAGGATGGACATTTTGCCCTCCAGTCAAGATAAGCTTGTCTATCATTTCTACATAGTCGTGCACAACTGACTCATCACCAACTGGGATGACCAAAGGAAGTCCGCCAACCTGACGAATACTCTCAGCAAATTTACAAGAGACTGATGAATGAATATTTTTTCCTTCTGCGTCCACAGGACATAGATTTGCTGCAACTCCAACAACTGTTCTTGCCATCACTGATTTCCTTTCCTTCTCCATTGATAATCTTATCTTATCATCCTTGCCCACTCCTGTCTAATATGTATTTTTTAAGTCCGTGATAAAATTTTTTTATCAGAAAAAGTTGCCTAAAATTAGGACAACTTTTTTGCTTATACTCAATGAAAATCAAAGAGCAAACTAGGAAGCTAGCCGCAGGTTGCTCAAAACACAGTTTTGAGGTTGTGGATAGAACTGACGAAGTCAGTAACACATATACGGCAAGGGGACGCTGACGTGGTTTGAAGAGATTTTCGAAGAGTATTATTCAAAGACAAATTGATTATGGTACAGTTCGGAGTAAAATCCTCCAAGCTTGAGTAATTCATGGTGGTTTCCTTGTTCGATAACTTGACCATCCTTAAGAACAATAATCTGATCTGCATTGAGAATAGTTTTCAAGCGATGGGCAATCACAAAACTAGTTCTTCCTGCCACAATTGCCTCCATGGCATTTTGGATCTTGCTCTCTGTTACAGTATCCACGTTTGATGTTGCCTCATCCAAAATTAAGACCTGCGGATCTGTCATCAAGGTACGAGCAATAGAAATCAACTGTTTTTGGCCAGTTGAGAAGACGCTCTGGTCATCATTAATCAGAGTATCGTACTTATCTGGTAGACTTTCGATATATTCATGGATATGCGTAGCCTTAGCAGCTGCTTCGACCATTTCCTGACTGGCATCCGGTACACCGAATCGAATATTGTCCCGAATAGTTCCGCTGAACAAAACAGAATCCTGTAAAACAATTCCTACCTTACTTCGCAAACTGTCTAAATCAAACTCGCGAATATCTGTTCCATCAAAGCTGATACTACCTGCATCCACATCATAAAAACGATTGATCAAGTTCATGATAGTTGTTTTCCCTGAACCTGTCGGACCAACTACCGCAATCATTTTCCCTTTTGGAGCTGAGATGCTGACATCTTTCAAAATAGGTTTGCCTGGCAGGTAGGAGAAGTCTACGTTACGAATCTCCACACCCTCTTTTAATTCGCTAAAGTCTGGAGCATCTTGAGGACGAATTTCTTCTTCTGCATCAAACATTTCTTGGATACGGTCTGCACCTGTAAAGGCCAGTTGCAAACTTCCCCAGCTCGCTGCTAATTGGATAATGGGCTGGTAATACTGTTGCGAAAACTGAGTAAACATGACAATCAAACCAAGTGCAGTTGCTGTCTCGATATTCTGATCATTCAATAATACAGCTGAACCGACAAAAATAACTACTGCTGTGTTGACCAAGCTCATCCCGTTCATGACAGGGAAAAGAATTCCTGAGAACATTCTTCCCTTGAAAGTGGCTTTTCGAACCCGTTCATTCTGCTCGACAAAACCAGCAATCACATCTTCTTGGATACCTTGAACAATAACGGCTTTTTGTCCAGAGATACTCTCATCCATATAAGCATTGAGTTTCCCAACTTCTTTTTGTTGGAGGTTGGTGTATTTTCGCGCTAGCTTTAAGATAAAGAAGACCATGATAACAGCTATTGGAGTGCTGGCAATTGTGATTAAAGCCAAGGTGACATTTTTTACGAACATGACAATCAGCAAGCCAATAAAAAGGGCAATATTTGTCATGACAGACACTAAACTTTCGTTGAAAGCTTGGAGAATATTATCTAAATCACTGGTAAAACGTGACAGGATATCCCCATCTTGATGGCGGTCAAAGAAGGAAACAGTCAAGCGAGAAAGCTTGCCAAAAAGTCCCTTACGCATCTCATTTGTAGATTCGGCAATAATGCGGCTCATCAAGACCATATAGATAAGACTAGAAACTACTAAAACGATTAAAATATAGGCAAGATTGAGCAGGAGTCCTAGGAGACTTTGCCAAACCATATCTGGGTTACCATTTTGATAGGCTATAACCAAGTTAGCCAGCTCTGTGACTGTTTGACCTGCAAATACTGGAAAGAGGGCTTGGGCTACCGTTGCAATGATAATCATAGCAATGACAACGATAAAGGAGGTCTTGTAAACTTTAAAATAGTTCCAAAAAAATTCAAATGTCTTCATCTTACTCCTCCTTTCCTTTTTGCGTTTCGTAAATTTCACGATAAACTGGGTTTGTTGCAACCAAGTCAGCATGTTTACCTTGACCAATCAAGCGACCTTGGTCAAGCACTAAAATTTTATCAGCATGAACAACAGAGCTAATCTTTTGCGCGATGATAATCGTAGTCGTCCCCTTCAAATCCTTGTTAAGAGCCTCTTGAACCAAGCGCTCTGACTTGGCATCAAGGGCAGAAGTAGAATCATCAAATATCAAGATTTTAGGATTGCTGACAATCCCACGCGCAATGGACATTCTTTGTTTTTGTCCACCAGAAAAGTTGGTCCCACGTTCTTCAACCGGACTTTCAAAGGCTAAGTCCATACGACTAATAAATTCACTGGCCTGGGCGATACGAGCTGCGCGTTCCAGTTCTGAAACTGTCGCATCTCCCTTTCCTTGTCTGAGGTTATCTGCGATGGTTCCACTAAAAAGAATGGCTCTCTGTAAGACGATAGAAACTGTTTTGCGAAGTGTCCCTTCACTAACTGTACGAATGTCCTTTCCGCCAATTTTGATCGAACCTTGCTGAGGATCAAATAATCGTGGAATCAACTGAGCCAAGGTTGATTTCCCTGCACCAGTTGCTCCAACAACCCCAACCATCTCACCAGCTGCGATATCAAAGGATACATCTTTTAGGATAGGTTCTGCATCATTTGGATAGGTGAAGGTCACATTTTCAAAACTGAGACTTCCTTCCAATTCTTCATCTTCCACATCCTTGAAGGTCATAGCCGGTTCTGTATCCAGGATTTCACGAATACGACGGAAGGAAATCATGGCACGAGTAACTGAATTCCCCAAAAATCCAACCATGACGATGGTAAAGATAATCTGACTCAGATAGTTCACAAAGGAAGCAATGGAACCAACTACTGATGGATCTGACTCTGCCATACCTGCTACAAGCCAGATTGAGAGAAAAACAGCCCCGTAAGAAATCAACATCATTGCAGGTTGCATAACAGAAAAGGCATAACCGATATAAAGGTTTTCTCCCAACAATTCATCTGACACCTGCGTAAATTTATCAAACTGATCTTTTTCTCGGACAAAAGACTTAACCACGCGCACACCACGCAAATTTTCTTTAGCAATGGCATTGATACGCTCTAGTAAGGTCTGGAATTTTGCAAAGCGTGGTCCCACAACTCCCATCATAAAACCCATTATGACAACAATCAGAACGACCATGAGAACTAGCACCCACCACAGAGAAGGTAGGGTGACAACTGCTAGAATAAAGGAACCGATAAACAAAAGTGGTAGTCGAAAGAGAATTTGGAAGGTCATCATGACTACGTTCTGAATCTGGTTGATGTCATTGGTCATACGCACAACAAGATTCCCTGCGTTAAATTCCTCAATATTGGCGTATGAAAAAGTTTGAATCTTACGAAAGGCATCTTCCCGTAAGTCTGACGAAACTCCTTGAGCAATGTAGGCGGCTAACACAACATTGATGCCACCTGCAATCAAACCAATCAAGGCAACAAGAATCAACCAAAATCCGATAGTATAAATAGCTTCATTATCACCCGTTAGCAGTGCCTCTAAAACCTCCTGCAAATAACGTGGTTGCAAGAGTGAACTCGTTACCATTAGACCTGTCATGACCAAGGAAGCCAGTGCCTGCCATTTATAAGTTTTTATTTTCTGAAACAGCATATTTCCCCCTTCTAAGATAGACAAAAGGGAACGACAACTCTGTCAGTCCCTTCTTATGCTTTCATGTTGATGCTATTCTAACAAAAAAGAATGCTATTGTCAAAGCACTCAGCTCTCGCAAGCTTATGCAAGCACGACATTAGCATTCTATCAATCCTTTAAAAATTCTTCTAAATTTAGTGCTGAATTTTATTGTTCTGAACTAGCTTGCTCGTCTAATTGAGCTCGTCCAATTTCACGGTAGCTACGGTCCCCAACAATCTTGACTGAGAACTGACCATCTTCGTACTCTAGAATCGTCACACTTCCGTTATCCAGACCATGTGGATGCATGCCGTTAATGAGGTAAACAATAGTTCCAATTGTCATTCCATGACTGACAACGAGAGCACTTCCTCCACCATTGGCTTCCATTTCCTTGGCAATGGCTTCAAAACCTTCCCAGATGCGATCACTTAGTTTTTCCCAGCCTTCAGCCCAGCCTGCAGTATCCACTTCTACCAAGCCTTCAGCTAGTTCCGCATAGGACAAACGATGCACATGATCGACATTAAAGATACGAGGAATGATGCCCATAAATAGGTCCCCATCATAAGCACCATCAAAGCTACCAAAGCACCACTCACGGATTCTCTTATCCATACGATAAGGAATTTGCCCTGTTAAACCAAGTTCCTCAAGGATAATTCCCATAGTCTGAATGGTCCGCCCTGAGTCACTCGAGTAAGCACGCTCAAACTTTAAGCCAGACTCACGCAGGCCAATTCCCAATTCATGAATACCTCGCTCTCCCTCAGCTGTTAGGGGAGTATCACTCCAGCCTTGAGCACGCCCAATCGTGTTAAACATTGTTTTCCCATGACGCACTAGATACAATTTTACACTTGCCATTTTCCGTCCTCCATATGTATCTATTATAGCATGATTTCAAGCAAAAACCTCGTCCAAACTACTCTGTGCCGTTCTTTGAAGGTGCTAATTTGGAAGACATAGCCATCTCTTTTTTAACCTGTTCTTCTTTTTTCTCCTCACTTCCTTCTTTAGACTTTTTTTCTGTTTTCTTCGTTTTGTCGTCGGTCTTTTTCAAAGGTGGAAAACGAAATTCAAATTGATTTTTTTCTGTAGAAATAGTCGTTGTGAAGAATTTTTCGTCATTTCGATAAGTTGACTTCCCTACATTAAAGGACTGCTCTCCATTTTCAGAAGTAGCTTTTTCATAGGTTCTCTTAGCCATAGCATAAGCCACCAGTTTCTCTTTATTTAAGACATAATCCTGATGATAAGCTACTTGCCGGTTCAGATAAAATTGCAACAGAAGACTAAAAATTCCAGCAATAGTGATAGCGTATAGGAGAACTCCTGCTCTAACTTTTTTCTTTTTCAACACGATAGATAAACTCCCTCTCTAGTCCCTTTTCAAACTGAAAATTGAAATAGACATTTTGCCCTTTTTGGTAAATATGAGCTGATTTCAGACCGTAGACCATGGGTTGATAACCACGTCCACTAGCATCTGTTTTCCGGAAATCATTTGACTTTGATTTACCCATGGAAATGGGCTTCCCTTCCTGTTTGAGGTAAAGCCTATCATTCTCCACTTTTTCAAATTGGGCTCGATTCAGCTCTGCTTCTAGCTGATCTACAAATAAAAGCCATTCTTTTTGCTCACTTCTCTGCTGATAGCGAACTTCTGAAATCAAGAGTCGGCTCATAGATTGAAAAAGAAGCAAGCTACCACTAATAACGATAAGGGCAACCAAGGATTCTAACAGTGTAAAAGCTCTGACCCTACTTGTCTTGAATCGCCAGTAATTTCTCCGTTCCATGGTGTACCTCCAAACCTTGCTCATTCGAGACAACATGAACCGTAAGGCCATTGACGGTCAACTGCTTTTGTCCAGTCTGCAAAGCCATACGAGCCACTCGCAAAACTTCTTCCTGTTTTAGAAGCTCTGCTTCTCTTTTTCTACTTTCTTGAATCTGCCCCAGCAAGAGGGTTGCAATACTGGCAAAAATGGCTAGTGAAATCACTGCTTCCAGTAAAATAACCGCCTTAATTTTTTGCTTCTTAAATACGTTTAATCTTTCCATTTCCTAGATATAGTTGGTAGCGAACCACTTCTTTCCTTGTTTGAAATCTGATGCTAACCAGATATGAACTACCTCCAGCCTTATCAAATGTTATTGACTGATGTGACTGAAGCTGAATCCCTTTAGGAATGGCTAACTTTTGATAGCCATTACTAATACTCCTCTCTTCTAATATTAAATTCATCTTTTGTTGACTAGCCAGACTTCGTTTCTGGGTTTCTCGATAAAGTTCCTCAAACTCCATAAAGAAAATTTGTTCTTCCACAGTTGCAAAAGTGGATTGAACTGAACTTGACAAACCCAAAGCCAAAATGCTGACTATCCCTAAAACCAATAGACTTTCTAGCATGGTAAAAGCCCTAATCCGCAACTGTTTGACTTGTCTTTTGTTTATCATGATACTCTTTGTAAGCTTTTGCTTGCTCAGCAGTGATACGTCCATCTGCCTGTAATTTGCTTAGACTAGCATCTTCATTTTTATCCAGACTATACAGTTCTGCTTGACTTTCTACCACCTTGACGACAGCTGCTTTACCCTTGTCATTCACTGCATCCTTTTGCTTAGTAAGATTTGGCACAAACAGTAAGAGTAGAATACTAATGATGAGCAATACGACCAACATTTCTACAAGAGTGAAAGCTTTTGCCTTCGCTTCTTTTAATTTCATCAACATTTTTTTCATCTAAAAATTAACCTCCATATTTTGATACATGGGCAGCAACATAGCTGCATACAATAAAACGATTAGCAGGGCTACAAAAATAAAGACCAGTGGTTGAACAAGGTTCATGGTCCGATTGACTCGGGTAAAGAAGGATTCCCAGGTTTTTTCCGCATAGATTTCCAATTCGCTCCCCAGTTTGGATTTGACCTCTCCGTATTCAATGATTAAACCCAACTCTCTTCTAAAGAAAGGATAATGTTGCACAACTTTCGAAAATTCATGCCCATTTTGCAAGGCTTGATCTAAATCTTGTCCTATTTCCCTAAAAAGAGGATTTCCTTGCTCCTGCATCATCTGGAAAATCTGTGATAGCTCCAGACCTTGACCAATCATATTACCCCATTCTCGAGCATAATAGGCAGTTAGATAATACTGAATAAACACACCTAGAAAGGGGATTCTAGCTAGAAAAGAAAATACTTGTATCTTCCTAGATTTTCTGTAGAATATCAGTCCTGTTAAAGATACTAGAGCTAACGCTAGAACAAGCCCAAGAAAAATCTGTGGCAAGTTACTAATCACTAAGGTAGCTATATTACTACTATCTAGTTGAGGTAAGAGATAATTCCGCAAACCCAACATAATGAGCAGTAAGAAAGCTAACAAAATGACTGGATAGGTCGCAACTTCAATTAACTTCTTCTTCACCTTAGCAAGATTATCAAGATACTCTTCAATTTTCCCTAAACTCAAATGAAGATTTCCATGAACTTCAGCCAAGGAAAGTTGCGTGACAATAGCACTCGAAAAACCTAAAGTTCTCATCATTTCCGAGAAGGATTTCCCCTGCGAGAGTCCTAAGCGCATCTGAGATACATATTTCTTTTCCAACAAAAGACTTCTATCAAGAAAGGAAATGATTTCTACCAGATGAAAACCACTGGAAAATAAATTGTTAAAAAGAGTGATGATTTTCTTCTGCTTACTGGTAGCTAATTTTCTCCGTTTCAGCTTGAAGGGCAGTGATATGTCCTTCTTTAAGAAGCTGGTCAATTTGTCCATTCCACTTTTCTGCCTGGTGTTCTTGGTAATTTTTGTTTGCAAAATCAATAATTCCTCCTCCTGCGATTAGTCTTTGGTAACAAACACCTTGTAAAACTACTGCAAGTTCATCTTCACTGACACCAAGTTCTAAGAGGCGCTCATAAACCCCACGAACACTCTTGGCATGGATTGTCGAGAATACCGTGGCACCTGTCAGACTAGCTCGTACAACGGCACGGGCTGTTTCGCTATCTCGAATTTCTCCAATGATTAAAAGATCTGGACGATGTCGTAGGGAAAGTTTTATCAAGTTCTCATAGCTAAGTCCGATAGCTTCATTAAGCTGTAACTGTAGCATCTCTTCCTGCTTAATTTCTACTGGATCTTCAATAGACATGACCTGTTGTCCCTTAAACAATGACTTGGCTAATTCATGCATCAAAGTAGTTTTGCCACTTCCTACGGGGCCTGCAAAAAGATAAAGCCCGCGTTGCCTAAAACCCTTTTCCAGTTCCATAAGGTCCTGAAACCAGAAGCGCAACTCTTGTTCTTGATCATGCAAAAGCCGGATTACTAGACTCTCATGACCACGATAATCTCCCACCGTCGATAAACGTAATGAAGAAACCTTGTCTCCATGCTGATAATCACAGGAACCAAGCTGACTACGGCGTTTTTCTCCAACGTTCATCCCCGCAATAAACTTAAAATGACTAATGACAGCCCCCAACTTTTCAAAGTCATAGGTGTTAATCAAATGTCTCTCATCTCCAACTCGCATATGTAGCTCATAAATCTTTTCTTTAGGAACAAAATAGATGTCCTGAGCTCCCTGTTTTTTGGCCAGTGTAATCAATTCTTGTGCAAGTGTTTGTACCATATCTTCCTCCTCATTCTTATTATTCGAAGAAAATATAAAAAAGAAGAAACAACTTCATTAAAAAGTTGTTTCTTCTTTTTTTATGCGACAAGTACGGTGGATTTCTAAACCAGTCTGCTTTTCGTAACCAGGTCTAAATTTTTCATCAGGAATGACTTGACCATCTTCCAACAAAGCCAAGGAATGATATTGCTGAAGAAATTCATCGCATTCTTCACACCAGCGTTTATCTTCTGGATCCCAAAAAATAGTCATCAAGTCTCCTCTACTTTTGTAAAGGGGAATCTCCTTTTCTAACTCAAACCAACAAGACTTATAATATTTCAAAGCGTCATAATAGTTATCAAATTTTTTGCTCGCAATGACGTCGTCTTCCCAGCCTTCTATAAACCACCACGGTTCAAAATCTCCGTACATTTTTATAACTCGATACATAGTTTAACTTCCTTTGTACCGTATATTATAGCGAAATTTTGAGAACAATGAAAGAATTTTGCTCATTTTCACGAATTATATAACATTTTCAAAAAATCCAGCTATTCAAAAACGAATAACTGGATTTAAAAACAAGATTAACCTTCTGAAATATCGTTTTCAATGATCACTTTAATCGCATGATGATCGGCGGCCTTACTAAATACTTCATAGGCCTTTTCTATTTCACTAAGTTTGAAATAATGAGTTACCAATTTTTCAGGTTCAATTTTATGACTTTCTAAGGCTTTCAAAAGCTGAGGAGTTGTATTGGTAGAAACCAATCCAGTAGTAACATTAATGTTACGAATCCAAAGAGTGTCCAAATCAAACTGAACTGGCTTACCATGCACACCACAGTTGGCTACTGTTCCGTCTACACCGATAATCTTTTGACAGAGATCAAACGTTGCAGGAATTCCTACCGCCTCAATAGCGACATCTACACCTCGACCATCTGTCAAATCATAAATTTCTTGAATTGCCTTTTCAGGATCTGAAGAATTAATCTTATGAGTAGCACCGAAAGAAACTGCAGTATCCAAGCGGTTATCGTCTAGGTCCACCATAATCAATTTAGCTGGTGAATAGAATTGTGCCGTCAAAAGAGCTGCCAATCCGACTGGCCCTGAACCAACGATAGCTACACTACAACCAGGCTCAACTTTCCCTTTTAAGACACCAATTTCATAGCCAGTTGGCAAGATATCAGATAACATAACCAAAGCTTCATCAGACAAGTCAGCTGGAGTATGATAAAGAGTATTATCAGCATGGGGCACACGAAGATATTCTGCTTGCATACCGTCAATCAAATGTCCAAAAATCCATCCACCTTCGTCTTCACAGTGAGCATAGATTCCCTTTTTACAGTAGTAGCATTTACCACAGGCACAAACACAAGAAATCAAAACCTTATCGCCTTTTTTGAAGTTTGAAACTCCTGCTCCAACTTCCTCTACAACACCAATTCCTTCATGTCCTAAGATTGTTCCACTCTTACAAGCAGGAACATCCCCTTTAATAATATGAAGGTCTGTACCACAAATAGTAGTCTTAACGATACGCACAATAGCATCTGTTGGCTTGCGAATAACTGGTTTGTCAACATCAACAAATGACGCAAGGCCTGGTTTAACGTAAGTATAAGCTTTCATAAGCAATCCTCCGCTTTTTTATTTGTATTGTTTATATCATAATTGTAAGCCTTTTCAATATAAAAATCAAGTAATATGTGAAAGTGTTCACGAATTTATTAAAAAAAGTAGAAACTAAAGTCGTTTCTACTTTTTAGATTATGCTTGATAGCGTTTTTCTCCATCTAGATAAGTTGCTACTAATTCCAAATCTTTATCTAGCACGATAAAGTCTGCATCGTAGCCTTCACGAATTTGTCCACAGACGTCATCGATATGAACTGATTTAGCTGGGTTCAGACTAGCCATCATGACTGCTTCATGAGGATTTGCAATTCCCCACTCAACGACATTTTTCAAACCATCTTTAAGTTTGAGAATGGAACCTGCCAAGTTACCTGTAGATTTAAGGCGAGCAGTCCCATTTGCAACTACAACTGGAAACTCCCCTAACATATAATCACCATCTTGCAAACCACCTGCTGTCATACAGTCAGTGATAAGGGCAATATTTTCAGTTCCTTTTTGTTTAAGAAGAATTTCGCAAGCCTTAGGATCCACGTGATGACCATCACAAATCAATTCTGCATAAGTGTGTGGTAACTCATACATAGCACCAACCATACCAAGTTCGCGGTGTGTTAAGCCACGCATTCCATTATATGCGTGAACCCATACACTAGCTCCAGCATCAACAGCTTTTTTTGCTTCATCAAAGGTAGCATTAGAGTGACCAAGAGCAACAGTTACACCTTCACCAGTAATAGTACGTACAAAGTCCTCAACCCCATCACGTTCAGGTGCAAGAGCAATTTTATTAAGAAGACCATTAGCAGCCTTCTGCCAAGCGCGGAACTCATCCATACGTGGATCTTTCATGTAAGCAGGGTTTTGAGCTCCTTTAAATTCCTCAGTAAAGTATGGCCCTTCAAAATAGATACCACGAATCTTAGCACCAGATGCTTCTTGATAGCGTGCACCAATGTTTTCAGTAACAGCCAGCAATTGTTCGTATGATGAAGTTAGTGTAGTTGGTAGGAAACTAGTAACACCTGTGCTAAGAAGACCTTCACTCATCGTATGAAGAGTTCCTTCAATATTATTATCCATGACATCCACACCACCAAAACCATGAATGTGGGTGTCAACGAGACCAGGTGCAATGCTGTAACCAGAGTAGTCTAAAATTTCTGCATCATCCGAAATCTCTTCAACATGCTTACCAAACTTGCCATCAATAAGTTCTAAATAACCTCCACGACGAATACCATGTGGATAGAAAAATTGATCAGCTTTAATATACTTAGGCATAATGATAACCCCCTTAAGAAATAATCTACTATTTATTATGTCAATTACATTATAAACCTTTCAAAACAATTTGTAAATGGTATAGACCTATTTTTACTAAAATTTTTATAAATAAAGAAAAAAGACAAGGCTTATAAACCTTGTCTTTCAGAACGAAGACAAATGTCATTTTTGGCGTTTGTCTTTTTTACTTTTCAAAAATATGTTGTCTCATCATCTGATATTCCATCCGAAAATCTGTATTTGAGAAAAATAAAAAGGGATATTTCCT
>NZ_JASHAQ010000030.1:0-11472 GCF_047465035.1 Streptococcus infantis
TAATCAGGTTTTTCTTTGTGAAACATAGGGATTACCTCACAACTCTTCTTACCTCTATTATACGACTTTACACAAAGAAAAGCCCTTAGAAACTTGAGTTCTAAGGACTTTGTCTTCAATCTGAAAGACAAGGCTTATAAACCTTGTCTTTAATACTATACCGGCGGCCAACAAACTAGCGTTAAAATAAGTTAAAATAAATAACCAAGAAACGATTAAATCAAGATATTATCACACGCTAGTTAGTATTGAAATTGAGGAAATTGACCAGTGGTTGACCAAATAAATTTTAAACTTTTGCTTTAATTTTATAGTCTTTAAATTTAATAATCACAATTTTTTATACATAGTTCGATATCGTGTTCGGCGCAATCGGTATAGTCCAATATTCATTCTCAAAATTGGTTTAAATAGCGTAGTCTTTTAAACTAATTTTGTGAATCAAAAAAATCTTCCTATTTGTAATAAGAAGATTTTTTTATTATTCTAATTTTTTCTACGTACTGTTACAAGTCCAAATGTTCCAAGAATTGCACCGAGTACCAACATTGTAACACTTGATGACTCTCCTGTATTTGGTAATGTTTTTGCACGTTCTACTCGTGAATAAGTTGATTTACTTGATGCTTGTTGTTGACTTGTGTAAGTCTGACCTTTTGTGATAACATTTCCTTTGTTATCAATAGTAACGTTTTTATCACTTGCATAAGCTTTATTAGATTTATCATTATTAGCTTGCAGACGATCAACGTTCACTGGTTTTTCATAAGTAGCTGGTTTTGTTTCACGTACAACAACATTTCCTTGAGCATCGATAGTCACTTTTTTACCTGCATCAAGAGCTTTCTTCAATTCGTCAACATTGACAGTAGGGAGTGTTTCAGCAACTGGTGCATCTTTAGGGACAGCGACAATTGTTCCGTCAGGAAGTGTTTTCACAATGCTATCTTTAGCATCTTCTTTAGCAAGTTCTTCAAGATTCAATTCAGGAAGCACTTCAGCAGTTGGAGCACCTTTAGGGATAGCAATTACTGTTCCGTCAGGTAATTTGGCAACAACATTTTCTTGAGCTTTCTCTGCAAGGTCAACGAGTTCATCGTAATCTGTTTGCAAGTCAACCAACTTAGCATATTCTGTACGATACGCAGACAACAAGTCTTCAAGAGTAGACTGTGCCGTAGTGAATTCAGCTTTTGCTGTTTCAAGTTTAGCTTCAGCTTTTGCTTGAGCGTCTTGAGCATTTGCTAGAGCAACTGGTGCGTCCAAATATGCTTGCAAGGTTTCAGCCAATTCTTTGGCTTCTTTTACGAGTGCATCTTTTTCAGCAAGAAGTTTTGTAACTTGTTTGTTCAAGTTGTCTAGTTTAGTTTCTTGGTCTTCAAGTTTAGCTGAAGCATTCTCAAGAGCTTGTGACGCAATTGTTTTAGCAGTTTTAGCTTCTTTAAGTGCGTCTTGAGCTTTTTCAAGAGTAGCTTTCTTGTCAGCTAGACTTGCTGAGAAGTTAGCGACTGCTTCATTTGCTTGAACTTCACGTTTCTTAGCATTTTCAAGAGCAATGTTTGCCAAACGTAGGTTGTTTTCAGCAACTTGGGCTTGGAGTGGCGTAGCCATTGCGTCTGCTAAGACTTTTTCAGCTTCAGTTTTCAAGCTAAGTGCGCTTGCGTAATCAGTTGAAGCTGTTGTCAAAGCATTCTTAGCGTTTTCTGATGCAGTTTTAGCTTGTTCAAGGTTTGATTCCGCTGTTGCGACTGCTTTTTCAAGAGTTGCGATGTCGGTTTCTTTGGTGATTGGAGTTTCATCATTGTCACCAAATGTTGTAACCATCCAATATTTACCATTAATGTTAGCAATTGTGATTGCGACTGAACTGTCAGCGTGGTTAGACAAGTTGTTTTCTAGATGTCCCCATTCTGAGGGTTCGTCTTCAAATGAAGATAATTCAAATGAACGTTGAACTGCGTATTTTAAGTCATACATTGTTTTGTATTCATCATGGGTTCCCATTGGTGTTAGATTTTCTAAATTACCACGGATGTGACCAGCGACATCTGGGTCAAGGGCACGTTCTTCATATTTTTTAGCAACAGATTTTGAGTAATCTAATGTTTCTTTTGAAACATAAGCCTTTTTACTTGTATTATAACCAAAATTATGGTTCAACTGAGTCAACATTTTAGCGTAGAACTGACTGATTTCTACCAATTGGTCATCAGTCAAGTTATTCAAATCAACTGGACGATTTTTATCAGCTTCGCTGATTTTAATGGTTGATGCACTAGCCATTTTGACAGCCATACCACGCATGACCATACGGGTTGCTTCGTTATTATTTGATCTCCACAATTCGTAAGCGTCTTTGTATGTGATGTCATTTGATTTTGCACCAATTTTATCACGGAGACTGTCAGAAATGTGGAATGTTGGATTTTGAATATCTACGACATCAACATTTTTGAGTGCGTCTTGAGCTTTTGTTAACTCGTCTTGAGCTGTTTGCAACTTAGCGTCTACTGATTCAGCATGTTGGTTAGCTGTTGTCAATTTTTCTTTAGCCAATTTGACAGCATCATTTTTAGTATTTACATCAGTTTCAGCTGATTTGATAGCATCTTCACGTGCTTCATCAGCTTTTTTTGCTGTCTTGAAAGCATCTTCAGCTTCAGCGACTGTATCTTCAGCGTCTTTAACGCCTTTTTGAGCGTCTTTTAAGTCGTTTTCAGCTTGAGTAAGTCCAGTTCCGTCAAGTGCAGATTCTGCATTTGCGACTGTTTGTTTAGCTGTTTGGACATCTTTTTCAGCTTGGTAAAGATTTTCTTTAGCTGTTGCCACGTCTGATTGCTTTTCAGCAAGAACAGTAGTCTCAGCTTTGATTTGTTCGTTTGTAGCTTCAGTTGCTTCTTGGTTAGCAGTCTGTGCTTCAAGGTTCTTAGCTTGAGCATCTTTGACTTCAGCAACTTTTGCAGGTGTTACTTGAGAAGCAATTGCTTGTGCATCGTTAACAGTCTTATCTGCATTAGAATATTCTGTTTCAATTGAAGCAACAGTAGCTTCTTTTGCTTGAACATCAGCTTTAGCTGTTTCAATCTTAGCTTCAGCGTCTTTCACAACACCTTTTTGAGCGTCAAGAGCAGGTTTCACTGTAGAAGGCGCAGGAACTTCACTCTTTTCAAGTGGTTTCACTTGTGACTTAGCAACAAGAGCAGGTTCATTGACAGCAGTGTCAGTAGGTACTGAAGTAGCTTGAGCTTCTTGAGCAAATGCAGGCGCACTAACTGATGCAAGCGCAATAGCTGTTGAAGTTGTGAGGGTTTGCAGTTTCTTCATCAATTCTCCTTTAAAAACTAATAAAGTGAGCTTTTTTATAATTTTACTACACTATTCTAACATTTTTCAGTGTAATATGCAACACTTATTTGATATACAAGTGTAATTTGTGCTACTTATTATTTATAATTTTTATCTTTAAAATAATAGTTGAAGGTAAACAATTATGAATCAAAACAACTTACAAACTTTTATTGCAAAAAGAATTAGATATTTACGACTAACAAAAGGTTTAAGCCAAGAAAAACTTTCCGAATTAGCTGGCTTAGGCTCGAAACATATCCACAACATAGAAAACGAAAAATATAATTTTCAAATACAAACGTTAAACAAGATCATCACAGCTCTTGAAGTAGATGAAAAATCATTTTTTAATTTTGAGTTCCCAGAAAAGAGTAAAGAAATTGAAAATATTATCAATAAACTTGAACAAATAGCAGAACCACAAAAAACAGATATAATTGATGCAATAGCAACCCTATTAAACAACATAAACAACCGCTAAAAATTTCAGCGGTTGTTTTTTACATATCTAATTTTTTCAAATCTGCGCTCATTTGTTCAGTAGATATCATAGTTTCTTCTACTTTCTCTTCTGATTCTCTAAAATATTCTTCATCAAATTTTACAAAATCAAATCCAAATTTGAATAAATTTTTGTTGTTCTTTCGATATCCTAATCGTTCATCTTGCTTTCTTTGAATCTTATCTAAACCATTAACAAATTTTGAAACTTGTTCAAGTATCATTCTTTGTTCTTCCTCTAAATAATGTTCTAATACTTGCCCCTCTTCTTGTACTACTTCATTCAAGAAGTTCTTTTGTATAATACTTGTTCTATATTCTCTATAATCAGCATTCAAAAATAAATTTGAAGTCTGATAAACCTGAAGCCCTAGCGAATCTTCTGTCTTCTTGTTATCAAAAATAACATCTACATATACTCGTTCTGCAAAATCAATTATTCTATTATCTAATTTTTTCAAACAATAGTTTTTTTCAATAAAGAATTCTTGAAATAGTCTGTAAAATTTTTCTTCCACTTCATTTTGATATAGTCTTGAAATAGCTTTAAATAAATTCTTATCAAAAATATCAAATGCAACAATACCATCAGATAAGTCTGCTTCGATTTCTTTTTTAGCTAATTCACTTGAAAACAAGACAGACTCTTTCAAAACTTCAAGCATATTTGATTTCAATTGTTGCTCTCTAATTGTTTTAAAATCAGATGTGCTGATAGATTCAAAAATAATTAAATAAAAGAGACTTGGAAGCAATTTCTTCCAGTTTTCTTCATTACCCCATAACAATTCTGAAACACTTACATTCATATTCTTAGCAAGCAACTCTAAAATATTGTCAGACAAATGAGTTCGACTATCTTTCATTAATCGACTCATTTTTTGTTTAGCTGTGTCTTTGTTTCCGCCGTAATATGCAAACATATCAGATACTTCTCCAATTCTTTCGTCATGCAGAAACATATACCAATAATATTTTTTCCCTTGTTGTAACTGTTCATCTTTAAAATTTTTAACCTTTGCAGGTACTGCATCAATCGTTGCACGTTTTAGAAATTCAATAGTATGTATATACATTACATTACCTTCTTTCATTTTTTTATGCTTAGAGTATAACATAAAAGATTGTACAGTGCAATCTATTTTGTGATTTATTTTTTTGTTACCTATGTACAACTATATCTTCACTTATATATACTGATTTTTAAGTTACACAATTAAAATAGTTGTATAAAACAATCTAAAACTGTCGTCTATTTTCTTTCAATTACATGCATCGTTTTTTATGATACACTGGTCTTGTAAATGATGAATCACTTAATTTCATTTATTCAGATTGAAAGAATAAGATTGAAAAGTTGTATGGATATATTTTTTATAAATTTGTTTTTTGACCAATCGACAGTCAATCTTAATCTTGATAAACTGATAATGTAAATAAAGAACGTTCAAATATTTACAAGAAATGTTTAACAGAAAGAACTAGCTTTAAGCTAGCAAAGGTAAGAAAAATGACTACTAACAATAATAATTTGATTCAAACAGGTTTGTTTGGAAGCAATTCAAAACAAACAGGTGATTCAATTGTAAACGACCGTCGTACTGCCCCAATGCTCACAAACATCTCAACTTGTGTAGCTGTAAGTGTTACAGAGCCAAAACCATTTTTCCCAATTGTTGGGTTTGAGAAAAACAGTAATGGTAAAAACGCCCCAGTCTTTTCAGAACAGTCAATCGGATATGAAGTATTCTTATCGATGCCAAGAGATGATGGTTCGGTTAAATTGATTAGTCTTGTTGTTCCAACTCTAGAGATTGCGAACAAGATTCAGTTTAGACATTTGTATCAGTTAGTCAATCCGCGAGGGCGTTATAAATATAAAAGTTTCGATGTCATCGAAGTTTGGGCTGAAGATGTCAAAGAAATTAGTTTAAAGTAGTGAGGAAATAGATATGAAAGATATTTATAAAGAATTAGATGATTTATCAGCTTTAGACCTGCCCATCGAACTACGAAAGATTTTATCAGCATACATGCGTTCGGAAGTTGAAGGACGAGTTTCATCTTTTGTGAATTTGAGTTTAGTTTACTCAAATGGTCGTTACACTGATTTTATTCGCTCGTATATGTTTTTTGAACTCATGCGCCAAAAGATGTTAAAAGAAATGGAAGAAATTTGTAGGTATTTATGATTCGGTATAAATTAAATAAAAATACGGGTCATCTGATGCCAACCTTACCAGGCCTAGTAACTCTACTCCAATTTTTTGGAGTTGGGTTACTATTTGGTGGTGGTATTATTCGATGGCTACTATTTAAAGGAACAGAGATTGGTATTTTTAGCAGTGAAGTACAGTTTGGTCTGAATTTAATAGTGATTGGAATAGCTGTCTTGCTCTTGGTTAATCTTTGGTTATTGATTCGGTTTGGTTTGAATTTATCAAAAATTGGTTCAGTATCTCTATACTACCAATTAAGGTTGATAGAACGACAAACACACAAGGCATTGTTGGATTCAGCAACGGCGAATCGTAAAGTTGGTAGCAAATTTATCGATGTTAGTAAAGCGCATGCGAGCTTCGAGAAGCTAAGCAGGCGCATAACGGTTAAAATTAAAAAATTAGCTGACCAGACTACCGACGATTTGGAAAAGTTTGCGGAAATGTTATCAGCTTGTTTAGTGGGTAAAAATCGTTCACTCATTGTTTTAGATTATTGGTTAAGTGAAGATAATACAGAATTTATCTATTTATTAGATGATATTGTCGAAGCGAAAGCAAGGCAGCTTAAACCAAAGAAGATAACTGAATTAAGACCAGTCAATGATTTTGAAATAACAGTTGAAAAAGGCTTGACCTTTTCATTTCTACGTTCTCCTCAGCTGTTATTGGTCGGAAATACAAACAGCTCAAAAACAACGTTTTTAAAATCAATGCTTGCACAAGTATTCATGTTCAATGAAGATGTTGATTTAACAATCTTAGATGTTAAATCTGAATTCAGTTCTTGGACTTTTCTTCCAAAAGGTGTGATTTTATCTGACAGTGAAGAAATTTTAGCGTATTTTGAAGAATTGTTGGAATTAGTTATTAAACGTGAAAAAGAAATTGCAAAATTATCAGCACGGGATGACATTACTGGCGCAACTTTTGTTAATTTCGGTAAAGAGATGAAAATGAAGTTGTGTGTTATCGAAGAGTATTCTGCGATGTTATCAAGTATAACTGATACTAAGATGAGAAAAAGGGTTCAAGATTTGGTCTTGTCTATCGTTTCGCGTTCTCGCTCTAGTGGTGTCTATATCTGTATCTGCATGCAACAGCCAAGGGCAGAGTTGCTTTCAACAGCAATACGGGATAATTTAGGTGTTCGTATCTGTCTATCAAATGGAGCTATTACAGACGAATTAGCTAGAATGGTCTTCGGAGAAACAGATAATATTGATAACAATGCGCCCAGATTTTCTGGGTATATCATGACAAACGATGGACAGTTTAGTAAACCTAGGAGATTTTGGAATATTAATCTACACGAACATGGTTTAGAAAAGATTAGTACATTTAAACGAGCATTTCTATATGGTCAACGATTAAGAAAGAAACGTAAATAATGGGATACTAGCATTCAGGGGGGTATAGTAATGACCCCCATCCCACCCCTTACGGGGTCAACTATAAAATAATTAAAAAGGAGCTATTTTACTATGATTCAATGTGATGTTGATGAAATTTCATTTGTTTTTTTACCTGATTTTAACGAGATGATGTCTGATTATGAAGCATTTGCTTCTAATATCTGTTTAAAAATTGATGAATTATTGGAATTAGAAAAGTACACAGTTAATTTCAAGTTAAATGAAAAAGGTTTTGCAGGCTACAATCATATTATCAATTTTGATGAATTTGAAATTTTGTTATGTTTTAACACGGACAGTCCAAGAATGGGAATTTTTCTCAAATTCTCAGGGCAAGGTTTAAAACATTATTTGAAACGACGCGAAGAAGATAATCAAAAAATTTCGTATCGTCAATTAGTTCAAAAATTTTTTGAATTAGAAAATTATTTTAGCGGTAGTTGTAGAGTTTCAAAAATTGATTTTGCGATTGATTTTAAAGATGAAGGTTTGAAAGTAAATCAGATTTATCAAGAATTAAATAAGTCAATAATAAAATCAAAATATGTTGACAGTGTTACAAATACAATTAAATTGAGAAAAAATCAGTCAAATGTCCGTACTATTAACACAAATAACAGAGCAGAAACGATTTATGTCGGTAGCAAAGCAAATAAAGGAAACTCACTACTGTTAAGAATCTATGATAAAAAATTGGAACAGGAGCAAAAGAAAGGCATCTATTATGACGAAGCCTTGAAATGTGATGATTGGGTGCGATTTGAAATGTCAATTAGGCAGTCTTACGCTAACCAAACTGGTTTAGATATTTTAAAATGTAGAAATGATAAAGAACTATCGAGCTTGATTTTTCAACGATTTACAGATAAGTATTTATTTTTCAAAAATGATGAATTATGGGATATTTCAAAGGTTATGTTGGAATATGTTTCAACTGATTTTGATTTATTGAGGTCAAAACCAAGAAGAAAAAATGATTTATTATCTACCTATATTTACTTATTGAAAAACAGCGGTTTAGAATCATTTCTATACAAGATTGATAAAATTTACGGCAAAGAAGCAATTCAGGAATTTTTCAAGCATGTTTTGATTCATTTCAAAACAAAGTACAAACCCTCACCAGACACGATCATTTTTCTAAATAATAAAAAAGATGAACTAATGAAAGAAAAAGAGCCGTGGCGTGTATTCAAGTAAGACGATGAAAGGAAAATTAATATGGGAGATAAAATCTCAATCAAAATAGACAATTTGGAAGTACAGTTGCCTACTTCTCATATTATAGTAGAAAAAGATGAATATCTTGATTTAAAAAACAAGGCTTCACAGGGGAAATATATGAGCTTATCCGAGGTTTTAGAGATGATTTCAGTATCTCGACCGTGGTTATTAGAAAATGTTCTCTATCGAGCAGATATTCGCTCAAAAATTGATATTGATAAAAACAGAGATGGGTTTGTGAAATATCCAAACAATCAGGGCGGACGGTACTACTTCTTAGCAAGCAAAACGAAACAATTTTTTGAAGAAAATTTTGCAGAAATCTTTAATTTATGATACGATAATCAAGATAATATCTTGGTTATCGTCTTTAGAAAAGAGGTAATCATGTCTGTTTCATTCAGAAAACGAGGTAAAAAGAATTTATGGGATTATAGAATTTTTGATAAAAATAAAAAGGTAGTTGCTTCAAATTCAGGCTTTAAGACAAAAAGAGAAGCTGAAATTGAAGCGCTAGCCCTGGAGCTAAAATTGATTAATGGTGCAATAATTGATAAAAATATTACATTCTATGCCCTTTGGGAAAAATGGTTAGAATTAACAGTTAAACCACTCGGAAAAGCTGACTCTACATTTAATAAACATTTATTGCGTGGTAAGTTTATCAAAGAATATTTCAAAGACAAACCAGCTTTGAAAATTAAAGCAAGCGAATATCAAGGTTTTATAAACAAGTACGCTGAAACAAATTGTCGTGACAATGTTAGTAGAATGAATGCGGAAATTAGAAATGTGATTGTATTTGCGAAACGAGATAAGCTTAATATAGAAGATTTTACTGAAGGTGTCATTATTTCAGGTCGTCCCCCTAAAAAAAGAAGAGATGAAAAATATATTCATAGCTTTGATGACTATCAAAAACTAGTAACATATTTAGAAAATAATCTTGATTTAACAACTTCAATTGTACCGTATCTTTTACTAATTCAACTAAAAACAGGAATGCGTGCAGGAGAGGTTGCAGGTCTCACATGGGATTGTGTGTTGTGGCAAAGTTCAGAGATCAAAACTTATAGACGATATGATACAGCTAGAAAACGGTGGGCAAATCCTAAAACTGAAGAATCAATTCGTACAATTCCTGTTGATAATGATACTTTAACTATTCTAAAAAAATTAAAACAAGAACAAACTGTATTCATTGAAAACGGTACAATTATAAATAACGAAAATATGATTTTAGTAGATTTGAATTATAAGATTGTAACAAATGCAGGAATCAATAAGCATCTAAAACAAATTTTAAAAGATTTGAAAATTTATCCTCAAACTATGACAAGCACAGGTTTGAGACACACGTATTGTTCAACAATGTTAGCAATGGGTGTTGATATTTGGGCAGTTTCAAAGTTAATGGGTCATCGAGATATTAAACAAATAACTGAAACTTACGGCCATCTTATAAAAGAAAAAGCAGAAATTGAAAACAATAAAGTTCGTTCAGTATTAACAAGTTTAGTTAAAAAAGAGAATTGTTGACCATAAGTTGACCAAAGCAAAAAGAAACATTGATTTAACAATGTTTCTTAATACTATATTATACCGGCGGCCGGGGTCGAACCGGCACGTCCTTGCGGACACTGGATTTTGAGTCCAGCGCGTCTGCCAATTCCGCCACGCCGGCAAATAGTAACTGGGGTAGCTGGATTCGAACCAACGCATGAGGGAGTCAAAGTCCCTTGCCTTACCGCTTGGCTATACCCCAATAATATAAAATAGGCGAGTGATGGGGATCGAACCCACGCATGCCAGAGCCACAATCTGGTGTGTTAACCACTTCACCACACCCGCCATAATTTTAAAACACGGGCAGTAGGAATTGAACCCACACTGAAGGTTTTGGAGACCTTAGTTCTACCTTTAAACTATGCCCGTAGTTAAGGTTATGGAAGGGGAGGGATTCGAACCCCCGAACCCGAAGGAGCGGATTTACAGTCCGCCGCGTTTAGCCTCTTCGCTACCCTTCCAAAATATTTAAATGGCGCGAGACGGAATCGAACCGCCGACACATGGAGCTTCAATCCATTGCTCTACCAACTGAGCTACCGAGCCTTATTGCGGGAGCAGGATTTGAACCTACGACCTTCGGGTTATGAGCCCGACGAGCTACCGAGCTGCTCCATCCCGCGTTAATGATAAAGGAGGATGTGGGATTCGAACCCACGCACGCTTTTACACGCCTGACGGTTTTCAAGACCGTTCCCTTCAGCCGGACTTGGGTAATCCTCCAACAAATAGTCCGTACGGGATTCGAACCCGTGTTACCGCCGTGAAAAGGCGGTGTCTTAACCCCTTGACCAACGGACCATATTTCAATGGGCACGAGTGGACTCGAACCACCGACCTCACGCTTATCAGGCGTGCGCTCTAACCACCTGAGCTACGCGCCCAAGTTTTAAAAACTTGGTAAATTGAACTATGTTCAAAGCGGGTGACGAGAATCGAACTCGCGACAACAGCTTGGAAGGCTGTAGTTTTACCACTAAACTACACCCGCTAAAATGGGAGTTAACGGGATCGAACCGCTGACCCTCTGCTTGTAAGGCAGATGCTCTCCCAGCTGAGCTAAACTCCCTTTAGCTAAGCGACTTCCTTATCTCACAGGGGGCAACCCCCAACTACTTCCGGCGTTCTAGGGCTTAACTTCTGTGTTCGGCATGGGTACAGGTGTATCTCCTAGGCTATCGTCACTTAACTTTGAGTAA
>NZ_JASHAQ010000031.1:0-11342 GCF_047465035.1 Streptococcus infantis
AGATACAGTAACCTACAAACCACTTGGAAACTTGGTTCCAAAACCAGGAACACCAGACGATCCAAACTTCCCATCAACACCAAAAGTGAAGTATCCAAATGATCCAACAGATCCAGGTAAACCAGGTCAACCAGTTGTTCCAGACGTACCAGGCTACAAACCATACTTGCCAGATCCAAAAGATCCAAGCAAACCAGGTAAACCAGTAGAACCAGGAAAACCAATCACTCCTGAAAACCCAGGTGATGACACCCCAATCATCTACGTTCCAATCGTAAATGATGTGACAAAACCAACTAAACAAACAGTTAAGTTTGAAGGAGCAGGCGATAAGACTCCAGGAGACAATGTCCAAGATGACTTTACATTTACTGGTAAAGAAAACAAAGCTTCTGGAACTACAACATGGACTGAGAAGAGCCATATTTATGGTAAGGTATCTGTACCAGTAATTCCAGGTTACTACGCTGATAAGACAGAAGCTGGTGGTAAGACAGTTACTCCAGAAAATCCTGAAGCAACAGATACAGTAACCTACAAACCACTTGGAAACTTGGTTCCAAAACCAGGAATACCAGACGATCCAAACTTCCCATCAACACCAAAAGTGAAGTATCCAAATGATCCAACAGATCCAGGTAAACCAGGTCAACCAGTTGTTCCAGACGTACCAGGCTACAAACCATACTTGCCAGATCCAAAAGATCCAAGCAAACCAGGTCAACCAGTAGAACCAGGTAAGGAGCTTCCAAACCTTCCAACAAATCCAGGTGATGATACTCCAATCATTTACGTACCAGTAACTCCAGAGAAACCAGTAACTCCAGAGAAACCAGTGACTCCAGAGAAACCAGTAACTCCAGAGAAACCAGTAACTCCAGAGAAACCAGTGACTCCAGAGAAACCAACCTCTGCTAAAGAAAATACTCCTCAGTTGCCAAATACTGGTACTGAAGATCATACTAGCTTAGCAGCACTTGGACTTCTTGGAGTAATGAGTGGATTTGGACTTGTAGTTCGTAAGAAAAAAGAAGATTAAAATAAAAATTTAATCCTATTGAAATTACTTCGGACTAGATGATAGAGTCTATAGCATTAAGAGGACAAACATTTTAAGAATGTTTGTCTTCTTTTTAGTTATCAAATTTGGTATTCAATATTACCTTACAATACTTTATAGAGATAATTTTTGTATGTGTAATTCTCAAAATGAATCAAACTTAAATTTTTATGTGGAATACTTTATGCAATTGAAAATATACTCTCAAAGAATATTCAAAATTAAAATAATAATACTTGGAAATACTAGCTAAAAACTAACTCTAGAATGTCAAAAATTTACTAAATTTTCCTGAGTAGACTAAGATAGAAAATTATAAAAAATGTGTTTTAGCCAGATTTATCAGCATTAGTCTAGCTTTTATCAATGGAAAATGTTATAATAGACTGTATTTAAAAAAATTTTAAGGAGAAATGACAGAATGTCTGTATCATTTGAAAACAAAGAAACAAACCGTGGTGTCTTGACTTTCACTATCTCTCAAGACCAAATCAAACCAGAATTGGATCGTGTATTTAACTCAGTAAAGAAATCTCTTAACGTTCCTGGTTTCCGTAAAGGTCATCTTCCACGTCCTATCTTCGACCAAAAATTTGGTGAAGAGTCACTTTACCAAGACGTTATGAACGCTCTTTTGCCAAACGCTTATGAAGCAGCTGTAAAAGAAGCTGGTCTTGAAGTAGTTGCACAACCAAAAATTGACGTAACTTCAATGGAAAAAGGTCAAGACTGGGTTGTCACTGCTGAAGTTGTTACAAAACCAGAAGTTAAATTGGGTGACTACAAAAACCTTGAAGTATCAGTTGATGTAGAAAAAGAAGTAACAGATGCTGACGTTGAAGAGCGTATCGAACGCGAACGCAACAACTTGGCTGAATTGGTGATCAAAGAAGCTGCTGCTGAAAACGGCGACACTGTTGTTATCGACTTTGTTGGTTCTATTGACGGTGTTGAATTTGACGGTGGAAAAGGTGAAAACTTCTCACTTGGACTTGGTTCAGGTCAATTCATCCCTGGTTTCGAAGACCAATTGGTAGGTCACTCAGCTGGTGAAACTGTTGACGTTATCGTAACATTCCCAGAAGACTATCAAGCAGAAGACCTTGCTGGTAAAGAAGCTAAATTCGTAACAACTATCCACGAAGTAAAAGCTAAAGAAGTTCCAGCTCTTGACGATGAACTTGCAAAAGACATCGACGAAGAAGTTGAAACACTTGCTGAATTGAAAGAAAAATACCGCAACGAATTGGCTGCTGCTAAAGAAGAAGCATACAAGGATGCAGTTGAAGGTGCAGCAATCGATAAAGCAGTTGAAAATGCTGAAATCGTAGAACTTCCAGAAGAAATGATCCACGAAGAAGTTCACCGTTCAGTAAATGAATTCCTTGGAAACTTGCAACGTCAAGGTATCAACCCTGACATGTACTTCCAAATCACTGGAACTACTCAAGAAGACCTTCACAAACAATACGAAGCTGAAGCTGAGTCACGTACGAAGACTAACCTTGTTATCGAAGCAGTTGCGAAAGCTGAAGGATTTGACGCTTCAGAAGAAGAAATCCAAAAAGAAATCGAGCAATTGGCTGCAGACTACAACATGGAAGTTGCACAAGTACAAAGCTTGCTTTCGGCTGAAATGTTGAAACACGATATCGCAGTGAAAAAAGCTGTTGAATTGATCACAAGCACTGCAACAGTAAAATAATCTTTACAAGATAAAAGCCCACCTGATTCGGTGGGTTTTCTTGTACTTTATTTTCCGAAAAATTCCTGCAGGTCTTCTTGGCTAATCCCAATCATGGCTGGAATATTAGACCAGTTGTCCTCGGTTAGGATGTAGGATTGTTCAGAATCTGTTGAAGTTGTAATATCGGTAGCAAGTTGGTTTGTTTCCTCGGCATTCTCCATTAGGTCAGCGAAACGTTCAATCAGATAGGTCTTACGAGCTGTTCCGATATGTTGAACTGCATAGTCAAAGGCCTGTATTTCGCCTAGTAAAATCAGTTTACTTTTGGCCCGAGTGATAGCAGTGTAGATGAGATTACGCTCTAACATGCGCTTGCTTGAACTGGTGATAGGTAGAATAACGACGGGAAACTCGCTACCCTGAGACTTGTGGATACTCATGGCATAGGCTAAACGAATCTTGTACCATTCATTTCGAGGATAGGAAACCTCGTTCCCATCAAAATCAATCATCATTTCATCTTGTTTAGATTCAGTGTATTTTCCAGGAATGAGGTCCGTGATGTAGCCTAAGTCTCCATTAAAAACATTGACCTCTGCATCGTTAACTAGGTGGATAACCTTATCTCCTGTTCGATAGTGACACTGAGGAGCTTCAAAGCTAAGCTGCTCTTTTTGTGGAGGATTAAGGAGGTCTTGCATGAGCTGGTTGATGGCATCAATACCAGCAGTTCCACGGTACATAGGGGCAAGAACTTGAATGTCGCGAGCAGGAATGCCACTTCTGATAGCAGCACCTAGGATTTTTTCAATGCTAGCGGGGATATGGTTACTAGCGATTTCAAAGTAGGAGCGGTCTGCTTTTTTCTGGGTAAAATCTGCAGGTAATATTCCCTGGCGAATCTGACTGGCAAGAGTGACGATGGTAGATTCTTCGCTCTGACGGTAGATTCTTTCTAACCGTGTTTGAGGGATACTTGAAATCTGGAGCAAGTCAGCCAAGACTTGACCAGGACTAACCGATGGCAGCTGGTCGCTATCACCCACGATGAGAATTTTACTGTTTGAAGAGATGTTGGAGAAGAGCTGGTTGGCCAGCCAAGTATCTACCATCGAAAACTCGTCAACAATGATAAAGTCAGCATCCAGATAATCTTCCAGATGGCTGGTATCGTCGTCTCCAGTCATACCCAAGTGGCGGTGAATAGTTGCACTTGGTAGTCCTGTCAGCTCATTCATACGACGGGCTGCGCGACCGGTGGGAGCGGCTAGGAGAATGGGCAGATTGCTCTTTTTCTTGAGATCTAGTCCTTCTAAGAGAGCATAGACAGCGATAATGCCGTTGATAACAGTAGTCTTACCTGTACCAGGTCCACCTGTAAGGATAAAGACCTTGTTCTGGATAGCATCGCAGATAGCCTGTTTTTGAATACTATCATACTCAATCCCCAGTTCTTCCTCAACAGTTGCGATATGTTCTTGAATGGTTTCTAGATCCTGTTTTTTACTCTGCCCTTTTTCGAGGATTCTGATGAGATGGCTGCGAATCCCCTCTTCTGCAAAAAAGAGGCTATTATCAAAGATTTTGGTATCAATCTGCTGGACCTTATCTTCTTCAATCAGATAAGCAAGTTCTTGGGCAACTTGACTCGGCTCTAGTTCGACTGGACGAGAGGATTCAAGAAGGTTGAGGGTTTGCTCCAACAAGTCTCTAGCTTCCATATAGGTATCTCCCGTTTCCATGCAACCTTGAAAGAGAGTATGGACGAGACCAGCACGGAAGCGCTCGGGAGCCTGGCTCTCAATCCCCAATTCTTGGGCCAATTGGTCAGCGATGGTAAATCCCAAGCCCTTGATATCCTCGACCAGTTGATAGGGATAGTTCTCGACAATCTCTAGCGTTTCTTCCTTGTAAAAGTCTTGAATCTGGAAGGCTAGTTTATTTGGGATGCCGTAATTAGCCAGTTTGGCTAAGACCATCTCTGTTCCGTAATTAAGACGAAGGGTTGAGACGAAGGCTTCACGGTTTTTAGCAGAGAGTCCAGAGATAGACTGGAGTTTGTCTGGATTTTCTAAGATTTTGTCGATAGTGTTATCTCCGTAAATATCCACAATTTTCTGGGCTGTTTTGAGTCCAATCCCCTTAAAATGGCTGCTGGAGAAATACTTGACCAAGCCCTTACTAGTCGGCTTGGCTCTCTCATAGCGAGTCATTTGTAGCTGTTCCCCATACTTAGAGTGTTGGACAATTTGTCCCCAAAAGGTGTATTCCTCTCCTTCAATGATATCAGCCATGGTACCTGTGACAATGATTTCATAATCATCAAAGTCTTCAGCATTGGTATCCTCAATATCTAGGAGTAAAATACGGAAAAAATTGCTGACATTTTCAAAAATAATGCGTTCAATGGTGCCTGAAAAATAAACTTCCATAAAATTCCTTACAATAGTGTCTGAGAAAATTTATCCCAGATTTAGTCAAAATAGAATGAGAAGAGGCTGAGATGGATAATTCTCGGCCTCTTCCTAGTTTTTAAAATGTTCCGATACGCTTGAGTGGCCAAAAGCGGAATTTGGCTTCACCAGTGATATCTTTTGCCTTAAAGGTACCAACATGTCGACTGTCGCTAGATACCAGACGGTCATCACCAAGTAGGAGGTATTCTCCTTCTGGAACAGTGAAGGTGAAGCTAGTGTTGTAATTAACATCTAGGGTAAAGGCTTGAGCCTTTTGGGCAATGGTTCTAAAGTATTCTCCCTTTTTACCATCCCAACCAGTTCCAGTATAAGTGCTTTGGAGTTTATCTTCCTTGAAACGCTTAAGGTATTCTGCTAAATAGGGCTCATCAGTTTCTTGACCATTGATATAGAGCTTGTCGCTTTCGTAACGGATAGTATCTCCTGGCATACCAATGACCCGTTTAACGATATCCTTGTTCCCATCGTCTTCATGAGCAACCACAATATCAAAACGATTGATTGGGAGATGTTTAACCACAAAGAGGACTTCTCCATCTGCCAAGGTAGGATCCATTGAATGTCCTTCTACACTGACATTCCTCCAGAGAAAGAGACGACTAAGGGCGATAAGAGTGATAATGAGGATAAAACTCCACTCTTTTAAAAACGATTTAAAATATTTCATAATTTACCTTTCTAGCAGTTTTTTTGCTTTTTCAGTATTTTTAAAATGAAGTTTGGCGCAGAAGTTAAGTCCCTGCATACCATAAGCTTGAAGGATTTGGCTAGCTACCTTATCAGAAGCTGTCCCAGCCCCGCTTGGAAGTTGGTAGCCAAGTTCTCCACCCAGATTTTCTAAATTTTCCAGAAATAGATCACGCGCAATGATAGAACTTACTGCGACAGCCAAGTACTTACCTTCGGCTTTTTCCTCCAGACTGACTGGATTAGAAAAATGATTGGCTTCCTTTTTTAAGTACTTCTCATAGTTTTGAGCACTCGTAAAAGCATCGATCACAATCTTTTCTGGCTGGACTCCCTTTTGGAGGAGGAGAAAAATTGCTTGATTGTGCAGGGCTACCTTTACGGAAACGGCATTGTAGCGCTCCCCAATGACTTCATTATACTTACTGGGAGAAAGAAGTAGCGCTTGGTGCTGGATTCTCTCCTTAAGCAGGGGAGCAAGCTGACGAATCTTTTGGTCTGTCAGAGTCTTAGAATCCCCAACACCTAGTTTTCGTAGGAAGTCATGCTGGTCAGGAGTCACAAAGGATGCTACTACAGCTAGACCACCGAAGTAGGAACCATTTCCCACCTCATCTGTTCCAATCAAGGGGAAATTTTGTCCGCTAGTTCCTTGACTGACTTGATAACCAAAAAAACTGGCATAGTTTTCAGCCATTTCTCCCTGAAGCAAGACTTTTCCAGAAGTGTAGATGGAAACACTTGCCTGCGGAAGCTTCAAAAAGTAGCGAATATAAGGATTTTTACTAGGAGTCAGTGCTTGTTCATATTGCTGAACAAAGGTTTGGATTTCCTTTTCAATAGGGGTTAATGTAATACTTGCCATAGTTCTTATTGTACCATAAAAGCTGTAGAATTGGTAAAAACTGACAAACTTAGTGAAATTTGGTATAATATCGTGAGGTGAATTTTATGGCAAATTTAAATCGATACAAGTTTACATTCGGAAAAAAAACATTGACCCTAACAACTGAGCATGACAACCTCTTTATGGAGGAAATTGCCAAGGTCGCAACAGAAAAATATGAAGCAATTAAAGAGCAAATGCCTGGAGCGGATGATGAGACAATCGCTATTTTATTAGCAGTCAATAGCTTGTCAACCCAACTCAGCCGTGAGATTGAATTTGATGATAAGGAGCAAGAATTAGACGCCCTTCGTCATCAAGTTGTAGCGACTAAACAAGAGCATAGCAAGATTGAGGACTCACTATGATTTCCATCTTTCTTTTATTGGTTCTGGCTTGGAGTTTTTATATCGGCTATCGCAGAGGCTTGGTCCTACAAGTCTATTATCTCCTAGCTACAATCGTCTCAGCTTATTTTGCGGGGAATTTTTATCAGTCATTGGGAGAAAAATTTCATTTGTTGATTCCGTATGCCAATCCCCAGGAAGGGCAGGGTACCTTTTTCTTCCCATCTGACCAGCTCTTCCAATTGGACAAGGTCTTTTACGCAGGTATTGGCTATCTCTTAGCCTTTACCGTATTTTACTGCATCGGTCGTTTGATTGGACTCTTTTTTAACCTAGTACCAACCAAAAAGTTAGGTGGCAAATATTTTCGCATCGGTGCAGGAGTCTTATCAGTCGGAGTGACCTTATTTGTCCTTCAAATGATGCTGACCATCCTTGCGACTGTGCCCCTAGCAATCGTTCAAAATTCACTTGAAAATAGTCTAGTAGCCAAACATATGATTCAAAGTATTCCAGTGACTACTGACTTGATTAAACAACTCTGGGTAACCAAACTAATCGGATAAAAAGGGCGGGAATTATTCCTAGCCTTTTGTTTACAATTCCAAAAGTTAAGGAGACTTTTAAGAAAGCTTGAGAACTTGAATACAGGGTTTTTAGGCTTATAACTAAGGAAAAGAAAATGAATAAAAAAATACTAGAAACATTAGAATTTAATAAGGTCAAGGCTTTATTTGAGCCCCATCTTTTGACGGAACAAGGATTAGAACAATTAAAGGATCTAGTTCCGACAGATAAAGGGGATAAGATTAAGCAAGCTTTTGCAGAGATGGAAGAAATGCAAGAGCTCTTTGTTGAGCATCCTCACCTCAGTATCTCGGGAACAAAAGACATTGCTGCAACCTGCAAACGTTTAGAAATGGGAGCAGATCTCAACATCGAGGAATTTCTCCTTCTCAAACGCGTCATTTTTGCTAGTCGTGAATTAAAGAATTTCTATGACAATCTTGAAAATGTACGTTTAGAGCATCTAGCTAACTGGTTTGAGAAACTTCATGATTTTCCACATTTGCAGGGGAATTTACAAGCCATCAACGAAGCTGGATTTATTGAGAACTTTGCTAGTGAGGACTTGGCACGAATCCGCCGTAAAATCCATGATAGTGAAAGTCAAGTCAGAGATGTCTTGCAAGATCTTCTCAAACAAAAGGCCCAGATGTTGACGGAAGGTATCATCACTAGTCGAAATGGTCGCCAGGTTCTTCCAGTTAAAAATACCTATCGTAACAAGATTGCCGGTGTCGTTCATGATATTTCTGCCAGTGGGAACACTGTTTATATCGAACCACGTGAAGTGGTCAAGCTAAGTGAGGAGATTGCAAGTCTTCGTGCAGACGAACGCTATGAGATGATGCGTATCCTCCAAGAACTCTCTGAAAGAGTAAGACCGCACGCGGCAGAAATTGCAAATGATGCTTGGATTATCGGACATTTGGACCTGATTCGTGCTAAGGTTCGCTTTATCCAAGAGACGGAGGCAGTAGTACCTCAAGTGTCTGAGGGACAGGAGATTCAACTGCTGCACGTTCGTCATCCTCTTGTAAAAAATGCAGTCGCAAATGATGTGCACTTCGGCAAAGAATTAACAGCTATCGTCATCACTGGTCCAAATACGGGTGGTAAGACTATCATGCTAAAGACCTTAGGTTTGACGCAATTGATGGCCCAGTCTGGACTGCCAATTCTAGCCGATAAGGGCAGTCGTGTAGGGATTTTCGAGGAGATTTTCGCAGATATCGGAGACGAACAGTCCATCGAACAAAGTCTCTCAACCTTCTCTAGTCATATGACCAATATCGTAGATATTCTTGGTAAAGTCAATCAAAACTCGCTCTTGCTACTAGATGAGCTTGGAGCAGGTACAGATCCCCAAGAAGGGGCTGCTCTTGCCATGTCTATTCTAGAAGACTTACGTCTGCGTCAGGTCAAAACTATGGCAACCACTCACTATCCTGAACTCAAGGCCTACGGAATTGAAACGGCCTATGTTCAAAATGCAAGTATGGAATTTGATACAGCAAGCCTGCGTCCAACCTATCGTTTTATGCAGGGAGTTCCAGGTCGAAGCAATGCCTTTGAAATTGCTAAACGTCTAGGCTTGTCAGATGTCATCGTAGGTGATGCCAGCAAGCAGATTAATCAAGACAATGATGTCAATCGGATCATTGAGCAGTTGGAAGAGCAGACACTTGAAAGCCGGAAGCGTCTTGAAAATATTCGCCAAGTCGAGCAAGAAAACCTCAAGATGAACCGTGCCCTTAAAAAACTTTATAACGAGCTCAATCGTGAGAAAGAAACTGAACTCAATAAGGCGCGTGAACAAGCTGCTGAGATTGTTGATTTGGCTCTAGCTGAGAGTGATGATATACTTAAAAATCTTCACAGTAAATCTCAACTAAAACCACATGAGATTATTGAAGCCAAGGCTAAGCTCAAGAAGTTAGCTCCTGAAAAAGTTGACCTTTCTAAAAACAAGGTCCTCCAAAAGGCCAAGAAAAAACGAGCTCCAAAGGTTGGGGATGACATTATCGTTTTAAGCTATGGTCAACGAGGTACCTTGACCAATCAACTCAAGGATGGACGTTGGGAAGCACAGGTTGGCTTGATTAAGATGACGCTTGAGGAAAAAGAGTTTGACTTGGTTCAAGTCCAGAAAGAAGCGCCAGTCAAGAAGAAACAAGTTAACGTCGTTAAACGTGCAGTAGGCAAAGGTCCACAAGCTCGACTAGACCTTCGTGGCAAACGCTACGAGGAAGCTATGGAAGCCTTGGATGCCTTTATAGACCAAGCCCTACTCAACAATATGGCTCAAGTAGATATCATCCATGGTATCGGTACAGGAGTCATCCGTGAAGGGGTGACTAAGTACCTACAAAGAAATAAACAGGTCAAGAGCTTTGGCTATGCACCACAAAATGCAGGTGGATCTGGCGCAACCATTGTAACCTTTAAGGGATAAAGTGAAACGAATGAAAATTTGATCCTAGATAAACTACCTCTACCTGCAAGATAATCTGTTACAGTCTTTTCTTTTAACTCTGAACTATATTTCTTCCAGCTATGACGCTCCTTGAGCCCTTCGACACCCTCTGTTTGATACTTACGAATCCAATTTCTGATTGTGTCACCATTTACTCCAAATGCTTTGGTCAAAATAGATATTGACTTCCCTTGTTTAAGGTAAAGATGAACAACTTCTAACTTCTCCTCCACTGATTTCGGACCTCTTTTTGACATACGAAAACTCCCCCTGTAGTTTCTAGTGAAATTTTGTTTTTTCACTGTCCACTATAAGGGGAGTATATCAATGAACAAGACCCAGAAAAAGTAGCTTTATTTCTTAAAAAATTTAATAGTTTAAAGCACTTAGCACCTGTTTATATTGATGAAACAAAAAAGATTTATATTGAGAGTTCAAACTATCATCGTACCGAAAACATGATTCATTCTGTTCAAGCAGGAATTATAAAATCTGTTTCTTACCAATGATTTTTTGCTAAAACAGTAATAAATCAAGGAATTTACTTTTCTATTCTCAAAATTTTATGATACAATAATGGTATGATTTTAATGAAACTTGCTTCCATCTTGCTTTTGGTACTAACCTTAGCTCTGGCGATTATTTTAAGCAGACTCTTTAAGTTAAAGAAAAGGGGCATCAATGCTGCTGATTTAGCTTTTCCTTTTCTAATTTTTGAATATTATTTGATAACGGCTAAGATGTTTATACATAATCAACTTCCCGTATTGGGAACGGCCTTATCAATACTAGCAATTGTGTTAGTCTTTTTCTTCTTAAACAAAAGACGTAGTTTTTATTATCCAAAATTTATTAAATTCTTTTGGCGAGCTGGATTTTTACTAACACTGCTCATCTATATCATCATGATTGTTCAAATTTTCATGATGAAATAGTCAGCTATTATAGTCAATTGAAACAAGGACAGGACAAAAGAGCCTCGAAAAAAGTATTGCAACTTGGCAATACCTTTTTGAGATGCTTTTTAATATGGCTCTCTGTCAACTGTAGTGGGTTGAATAAAAAGCTAACATCTGGAGAGGACAATCGTTGTCCTCTCTATTTTTATATTAAGAGCGATGAAAATTCGTTTCTTAAAGTTGTCAAAGTTCCTAAAAC
>NZ_JASHAQ010000032.1:0-9869 GCF_047465035.1 Streptococcus infantis
GTAAACTATATTGATTATTACAACAACAAACGAATTAAGGTAAAACTAAAAGGACTCAGTCCTGTGCAATACAGAACTAAATCCTTTGAATAAATTAATTGTCTAACTTTTTGGGGTCAGTACATTCTACACCTGATAGTATGCGTTTTTATATTGAGGCTCTTTCTCAAAACTCTTTAATTTTTCTACACTTCTTGCCAATTTTCCTGGTCTTCTTTAAATCGCTTTAAAAGGTCAAGTCCTTCTGGTGTGATGTAGCCTTCTTCTTGGGCTAGGTGGATGAGCTCACTATAGTTTGAAAGTGTCACCAGTTTGACACCAGCATCCGCAAAGTTCTTATCTGCTTTTGCTAATTGATAGCTGAAGATAGCCACGACACCAAGAACATCCGCTCCTTCGCGTTTGGCAGCTGCAACAGCTTCAAGCACAGAACCACCAGTTGAAATAAGGTCTTCAACAACAACCATCTTTTGTCCTTGAGCTACACGGCCTTCGATTTGGTTGCCTGCTCCGTGGTCTTTTGGTTTGCTACGAATATAAGCAAATGGCAGATTCATCTTATCAGCGATGATGGCTCCGTGTGGAATCCCTGCTGTCGCAGTTCCTGCAATCACTTCTACTTCAGGAAAGGCTTCTTTGATAGCTTCCACAAAACCATTTTCAATCAAGTTGCGTGTTTCTGGGTAGGCAAGCGTTACACGGTTGTCCGTATAAATCGGTGACTTAATGCCTGATGCCCATGTGAAGGGCTCTTCTGGTTTGAGGTAAACGGCTTGAATTTTCAATAGATGGCTGGCAATATCTTTAGCAAGTGTCATGGTGTGCTCCTTTTTATAGTGTTAAATGAATCTTCTTTTTAAACCCAATCTTGTGTCCATTCTTCTTTGATGGCATGATAGGCTGCGACTGGATCAGCTGCTTGCGTAATCGGACGCCCAACTACGATGTAGTCACTGCCAATCTGGTAAGCTTCTCCTGGGGTTACTACCCGTTTCTGATCCCCTGCTTCTGTCCCTCTTGGGCGAATCCCTGGTGTCAGACAGATAAAGTCTTCATGAGTTGCTTGTTTGATAAGCTTGGCTTCTTGAGCCGAGCAAACGACTCCATCTAGACCAGCTTCAGCTGTTTTCTGGGCATAGTGGATAACCGACTCTTGGAGGCTGGTTTGGATATTTTGACACTCATGCATTTGTTCTTCCGAGGTTGAGGTTAATTGGGTCACCGCTATGAGAATCCCCTTGTCTCCCAATCCTTCACGCGCTGCCTGCATCATCTCAACTCCACCTGCTGCCTGCACATTGGTCATATCAACTCCTAGGTTGGATAAGATTTTCATGGTTGATTTGACTGTATTGGGAATATCATGCAGTTTGAGATCCAAAAAGACACTATGTCCTAATGACTTCAAATAGCGGACAACTTCAGGTCCTACAGCATAGTAGATTTCCATTCCTACTTTGACATAGAGCTTTTCATCTGCTGGAAATAGGGCTAAAAACTCCTTGGCTTCTTCAAAACTTGGAAAATCCAGAGCTATGACTGGGCGACTTTCACGCATGTGTTTCTCCTCTTATCTTTCTTATCAGCCCAGCTTCCGTCAAAAAGACTACAAAAAAGGAACCTGCCAACAGCAAGGTTCCACGAAAAATGGGTAGAATCCACCCTTTCACCGTTTAACCTTAGCTGCCTCTCTGGACTACTTTAAAGGTTTTTTACTATTCTATTATTTAAAGCGGGACTTGTCAAGTAAAAACTAGTGATCGAAGGACTTTAAAGCCAAGACTCACAATCAAGCTGATAGAATGTTCTCAAGTTTATCGACTCTGTGATTGTTGAGTTGTTTGGTTTTGATTACCCTGTTCCTCTTGTTTTTTCTTTTCTTCCTCCTGCTTTTTCTTCTCCTCTTCTTTAGCCTTGATTCTTTCTTCCTCAAGCGCCTTATCCGCCAAACTATAACTATAGATCCCAACTTCCATATCAATACCACTTGGTACTGTCAATTGAGGTTTAATCTTACTATAGTAAGGCAATTTTTTACCTAGTTCTGATAGAGGAACCAAAACTTCATCCGTATCATACATGGTAATCTTGAGCAGATCACTGGTTACACTAGTTGGAGCCAATTCAATCGTTTTGATCGCTTGCTTAATCTCTGGGCTGATTTCAGCCAGTTGTTCAATCAAGGTTTTGACTTGCTGCTCATCGTTAAAGAGTACAGACATATAGGTTTCTGGAAGACTGACTAGACTTACTGGACTAGTTTCAACCGTACCACTAGAAAGAATTGGATAATGGTCCTCTCCAGAAACATAATAAGCCACAATTTCATACTCTTTGACCTGAATGGTGAAATTGGTTGGGAATTGATAGTGAATGCTAGCAGATTCAATCCAGTGATTGGACTTAATCATCTCAGCATGTTTGTCTTTATTGAGAAGTAGGCTAAAGGTATAGTCACTATCACGAATCCCTGAAGCCTCTTTGATTTGATCTGCATTGGTCTCTACTGTCCCAGTGACTTCTATATTTTTCAGAGTTGAGAAGGGCGTCAAGAGATAGATGGAAAAGACCAAGAAAAGCAAACTCGGGATTAGAATCGTAACAGCACGCCAGATATGAACTCTAGGAATAGAAGGCTTGGTAGCCTTTTTCTTGGTTTTAACCTTCTTTTCTTCTACCTTTTCTACTTTTGCTGCTTCTGATTCTTCGGCCTGGTCTTCCACTTGTTCTGCTTCAGCTGCTTCCTCTTCAAGTTCAGACGAGGACTCATATGCTATAAGCTCCTTCTGCTCTTCGCTATTAGGATCTACTTCCGTTGCTTCCTCTGTATTTTCGGATATATCTGACTCTTGCTCTTCTTTGGTTTCTTCAGCCTTTTTGCGCAGATACTCTCGGTTTTTCTTCTGCCACTCTGATAAGCTAGTTTCTGCATCAGAAGTTATTGAAACTTCCTTTTTGCCTGAATCTCCCTTGGCTTCTTCTTTAGCTAAGTTGGCCTCTTCTTCAGCCTTTTTTCGAAGATATTCTTGATTTCGTTTTTGCCACTCTGACAATTCCTTGCCTTGCGTTGGCTCCTGTTTCTTATCCTTTGACATCGATTTTCCTTATGATAGATCTTTTTTTAGTAGCGCATAAAAATCCGCCACAGATTTTAATTCATGAGAATTCTTCATCGTGCTCCGGTAGTCTTCTTTGTGGGTCAAAAGCTTGCTTACTTTTTCTTCTAAAGTAGACAAGGTCAAGTCGTTTTCTTGCAACTCTTCAGCATATCCTTTTTTCACAAAGTAAGCCGCATTTTCAATCTGATCTCCACGGCTAGCTTCACGTCCTAGAGGGACAATGACATGCAATTTAGCCATGGCCAACAGTTCAAAAATAGTATTGGCACCACCACGAGTGATGACTACATCAGCCATATTCATGAGCGGTTGATAGAGTTCAGTCACGTAGTCAACACGGTAGAGGTTTGAACTTAGTTCATTTAAGTTAGCATCCCCTGTTAGGTTGATGATATTATAACGACTAGTCAGCTCTTCCTTATGATCTGTAACTAATTGGTTAAAGATACGCGCACCAGCAGAACCTCCGACGAAAAGAAGAGTTGGTAGCTTATCATTGAAAGAAGTTCGGATATCCACCATTTCTTCAGGCTCTTCCATAATTGGTCCAGAAACCTTGGTCACGGCTCCTACATGCTCTACCTTAGTGAGGCTAGACGCTTGCTCGAAAGTAGAGTACATCTTAGTCGCAAACTTATAGGCGATTTTATTGGCCAATCCCATAGAGAGATCAGACTCGTGGATAAAGACTGGTACTCTGCATACTCGCGCTGCAATAACAGGCGGAACAGATACAAATCCACCCTTAGAAAAGAGGGCTTGTGGACGAACTCGAAGCATAATAAAGAGCGATTGAAGAATTCCAAAAGCAACCTTAAAGACATCAACCATGTTTTGCCATGAGAAATAACGACGTAATTTCCCAGTTGCAATAGAATGGAAGGTCACATCTAGACCCGATTTGAGGATTTCTTGATACTCAATTCCGTTTTTGTCACCAATATAGTGGACTTCCCAGCCATCTTCGATGAACTTAGGCATTAACAAAAGGTTGAGGGTAACGTGTCCAACCGTTCCCCCACCTGTAAATACTATTTTTTTCATATTATCCCTTTAACTCCGCTACAGTGTCGATGAAAAGATCTCCACGTACTTCAAAGTTGGCATACATATCCCAGCTAGCATTGGCAGGACTGAGGAGAACCACATCTCCTTCTTCTGCAAGTTCATAAGCCTTGCGAGTTGCGTCAGCAATATCTGTTGCATCCACATAAGCCACACCAGCCTTGTCCGCTGCACGCTTGACACGCTCTGCAGACTGACCAAGGATGACCATTTTCTTAAGACCAGTGATGTCTGGAACCAACTCATCAAACTCATTTCCACGGTCCAAACCACCAGCAATCAGGACAACCTTACTATTGTCAAATCCAGACAAGGCTTTTTGAGTTGCCAAGATATTGGTTGACTTACTATCGTTGTAGAATTTCACCCCATTGATTTGGTCTACAAACTGGAGACGGTGTTTGACACCGCCAAAGGCTGACAAGGTTTCCTTAATGATTTCATTGTCCACACCACGAAGTTTAGCTACAGCAATGGTTGCAAGAGCATTTTCCACATTGTGGCTACCTGGAACACCGATTTCATCAGCTGCCATGACTTTTTCACCACGGAAGTAAAGAAGACCATCTTCAAGATAAGCACCATCAACCTTTTCAAGGGTTGAGAATGGTACTACAGTCGCGTTTTTCTTTGTAGCAAGCTCTTTAGCTAATTCTTGATTAAAGTTCAAAACTAGATAGTCTGAGGCCGTCATATTCTTCTGAATATTCCACTTAGCTTCGACATAGGCTTCAAAAGAACCGTGATAGTCAATATGTGTTGGCATCAGGTTGGTGATAACAGCAATTTCAGGATGGAATTCCTGAATTCCCATTAATTGGAAAGAGGATAGCTCCATGACAAGGGTATCCTTATCTGTTGCTGTCTGAGCTACCTGGCTTGCAGGGTAACCAATGTTACCTGATAAAAGCCCATTTTGTCCTGCAGCAGTCAGAACTTCTCCAATCATGGTTGTGGTTGTAGTCTTACCATTTGAACCAGTAATACCAACAATGGGTGCATCAGAAATCAAGTAGGCCAACTCAACCTCTGTCAAGACTGGAATACCTTTTTCTAGCGCTTTTTCAATCATCGGGTTGCTATAAGGAATTCCTGGATTTTTTACCATGAGGGCAAAATCTTCATCCAATAATTCCAAAGGATGCCCCCCTGTTACTACTTTGATTCCATCTTCTAAAAGACTTTGAGCAGCTGGATTTTCCTCAAAAGGCTTGCCATCATTCACCGTTACAATGGCACCCAACTTGTCCAAGAGACGAGCCGCAGACTCACCTGATTTAGCTAAACCTAGGACTAATACTTTCTTATTTTCAAATTGATCAATTCGTTTCATATCTAGAACTCCATTTCTACTCTTACTATTTTACCATTTTTATGAAAATAAAAAAGCCACAAAGGGCTTTCTTATTTGTTTTTGTCCTCTAGTAATTATTCTACAGACTTGAGGGCTTCTAACATATCCACCTTTCGGAGATAATGATTGACAAAAACTCCTAGGATGGTCAAAATGACACTGACGGCTAGAACTGGAATGAGATAAACTTCCCAGCCGACCTTTGGTTGAAAACGGAAGGTACCGGGTGCGATCATCTGAATGAGAAATTGATGGAGATAAAAACCTGATACCAATCCTACAATCATTCCAATTAGTGACAATAGGATGGTTTCTCGATAGATGTAAAGGGTCACTTCTTTGTTATGAAAACCAAGAACCTTGATGGTTGAGAGTTCCCGAATCCGTTCAGCAACATTGATATTGGTCAAATTATAGAGAATCACGATGGCTAATAGCACCGATACCAGCACCAAAATCGCCATGGTATGATTCAGAGAATTGGCAAAACTTTCAAAGAGCTGAATGGTGGAGGCGTTTTGAACGAGGCCACTGACAGCTGCCTGGTCCATAAATTCTCCTGCGACTCTTTCAGTGTTCCCTTCACTTTTATCCTTAAGTTGGACCAGATAGGTGTTCATCTTGGGAGCTTGACCGTATATCTCCTCATAGGTTGCCTGATTCATATAGACAAAATGGCCCACATAGTGCTCGGTAATAGCACCTACTTTAAAGGTTTTCCCATCGATTGTAAAATTGTCACCAAGGGAAACTCCAGCCAACTGGGCTAATTTTTCAGTCAAGACAACTCCGTTAGATAAGCTCAGTTTTTCCCCATTTTTTTCTAGGACGACAAAGGGAGCCAGGTCATCTTGATCCGTTACCATCATGGTCACAGTTTGAACACCTGCCTTGCCAGCATACTTTTCCTCAACCTGTTTGGAAGAAATTAAACGATAGTTTTCAACTTCATCACTCTGCAATTTTTCTTCTAGCTTGGCCTTATCAGAATCTGAAGCTCGAGAATTGACAGAGAGAATCATCTGATATTGTTGCAGATCATTAAACTGCCTGTCAGCTACTCCTACAACAGAGGATTGAATACCAAGTCCTGCAAAGAGGAGGGCTACTGAACCTGCAACTCCAAAAATGGTCATCAGCATGCGTTGTTTGTAACGGAAAATGTTGCGAGCTGTAACTTTTTGGGTAAAGCTCAAATGAGACCAGATAAAGGTGATCCGCTCCAAGAGAATCTTTGAGCCCTTGACTGGTGGCTTGGGTAGTAATAATTGTGCTGCTTCTTCATGCAATTCTCTGCGAGATACAAGGTAGGCAGGTAGGACACTAGCTACTAAGCTTAGTCCCAAAGCCAAGCAACTATAGGTCCAGTAGAAATACTGCTGACTCTCTCCAACAATCATTCGCTCAGTGATGATATGCGAGATTGTGGGTGCTAAGACATAATGACCAATCAGAATTCCTAGAAGGGTGCCAAGAGTACCAGCAACTAGACCGTAAATCACAAACTTAGCAATGATGTCTTTGCTATGGTAGCCTAGCGCTTTGAAAATCCCTGCATTGGTCCTTTCCTCGTCTACAAATCGTGTCATGGTGGTAAAGGTAACCATGGCTGCTACGGCATAGAGAACAACTGGAAAGATATTCCCTACGGCACGAATACTCATGGCCGAGTTACTATACATGAGATAACCTTGACCAGTAGGAGAACTCTTGCGATTGTAGACATGATAGCTTGGCTCTGTCAGAGCATTTACTTCATCCTGACTGGTCTGCCATTTAGCCTTTTCCTTAGTAAGATCTGTTTCGGCTTGGCTCAGCTTTTCCTGTTCCTGTTTCAGTTGCTTTTTTGCTTCTCCTAACTGACTAGACGCTTGACTTTTTTGTGGTTCTGGTAGTTGGCTCACTTGATTTTCTTGAGCTTGTAAACGCCTTTCGATTTCCTGCAGGCGACTCTTGCCAGCTGTCAAATTACTTTCAGCCTCGTCCAGTTGTTTCTTGCCCTCATCAAGGGACTCTTGGGCATCCTTCTTCATTTTCTCTAGCCGCGCTTGTCCATTATCAGCAACTAGTTCCTTTAAAATCTCCTCTTCTTCCTCTAGCTTTTTTTCGTAATCACTGGAAAAAGGACTGACATCTGTCAGACTAGCAAAACGCAGGCGAGCAATCGTGTAAACAGAGCTCTTAAAATTTTCTTCAGTTACAACACCGTAAGCTGCTAGATTTCCATTACCACTGGCTGAACTCCCCATATCTGATTTTGAAAAAATATCTGGTGAGTGAACAAAACCTGTAATGGTATAACTATCTCGCTTTAATTGAGAATTACTGCCATTCTTTTGACTCAAATGAATGACTTGACCAATCTGATAGCGATCTTTCCAAAAGTCCGCCAAGGCTAATTCATCTTCTTTTTCAGGCAAACGACCTTCCGTTACTTGAAATTTTGAAATCTTATCAGTATTTGAAAAGATTCGTATGGCATCTTGGCTACCTTCTAGAGTCAAATCCGTCATATAACCAAACTCGACATCTGCTCCCGTAAGATTTTGCAATTCTGCCTGGTCTGCCTGATCTAGACCATAATCTGCTATGACAGTAATATCAGCCAGATTGGCTTTTTGAATATAATCCCATGCTGTTCGCTCCATATTGGGACTGGCTACTTTGAGACCAACCACGGCTAAAGAACCCAACATCATCAGAGTTAGGATGGATAAAAACCGTCCCTTTGAACCTGTGAAAGACTGGAGCAGGTCTTTCCAATATGTCTTTCTTTTCATCTCAATACTCCAAATCATCAATATCCTGTGGTTGAGGATTGAGGACAACACTCTTGACACTGGCATCATGCATCTGAATCACGCGATCAGCTATAGGAGCTAGCGAAGCATTATGGGTCACGATGATAACAGTGGTACCCTTCTTTCGTGACATATCTTGCAGAATCTTTAGAACCTGCTTACCAGTCTGGTAGTCCAAAGCTCCCGTTGGTTCATCACAAAGGAGAATTTTAGGATTTTTAGCAACGGCTCGTGCAATAGAGACCCGTTGTTGCTCACCACCTGACAACTGGGCTGGAAAGTTATTGAGACGGTGGCCTAAACCTACATCCTTGAGAACCTGTTCTGGATCCAAGGCATCGGCAACAATTTCTGAAGCTAGCTCGACATTTTCTTTAGCAGTCAAGTTAGAAACCAAGTTGTAAAATTGAAAGACAAAGCCAACGTCATCTCTACGATAGTTGGTTCTCTGATGGGATGTATAGTCAGAAATATTAGTCCCATCAACCCAGACTTGCCCTTCATCGTTTGTATCCATACCACCTAGAATATTTAAAACGGTTGACTTCCCTGCACCAGATGCCCCAAGGATAATGACTAGTTCTCCCTTTTCAATCTCGAAGTTGACATCTCGATTAGCTACGATTTCTGTATCACCAGTATGATACCTCTTATAGCTATTTTTCATTTCAATATAAGCCATCCTATCTCCTCCTCTTCTCCTACTATTTTCACCTTTATTATAACTCTTTTGAGGAGATAAAGAAAGCTTATCCCTGTAGACTTTAAAGAGATTTTCAAAGTCCTCAGATGCGCTGAATCCAATTCAGTATATCCATTCCTTACTCACCATGCTTCTGAGACAAGTCTACTTAGCTTGCTCTCTATTTTTAATCGAATATCATCTCTGATTTTCTTTTAGCAATTGATGTGTGAGCAAAAATAGCGAACAAGACCAGATTCTGTTTATCAGAAAACTAGTTTTGTCCGCTTTTTATATTCGAGATTAGTCTCTTGATCCAATCTCTATGACTTAGATGCTTTTACATCATCTTATTCGTCGTCTTTTTTCTTTCCCATAGCAAACATACCAAGAAGTGCTCCTACAACACCAACGGCTGCAAGGCCAGCATTTTCTTTAGTGCCTGTCTCTGGGAGTTTGTATTGATGACTTGCAGGTGCTTGGTAGGTCTTATCTTGTGACATAGCAAGAGCTATTTGTGACTGCTCATCTTTGAATTCTGGAACCTCATGGATAGCTCCTTCTGATCCATTGACACCACCTGTGTATGCTGGAACTTGGTGAATAGTCCCTTCTCCACCAGAAACGCCACCAGTGAACTCAGGTACTTCATGAACAGTTGCTTCTGCTCCATTCACACCACCTGTGTATTCTGGGATTTCCACTACTGGTGCTGCTTCATCGCCTACTGTACCAATAGCTCCTGTGTATTCTGGAACTTCATGAACAGCTGCTTCGACTGCGTTAACGCCACCCTTGAATTCTGGGACTTCTACTACTGGTGCTGCTTCATCACCTACTGTGCCAAT
>NZ_JASHAQ010000033.1:0-9699 GCF_047465035.1 Streptococcus infantis
GGCTAATCTCCCCTACTTCTTCATAGGCCATCCGGTCTAGGCGACGCTTTTGACTCTCTTGTTTTCTGACGCTATCAAGGATTCGATTGCGAAATTTTGTTTTGAAGTAGACGTAGAGTTTCTTTTCTTCTTCCACTAATTCTGGATGCTTTTCTAGAAGTTCATGGAGACAGATCATGCCTTCTTGGTCCCAATCCTCTTTCTCCCACAGGTGGAGATAGTAGTCTTTTCTACATTTATGAACAATTCCTTTTAACTTCTCATAATTCTTTTCAAGCATTTGCTTTCCCCCTTTCTCTGCTATACTACAAGCAGAGAAAGGGGGAAAGAGGGGCTTTGGTTTCTGTTTTGTGTTTTTTTGAGTCCAAGGTGTATTAGGAAGTATTGAGGAAGACAGATGAGAGATAAAAAGACAACCGTTGTCTCTACAGTTGTCTTTGTTTGTGATTTTATATTGATAATATTTTTGATTAAAGTTCTGCAATCTGGTTAAGATTTACTTCTGCAACTGTATCATTACCAAACATTGAGATAATCATCTTAACTTTATTGTTATCAATTTCTGTGATCTTACCTGTGTAATCTGCGAAAGCTCCGTCAATAATACGAACAGTTTGACCAACTTCGACATCAATATCAAATTCTTGGACAGTTTGACCCATAGAAACTAAAATATCGCGAATTTCTTGTTCCAAAAGTGGAGTTGGTTTTGATCTATTTCCGTGTGAACCTACGAATCCTGTTACGTTTGGTGTGTTACGCACAACAAACCATGCTTCGTCGGTCATAACCATTTCTACAAGAACATACCCTGGAAAGCGATTTTCTTCGATTTCTTTTTTCTTTCCATTTTTTTCTACTTGCACTGTTTGTGTAGGAATTTCAACACGTAGAATATTTTCTAGCATATTGTATGTTTGTGCACGTTGCAATAGATTTTCTTTTACTTTATTTTCGTAGCCAGAGTAAGTTTGTAGCACAAACCATCCTTTATCAAAACTATCCATGTTTTTTCCTTTCCTAACTGAAGAATTTCAGCGACTAGATCTTTTCCTTAGCTTATTTTAAAAAATATTAATAAAACGAATCAATCCGCTAACAATCAATTGGTCAAAAATATAAATCATCACTACAAAGAAAGCAGTGTATTCCATGATAGATTTAAAATCTAACCAACTTTCCTTGCGAGTCGGCCAAGTTGTTTCTTTAAGAAGTTTAAAAATGTCCTTAATAAAACGCATCGTTTTCTCCTATCTCGTTTCTCGGTGTGTGGTGTACTTGCCACAGTGTTTACAAAATTTATTTACTTCTAAGCGTGTTGGTTTTGGATTGCCACTAATCTTAATCGAATAGTTTCTAGAACCACAAACCGCACAGGCTAGACTTGCTTTTTTAAGTGCCATAACGCCTCCATCTTACCTATTATAACAATAAACCTCTGCTTTGACAAGTTAAATCGTTTTTGATTTTTTAAGGTAATTTTTCAAAGTAACTTCCACTTGTTTTACCAAGGGATTTATCCAAAATACTTTTAAACATATTTTTTCAAAAGAAAAGCGTCATAACAAGTCAGCGACTCTAACTCCTGATCCAAAAAATCAAACAAATCTAAAAAGATCTCCCTTGTTATCGGTAAACTTGCTTCAAATTCTTTCTTCTGTTATTGCTTGTACTCTGCCAGTAATTTCTTTTTCTTCTCTTTATCCATTTTCTACTCCGACTAACTTTATTCAACAAGGTTCAACAGTCCTTCACTCCTCTCACATAGCACTAAATTCCTTTCATTGATGTAGTTTTTGATAGCAAAAAAAGAGTCAGCAAGCCAACTCTTTCGATCTCTATTCATTTTTTTCCATTAAGAAATCATAGATTTCCTGAACTGTTCCAAGCGCCATTATTTCTTGCTCTTTAACAGTTTGTTTCAGCTTTTGATAAATCTGACTCTCAGCTATATCACGCTTTTCAGCCTCTTTATTCACCCTCATGACTCCATTTTCAATGGTCACAAAGCCAAGCTCTTCAAATATCTGAATCATTTTGACTAATAGGATTTGCTCAATCTTGAGATAGGCCGCCAAATCCTTGAGTTTATAGCGAATGTCAAACTCCGGGAACTGATAGATGGTTTTATACAATTTTGCAAACTGCTCTCTCGTTCCATATCCCGTCAAGTAGTAAGCCTTAGCTATATCATTTTTAAAGTAAATAGCTGAAAACTCCTGTTCCTGACAGATTTTCTTAAGGAGGGATATATCCTCAGGGATATTCTTAACGACAATAGCTGAACAAGAGGTGACATCAGGTAACTCTTGCGTAAAGTCCAAAACGGCTACCCCTTCTGGCAACAGGGCATTCTTACCACGGACGTTAAAGAGCTGGACACCTTCTACACGGGCATCAACCATCATCAACTGCAAGGTTGTTTGTCCATTCCATTGGTTGACAGAGAGAGTCACTGCTAGTTCCAGTTGCTTGGTCTGTGAGAATTCAGTCGCCCATTTCCCTTGACCAAAAGCGACTACCTCAAAACTGGCCTCACCTTTGGAAATTTTCAGCTTGAGATGAGCATTACCAGCCCCCATGACGCGAGCATTTTCAACTTGAAAATCTCGAATATAGAAGACAGGCTTTTGGTTATCCATCCCAAAAGGAGCTAGACGTTCAAAACTTTTCACCGTCTCCAAACTCAAGGTCTCTAAGTCCAGTTCTTCATCTAAAAATAGATTGTTTTTACCTTGGGCATCTACACCTTTTTCTCGGATATAGGCTTCCAAAACATCAGACAAGACTTCCAACTTTTCCACTTCAAGGGTCATACCCGCAGCACCTGCGTGACCACCAAAGGCAATAAACAGTTCTCGATGCGGGTCCAAGGCTTCAAAGATATCGACTGCTTCTACGCTTCGAGCACTCCCCTTGGCGCTTCCATCTTCGATATTCAGTACAATGACTGTCTGACCTAGTTCTTCAAGTAAGCGGCCAGCTACAATTCCAAGAACTCCTGGATTCCAGCCTTCCTTGGCCAAAACTTGAACACTTTTATCAGGATCCACCATGCCCTTGGCTTCATCGTAAATAGACTGAACAATTTCCTTACGTTCTTCATTCTTTTGATGAATCAAAAGGGCGATTTCATGCACTTCCTCATCGTCAAATCCAGTCAACAAATCAATAGCTGGATTGGGATCATCCAAGCGCCCTAAGGCATTTAAACGAGGTGCTAACTGAAAACCGACTGTTTCTTCCGTCACATCACTACTTGAAATCCCAGCGATTTCAAACATTTCTTGCAATCCCATTCGCTGAGTATTGCGCAAGACCTCAAGACCATATTGAACCATGATGCGATTTTCGTCCGTCAAGCTGACCATGTCGGCAATTGTCCCAATTGCAACCAAGTCTAACAACTCAACCTGTACTTCTTCCAAAAGGGCACAAGCCAACTTAAAAGCGACCCCACAACCCGCCAAATGCTTGAAAGGATAGTCCGCCCCTGGATGTTCAGGATGGATAATAGCATAGGCATCTGGTAAAACCTCAGGCATAGAATGGTGGTCGGTCACAATGACGTCCACTCCCATAGACTGGGCCAAATCAATGACTTCATGCCCTGTCACACCATTGTCCACCGTCACAATCAAAGACACGCCCTGTTGTTCAATGAAATATTTGTAGACACTGGCATTTGGACCATAGCCGTCCGTAAAGCGATTAGGAAGATAGATCAGGCACTCAGCACCCAACTGTTCTAAACTCTCCTTAACAATAGAAGCCGAAGTCATCCCATCCGCATCGTAGTCCCCGTAAATGAGAATCAGTTCCCCTTGCTCAATAGCATGGCGAATCCGCTCCACTGCCTTTTCCATATCATTTAAAAGGTAGGGATCATGCAAATCCTCCAAAGAAGGTTCTAAAAATTTTTTCAGACTAGTTTCATCCTTGATGCCTCGTTCAAATAACAAACGAGCTACTTCAGGTCCCAAACCAGCTTTCTTAGCTATCTTTGTAAAATCCGCATCCTCAACTTGCGGAGCAAATTGCCAATTATAAGTAGGAATTATCAAAAAAATCATCCACTCTTTCTTACGATTCTATTGTTTTATTATAACATGATTTCCAGTTTTTCTCTATCTGCTTTGCTTTTATCAAAATTTTACTAATTTTTTTGTAATATCATTTGACAGGAAAACGCTTTTGTTGTAGAATCGATGTTACAAAATCTAACACAAAGGAGAAGAATTATGACTTTAGTAGAATTTAAAGCTGTTGAAAAGTATTACGGAGACTACCACGCACTCCAGAATATCAACCTTCGTTTTGAAAAAGGCCAAGTTGTTGTTTTACTTGGACCATCTGGTTCTGGAAAGTCAACCCTTATCCGTACTATCAATGGTCTAGAGGCAATTGATAGTGGAAGTCTCCTGGTAAACGGACACCAAGTGGCAGGTGCTAGCCAAAAGGATTTGGTCCCCCTCCGCAAGGAAGTAGGTATGGTTTTCCAACATTTTAATCTTTATCCACATAAGACTGTGTTAGAAAATGTAACTCTTGCACCTATTAAAGTACTGGGTATTGATCCCAAAGAGGCTCAAAAAACTGCGCAAAAATATTTAGAATTTGTAAATATGTGGGATAAGAAAGATTCCTATCCAGCCACCTTATCAGGCGGACAAAAACAACGAGTAGCTATCGCTAGAGGTCTAGCTATGAAACCTGAACTCCTCCTCTTTGACGAACCAACCTCAGCTCTCGACCCCGAAACAATCGGCGATGTCCTAGCTGTTATGAAAAAACTAGCCCACGACGGCATGAATATGATCATCGTCACACACGAAATGGGCTTCGCTCGTAAAGTAGCTGATCGCATCATCTTTATGGCAGATGGGCAAGTCCTGGTCGATACAACAGATGTGGATGCATTTTTTGATCACCCAAGTGAACCACGCGCCCAACAATTTCTCAGCAAGATTATCAACCACGAAAGTGATAAGGTCAAATAAGGAGACACCTATGAAAAAGAATTTCTTTCTTGCAACAGTAGTTACCAGTCTTTTAAGCATTGGATTTGTGACATCAGTTCAAGCAGATACCAGCATCTCAGATATCCAAAAAAAGGCAGAAATCGTTGTTGGCGTCAAACAAGACGTCCCTAATTTCGGCTATAAAAACCCGAAAACTGGAGAATTCTCAGGTATTGAAACAGATTTAGCCAAACTGATTGCAGATCAACTCAAGGTCAAGGTCCGCTACGTTCCAGTTACTGCTCAAACTCGAGGTCCTCTGTTAGACAACGAACAAGTGGATATGGATATCGCCACCTTCACAATTACTGACGAACGAAAAAAACTCTACAACTTCACCAGCCCTTACTATACAGACGCCTGTGGATTTTTGGTAAATAAATCAGGTAAGATTAAAGATATTGAAGATTTAAACGGAAAAACCATTGGAGTCGCACAAGGATCCATCACCCAAAAGCTGATTACAGAGCTAGGTAATAAAAAAGGACTATCCTTTAAATTTGTCGAACTCGGCTCTTATCCTGAATTGATCACCTCCCTCCACGCCCATCGGATTGATGCCTTCTCAGTAGACCGTTCTATCCTTTCCGGGTATACCAGCAAAAGAACTGAACTACTTGACGATAGCTTCAAACCTTCTGACTATGGTATTGTAACCAAAAAATCAAACACGCAACTGAATGACTACCTAGATCAATTGGTTGTCAAATGGAGTCAGGATGGGACCTTGCAGGAGTTATACGGTCGCTACAATCTCAAACCTTCCAAACACTCAGCAGAATAAGGAGGTAGCTACATGATAGATTTATCATCTTGGACAGCTTATTTTCAACATTTTGGTCAATTTTTTAACGGATTTCTCTTTACTATAGCTATTGCTCTAGGTTCTTTTACCCTAGCCATGCTATTGGGCATCCTATTTGGTACCTTATCCACTAGCAAACATGGTAGTTTACGGATCTTGTCTCGTATCTTTGTCGAATTTTATCAAAACACCCCTCTCCTAGTTCAGTTCGTTATTGTCTTTTACGGCTTGCCTCTGATTAGTAACCATACTATCATGATTCCTATCTACTGGACTGCCGTTCTTTGCGTCGGACTCTACCACGGTGCCTATATCGCCGAGGTCATTCGATCAGGAATTCAGTCTATCCCTAGAGGCCAACTCGAAGCCGCCCTTTCTCAAGGATTCACCTATGCAAACGCAATGCGCCTGATTATCTTACCGCAGGCTTTTCGCATCATTCTCCCTCCCTTGACCAACCAAGTCGTCAACCTGATTAAGAATACTTCGACAGTAGCTATCATTTCTGGAGTTGATCTTATGTTTGTCACCAAATCTTGGTCCGCACTCAACGGCAACTACATCCCAGCCTTTTTAGGTGCTGCCTTCTTCTACTTTGCCCTCTGCTTCCCTGTAGCCCAATTTGGACGAAAAATGGAGCAAGCTAACAAAAAAGCTTATTCACTTTAGGAGGTTTTTATGGAAAGTATTCTTGAAGTTCTCAGTCTAGACAACCTCATCTTTATTTTAAAAGGTTTTGGTCTAACCCTCTATATCTCTTTGATTGCTATCACGCTTTCAACACTGATTGGAACCATCCTCGCTGTCATGCGTAATGGAAAAAACACCCTATTACGAATCCTTGCTAGTGTCTACATTGAATTTGTCCGAAATGTTCCTAATTTACTATGGATTTTCACTATTTTTTTAGTCTTTAAAATGAAATCTACCCCAGCTGGAATCACCGCCTTTACTCTCTTTACATCTGCAGCTCTGGCTGAAATTATCCGAGGTGGTCTTAATGCAGTGGATCAAGGACAATACGAGGCAGGAATGGCACAAGGTTTCTCCTATCGCCAAATCCTCTATCACATCATCCTACCGCAAGCCATCCGCAAGATGCTCCCTGCCATCATCTCTCAATTTGTAACAGTGATTAAGGATACCAGTCTTCTATACTCTGTAATCGCCCTCCAAGAGCTTTTTGGTGCCAGTCAAATTCTCATGGGCCGATACTTTGAACCGGAACAGGTTTTCAGCTTATATATCCTGATCGCTCTAATCTACTTCAGCTTCAACCTAGCTATTTCAAGCCTTTCACGGACTCTAGCAAAACATTGGCAACAAGCTGCAGAATAACAAGAGGTTGGGACAAAAAATCCCGACCTCACTTTTTATTAACAATCAAACATTGACGCGGTAGCTGATTGAACTTTTTGTTCGTCTTTTAGACTCCAAAATGCTCCTAATCATCCTCGCGGGGCTGGGACTACGAAATTGAGACTTTGTCTATCGATTTCTGTCCCACCGCCTTTTGAGAGAAATCTTTTTGCTTATTTCTTTACTAGAAAATAAGCTAGGAAATGTTAAACTGACAAACTCTATGCTAGACTAGAAATATGGAACATCATTTTAATCATCGAGCAGAATCATTTGATTCTCCAAAAAATCAATTTCTGGCCGATCTTGTTTACCAGCATCTAATAAAACAAGTGCCTGATTTGTCAAACAAATCAATCCTAGACTTTGGTGGCGGAACTGGCCTTATCGCCCTTCCTCTTGCCAAACAAGCTAAATCAGTGACCTTGGTTGATATTGCAGACAAGATGCTTGCGCAAGCTCGTCTCAAAATTGAAAGTCAAAAGCTTGCAAACCTATACTTGATTCAACAGGATTTATTACTTGAACCACTTGAAGAAGAGTTCGACCTTATTATCGTCAGTCGAGTTCTTCATCATATGCCTAATCTTGATGACAGTCTATCTATGTTCAAGGAACATTTGACTCATGGCGGACAACTCTTTATTGCTGATTTTACTCTACCAGCTGGAGAGACACACGGTTTTATCATTTCTGAACTTGAAGAAAGCCTCAGCCAACAAGGTTTCTCGGAAATAACAAGTCAAATACTCTACAGCTCAGACCATCTCTTTCTCCATAAACCTTCCCAATTATTTCTTACAAGTAGCAAAAATATTTAGCCCTTAGAGTATCAGACAAGCACTAAAAACAAAGCAAATGCTAATCTTTACTCAGTTTTTGCATTTTCCCAATAGATAAGGTATAATAGTTGTATTGTCTTTTGGGGTCGTTACGGATTCGACAGGCATTATGAGGCATATTTTGCGACTCGTGTGGCGACGTAAACGCCCAGTTAAATATAACTGCAAAAAATAACACTTCTTACGCTCTAGCTGCCTAAAAACCAGCAGGCGTGACCCGATTCGGATTGCTCGTGTCTGATGACAGGTCTTATTATTAGCGAGATACGATCAGGCTTTGTCTAGCAGTTTGATAAGAGATTTATAGACTCGCAGTTCCTAGGCTTGAGTTATGTGTCGAGGGGCTGTTAAAACAATACATAACCTATGGTCGTAGACAAATATGTTAGCAGGTGTTTGGACGTGGGTTCGACTCCCACCGGCTCCATTATATTAAAAAAACGTTGATGTTCTCAACGTTAGAACGAAGACAAAGTCCTTGGAAGTCAAGTTTCCAAGGGCTTTTCTTTGTGTAAAGTCGTATAATAGAGGCAAGAAGAGTTGTGAGGTGTTCCTATGTTTCAAACGTTGATGATATCAACGTTTTTTCTGTCATCATACAAGTTTACAATGTTACATCAAGACACTTGAAAGATGGCAACATTAACTTTTCTTCTATGGGAAAAATAGCATATATAGTGGATTGAACTTAGAGTAGTACAATATAAATTCTAAAACATTTTTAGAAATTAATTTGACTTTCCTAACCTCTTTGTTCACATCTTATTTCAATCAACTATACATTGAACAGCTATTCAATTGAATTTTTAGCATTTTAAAGATCTGTAAGACTGACATTTCCCCTTTCTCCTAATCATTATCCATCAAAAAAACCGTAAGAATTTCTTCTTACGGTTTTTCTAGCAAATTCATAGAATTGAGATTCTCAGTTTTGCTTTATTTGAGTAATTTCTTACTCTTCTTCCTCACGTTTTTTAGCGAAGAGGAGTCCGCCTGTTGCTGCTGCAAGAAGTGCTAAAGCAAGTGAAGCGCTAGATTGTTCTGTACCAGTATTTGGCAATTCTTTCGCTCCTGCTTTCTTAGCTGGTGCTTGAGCAGGTGAATCTTGGTTAGCAGCTGTAACAGCTTTTTCAGCTGGAATGACTGCTACTGAACCATCTTCAAAGGTTACAACTACTGATCCATCATTGTTAACCTTAATATCTTTCGCGGTTGGGTTAGCTTTCTTAACTTCGTCGGCTACTTTAGCTTTTTCGGCGTCAGTCAAGTTGCTTGGATCTGTAACTGGGGTTACTGATGGATTCTTAACTCCATCTGATTCCTTAACTTTATCTGATGATTTCTTAACTGTCTTATCGGCTGGAATAACAGCTGTTGTACCATCTTCAAAGGTTACAACTACTGATCCATCATTGTTAACCTTGATATCTTTCGCGGTTGGGTTAGCTTTCTTAACTTCGTCGGCTACTTTAGCTTTTTCGGCGTCAGTCAAGTTGCTTGGATCTGTAACTGGGGTTACTGATGGATCTTTAACGACTTTATTAGTTGGATCTTTTACAGTTACTTTAACTGGTACTTCATCCTTAGAACCATCTGGGTAAGTCACAACGACTGTAGTTCCTTTATCACCTGGTGTAGTTGTGTCTACTGGTGTCTTGAACTCTACTGTTGT
>NZ_JASHAQ010000034.1:0-7950 GCF_047465035.1 Streptococcus infantis
CATATGATTCTTTCTAATGAGAGTTTGGTCGCTTTTCATTATAGATCTTATGGAACTTTTTTTCTACAACAAAATAGGCTCCATAATATCTATAGGGGATTTACCCACTACAAATATTATAGAGCCAGTATTGTTCGCTTTTTGGGCTCCTTGTCAACTGTAGTGGGTTAAATAAAAGCTAAAATATGGAGAGGGCAATCGTTGTCCTCTCCATATTTTAGGATAGTTATTAATCCATTTTTCGATAAATGCGACTTTTTTGGAAGTCGTTTCTTAAAGTTTATTGAAACAAGATATGAACAAAGAGGTTAGGAAAGTCAAAATAATTTTTAAAAATGTTTTAGAATCCGTAGTGTACTATTTTAAGTTCAATCTACTATAGCTCCCTTAGGTAACCATCTACGAATGAGTCAGTTGTGATTCTCATTAGTTCCCCTTTCCTAAGAGGCATAGGGATGTGTATAGTAGATATGCTCCTTAGAAAACACATCAGCCAAGCGGTTGAATTCGGCTCCATTGTCTGCCATGATGGAAAGAATTTGATGCTGTTTTAAGATGAGTTTTAGAGCTTAATTGACCGACTCAGCACTTTTATTTTGGGGGTATTGAGCACTTACCATTCGTTATCCTCGAGAAATGTATTGTACTATGAAACAACTAATACGATAAGCTACAACGGATTTATTCTACAGAAAGGAAAAACTCCAGTTTTATTTAGAAGGATAAAAGGTAAATAACTTATATACAATTTATTTCGAATTTTTTAAAATAAAACAAACTTTAAAGGCAAAAGAATACAAAAACAATAAAATGAAGCGCCGATAATAATGCCAATCGTTTGAGTGATATTTTAAATATGATTCATTTTTAATAGTTTGAAGAATGAAAAGTATCAAGATGATTCAATAATACCGAAGAAAATTAGAGGGTGAATCAAGTATAAATACTATATAAATGTTTTAGATGCATAAAAACTGAAAAAAGTTTGATTTAAGCGATAAATAGTTTGCATATTCCCAATAAAAAGTATAAAATTATACTTGGATAGCTTTGCCTGTGAATATAAACAATATGTAAATATAAACAATATGTGTTTCAGGTGAGCAAATTCAAAAAAAGGAGATAATAGAATGGATAAAAAATCATCCATGAGTCGTATTGAACGCCAAAAACGAGAAAAAGTTTTACGCTTTTCTATTCGTAAATATAGCTTTGGTGCGGCTTCAGTTGCTGTTGCAGCACTGATGTTTTTGGGTGCGCGCGTCGTTAGTGCGGATAGCGTAACACCTGTCGACCAACCTCATGTAGAGGCTTTAACTCAAGATACTAGTTCGCTAGCATCGCAGGATAAGGAAGAGCCTACTAGTTCTGTAAAAGTGGATACGGCTGTTGCAAGTCAGCTTGTGACACAGCTCCAAGATCAGCTTCACGTCAAGGAAACTGCGAATACAGATCTTTTAGTCAGTGCCAAGGAAGAACTTGTCAAGGCTGAACAGACTCTTGCTGATTCAAAAGTGAGTCAGGAAGAAGTGGATGCCTTGGCAGCTCGCTTGACCAATGTTTTGGACCAGCTACGAGCAGTGGAAATTCCTCAAGTCAAAGCAGATAAAAATGACGAAAGCACACAGGAAGTAACTTCGGAAATTAAGCCAGAAGTAGCGAAGCCAACTTCAGAAATTTCAGCTAAGTCTGAAGAAACTTCAGAAAATACCAATGCTGAGCAACTGGAAAAAGCTAAAGCTAGTCTCAAATTATCTATTGAACGTTTGGAGCAGACTATCGCCCAAACACCTGAGAATGACTTGACACGTGAAATCTTGGAGAAAGCTATCGCCCAAGTTGCCGTAGCCAAGTCTGCATTTGGTGGTGTAGAAGTTAGCCTTCGTGATGTTGAGGATATGAATCGTGTCATCAAACGTAACGAAAGCTCTGTTATGATCGCACGTAATCGTTTGACTTCAGGTTCTCATGATCCACGTAATGGTCAAAGTATGGGACAGGGAACAGGTTTTAGAGCAAATGGTCAAATTAATCAAGGTGCTTTAACCAATATCAAGTATTTTGCTTCTGTCGATCCGAAAGAGAACGGTGGGCAAAAAACAATAAATGATAATCCAGAATTCACTAAAAATAAGACTGATATTAAAGCAACCTATGTACAAGATAGCGAAGGAAAATGGATCGTCTATGATGTCTTCTTCAATAACGATGGAAAAAGGATGACAAAGGCTTCATATCAGCAAGAATATTATTTCCAAGCTCCTTTTAATATCATGCACTCGTCTAACACGGTGAAAGATTTGAGTTTTACACGTTACCAAAATACTGGTGGTAGAAGACTTTCTGATGGGTTCCAAGGCTTTACTCCATATGGAAATACAGCCTATATACCTACATCTAAAGTATGGGAACAGAACTATAATATCTTTAATGGTGATAAACGAACAATCTATGATCCATCTTCTGGGGTAACTCGTGATAACCAAAGATGGTCTGTCTTCAAAAACAACGAGAAAGACCCTGTCTTAAATACTCTTACAAAAAATAAAAACGGTGGCTATCCAGGGGCATCATATTATTTTGGAGTTAAGACTGGACAAGAAAGTTCCGATTATGCAATGCACATGCATGCCAAGGTTAGACTAAGAGATGATGTTACTGCTGAAGAAGCAGCTCAATATGGTCGTGTTTATGCAGCCTCAGTGACATACGGAAGAACTACTAATCAGTCCTATATTATGGGGGCAACAGGCACTAGTTTACAAGCAGACCCAGAGGCACCAAAAGACCCAATTCAAGGTTTAACAGTTACAAAAACAGTAGGAGATTACGCAGGAGACCCAATAAATCCTGTATCTTCAGGTTATGTTAAACATGGAAAAGACGGAACTTTCCCTTCAGGTATGAGCTGGAGTTGGGCAGGTGATAATTCACCAAGTACAGCGCAAGCCGGAGTATTCAAGTATACTTCTATTGCCACTTATAAAGACGGCTCTAAATCAACTGACGCTAATTCAGGTTCAGATGGAACAGTTACATTAATCGTTAAACCTAAAAAACCAGCTATTACAACAGCTGTTGCTAACAAAAAAGGTTTAACAGGTCAACAAATTACGGTTAATGTTGGAAGTGGAGTGCCAAACGGTTCGACAGTTAACCTTTACGATGGTGATACAGTTATCGGAACTGGAACAACTAATGGAGAAACTGCGACAGTTACAGTTACAGGAGCTCTACCAGGAAAACCTATTACAGCTGCAACAGTTGTAAATAATGGTGGAACAGTAACTTCTGATAAAAGTGAGCCAGTTACTCCAACAGAAGCACCAGACACACAAGCTCCAACATTAGAAATTTCACCAGCTAAGCAAACAGTAGTTGAAGGACAAACTGTAACATTCACAGTAACAGCAAGAGATGATAAACATGTTAATCTTAATGCTGATGATTTCACAACAAAATATGGTAGTAGATTGGTTAATTCACAAGCTAGTGCAACTAACGTGAAAGATACTGATACCGAAAAAGTAAGAACTATTACGATTACAACAACAGCAGAAGATGTTGGTAAGACTAATACAATTACTTTTAAAGCTACTGATAATGCAGGCAATAAAGCTAATGATGTAACATTTACTTTCGAAGTAACGCCGAGTGACAAGATTCCACCAACAATTGCAGCGGAAAGCGCGACAGTAACTAAAAACGAACCAATCACGCCAATTCCAGTAACAGCTGTAGATAATACAGGTGGGGTTGGAATGCGCGATAATAATCCAATAGAGGTAAGCAATTTACCACAAGGATTGAAATATGAAAAGGGTCAAATTACAGGAACTACGAACGCTAAGACAGGTTACTATACTGTAAAAATCAAAGCATATGATAAAAATAATAATGCTTCAGAAAAATCAATCAGAATTACTGTTCAAGATCAAGCTGACAAATACAATCCAACAGGCGATTCATTGACAGTAAACCAAGGTCAAGCAATTACAGATGAAGCAGTAAAAGCAAAAGTACAAAACTTTGGCCCTGGAACATTAACAGTAGAAAGCAAACCAACTTCAACTGCAACAGCAGGAGATGCAGGTAATGCTGTAGTTAAAGTTACATATCCAGATGGATCAAGTGATACTGTAAATGTACCAGTTACAGTAAAAGACGTAACAGGCCCAACAATTACAGCAGAAAGCGCAACGGTAACTAAAAACGAACCAATTACTCCAATCCCTGTAACAGCTGTAGATAATACAGGTGGTGTTGGAATGCGTGATAATAATCCAATTCAGGTAAGCAATTTACCACAAGGATTAAAATACGAAAATGGCCAAATTACAGGAACTACGAACGCTAAGACAGGATTCTATACTGTAAAAATTACAGCGTACGATAAGAACAATACGCCATCAACAAAAACAATAAGAATCACTGTTCAGGATCAAACTGACAAATACAATCCAACAGGCGAAACATTAACAGTTCCGTATAACCATAACATTACAGATGATGAAGTGAAGGCAAAAGTACAAAACTTTGGTCCAGGAACTTTAACGGTAGAAAGCAAACCGTCAACAAAAACATCAGGTAATGTAGGAAATGCTGTAGTTAAAGTTACATACCCAGATGGTTCACATGATACAGTAAATGTTCCAGTAGTCGTAGGACGTCCAAATAAAGATGATTACACACCTAAGTATGACGATGGAAGTGGCAAACCAGGAACATCAGTAGAGATTCCAGTAAAAGAAGCGAATGGTAAGAAAATTCCAGATGGAACAACTTACACAAGTGGCACACCAGGAATCACAGTAGATAAAGATGGTAAAGTCACTGTAACCATTCCAGCAGATAAGACTCCAGGTGAAGAAGTAACAGGAAAAGTTCTCGTAAGATACCCAGATGGATCAGAAGAAGAAGTCCCTGTAAAAGTAACAGTAACTAATCGTGATAAAGATGATTACACACCTAAGTATGACGATGGAAGTGGCAAACCAGGAACATCAGTAGAGATTCCAGTAAAAGAAGCGAACGGTAAGAAAATTCCAGATGGAACAACTTACACAAGTGGCACACCAGGAATCACAGTAGATAAAGATGGTAAAGTCACTGTAACCATTCCATCAGATAAGACTCCAGGTGAAGAAGTAACAGGCAAAGTTCTCGTAAGATACCCAGATGGATCAGAAGAAGAAGTACCTGTAAAAGTAACAGTAACTAACCAAGATAAAGATGATTACACACCTAAGTATGACGATGGAAGTGGCAAACCAGGAACATCAGTAGAGATTCCAGTAAAAGAAGCGAATGGTAAGAAAATTCCAGATGGAACAACTTACACAAGTGGCACACCAGGAATCACAGTAGATAAAGATGGTAAAGTCACTGTAACCATTCCAGCAGATAAGACTCCAGGTGAAGAAGTAACAGGCAAAGTTCTCGTAAGATACCCAGATGGATCAGAAGAAGAAGTACCTGTAAAAGTAACAGTAACACCACCAGAAAAACTTACACCAACACTAGAGTTGGATCAAGATCCTAATACAGGTGACGTTACAGTAACACCGAAGAGACCAGATGGCTCAACATACCCACCAGGAACTAAGGTAGAAATTCCAAGTAAAGATAAAGATGGAAACCCAACTACAATCACAGTCACAATTGGCGACAATGGTTCAGGTGAAGTACCAAATAGTGAATTACCAGAAGGAAAAGTCCCAGGAACAGGTAAGATTACAGAACCAGGTAAACCAACGGAAGAAGTTCCAGTTGAAACACCAGCACATAAGACACCAACATTAGATGTTGAACAAGATCCTAAGACAGGTGATGTAACAGTAACACCGAAGAGACCAGATGGCTCAACATTCCCACCAGGAACTAAGGTAGAAATCCCAGGTAAAGATGGAAACCCAATCACTGTTACAATTGGTGAAGATGGTAAAGGTAAAGTACCAAATGACAAACTTCCTAAGAAAGATGTCCCAGGTACAGGTAAGATTACTGAACCAGGTAAACCAGCTGTTGAAGTTCCAGTAACAACACCAGGTAAGGTAACACCAAATACCCCAACAACTGAAACACCAAGTGAGATTGAAATCACACGTAAACCAAATGGTGATGCGATTGTAACGCCTAAGAAACCAGATGGAAAACCATACCTACCAGGAACTACGGTAGAAATTCCAAGTAAAGATAAAGATGGAAACCCAACTACAATCACAGTCACAATTGGCGACAATGGTTCAGGTGAAGTACCAAATGACAACCTTCCTAAGACAGATGTCCCAGGTACAGGAACAGTAACCGAACCGAACAAGAAACCATCACAACCGGTAGATGTAACAACACCAGCTCGTAAGACACCAACAGTAGATGTTGAACAAGATCCTAAGACAGGTGACGTTACAGTAACACCTAAGAAACCAGATGGTTCAACATTCCCACCAGGAACTAAGGTAGAAATCCCGGGTAAAGATGGTAACCCAATCACTGTTACAATCGGTGAAGATGGTAAAGGTAAAGTACCAAACAGTGACCTACCAGACGGTAAAGTACCAGGTACAGCTAAGATTACTGAACCAGGTCAACCAACAGTTGAAGTTCCAGTAGAAACTCCAGCTAAGGTAACACCAGCAACACCAACAACTGAAACACCAAGCGAGATTGAAATCACACGCAAACCAAATGGTGATGCAGTAGTAACACCTAAGAAACCAGATGGTTCAACATACCCACCAGGAACTAAGGTAGAAATTCCAGGTGAAAATGGAACACCAATCACTGTAACAATTGGCGACAATGGTTCAGGTGAAGTACCAAATGACAACCTTCCTAAGAAAGATGTTCCAGGTACAGGTAAAGTAACCGAACCTAACAAGAAACCATCACAACCAGTGGATGTAACAACACCAGCTCGTAAGACACCAACAGTAGATGTTGAACAAGATCCTAAGACAGGTGACGTTACAGTAACACCTAAGAAACCAGATGGCTCAACATACCCACCAGGAACTAAGGTAGAAATCCCGGGTAAAGATGGTAACCCAATCACTGTTACAATTGGTGAAGATGGTAAAGGTAAAGTACCAAACAGTGAATTACCAGAAGGAAAAGTACCAGGAACAGGTAAGATTACAGAACCAGGTAAACCAACGGAAGAAGTTCCAGTTGAAACACCAGCACATAAGACACCAACATTAGATGTTGAACAAGATCCTAAGACAGGTGATGTAACAGTAACACCGAAGAGACCAGATGGCTCAACATTCCCACCAGGCACTACGGTAGAAATCCCAGGTGAAGATGGAAACCCAATCACTGTTACAATTGGTGAAGATGGTAAAGGTAAAGTACCAAATGACAAACTTCCTAAGACAGATGTCCCAGGTACAGGTAAGATTACAGAACCAGGTCAACCAGCAGTTGAAGTTCCAGTAGAAACTCCAGCTAAGGTAACACCAGAAACACCAGTAACTGAAAAACCAGGTAAGATTGAAATTACTCAACAACCAAATGGAAATGCGATTGTAACACCTAAGAAACCAGACGGTTCAACATACCCACCAGGAACTACGGTAGAAATTCCAGGTGAAAATGGCACACCAATCGAAGTTACAATTGGCGACAATGGTTCAGGTGAAGTACCAAATGACAACCTTCCTAAGAAAGATGTCCCAGGTACAGGAACAGTAACCGAACCTAACAAGAAACCATCACAACCAGTAGATGTAACAACACCAGCTCGTAAGACACCAACACTAGATGTTGAACAAGATCCTAAGACAGGTGAGGTTACAGTAACACCTAAGAAACCAGATGGATCAACATACCCACCAGGAACTAAGGTAGAAATCCCAGGTAAAGATGGTAACCCAATCACAGTCACAATCGGTGAAGACGGTAAAGGTACAGTACCAAACAGTGAATTACCAGACGGTAAAGTACCAG
>NZ_JASHAQ010000035.1:0-7904 GCF_047465035.1 Streptococcus infantis
GAACATAGCCACGATCTTCATAGTACTTGATCTTATCCGCAGTTGAGTAATTGATTGCCTCACCTGATTTACCACCGACTTGATCATTGGCAAGGGTTTGACCTGTTGTTTGGTCAACGTACTTGATCACTGCTTTTTGGTCTGCCTTAACATAAACAATCTTCGTATCTTGTGAAATTCGATCTGGATCACTTTCATCATTTGGTTCAATAGTTTTATCAACAATATTGTAACCCCATGCTTGTGGTTGTTCCTCCTTAATCACATATCCTGTTGGTGCATCTGGAATTTTAGTTTCTGCTGCTTCTTTAGGATTCAATGGGTTATTTTCATAAGTCTTAGATACTGAACCTGGAATAACATTTCCTGATTCATCTACTTGAATAATCTTACCAAGTGGTTTATAAGTTACAACATCTTCAGCATTAGGATTGGTTGGAGTGACTGTTTTACTACCTGCTTCAGACTTGTCAGCGTAGTAACCAGAAACTACTGGAACACTTTCCCTACCGTAAGTATGACTGTTTTCAGTCCATGTTGTTGTACCATCAGCTTGATTCTTCTTACCTGTGAAAGTATAGTCATTTTGAATCTTATCTGAAGGTACCTGAGCTTTACCATCTGTACTTGTGTACTTAACAGTTTGTTTAGTTGGTTTTGTAACTTCAGTTGTTTTTGGTACATAGATGATTGGCGTATCTTCACCTGGTTTATCCGGTGTTACAGGTTTTCCTGGTTCTACTGGTTTACCTGGTTTGCTTGGATCTTTTGGATCTGGCAAGTATGGTTTGTAGCCTGGTACATCTGGAACAACTGGTTTACCTGGTTTGGTTGGATCCGTTGGATCATTTGGATACTTCACTTCTGGTGTTGATGGGAAGTTTGGATCGTTTGGTTTCTCCGGTTTTGGAACCAAGTTTCCAAGTGGTCTATAAGTTACAGTTTCTTCAAGATTTTCCTCAGTGACTGTCTTAGAAGCAACACTTGCTTTATCAGCGTAGTAACCTGTCAAACTTGGTGTTGGAACTGCATCATAGTTAGCCTTATTCGCTGCCCATGGTTCAGTAGGGTTAAGAACTTTACCTGTCACCTTATCAAGTGTTAAGGTGCGTGTCCATTGTGCATTTTGAACATTGTCAGCTGGGGCAGTTGCCTTACCGTCTGATACCACATAATGAACTGTTGATGTTACATCTTTGGTCCATTGATCTTTCGCAGGGTATTTAGGACTGTTTGGATCATTTGGATTGATTGGATCTGTTGGATTATGTGGATCGTTTGGTCCAACTGGTGTTTCACCATGTTTCAAGGTAACTACGAATTCTTGATCAACTGATTCATCCTTGTCATAGGTAGCTCCTGCTGGGAATCCATCACTTACAAGAACATAGCCACGATCTTGGTATTTCTTGATCTTGTCTGCAGTTGAGTAGTTAATGGCTTCATACGATTTACCAGAAACTTCATCTTTTGCTAATTCCTTATTATTAGCACTGGTATCAACATACTTGATAATAGCTTTTTGATCCGCCTTGCGGTAGATAATCGGCGTATCTTTACCTGGATTTTCAGGAGTGATTGGTTTTCCTGGTTCTACTGGTCTACCTGGTTCACCTGGTTTCGTTGGATAGTTTGGATCTGGCAAGTATGGTTTGTAGCCTGGTACATTAGGCACAACTGGTTGACCTGGTTTCGTTGGATAGTTTGGATCATTTGGATACGGCACTTCTGGTGTTGATGGGAAGTTCGGATCATTTGGTGTCTCTGGTTTTGGAACCAATTTCCCAAGTGGTCTGTAAGTTACAGTTTCTTCAAGATTTTCTTGAGTAACTGTCTTAGAAGCAACACTTGCTTTATCAGCGTAGTAACCTGTCAATCCTGGTGTTGGAACTGCATCATAGTTAGCCTTATTCGCTGCCCATGGTTCAGTAGGGTTAAGAACTTCACCTGTCACCTTATCAACATTTAAGGTACGTGTCCATTGTGCATTTTGAACCTTATCAGCTGGGGCAGTTGCCTTACCGTCTGATACCACATAATGAACAGTTGACGTTACATCTTTCTTCCATTGATTTTCCGCAGGGTATCTTGGACTCTTTGGATCATTTGGATTGATTGGCTCTGTTGGTTTATGTGGATTATTTGGTCCAACTGGAGTTACATCGTGTTCTAATCTAACTACGAATTCTTGATCAATGTTTTCATCATCATCAAATTTCTTTTGATCTTCAGAGGCCTTTTTGAATCCATCGTCTACAAGTTTGTAACCCTTATTAACAAAATCAGCAATCTTAGCTTCAGTTGAGTAGGCAATAGTTTCACCAGCTGCACCTTCAACTGTATCTTTTGCCAACTCCTTGTTGTTAGCACTTGTATCAATATATTTGACAGTAGCTTTTTGTTTTACTTTCTTATAGACAACGACTGTTTCGTATGTACCCAAATCAGACTTGGCTACAATATTGCGCCAATAAGTTTCTGAAACGGTGCGTTTACCTGCTTGAGTTTCAATAAGTGTGTCTGTTGCATTGCTTGAATCATATGAAACAGAAACTGAATCAGCTTTAGCCCCAGCTTCTAATCCTGGAACATTAGTTGATAGAATTTCTGGTTTATAGCCTTTTAGTTTTGGCGAAGCGATAGTACCATAATTATAGGTACCAGAATTTGTTCCGTCTTCTTTCCAGCCTGTATCAGCTATGTTATCTCCATCAATATCAGAAATGTGATACTTCGCTTTACTATAGGCTGCTAAGAATTCATCACCATTGCTGACACTTGAATTTTTTAAAATCTTTTTAAAGCCTTCTTGGTCAATAGAGACATCCAAAGTACGCTTCCAATCTGATGACTGGATAACATCTTCTTTAACTGGAGTTCCATCTTCGTAAACATATTTGATGACATTTTTATGAACACCAGTAGGGTTGATTTTTGATCCATTTGATACCCAAATATTTTGACGGTTATCACCTACCGGGTCAATACCATAAGTCCTATCTGTGGCAACAACTCCCCCAGTAGAAGAACCTGTTGGTACAGATGTGGCATTAGCAGGTTCTATGTGTGCTCTATTATTTTGGAAACCAGCAATAGACATAGATCCGCCCTGGATATTCATCCAAACAGAACTCTGTTTATTATGACTTTGTGCATCCCTACCATCCTTGTTCATGGAATAAACCGTATAGGTCCCAACACCTGCATTATTTGTTGGACCATTAAATTCGATTCGGTTCCCTGAAGCTTCTAATTTATTTGAGATATAAAGAATATTTCCGTGGCCAATATCCTGTGGATTGTTCCCTTGAGGAATAGTTATTGGTAGTTTCCCGGTAATTTCACCTGCTGATGTACCATCTGATTTTGTGTATCTCATAAAGGAAACATAAAGGGGATTGTTGAACTGGAAGAAGGTATTTGAACTATTACCTAGCGCCACAGATATCAACTCAGCATAGTAGTTAGTATTATCATCTCGAATATCTACAATAGAACCCTTATTCGCTTGAAAAACTGGTTCACTCTTGCGACCATTCCTAGAATCAAGGGAAATCACATCATCCCAGGCATTATCTCCACGATTGTCCATTTGCACACGGAAAGTAGCAAAGTCATCTACAAGAATCTTACCGTTCTCATTTAGACCGATATAGTTATATCCGTCATAACTTCCAGACGGACCACCGCCGCTCTTAGGCCCTTTGCCTACAGAATGGAAGGTATTGTTTGAATGTTTTCCAAAGACTACTCTTGAATCATTTCCGAAATCAAGGGCAACACCACGACCTTTATTTTCAAAGCGAACTTTGGCATTTTGACCTGTGACAAGTTCTGAGTGATTTCCCATCATAATCCCATCACGGCCATGAAATTCAAAAGTTCCACCATCGCCAATAAGAACTCGACTCGGTCCATTTTTTCTACCGTGGTTACCTGCAACATATCCACCGTAACGATCCTTATCAGTGATACCATCAGCTGGACGATTTACACCAATTGAAATCCCTTGTCCGATACTAGTATTCAAGACTAACTTAGAATCCTTACCAGTTTCCACGGTCCCACTATCAGCCATGAAAATACCAGCATTATGGTAGCGAGCATTTTCAGATCGATTGTCAGTGTTCATGTTAATAGTAAGGCTACCTTTATCTTTTACACTGACCTTAGCTCCACTTTCAAGAGTGATAGCATCCCCTTGAGAAGAGCGATTAAGCGTTAAACTAGCTCCCTCAGCAACTGTTACAGATTTAGCATCGTGAATATTTGACTCACGACGTTGGTCTGAACGGCCAGCAGCTCCAACATTGCGTTGTACGTGTTGAGTTTGACCATTTGCAGCTTGATAACTGTCACTAACTGTTGAAGTTGTAGTTCCTTTGATAACAACATGGGTGTTACCACCACCACCATAAAGTGATGAACCAACACTTGTCACGTTTTCAAAGGTTACTGTATTTGACCCACTGGTACTTGATAAATCAATCGGACCTTTAGAATTAGCAGTCGCTATTTTAAGGTTTTTAAGATTTAGTTCCCAGCTAGCTCCTGTCAATTCCAAAGTATGCGACAAAAGATCTAGACGAGCATTGCCGTCCTTACCTTGGATCGTAACTGGGCGAGATTGTGCATGAATAGTAGTCCTACGGTCAACAGATCCTGAACGTCCATTGTCGGTATTACCATTATCACCTTGAGCTACAACATCACCATTTACAGTGATTTCGCTGACATTTCCATCCTCTAAGGCTGAAACAAACTCACTCCAATTTGATACTTCACGTTTATTTTCTGAAGTAGCTCGACGTGTACGTGTTGAACGGCGTGCTTCAGCTGGAGCTTTATCAGTAGACTTATCATCTTTTTCAGCAACTTCAACTTCAGCTTTACCTTCAGTTGTTTTTGCCGTATCTTCACTTGATTCTTTAGCTGATACTTCTGATTTCTCAGATTTTGGACTTTCTGTTGCAACTTTTTCAGAATCTGAAGAAACTTCAGTTGTTTCTGGTGTTACAACAGCTTTATCAGCTACTGTTGGTTTTGAATCGGCAGTTTCTGGTGATAGAGCAGACTTATCTGCTACTGTTGGTTTTGATTCAGAAGTTCTTGGTACTGAAGATTCCGATGTACTTGTTGAACTTTCTGGACTAACAGATACTACGGAGGTGAGCAATGTTTCTGAAACATTTACCTCATCAGCACTAGCAACTTGCCCACTCAAAAAGAAGGCAGTTCCTAAAAGAACAGAGGCTAAACCAAAACTATACTTACGTAAAGAAAAGCGTTGACGCTCATTAAAATGAAACTTCATGTTTATCTCCTTTAATTTTTTTACACAAATTTAGTATATCACTATATTTATAAAAATCAAGTGTTAGCGGTTACTTTTTTATAAAAAACGCACTATATATATTGAATTCAATATTTTTTTACATCTTTTATCGGAAACTTAGTAATTCTTTAACAAATAGAACTAAAGAAACAAACATGCATCTAGTAATGTATTTCAGCCATACTATAAGAGATTTATCCATTTTTATATTCATACAATTTATTTAACAGTATTAAAAATTTTTAGTAAATATTTTTTTCCGAGATTTATAGTTTTATCTTTTAGTTTTTCAACAAATCCTTCTATCTCTGGATATAAAAATGGAGAGAACAACGACTGTCCTCTCCAGATGTTATAGTAGATTGAAATAAGGTATGAACAAATCGATTAGGAAAGTCAAACTAATTTCTAGAAATATTTTTAGCAGTCTTAGTATCCTGTTCTAGATTCATTCTATTATAGCTTTTTTCAACACTACAGTTGACAAAGATCCTCATTATCCATCAAAAAAACCGTAAGAATTTCTTCTTACGGTTTTTCTAGCAAATTCATAGAATTAAGATTCTCAGTTTTGCTTTATTTGAGTAATTTCTTACTCTTCTTCCTCACGTTTTTTAGCGAAGAGGAGTCCGCCTGTCGCTGCTGCAAGAAGTGCTAAAGCAAGTGAAGCGCTAGATTGTTCTGTACCAGTATTTGGCAATTCTTTCGCTCCTGCTTTCTTAGCTGGTGCTTGAGCAGGTGAATCTTGGTTAGCAGCTGGATTACCTGCTACTGAACCATCTGATTTCTTAACTGTCTTATCTGCTGGGATAAAGGCTGTGGTGCCATCTTCAAAGGTTACAATTACTGATCCGTCTTTGTTAACCTTGATATCTTTCGCAGTTGGGTTAGATTTCTTAACTTCATCTGCTACCTTACCTTTTTCTGCATCAGTCAAGTTGCTTGGATCTGTAACTGGTGTTACTGATGGATCCTTAACGACTTTATCAGCTGATTTCTTAACTGTCTTATCTGCTGGGATAACCGCTGTTGTACCATCTGGGTATGTAACAGTTGTTGTACCATCTTTGCCAACTTTAACATCAGTTACGGTTGGGTTAGATTTCTTAACTTCGTCGGCTATCTTAGCTTTTTCTGCATCAGTCAAGTTGCTTGGATCTGTAACTGGTGTTACTGATGGATCCTTAACGACTTTATCAGCTGATTTCTTAACTGCCTTATCTGCTGGGATAACCGCTGTTGTACCATCTGGATATGTAACAGTTGTTGTGCCATCTTTGCCAACTTTAACGTCAGTTACGGTTGGGTTAGATTTCTTAACTTCGTCGGCTACTTTACCTTTCTCAGCGTCAGTCAAGTTGCTTGGATCTGTAACTGGTGTTACTGATGGATCCTTAACTGCTTTATCAGCTGATTTCTTAGCTGTCTTATCTGCTGGGATAACCGCTGTTGTACCATCTGGATATGTAACAGTTGTTGTACCATCTTTGCCAACTTTAACATCAGTTACGGTTGGGTTAGATTTCTTAACTTCATCGGCTACCTTAGCTTTTTCTGCATCAGTCAAGTTGCTTGGATCTGTAACCGGAGTTACTGATGGATCCTTAACTGCTTTATCAGCTGATTTCTTAACTGTCTTATCTGCTGGGATAACCGCTGTTGTACCATCTGGATATGTGACAGTTGTTGTGCCATCTTTGCCAACTTTAACGTCAGTTACGGTTGGGTTAGATTTCTTAACTTCGTCGGCTACCTTAGCTTTTTCTGCATCAGTCAAGTTGCTTGGATCTGTAACTGGTGTTACTGATGGATCCTTAACTGCTTTATCAGCTGATTTCTTAGCTGTCTTATCTGCTGGGATAACCGCTGTTGTACCATCTGGGTATGTAACAGTTGTTGTACCATCTTTGCCAACTTTAACATCAGTTACGGTTGGGTTAGATTTCTTAACTTCATCGGCTACCTTAGCTTTTTCTGCATCAGTCAAGTTGCTTGGATCTGTAACTGGTGTTACTGATGGATCCTTAACTGCTTTATCAGCTGATTTCTTAACTGCCTTATCTGCTGGGATAACCGCTGTTGTACCATCTGGGTATGTAACAGTTGTTGTGCCATCTTTGCCAACTTTAACATCAGTTACGGTTGGGTTAGATTTCTTAACTTCGTCGGCTACCTTAGCTTTTTCTGCATCAGTCAAGTTGCTTGGATCTGTAACTGGTGTTACTGATGGATCCTTCGTACCTTCATCGGATGATTTCTTAACTGCCTTATCTGCTGGGATAACCGCTGTTGTGCCATCTGGGTATGTAACAGTTGTTGTGCCATCTTTGCCAACTTTAACATCAGTTACGGTTGGGTTTGATTTCTTAACTTCGTCGGCTACTTTAGCTTTTTCTGCATCAGTCAAGTTGCTTGGATCTGTAACAGGAGTTACTGATGGATCCTTAACTTCTTTATCATCTGATTTCTTAACTGCCTTATCTGCTGGGATAACCGCTGTTGTACCATCTGGGTATGTAACAGTTGTTGTGCCATCTTTGCCAACTTTAACATCAGTTACGGTTGGGTT
>NZ_JASHAQ010000036.1:0-6923 GCF_047465035.1 Streptococcus infantis
GGATTTCGGAACTTTGACAACTTTAAGAAACGAATTTTCATCGCTCTGAATATAAAAATGAAGAGGACATCAATTGTCCTCTCCAGATGTTAGTTTTTATTCAACCCACTACAGTTGACAAAGAGCCTTTTTTTACAAAAAAAGCTTCATAACCTTAATAGAATTGTTCTATCAAGATTACAAAACTCTTTCTTATTTCAAATCTTTTTTATAGCGCTCCAACTCTGCTTGGTTTGCCCAAACATAGTGACCTGGACGAATTTCTACCATAGAAGGTTTATCAGTTTCATAGTCATGTTGATCTGGATCATAGACTTTCAAAACTTTTTTACGTTCCAAGATTGGGTCTGGAATAGGAACAGCTGATAGAAGTGCTTGCGTATATGGATGAACTGGATTATTAAACAATTCTTCAGTTTCAGCCACTTCAACAATAACACCCTTATAAATTACCGCGATACGATCAGAGATAAAACGAACTACTGACAAATCGTGGGCGATAAAGAGATAAGTCAAGCCTAATTCCTTTTGGAATTTTTTGAGCAAGTTCAAGACTTGGGCACGTACAGAAACGTCCAAGGCTGAAATCGGCTCATCCGCAATAACGAAGTCAGGTTGCATAACCAAGGCACGGGCAATTCCGATACGTTGACGTTGTCCACCTGAAAACTCATGTGGGTAACGTGTCAAGTGTTCAGCCAAAAGTCCCACTTCACGAATGATATTTTGAACTTTTTCTTTTCTTTCTTCTTCATCCTTAAATAAATGGTGGTTATAAAGACCTTCAGAAATGATATAGTCAACTGTTGCACGTTCATTCAAACTTGCAGCAGGGTCTTGGAAAATCATTTGGATACGACGGATTAATTCCGAAGCTTGTTCACGTGATTTTTTACCATTGATTTTTTGACCTTCAAAGATGATATCACCTTTGCTGGTATCATTAAGACCGATAATAGCACGACCAATTGTTGTCTTACCACTACCAGACTCTCCAACAAGTGAGAAAGTTTCTCCTTTGTTGATAAAGAAGTTCGCATTTTTAACAGCGACAAACTTTTTGCTTCCTTCACCGAAGGAAATTTCTAAGTCTTTAATTTCTACTAATTTTTCAGACATTTCCTTCCTCCTAGTCCTCAAGATGTGTAAAGCCCATCTTTTCACGAATCTTGTCGTGTAAATCTGCAATCACCGCTGGTTTTTCAACTTTTGGAGCTTGTTCATGAAGCAACCATGTCTTAGCCCAATGAGTATCAGATACTGCAAACTGAGGTGCTTTTTCCTCGAAGTCAATCTTCATAGCATAATCTGAACGAAGAGCAAAAGCATCTCCCTTCAATTCAGTATAAAGCGATGGAGGTGTTCCAGGGATTGAGTATAATTCACCTTTGTCATCCGCAAGTTGAGGCAAGCTTGACAAGAGGCTCCATGTATATGGATGACGTGGGTCGTAGAAGATTTCTTCAACAGTACCATACTCGACAATCTCACCAGCATACATAACCGCTACTTTATCAGCGATACTTGCTACGACACCTAGGTCGTGGGTGATAAAGATTGTTGTAAAGTGGTATTCGTGTTGAAGTGACTTCAACAAATCAATAATCTGTGCCTGAATGGTCACGTCAAGAGCTGTTGTCGGCTCATCACAGATAAGAATGTCTGGACGACAGGCAAGAGCAATCGCGATAACGATACGTTGACGCATTCCCCCAGAATATTGGAAAGGATACTCGTCAAAACGTTTCTCAGAATCTGGAATACCAACTTTATTCATATAGTCGATAGCCAATTCTTTAGCTTCTTGCGCAGTCTTGCCTTGGTGTTTAACAATAACTTCTGTGATTTGACTTCCGATTGTCTTGATTGGGTCTAGACTGGTCATTGGATCTTGGAAGATAGTTGCAATCTTGGCACCACGAATACTTTCCCAATCTTTATTAGATGTAAGGCTGGTCAATTCTTGGCCACGGTAATTAATACTACCTCGTGCAATACGACCATTTCCTTCCAACATTCCTGTGAATGTTTTTGTCAAAACTGATTTACCTGAACCTGACTCTCCAACTAAAGCGAGAACCTCTCCCTCAATCAAATCGATGGAGACACCTCGAATAGCTGTCAAAATCTTGTCACGAACATCAAATTCCACGACAATATCTTGAGCAGTCAAAATTACATTTTTTCCTTTTATCATGTCTACTCCTATCTATGTGTACGTGGATCACTAGCATCCGCTAGGTTTTGACCTACTACGAAAAGGGACAAGGATACCAAGACCAAAGTTGTCAATGGAATCCAGAAGAGGTAAGCATTGGTTGTTACGTTCTGAGAATAATCTGAAATCAAACGTCCCAAACTTGGTACTGTGATTGGCAAGCCGAGTCCAAAGAATGACAGGAAGGCTTCATATGAGATAAATGCAGGAAGCATTTGTGATGTAGTTGTAACAATAACAGAAACCAATTGAGGCATGATATTTTTAATAACAATCTTATGGGTTGGTGTTCCCAGTGTACGAGAAGCAAGGTTGTACTCTAAATCACGGTAACGCATGATTTGGATACGAATCATATAAGCAATACCAATCCAAGTAGTTACACTCATGGCAAAAATCAAGTTCCAGAAACCTGCACCGATAGAGTAAGTCAAAACAATAACGATCAAAAGTGAAGGGATGTTATTGATAACGTTATAAACTTCCATCATGATACGGTCAACTGATTTTGAAATCCCCCAGATTCCGCCGACAATAACACCAATAACAACGTTGATAAAGGTCGCAATTACGGAAATCAAGATAGAGTTACGTGCTCCAAACCAGACACCGTCAAAGAGAGATTTACCATTACTATCTGTACCAAACCAATGTTCAGCATTTGGCTTAATGTAACGAGCGCTAAAATCATTTACCTTACTTACATCATTGAAGTCAAAATCAGAAAACATTGGATAGATGAAACTCATCAACACGATGGAAATCAAAATACCAAGCATGATAATTGTTGATTTTTTCTTCAAAAACTGTCTAAAAACAGAACCCCAATATGAGTAGGCAGGAGCATCAATTGCTTCAGAGGCAAAATCATCTCGTTTTACAAATTGAAATTTATCATTACTAATCGTAGACATTATTTGCCTCCTTTCTCTGTCAATTTAATACGTGGGTCAATAATAGTCATCCAAATATCTCCAATCAAGTAAGAGAAAATTGAAACACATGTAAAGATGAAGACCAGACCAACTACCATATTGTTGTTTGATGCTTTTACAGAGTCAATCAACATTTTACCCATACCTGGGAAGGCAAAGACTGTTTCAGTAAGAGTTGCTCCACCAATAACACCAATAATTGAGCCTGGGATACCAGAAACGAGTGGTACCATAGCGTTTTTAAAGATGTGTTTGTTAGAAATTTCTTTTTCAGAAAGACCTTTAGCTCGAGCAAAACGGACAAAGTCTTGAGATTGTAAGTCAATCATGTAACGACGAATCCAGATAGCTAGACCAGGTGCTCCAAGTAAACCAAGAATGACTGATGGAAGGACATAAGATCGCCAATCGCCAGCACCCAAGATTGGGAATGAGTCTGGGAATCCGATAGAAGAACCAATCAAACGAATGATATAAACTAGAGCAATCGTTGGGAGGGCCATCAAGAAGGTCAAAGTACCTGTAGAGAGGCTGTCAATCCAAGTATTCTTGAAACGAGCCATTGCTGAACCAAGAGGAACTGCAATCGCATATGAAATCGCAAGACCAATCAAACCAGTGATAGCAGAACTTGCAATCATTGATGGGTACTGATAGTTGCTCTCAGTAGCTGTATATGGATCATCTTTACCGTAGTTGGCTACTTCACGAGCATCAGCTTGACTCGGAGATTTATAAGTTCTTGAGTAAATGTTAACTGATGATGTTTTCTTACCAGTTGGGAATTGAACTTCTGAAGTCTTCGTTTGTCCTTGTCCTTGTGTGATTACTTGAAGAACAGGAGTATTGGCATAAGTTGGATAAGAATCTCCTAGGTTCAAGTTGACAAAGTTTTGGTGAACAAATGGGAACTGACTATTGAAGTACAAGAGGTATTTGTGTTTAGTACCTGAACCCACAAGAGACCAACCGATAGCAGGATCATTCTCAAAGCGCAAATAACGCTCTAAGTTAGGATTCTCAGGGTCTTGGATCTTGTTTGTATGGTCAATATCAAGCAAGTTTGCGTAGAATTTGAACACACGCTCAAAAATAGGAATTTCACGTGTAGCGTAGAATTGTCCACTCTCTGTAAACTCACCTAGAGTCCAACCATTCCCAAGTTGTTGGATATATTTTTCATAGATTGCTTTATTTGTATCATTTACATCTACTGTAACAGAAGAGTCAATGCTACTAGCTTTTTCCTGCAACTCTTTCGTATCGTAATATTCGATATAACCCATACGCTCATAAACGGTATTTTCATAGTTATCACGTTTATCAGCTGTCGTTGCAATTTTATTGTAGTTAGTATCTTGTTTGAAGATCAACTTCCGTGGAACCATCGTATAGATGATTGTGTAAATCAAGGTCGTTACTAAGAAAATAGAAACCAACGACCGCAAGATACGCATAAAAACATATTTTTTCATATTATTTCCTTTAAATCCCAAAAGAACCTTCTCCTTTAGGAGAGAAAGTTCTGATGAGCATTATTTATTTCACATGACTCGCTAACTCTTTTTGAGCTTTTTCGTTTGATTCAGCTTTTTCTTTAAGCCATTTTTCACGAGCTTTTTGGTATTCTTCTTTTGTAATAGGTTTTTCACCAACCTCAGTGTACTTCAAGTAACCTGAGTTTTCTCCTTTAAGACCCGCAGCGGAGTAAGAAGAAGTAAATGGAATAACTTTAGATACAAATGATACAGCGGTTTCTTTTGGACCTGCCATTACAGGAATTGTCAAACCGTTGTCTGTTAACCAAGCTTGAGCAAGGGCATATTTTTCGTAGCGTTTTTGAACGTCTTGATTTTCTTTATTTGCTTCATCAACTAATTTTTCATAGTCAGACAAACCAAGTTTTTGGATAACTGATGCGTCAGTATCTTTGTCAATACCCATAAGCAAGCGAGTATTTCCGCCTTTAATCGTGTACTGGTCTAAGAAAGTTGATGGATCCTGATAATCTGGATTCCATCCAGTCAAAGTATGAATATCCCAGTCTTGTTCTTTTGCTGTTGGAGCACTGAATGAAAGTGGTAATGCTTCTGCTTGAGTCATTTGTTGAAGATCGATTACAACATTGTCTGATCCAAGTACGTTTTCAATAGATTGTTTAAGTGATTGAACACGGTTTACAACAGCTGTAGATTCTTGGATTGTTAGAGCATCCAAGTGGATTGGGAATTCTACCCCTTCAGCTTTCAAGCTTTCTTTTGCTTTTGCAAAGGCTGCTTTAGCTTTTTCTTCATTGTAGAGACCATTTTGCGAATCAGCAAGTGAAATGTTTGACCATGTGCCTGAGTTTGTCTTCGAAAGACTTTCTTCTACAAGTTCACCAAATTGTTTGTCACCAACTGGAAGATTATATGGTGTGAAAGTATTACGGATTGCAACTGCAGCTCCTTCTGTGCCATTTGTCTGTGCTGAGTAAGAATTACGATCTACCGCAAAGTTTAGGGCTTGACGGAATTCTTTATTTAGCAAGGCTTTTCTTGTAGATTCTTTTTGGCTATCTGTTGTTTTTGAAGTGTGGTTATAAGTTGAACGACCATAGTTCACACTGACAGTAGCGATGGCTGATCCTGGTTCGCTAAAGTAGATGTTGTCTTTGAACTCAGACGCATATTTTTCGTATGTTGAGCTAGTAGGATAAATACGAGCTTTACTGTATTGTCCTTCTGAGAATCCTTTAGCAACAACATCTTGGTCTTTCCCATCCCAGTATGTAAATTTAATGTTTTGAATTTTAACTGCATCTTTATCCCAATAGGCATCATTCTTAGCCATTTCGATTGAAGACTTAGCTGTGATTGCTTTCAAAACAAATGGTCCATTATACAAAATAGAAGATGGATCTGTAGGTGCACCAAAGCCTTCCCCTTTAGATTTAAGGAAATCTTCGTTGATTGGCATCATCACGCCATTTGTTGTTTTATCATTCCAGAAAGTCTCTGGCTGATTCAAGGTGTATTCCAGAGTGTTATCATCAACTGCTTTTACTCCAACAGTTGAAAAGTCGTTTGTTTCACCGTTAATGTAAGCGCTGAGTCCTTTAATTGAAGAACTAATAACAGACAGCCCTTTTGATTTTCCTTCTACCGCGTGTTTCAACCCTGTCACAAAGTCTTGGGCTTTAACTGGAGCGTATTCTTCTCCTTCAGCAGTAACCCACTTAGCATCCTTACGGATTTTATAAGTGTAAGTCAAACCATCTTGTGAAACTGTCCATGATTCAGCAATCGATGGTACGAGGTTGCCATATTTATCATTAGCAAGCAAACCATCTACTGCATTTGTAGTTACAAAAGAAGTAGAATCAACGTTGTTAACAACATAATCCAATGTTTCTGGATCAACTGAATAAACGTATTTATAATCTGATGCTAATTTTGCATTGCTTGAACCTGCATTTGAATTCGTGTTTGAACATGCAGCAAGCACTCCTGCCGCAAGCAAGGACACCCCCGCTACTGCAAGAATCCGACTTTTTTTCATGTTTAATTAACTCCTCTATTAAAATTAATGAGATACTGTTGATTATACCATAATCCCTCTCAAAAGTAAACGAATTTTCAGAATATTTTGTCGCATGCCTTTTGAAGGAAACTTCTCAAAGTAACTTCCACTTATCTGACCAAAGTGGAAATTAGTCTAAAACGGATTTTTATGGTGGAATTAAGTGTGAGACGTTTGTGGTAGAAATGAGGCCTACTATGACCAAACAT
>NZ_JASHAQ010000037.1:0-4801 GCF_047465035.1 Streptococcus infantis
GGATGAGTTGCGAACGGGTGAGTAACGCGTAGGTAACCTGCCTGGTAGCGGGGGATAACTATTGGAAACGATAGCTAATACCGCATAACAGTAGATATTGCATGATATCTGCTTGAAAGGTGCAATTGCATCACTACCAGATGGACCTGCGTTGTATTAGCTAGTTGGTGAGGTAACGGCTCACCAAGGCGACGATACATAGCCGACCTGAGAGGGTGATCGGCCACACTGGGACTGAGACACGGCCCAGACTCCTACGGGAGGCAGCAGTAGGGAATCTTCGGCAATGGACGGAAGTCTGACCGAGCAACGCCGCGTGAGTGAAGAAGGTTTTCGGATCGTAAAGCTCTGTTGTAAGAGAAGAACGAGTGTGAGAGTGGAAAGTTCACACTGTGACGGTATCTTACCAGAAAGGGACGGCTAACTACGTGCCAGCAGCCGCGGTAATACGTAGGTCCCGAGCGTTGTCCGGATTTATTGGGCGTAAAGCGAGCGCAGGCGGTTAGATAAGTCTGAAGTTAAAGGCTGTGGCTTAACCATAGTACGCTTTGGAAACTGTTTAACTTGAGTGCAAGAGGGGAGAGTGGAATTCCATGTGTAGCGGTGAAATGCGTAGATATATGGAGGAACACCGGTGGCGAAAGCGGCTCTCTGGCTTGTAACTGACGCTGAGGCTCGAAAGCGTGGGGAGCAAACAGGATTAGATACCCTGGTAGTCCACGCCGTAAACGATGAGTGCTAGGTGTTAGACCCTTTCCGGGGTTTAGTGCCGCAGCTAACGCATTAAGCACTCCGCCTGGGGAGTACGACCGCAAGGTTGAAACTCAAAGGAATTGACGGGGGCCCGCACAAGCGGTGGAGCATGTGGTTTAATTCGAAGCAACGCGAAGAACCTTACCAGGTCTTGACATCCCTCTGACCGCTCTAGAGATAGAGCTTTCCTTCGGGACAGAGGTGACAGGTGGTGCATGGTTGTCGTCAGCTCGTGTCGTGAGATGTTGGGTTAAGTCCCGCAACGAGCGCAACCCCTATTGTTAGTTGCCATCATTCAGTTGGGCACTCTAGCGAGACTGCCGGTAATAAACCGGAGGAAGGTGGGGATGACGTCAAATCATCATGCCCCTTATGACCTGGGCTACACACGTGCTACAATGGCTGGTACAACGAGTCGCAAGTCGGTGACGGCAAGCTAATCTCTTAAAGCCAGTCTCAGTTCGGATTGTAGGCTGCAACTCGCCTACATGAAGTCGGAATCGCTAGTAATCGCGGATCAGCACGCCGCGGTGAATACGTTCCCGGGCCTTGTACACACCGCCCGTCACACCACGAGAGTTTGTAACACCCGAAGTCGGTGAGGTAACCTTTTAGGAGCCAGCCGCCTAAGGTGGGATAGATGATTGGGGTGAAGTCGTAACAAGGTAGCCGTATCGGAAGGTGCGGCTGGATCACCTCCTTTCTAAGGATAAGGAATGCACATTGGTCTTGTTTAGTCTTGAGAGGTCTTGTGGGGCCTTAGCTCAGCTGGGAGAGCGCCTGCTTTGCACGCAGGAGGTCAGCGGTTCGATCCCGCTAGGCTCCATTGGTGAGAGATCACCAAGTAATGCACATTGAAAATTGAATATCTATATCAAATAGTAACAAGAAAATAAACCGAAAACGCTGTAGTATTAATAAGAGTTTATGACTGAAAGGTCAGAAAATAAGGTTAAGTTAATAAGGGCGCACGGTGGATGCCTTGGCACTAGGAGCCGAAGAAGGACGTGACAAACGACGATATGCCTTGGGTAGCTGTAAGTAAGCGATGATCCAGGGATTTCCGAATGGGGGAACCCAACAGGTACTACCTGTTACCCATATCTGTTAAGGATATGAGGAGGAAGACGCAGTGAACTGAAACATCTAAGTAGCTGCAGGAAGAGAAAGCAAAAGCGATTGCCTTAGTAGCGGCGAGCGAAACGGCAGGAGGGCAAACCGAAGAGTTTACTCTTCGGGGTTGTAGGACTGCAATGTGGACTCAAAGATTATAGAAGAATGATTTGGGAAGATCAGCCAAAGAGAGTGATAGCCTCGTATTCAAAATAGTCTTTGTACCTAGCAGTATCCTGAGTACGGCGGGACACGTGAAATCCCGTCGGAATCTGGGAGGACCATCTCCCAACCCTAAATACTCCCTAGTGACCGATAGTGAACCAGTACCGTGAGGGAAAGGTGAAAAGCACCCCGGGAGGGGAGTGAAATAGAACCTGAAACCGTGTGCCTACAACAAGTTCGAGCCCGTTAATGGGTGAGAGCGTGCCTTTTGTAGAATGAACCGGCGAGTTACGATATGATGCGAGGTTAAGTTGAAGAGACGGAGCCGTAGGGAAACCGAGTCTGAATAGGGCGAGTTAGTATCATGTCGTAGACCCGAAACCATGTGACCTACCCATGAGCAGGTTGAAGGTGCGGTAAGACGCACTGGAGGACCGAACCAGGGCACGTTGAAAAGTGCTTGGATGACTTGTGGGTAGCGGAGAAATTCCAAACGAACTTGGAGATAGCTGGTTCTCTCCGAAATAGCTTTAGGGCTAGCGTCGACATTAGAGATTCTTGGAGGTAGAGCACTGTTTGGGTGAGGGGTCCATCCCGGATTACCAATCTCAGATAAACTCCGAATGCCAATGAATTATGGTCGGCAGTCAGACTGCGAGTGCTAAGATCCGTAGTCGAAAGGGAAACAGCCCAGACCACCAGCTAAGGTCCCAAAATAATTGTTAAGTGGAAAAGGATGTGGGGTTGCACAGACAACTAGGATGTTAGCTTAGAAGCAGCTATTCATTCAAAGAGTGCGTAATAGCTCACTAGTCGAGTGACCCTGCGCCGAAAATGTACCGGGGCTAAAACAATTTACCGAAGCTGTGGATACCTTTATAGGTATGGTAGGAGAGCGTTCTATGTGTGAAGAAGGTGTACCGTGAGGAGTGCTGGAACGCATAGAAGTGAGAATGCCGGTATGAGTAGCGAAAGACAGGTGAGAATCCTGTCCACCGTAAGACTAAGGTTTCCAGGGGAAGGCTCGTCCGCCCTGGGTTAGTCGGGACCTAAGGAGAGACCGAAAGGTGTATCCGATGGACAACAGGTTGATATTCCTGTACTAGAGTATGTAGTGATGGAGGGACGCAGTAGGCTAACTAAAGCAGACGATTGGAAGTGTCTGTCTAAGCAGTGAGGTGTGAACTGAGTTAAATGCTTAGTTCTATAACATTGAGCTGTGATGGGGAGCGAAGTTTAGTAGCGAAGTTAGTGACGTCACACTGCCAAGAAAAGCTTCTAGCGTTTAAACATACTCTACCCGTACCGCAAACCGACACAGGTAGTCGAGGCGAGTAGCCTCAGGTGAGCGAGAGAACTCTCGTTAAGGAACTCGGCAAAATGACCCCGTAACTTCGGGAGAAGGGGTGCTGACTTTAAGTCAGCCGCAGTGAATAGGCCCAAGCAACTGTTTATCAAAAACACAGCTCTCTGCTAAATCGTAAGATGATGTATAGGGGGTGACGCCTGCCCGGTGCTGGAAGGTTAAGAGGAGTGCTTAGCGGTAACGCGAAGGTATGAATTGAAGCCCCAGTAAACGGCGGCCGTAACTATAACGGTCCTAAGGTAGCGAAATTCCTTGTCGGGTAAGTTCCGACCCGCACGAAAGGCGTAATGATTTGGGCACTGTCTCAACGAGAGACTCGGTGAAATTTTAGTACCTGTGAAGATGCAGGTTACCCGCGACAGGACGGAAAGACCCCATGGAGCTTTACTGCAGTTTGATATTGAGTGTCTGTACCACATGTACAGGATAGGTAGGAGTCTAAGAGATCGGGACGCCAGTTTCGAAGGAGACGTTGTTGGGATACTACCCTTGTGTTATGGCCACTCTAACCCAGATAGGTGATCCCTATCGGAGACAGTGTCTGACGGGCAGTTTGACTGGGGCGGTCGCCTCCTAAAAGGTAACGGAGGCGCCCAAAGGTTCCCTCAGAATGGTTGGAAATCATTCGCAGAGTGTAAAGGTATAAGGGAGCTTGACTGCGAGAGCTACAACTCGAGCAGGGACGAAAGTCGGGCTTAGTGATCCGGTGGTTCCGTATGGAAGGGCCATCGCTCAACGGATAAAAGCTACCCTGGGGATAACAGGCTTATCTCCCCCAAGAGTTCACATCGACGGGGAGGTTTGGCACCTCGATGTCGGCTCGTCGCATCCTGGGGCTGTAGTCGGTCCCAAGGGTTGGGCTGTTCGCCCATTAAAGCGGCACGCGAGCTGGGTTCAGAACGTCGTGAGACAGTTCGGTCCCTATCCGTCGCGGGCGTAGGAAATTTGAGAGGATCTGCTCCTAGTACGAGAGGACCAGAGTGGACTTACCGCTGGTGTACCAGTTGTCTTGCCAAAGGCATCGCTGGGTAGCTATGTAGGGAAGGGATAAACGCTGAAAGCATCTAAGTGTGAAACCCACCTCAAGATGAGATTTCCCATGATTTTATATCAGTAAGAGCCCTGAGAGATGATCAGGTAGATAGGTTAGAAGTGGAAGTGTGGCGACACATGTAGCGGACTAATACTAATAGCTCGAGGACTTATCCAAAGTAACTGAGAATATGAAAGCGTAAGGTTTTCTTGGAATTTGATAGATATTCAATTTTGAGTAGGTATTACTCAAAGTTAAGTGACGATAGCCTAGGAGATACACCTGTACCCATGCCGAACACAGAAGTTAAGCCCTAGAACGCCGGAAGTAGTTGGGGGTTGCCCCCTGTGAGATAAGGAAGTCGCTTAGCT
>NZ_JASHAQ010000038.1:0-4670 GCF_047465035.1 Streptococcus infantis
TTTATGTTTGGTCATAGTAGGCCTCATTTCTACCACAAACGTCTCACACTTAATTCCACCATAAAAATCCGTTTTAGACTAATTTCCACTTTGGTCAGATAAGTGGAAGTTACTTTGAGAAGTTTCCGAAATATTTTGATAAGAAATTTTAAAAAACACCGATTAGATAAATAAGAAAAATTATGGTATAATAAAACGATACAAAAAAGGAGTAAATATGGACATTTCAGAAATTCGTCAAAAAATTGACGCCAATCGTGAAAAATTAGCTTCTTTTAGGGGGTCTCTTTGACCTCGAAGGGTTAGAAGAAGAAATTGCCATTTTGGAAAACAAAATGACAGAACCTGATTTTTGGAACGATAATATTGCGGCCCAAAAAACGTCGCAAGAATTAAATGAACTAAAAAATACCTACAATACTTTCCACAAGATGGAGGAGTTGCAGGATGAAGCTGAAATCTTACTAGACTTTTTAGCAGAGGATGAGTCTGTTAAGGATGAGTTGGTGGAGAAGTTAGCTGAGCTAGATCAGATGATGACTAGCTACGAGATGACTCTGCTCTTGTCAGAGCCTTATGATCATAATAATGCTATTTTAGAGATTCACCCAGGATCTGGTGGAACAGAAGCCCAAGACTGGGGCGATATGCTTCTTCGTATGTACACTCGTTATGGGAACGCCAAAGGTTTCAAGGTTGAAGTCTTGGATTATCAAGCAGGTGATGAAGCAGGTATTAAGTCAGTGACCTTGTCTTTTGAAGGGCCAAATGCTTATGGACTTCTCAAGTCAGAGATGGGAGTTCACCGTCTGGTACGTATCTCACCATTTGACTCAGCTAAGCGTCGTCACACCTCGTTTACTTCTGTAGAAGTTATGCCAGAGTTGGATGATACGATTGAAGTTGATATTCGAGAAGATGATATCAAGATGGATACTTTCCGCTCGGGTGGAGCAGGTGGACAGAACGTCAACAAGGTTTCAACAGGTGTCCGTTTGACCCACATTCCGACAGGGATTGTCGTTGCATCAACCGTTGACCGTACTCAGTACGGAAACCGTGATCGTGCGATGAAGATGCTCCAGGCAAAACTCTATCAAATGGAGCAGGAAAAGAAAGCTGCTGAGGTAGATGCCCTTAAGGGGGACAAGAAAGAAATCACATGGGGAAGCCAGATTCGCTCCTATGTATTTACCCCTTATACCATGGTGAAAGACCACCGTACCAGTTTTGAAGTTGCGCAGGTAGATAAGGTCATGGATGGAGACTTAGATGGATTCATTGATGCCTATCTGAAATGGCGTATTAGTTAAAAGAAAGGAAGTCACATGTCGATCATTGAAATGAGAGATGTTGTCAAAAAGTATGACAACGGGACAACAGCCCTACGTGGCGTCTCTGTGAAAATTGAACCGGGAGAGTTTGCCTATATCGTAGGTCCTTCGGGTGCAGGTAAGTCAACTTTTATCCGTGCCTTGTACCGTGAAGTTAAAGTTGAAAAAGGAAGTTTGCAGGTTGCAGGTTTTAATCTTGTTAAGATTAAAAAGAAAGATATTCCGCTTCTTCGTCGAAGTGTTGGAGTTGTCTTTCAGGATTACAAACTATTACCAAAGAAAACCGTTTATGAGAACATCGCTTATGCAATGGAGGTTGTCGGTGAAAGCCGTCGCAATATCAAAAAACGTGTTATGGAAGTTTTGGATCTTGTCGGCTTGAAGCATAAGGTTCGTTCATTCCCTAATGAATTGTCAGGTGGTGAGCAGCAACGTATCGCCATTGCTCGTGCTATCGTAAACAATCCTAAGGTATTGATTGCCGACGAACCGACAGGTAACTTGGATCCAGATAACTCATGGGAAATCATGAACCTCTTGGAGCGCATCAATCTCCAAGGTACGACTGTTTTGATGGCCACCCACAACAGCCAAATCGTAAATACCTTGCGCCACCGTGTCATTGCCATCGAGAATGGTCGTGTGGTTCGTGACGAAGCGAAAGGAGAGTACGGATACGATGATTAGTAGATTTTTCCGCCACCTGTTCGAAGCTTTAAAGAGTTTAAAGCGTAATGGGTGGATGACCATTGCTGCTGTCAGTTCAGTAATGATTACCTTGACCTTGGTTGCTATTTTTGCCTCAGTTATCTTTAATACTGCAAAATTGGCAACAGATATCGAAAACAACGTCCGCGTCATGGTTTATGTTCGTAAGGATATTGAAGACAATAGTGAAACCATTGTCAAAGAAGGCCAGACAGTCACTAACAATGATTACCACAAGGTTTATGATGCTCTCAAGGCTATGCCAGCTGTTAAAAGTGTAACCTTCTCAAGTAAAGAAGAGCAGTACCAAAAGCTGACTGAAACCATGGGTGACGATTGGAAGGTTTTTGAAGGAGATGCCAATCCACTTCATGATGCCTACATCGTAGATACCAATTCACCAAGTGATGTGAAACCAGTCGCTGAAGAAGCTAAGAAAATCGAAGGAGTTTCTGAGGTTCAAGACGGTGGTGCCAATACGGAGCGTCTCTTCAAGTTGGCTTCCTTCATCCGTGTTTGGGGATTGGTCATTGCAGGACTCTTGATTTTCATCGCAGTCTTCTTGATTTCAAATACCATTCGTATCACTATCATTTCACGTAGTCGTGAAATTCAAATCATGCGTTTGGTTGGTGCTAAAAATAGCTACATTCGTGGTCCATTCTTGCTAGAAGGTGCCTTCATTGGGCTATTAGGAGCAACTATTCCATCAATCATGGTTTACTTTATCTATAACCGAGTCTACCAATCAGTTAACCCATCTTTGGTTGGACAAAATCTATCTCTGATTACCCCAGATGCTTTTATTCCATTGATGATCGGTCTTTTGTTCCTCATTGGAATCTGTATCGGTTCACTTGGTTCAGGAATCTCAATGCGCCGATTCTTGAAAATCTAAGTAAGATAATTTAGTAAAATCTATAAAAGTAGGATACCATCGAGGCTTGACCGAGTCAGATGGTCCTACTTTTTATGTTGAACTTATAAACCATACTCTTCAAAAATCAAATTAAAACCACGTCAGCTTCGTCTTGGCGTATATTTGTTACTGACTTCGTCAGTTCTATCCACAACCTCAAAACAGTGTTTTGAGCAACCTGTGGCTCGCTTCCTAGTTTGCTCTTTGATTTTCATTGAGTATCAGTTGCTTGCCAATTTTTGGGAAACAGTGTATGATAGGAAAGGACCTTTTTGCTAAAAGAGTGATAGGGACTAGATGAAAGAAATCTTTTATCTCTACAGTAATATCTAGCTCTTTTGACTTAACATAAATAATGAATGAGGATAAAATGAAACAATTTTTGGAAAAAGTGAGTATACTTTCCCTGTCGTTAGTATTGATCACATCATTTTCTATATCAAGTGCCCTACCAGCCATGTTTGACTATTATCAGGGCTATTCGACTGGTCAGGTTGAACTTCTAGTCAGTCTCCCATCCTTTGGGATTATGGATATGCTTTTATTGAATGGTGTTCTTGAGCGTATTTTCCCTGAACGCCTCCAGTTGACCCTGGGACTTTTGATCTTGTCAATCAGCGGAACAGCTCCCTTCTGGTATCAGGGGTACTACTTTGTCTTTGCTACTCGTCTTCTTTTTGGGATTGGTGTGGGGATGCTAAACGCCAAGGCTATCTCTATCATCAGTGAACGGTACCATGGCAAGACTCGTATCCAGATGCTTGGTTTTCGTGGTTCAGCTGAGGTAGTGGGAGCCTCTATCTTGACCTTGACAGTCGGTCAGCTTTTGGCCTTTGGCTGGACTGCAACCTTCCTAGCCTACGCTGCAGGTTTAGTGGTTCTTGTACTATTCCTTCTCTTTGTCCCTTATAACAAAGAAGAAGTTCATGAGTCCAAGCAAAATACAGAAGAAGTAGCGAAACTAACTCGCTCTATGAAACAGTTGATTTTCTTTCTAGCTGTCGGTGCTGCAGTCATTGTATGTACCAATACAGCCATTACCTTCCGTATTCCTAGTCTCATGATTGAGGCAGGCTTTGGAGATGCTCAATTGTCTAGTCTGGTACTCAGTGCCATGCAGTTGATTGGGATTTTGGCGGGAATTAGCTTTTCTTTCCTCATCTCTGCCTTTAAGGAAAAACTTTTATTGGTTGCGGGTGTTACCTTTGGTATTGGGCAAATCATCATCGCTCTTTCACCTTCTCTTTGGGTTGTCGTTGCAGGTTCTGTCTTAGGAGGATTTGCCTATAGTATTGCTCTGACGACAGTCTTTCAGTTAATTTCTGAGAGAATCCCTGCAAAGCTCCTCAACAAAGCAACTTCTTATACTGTTTTGGGATGTAGTTTTGGTGCTTCCTTAACACCTTTTGTTCTTTCAGGAATTGGCTTAGTAACAACGAATGGTCGAATGACCTTTATCATTCTAGGAGCATGGATGATTGCTACATCAGTCCTTGTTTCTCTCCTACTGAAAAAAGAAGCTTAACAAAAAGAGGCTGGCCCAAAAGTTTTTATAATCAGAAAAACGCATACTATCAGGTGTTGAATGTACTGACCCCAAAAAGTTAGACAATTAATTTATTCAAAGGATTTAGTTCTGTATTGCACAGGACTGAGTCCTTTTAGTTTTACCTTAATTCGTTTGTTGTTGTAATAATCAATATAGTTTA
>NZ_JASHAQ010000039.1:0-3939 GCF_047465035.1 Streptococcus infantis
CCATAGGATTCTTTCTAATGATGGTTTGGTCGCTTTTTATTATAGATCTTATGGGACTTTTTTTCTATACAAAATAGGCTCCATAAGATCCATAGGGGATTTACCCACTACAAATATTATAGAGCCAATAATTCTAAAAGATGAAAACATCTCAGGTGTTTTCATCTTTTTTCTTGACTCCTTGCTTGGATGTGATATACTTAACTAGTAAAGGAATGGTGTGAGAACCTTGTATTTATAGAAATTCTGTTCTGAGAAAGGAGCAAATCATGAGACAGTTGGCAAAAGATATCGATCAATTTTTAAATGAGATTATTCTCAAGGCGGAAAATCAGCATGAAATTTTGATTGGCCATTGTACCAGTGATGTAGCCTTGACCAATACCCAGGAGCATATTCTCATGCTTTTATCAGAGGATTCGCTCACCAACTCTGAGTTGGCGCGTCGTCTCAATGTTAGTCAAGCTGCCGTTACCAAGGCTATCAAATCCCTGGTTAAGGAGGGAATGTTAGAAACGTCTAAGGATCCTAAGGATGCTCGCGTTGTCTTCTATCAATTGACAGACTTGGCTCGACCTATTGCTGAGGAACACCACCATCATCATGAACATACCCTCTCGACTTATGAGCAGGTTGCCACTCAGTTCACACCAAACGAACAAAAAATTATCCAGCGGTTTTTAACTGCTTTAGTAGGAGAAATCAAGTAATGAGATACATCACAGTAGAGGATTTGTCCTTCTATTATGACAAGGAACCTGTGCTTGAGCATATCAATTACAGTGTTGATAGTGGGGAATTTGTCACACTGACAGGAGAAAATGGAGCGGCAAAGACTACTCTTATCAAAGCTAGTCTAGGTATTTTACAACCGAGAATTGGGAAAGTAACCATCTCAAAGATAAATATTCATGGGAAAAAGCTAAGAATCGCCTATCTTCCTCAGCAGATCGCCAGTTTTAATGCAGGCTTTCCTAGTACTGTTTATGAGTTTGTCAAATCAGGTCGCTATCCAAGAAAGGGTTGGTTCCGTCGTTTGAATGCCCATGATGAGGAACATATCAAGGCCAGTTTAAACTCTGTCGGTATGTGGGAACATCGGGATAAACGGATTGGTTCTCTCTCTGGTGGGCAAAAGCAAAGAGCGGTTATTGCACGTATGTTTGCTTCAGATCCAGATATCTTTATCTTGGATGAGCCAACGACTGGGATGGATGCAGGTACCAAGAATGAATTTTATGAGCTCATGCACCATAGTGCTCACCATCATGGCAAGGCTGTTCTGATGATTACTCACGATCCTGAAGAAGTCAAGGATTACGCAGATCGCAATATCCACCTTGTTCGTGACCAAGATTCGCCATGGCGTTGTTTCAATGTCCATGAAAATGACCAGGAGGTGGAGCATGCTTAATCTATTTTCTTATGATTTTATGCAGCGGGCCTTTTTGGCAGTTATTGCCATGAGCCTCTTTTCACCAGTCCTTGGGACCTTCCTCATTTTGCGCCGTCAAAGTCTCATGAGTGATACTCTGAGTCACGTCTCACTTTCGGGTGTTGCCTTTGGTTTGGTTTTGGGAATCTCTCCGACCATCTCAACCATTGCCATTGTCTTGATTGCAGCGGTCTTCCTTGAATACCTGCGTACGGTTTATAAAAGCTTTATGGAGATTGGGACAGCCATTCTCATGTCGACGGGTCTTGCGGTTTCACTCATTGTGATGAGTAAGGGTAAGAGCTCTAGTTCTATGAGCTTGGACCAATACCTTTTTGGTTCTATTGTGACTATTAGTCAAGAGCAGGTAATTGGGCTCTTTATCATTGCAGCGGTTGTTTTAATCCTGACCTTCCTCTTTTTGAGACCCATGTACATCTTAACTTTTGACGAGGATACAGCTTTTGTCGATGGACTTCCAGTGCGTACCATGTCAATTCTCTTTAATATGGTAACGGGTGTGGCTATCGCTCTCATGATCCCAGCTGCGGGAGCACTTTTGGTATCAACTATCATGGTCTTGCCAGCAAGTATTGCTTTGCGTTTAGGGAAGAACTTTAGTTCGGTAATGATTCTTGCCAGCGTTATTGGTTTTCTAGGCATGGTGGCAGGACTTTATATATCCTATTATGCAGAAACACCACCGAGTGCAAGTATCACCCTTATCTTTGTAGTTGTCTTCTTGTTAGTCAGCTTACTCAAACGTTTTATCAAATAGGAGAAGTACATGAAAAAACTAGGCCTACTTTTGGCAAGTCTTGTGACAGTCTTCTTAGTTGCTTGTTCTAATCAAAAACAGGCAGACGGAAAATTAAATATTGTCACAACTTTCTATCCTGTCTACGAATTTACCAAGCAAGTAGCAGGAGATACAGCCAATGTCGAGCTCTTGATTGGGGCAGGGACAGAACCACATGATTATGAACCATCGCCTAAGGCAGTTGCTAAAATCCAAGACGCTGATGCCTTTGTTTATGAAAATGAGAACATGGAAACATGGGTTCCCAAGCTTTTAGATTCACTAGATGCGAAAAAAGTAAAAACAATCAAGGCTACTGGAGATATGTTGCTTCTTCCAGGTAGTGAGGAAGAGGAAGACCATGACCATGGTGAAGAAGGCCATCATCACGAGTATGACCCTCATGTATGGTTGTCTCCTGCGCGTGCCATTAAGCTTGTAGAGCACATTCGTGACAGTTTATCAGCTGACTATCCAGATAAGAAGGCGACTTTTGAACAAAATGCAGCAGCCTATATCGAAAAACTACAAGCCTTGGACAAGGCCTATAGTGAAGGACTTTCTAGTGCTAAACAAAAGAGTTTTGTGACTCAACACGCGGCCTTCCGTTATCTAGCTTTAGATTACGGACTCAATCAAGTTTCTATCTCAGGTCTTTCCCCAGATGCGGAGCCTTCAGCAAGTCGCTTGGCAGAATTGACCGAGTACATCAAGAAAAACAAGATTTCTTATATCTACTTTGAAGAAAATGCCTCTCAAGCTCTAGCTAATACTCTTTCAAAAGAAACAGGAGTTAAGTTAGACGTTCTGAATCCTCTAGAAAGCTTGACCGAAGAGGACATGAAGGCCGGTGAAAACTATATCTCTGTCATGGAGAAAAATCTCAAGGCCCTCAAGCAAACAACTGACCAAGCAGGGGCAGAAATTGAGCCAGAAAAAGCCGAGGAAACTAAAACCGTTCAAAATGGTTACTTTGAAGATGCCGATGTCAAGGATCGTACCTTGAGTGACTATGCTGGTAACTGGCAGTCTGTTTATCCTTTCCTTGAAAATGGTACTCTAGATCAAGTCTTTGACTACAAGGCTAAATTGACTGGTAAAATGACCAAGGATGAATACAAAGCCTACTATCAAAAGGGCTATCAAACCGATGTATCTAAGATAAATATCACGGATAACACTATGGAATTCATCCAAGGTGACCAAAGTAAGAAATATACATACAAGTATGTCGGCAAGAAAATTTTGACTTATAAGAAAGGGAATCGAGGAGTTCGTTATCTCTTTGAAGCGACAGATGCGGATGCTGGACAATTTAAGTATGTTCAGTTTAGCGACCACAATATCGCTCCGGTCAAGGCAGAACATTTCCATATCTTCTTTGGAGGCACTAGCCAAGAAGCCCTCTTTGAAGAGATGGACAACTGGCCAACCTACTATCCAGATGGCTTATCAGGTCAAGAGATTGCTCAAGAAATGTTGGCTCATTAAGATACGAATCACATGATAAAAGCGGACAGGAAAGTTTTCTGGTTATCAGAATCCTCTCTTGTCCGCTTTTTTTGAGTTTTGTAAGTTAGGCTCTTTGTCAACTGTAGTGGGTTGAATAAAAACTAACATCTGGAGAGGACAATTGATGTCCTCTTCATTTTTATATTCAGAGCGATGAAAATTCGTTTCTTAAAGTTGTCAAAGTTCCGAAATC
>NZ_JASHAQ010000040.1:0-2622 GCF_047465035.1 Streptococcus infantis
ACGATGAAATCAAGCATTATTAAAACCAGTGGAACTTACCCTGACACGGATTTCCACTGGTTTTTAGGATTTTTATCAGATTAACTTCCACTTCTAATAGCGGTGGAACTTAGTTTGCGAATTTAGCATCAAAATATTTCTATTTGAAGACGAGAAGGCTATTCTCAATCATGTAGTGTGTGAGAAATAGAAAACATCTCAGAGCAGATCAAGTTTCTTATCCAAAAAATTCTAAGCAGGTAGAGCCGCCTAACTCGTGACAGAAAAAGAAGTTTATCCTATAATGAAGGTGAACAATACCAATCCGTGATCTTTAATAGGGATTTTCCTAGCCTGTATGTAAAACTGGATGAACAAGAGTCATGAGATAACTCGAATATGCCTTGAGCATGAAAATAAAATTACTAGTAGCCTCTTGTTCTATTGTTCACATAGTTAACAGGAGGTTTTCATAATGGAAGTCATGATTGAAACGTGTTGTGGTATTGATGTCCACCAAAAATCCATTGTTTGTTGTATTCTAGATGGTCCACTAGATAGCAATAAACCAAAGAAAATTCAGAAGAAATTTGGAACAACTACTGTAGCTCTTCACAATGCCTTAGATTGGATGGTAGAAAAACATGTCACACATGTCTTTTTTGAAAGCACTGGGCAATATTGGCTCCCTCTCTTTAATATAGTCGCTTAGTTTATAAAATACATGTTATAATAAAGCTATGGCATATAGTACAGATTTTAAACAACAAGCATTAGATTACATCAAAGAGGGGCACAGCCATGTCGAGGCAGCTAAAGTTTTTGATGTTGGAGTCAGAACTCTCTTCACATGGTAAAAGAGATTACGTGAACAAGGACACTTAGAGCGGAAAAAACGAGTCGTCAAAAAGCGGAAGATCCCTTTAGAAGAATTGAAAGCCTTTATAGAGGCTCATCCAGATGCTTTTTTACGGGAAGTTACGGCACATTTTGATTGTGCTGTTCCTTCAGTATGGGCAGCTTTAAAGCAGATCAATGTCACTTTAAAAAAAGACGACTAGCTTTAAGGAACAAGATCCAGAGAAAGTCGCTGAATTTCTTGATATTTTGGATAATCTAAAAGATTTACCAGTCGTATATATTGACGAAACAGGAATCGACCGCTACCTCTATCGTCCTCATGCACGGGTTCCTAGAGGAGAGAAAGTCTATGAAAAGATTAGCAGACGGCGTTTTGAGCAGACTTCAATTTTTGTAGGACAAGTAGATGGAGTGTTTATAGCTCCCATGATTTAAAGGAAAGTATGACGAGCGATTTCTTTGTGGAGTGGTTCAAAACGCAACTTCTACCTGCTTTGAAGACAACTCATGTCATTGTCATGGACAATGCTAGTTTTCATCCCAAGAACATCTTGGATGAACTGTGCATCCAAGATAGACACTTTTTCTTACCTCTACCACCTTATTCACCAGATTTGAATCCTATTGAGCAGGCTTGGGCTATCTTGAAAAAGAAAGTGACAAATTTATTAAGAGAAGTTCCCAATATCTTTGAATCATTAGAGTGCTTTTTTAAAACTAAATAACTATATCAGATGACACGCTCTATGTCTAGAGTAGGTAAATGTATTGATAATGCCCCTGTTGAGAGCTTCTTTGGACACTTTAAAGCGAAGTGTTATGATTTGAGGAAGTATAGTCAATTGAAACAAGAATAGGACAAAAACCTCGAAAAAAGTAGGCTCTATAATATTTGTAGTGGGTAAATCCCCTATAGATATTATGGAGCCTATTTTGTTGTAGAAAAAAAGTCCCATATGACCTATAATGAAAAGCGACAAAACAACTCATTAGAAAGAATCATATGGAACAATTACATTTTATAGTCAAATGAAACAAGAATAAGACAAAAGAGCCTCGAAAAAAGTATTGCAACTTGGCAATACCTTTTTGAGGTGCTTTTTGATATGAGCCCATGTTTTCTCAATAGGATTGTACTCAGGTGAGTAGGGAGGAAGAGGTAAAAGTTTATGCCCAAACTCTTCACACAAGAGTTCTAGCTTACCCATTCTATGGAATCTTGCATTATCCATAATAATAACTGATGGTTTGTTTAAGGTTGGTAAGAGAAACTTCTGAAACCAAGCTTCAAAAAAGTCGCTCGTCATCGTCTCTTCGTAAGTCATTGGAGCGATTAACTCACCATTTGTTAGCCCTGCAACCAAAGAAATCCTCTGATATCTTCTTCCAGATACTTTACCTCTTATTGACTGACCTTTTAAAGAGCGACCATATTCTCGATAAAAATAAGTATCGAATCCTGTTTCATCAATATAAACAGGTGCTAGATGCTTTAAACTATTAAAATTTTTAAGAAATAAAGCTACTTTTTCTGGGTCTTGTTCATAGTAGGTGTGGTTCTTTTTTTTCGAGTGTAGCCCATAGCTTTGAGAGCATAGTGGATAGTAGTTGGGTGACATCCGAATTCAGAAGCTACTTCAGTCAAATAAGCGTCTGGATTGTCAGTAAGATAGTTTTTAAGTCTATCTCTATCAACCTTTCTTGGTTTTGTTCCTTTTACTTGATGGTTTAGCTCTCCTGTTTTCTCTTTTAGCTTTAACCAGCCATAAATGGTATTACGTG
>NZ_JASHAQ010000041.1:0-2284 GCF_047465035.1 Streptococcus infantis
GAACATAGCCACGATCTTCATAGTACTTGATCTTATCCGCAGTTGAGTAATTGATTGCCTCACCTGATTTACCACCGACTTGATCATTGGCAAGGGTTTGACCTGTTGTTTGGTCAACGTACTTGATGACAGCTTTTTGTTCTGCTTTACGGTAAACAACTGGGGTATCAGCTCCTGGGTTAGATGGTGTTACATTTGGAATGTCTGTCACATAACCTGGGATGACTGGTGTTGGTGTTACACCACCCTTAGTTGGATCGTTTGGATCATTCGTATATTGTGGAGTTGGAGCATTTGGAATTGGGTTGCCATCTGGGTCAACTGGAATGATCTTACCGAGTTCCTTATAAACCACTTTATCTGTAGCTTCTGGGTGTTCTGGTGTAACTGTCTTACCACCTGCTTCAGCTTTATCCGCATAATAGTGTTCAACGACTGGGACTTTTACTTTGCCGTAGTCATGACTGTTTTCAGTCCATGTTGTTGTACCATCTGCTTGATTCTTCTTACCTGTGAAGGTATAGTCGCTTTGAACATCATCTTTTGGTGTGGTTGAACCAGCTCCTTCAAACGTTACCGTTTGTTTTGTTGGTTGCGTCACATCATTTGTTTTTGGTACATAGATGATTGGCGTATCTTCCCCTGGTTTTTCAGGAGTGATTGGTTTTCCTGGTTCTACTGGTTGACCTGGTTTCGTTGGATCGTTTGGATCTGGCAAGTATGGTTTGTAGCCTGGTACATCTGGAACAACTGGTTTACCTGGTTTTGTTGGATCGTTTGGATCATTTGGATACTTCACTTCTGGTGTTGATGGGAAGTTTGGATCTTTTGGTGTCTCTGGTTTTGGAACCAATTTTCCAAGTGGGTTGTAAGTAACAGTTTCTTCAAGATTTTCTTGAGTGACTGTCTTAGAAGCAACACTTCCTTTATCAGCGTAGTAACCTGTCAATCCTGGTGTTGGAACTGCATCATAGTTAGCCTTATTAGATGCCCATGGTGCATCAGGGTTAAGAACTTTACCTGTAACTTTATCAAGATTTAAGGTACGTGTCCATTGTGCATTTTGAACCTTATCAGCTGGGGCAGTTGTCTTACCGTCTGATACCACATACTTAACAGTTGATGTTACATCTTTCTTCCATTGATCTGTCGCTGGGTACTTAGGACTGTTTGGATCATTTGGATTGATTGGATCTGTTGGGTTATGTGGATCATTTGGTCCTACTGGAGTTTCACCATGTTTCAAGGTTACTGTCCAGGTTTGATCTACTGATGCATCGGTATCGAAGTGAACTCCTGCTGGGAATTCATCGCTTACAAGAACATAGCCACGATCTTCATAGTACTTGATCTTATCCGCAGTTGAGTAATTGATTGCCTCACCTGATTTACCACCGACTTGATCATTGGCAAGGGTTTGACCTGTTGTTTGGTCAACGTACTTGATGACAGCTTTTTGTTCTGCTTTACGGTAAACAACTGGAGTATCAGCTCCTGGGTTAGATGGTGTTACATTTGGAATGTCTGTCACATAACCTGGGATGACTGGTGTTGGTGTTACACCACCCTTAGTTGGATCGTTTGGATCATTTGTATATTGTGGAGTTGGAGCATTTGGAATTGGGTTGCCATCTGGGTCAACTGGAATGATCTTACCGAGTTCCTTATAAACCACTTTATCTGTAGCTTCTGGGTGTTCTGGTGTAACTGTCTTACCACCTGCTTCAGCTTTATCCGCATAATAGTGTTCAACGACTGGGACTTTTACTTTGCCGTAGTCATGACTGTTTTCAGTCCATGTTGTTGTACCATCTGCTTGATTCTTCTTACCTGTGAAGGTATAGTCGCTTTGAACATCATCTTTTGGTGTGGTTGAACCAGCTCCTTCAAACGTTACCGTTTGTTTTGTTGGTTGCGTCACATCATTTGTTTTTGGTACATAGATGATTGGCGTATCTTCCCCTGGTTTATCAGGTGTTACAGGTGTTCCTGGTTGGATTGGTTGACCTGGTTTCGTTGGATCGTTTGGATCTGGAAGGTGTGGTTCATAACCTGGTACATCAGGAACGACTGGTTGACCTGGTTTCGTTGGGTCTGTTGGATCATTTGGATACTTCACTTTTGGTGTTGATGGGAAGTTTGGATCATTTGGTGTTTCTGGTTTTGGAACCAAGTTTCCAAGTGGTTTGTAAGTAACAGTTTCTTCAAGGTTTTCTTGAGTAACTGCCTTAGAAGCAACACTTGCTTTATCAGCGTAGTATCCTGTCAATCCTGGTGTTGGAAC
>NZ_JASHAQ010000042.1:0-1853 GCF_047465035.1 Streptococcus infantis
CCGGAAGTAGTTGGGGGTTGCCCCCTGTGAGATAAGGAAGTCGCTTAGCTAAAGGGAGTTTAGCTCAGCTGGGAGAGCATCTGCCTTACAAGCAGAGGGTCAGCGGTTCGATCCCGTTAACTCCCATAGGTCCCGTAGTGTAGCGGTTATCACGTCGCCCTGTCACGGCGAAGATCGCGGGTTCGATTCCCGTCGGGACCGTTTAAGATAACGTAAGTTATTTTAGACTCGTTAGCTCAGTTGGTAGAGCAATTGACTTTTAATCAATGGGTCACTGGTTCGAGCCCAGTACGGGTCATCATTGCGGGTTTGGCGGAATTGGCAGACGCACCAGATTTAGGATCTGGCGCTTAACGGCGTGGGGGTTCAAGTCCCTTAACCCGCATAATAGAAATAAGCCGGCTTAGCTCAGTTGGTAGAGCATCTGATTTGTAATCAGAGGGTCGCGTGTTCAAGTCATGTAGCCGGCATTTTTTTAATATAACCAAGAGGTCGATGCGAACGTAGTTCAGTGGTAGAACACCACCTTGCCAAGGTGGGGGTCGCGGGTTCGAATCCCGTCGTTCGCTTAGAGAGGCCGGGGTGGCGGAACTGGCAGACGCACAGGACTTAAAATCCTGCGATTGGTAACGATCGTACCGGTTCGATCCCGGTCCTCGGCATATAATGAGCACCCTTAGCTCAACTGGATAGAGTACCTGACTACGAATCAGGCGGTTAGAGGTTCGACTCCTCTAGGGTGCATTTTTTCTATTTAACTCGGGAAGTAGCTCAGCTTGGTAGAGTACTTGGTTTGGGACCAAGGTGTCGCAGGTTCGAATCCTGTCTTCCCGATTGATGGCGGTGTAGCTCAGCTGGCTAGAGCGTCCGGTTCATACCCGGGAGGTCGGGGGTTCGATCCCCTTCGCCGCTATAATGATCTTGTTGGACCTTTAGCTCAGCTGGTTAGAGCTCTCGGCTCATAACCGAGTGGTCGTAGGTTCAAGTCCTACAAGGTCCATTAAATACTATGGAGGATTACCCAAGTCCGGCTGAAGGGAACGGTCTTGAAAACCGTCAGGCGTGTAAAAGCGTGCGTGGGTTCGAATCCCACATCCTCCTTTATTATTAACGCGGGATGGAGCAGCTCGGTAGCTCGTCGGGCTCATAACCCGAAGGTCGTAGGTTCAAATCCTGCTCCCGCAATAAGGCTCGGTAGCTCAGTTGGTAGAGCAATGGATTGAAGCTCCATGTGTCGGCGGTTCGATTCCGTCTCGCGCCATATTTGTTTTTATGCGGGTGTAGTTTAGTGGTAAAACTACAGCCTTCCAAGCTGTTGTCGCGAGTTCGATTCTCGTCACCCGCTTTGAACATTTAGTTCATTTACCAAGTTATTTAACTTGGGCGCGTAGCTCAGGTGGTTAGAGCGCACGCCTGATAAGCGTGAGGTCGGTGGTTCGAGTCCACTCGTGCCCATTAATAGGAGAATTACTCAAGAGGCTGAAGAGGACGGTTTGCTAAATCGTTAGGTCGGGTAACTGGCGCAAGGGTTCGAATCCCTTATTCTCCGTAGTTGAAGAGCTTAAAAGCTCTTTTTTTGACTTTAAAAGGCTCTTTTCTACCATTTGTCAAGTATATCAAGGGCCTTAAGTAAAAAAAAAGAGATAAGACAGTAGCTATTCTGAGGTTACTGTCTTATTTTTACCACTTATTGATCCATAAAAGGGCACGCTAAAAAACACCTCATGTTGAAGCTATTGTCGATTGTCTTTTTCGTTTCTCATAAAAGTCGGCGATATGGCAGGGATTGGTATGACTAGCTGAAGCGATGTTATGAATGCACTTGAACAAGATTTTTCTGGCATAGGGATTAC
>NZ_JASHAQ010000043.1:0-1755 GCF_047465035.1 Streptococcus infantis
AACATTCTTTTTATTTTACGACTAACATGATTCCCAGAACCAATCTAGTTTGTCTTTATAACACAAAAGAATGAATGTTTATTTGACTAAATTTTTAGTCTTCTTTTTTCTTTCCAAGAGCAAGTCCGAGACCACCTAGAATACCAAGAAGACCTAGAGATGCAAGAGTCGCATTTGATTCAGTACCAGTATTTGGCAATACTTTTTGAGAATCATTTGACTTAGCTCCATTATCATTAGTAGCTGTAGTATCTCCGTGATCTACATTCGGATTAACTGCAACCGGTGTTACCTTAGCTGGAGTTTCTACTGGAACTTCCACAGCTGGTTTACCTGGTTCTGTAATCTTACCTGTACCTGGGACATCTTTCTTAGGAAGCTTGTCATTTGGTACTTCACCTTTACCATCTTGACCGATTTCAACAGTGATTGGACCATCTTCACCTGGGATTTCTACTGTAGTTCCTGGTGGGTATGTTGAGCCATCTGGTTTCTTAGGTGTTACTGTAACGTCACCTGTCTTAGGATCTTTATCCAACTCTACTGTTGGTGTCTTACGAGCTGGTGTTGTTACATCCACTGGTTGTGATGGTTTCTTGTTCGGTTCGGTTACTGTTCCTGTACCTGGGACATCTTTCTTAGGAAGGTTGTCATTTGGTACTTCACCTGAACCATTGTCGCCGATTGTGACTTCGATTGGTGTGTTGTTTTCACCTGGAATCACAACCTTGCTGCCTGATGGGTAAGTTGAGCCATCTGGTTTCTTAGGCGTTACGACTGCATCACCATTTGGTTTGCGTGTAATTTCAATCTTACCTGGTTTTTCAGTTCTTGGTGTATTTGGTGTTACATTACCTGGTGTTGTTACTGGAACTTCCACTGCTGGTTTACCTGGTTCAGTAATCTTAGCTGTACCTGGTACTTTACCGTCTGGTAGGTCACTGTTTGGTACTTTACCTTTACCGTCTTCACCGATTGTTACTGTGATTGGGTTGCCATCTTTACCTGGGATTTCTACCGTAGTTCCTGGTGGGTATGTTGAGCCATCTGGTCTCTTCGGTGTAACTGTAACGTCACCTGTCTTAGGATCTTGTTCAACATCTAGTGTTGGTGTCTTTTGAGCTGGTGTTGTTACATCCACTGGTTGTGATGGTTTCTTGTTAGGTTCGGTTACTGTTCCTGTACCTGGGACATCTTTCTTAGGAAGCTTGTCATTTGGTACTTCACCTGAACCATTGTCGCCGATTGTTACTGGGATTGTTGTTCCATTTTCACCTGGAATCACTACCTTGCTACCTGATGGGTATGTTGAGCCATCTGGTTTCTTAGGCGTTACAATCGCATCACCATTTGGTTTGCGTGTGATTTCAATCTCGCTTGGTGTTTCAGTTGTTGGTGTTGATGGTGTTACCTTAGCTGGAGTTTCTACTGGAACTTCAACTGTTGGTTTACCTGGTTCAGTAATCTTAGCTGTACCTGGTACTTTACCGTCTGGTAGGTCACTGTTTGGTACTTTACCTTTACCGTCTTCACCGATTGTTACTTTGATTGGGTTGCCATCTTTACCTGGGATTTCTACCGTAGTTCCTGGTGGGTATGTTGAGCCATCTGGTCTCTTCGGTGTTACTGTAACGTCACCTGTCTTAGGATCTTGTTCAACATCTAGTGTTGGTGTCTTTTGAGCTGGTGTTTCTGGTGTTACCTTAGCTGGTGTTGTTACTGGAACTTCTACAGCTGGTTGACCTGGTTCTGTAA
>NZ_JASHAQ010000044.1:0-1550 GCF_047465035.1 Streptococcus infantis
TCAGATTGAAGACAAAGTCCTTAGAACTCAAGTTTCTAAGGGCTTTTCTTTGTGTAAAGTCGTATAATAGAGGTAAGAAGAGTTGTGAGGTAATCCCTATGTTTCACAAAGAAAAACCTGATTATAATCGTAAGCAATATGGTTTCTATACGATAGATGAATTGGTCCCCAAAGATCACTTTCTTCGACAAGTAGATTCAAAGGTTGATTTTGACTTTATTTATGACTTGGTAGAAGATACCTATAGTCCAGATAATGGTCGTCCTAGTCTTGATCCTGTCATGTTAGTCAAAATTCCTTTGATCAAGTGTTTTTATGGTATCCGTTCCATGCGCCAAACCATTAAAGAGATTGAAGTAAACGTAGCCTATCGTTGGTTTCTCGGACTAACTTTAGATGATAAGGTTCCTCATTTTACTACCTATGGCAAGAATTACAGCCGTCGTTTTCAAGATAAAGAACTCATTTCTGAGATTTTTTCCCAAGTTCTCAACCAAGCTTTGTATGCTGGCTTAATTGATCCTTCTGAAATATTTGTGGATGGTACCCATATCAAAGCGGCAGCTAATAGTCACAAGTATCGTAAGGAAATGGTAGACCAACAAGCTAAATTTATGAGTGAACAATTGGCAGTTGAGATTGATTTAGATCGGAAAAAACACGCAAAAAAGTCCTTAAAGCCCGCAAAAGAAAGTGAGGCAAAAGAAAAGAAAATCTCAACAACAGATCCCGAGTGTGGTTGGTTTCACAAGGGCGAACACAAGGAAGTATTTGCCTATTCTGCTCAAGTTGCTTGCGATAAGCATGGTTGGGCCTTAGCTTATACGGTTGAAGCAGGAAATGTTCATGATAGCCAGGCTTTCCCTGCCTTATTTTCAAAGTTAGAGCCTTTCTCTCCACGCTATATAATTGCGGATTCAGGCTACAAGACCCCAGCTATTGCCCATTATTTATTAGAACGTAACATCATTCCTGTCTTTCCTTATACTCGTCCAAAGGGAGTAAAGGGGAACTTAAGACCTAGTCAGTTTGTTTATGATGCAAGTCATGACTCTTATATTTGTCCAGAGAATCAAGTATTAAGCTATCGCACTACCACTCGAGAAGGCTACCGTGAGTATAAGAGTAATCCCAAAGTATGTGTTGCCTGTCCTTTATTATCCGTTTGTACCCAAAGCCAAAATCATCAAAAAGTAGTAACGAGACATGTCTGGAAAGATGCCCTTGAATTTTGTGAGGAGATTCGTCACCAAAGAGAAATGAAAGAGCTCTATAAGAAGCGCAAAGAAACAATTGAACGGCTTTTTGGGACGGCTAAGGAGTACCATAATTTGAGATACACTAGAGAGAAAGGAAAGTCCAAAATGGAGGATCAGGTTGGGCTTACTTTGGCGTGTTTAAATATCAAAAAACTGGTGAAATGGATAGGAAATATCCCTTTTTATTTTTCTCAAATACAGATTTTCGGATGGAATATCAGATGATGAGACAACATATTTTTGAAAAGTAAAAAAGACAAACGCCAAAAATGACATTTGTCTTCGTTCTGA
>NZ_JASHAQ010000045.1:0-1437 GCF_047465035.1 Streptococcus infantis
TGTACTGACCCCAAAAAGTTAGACAATTAATTTATTCAAAGGATTTAGTTCTGTATTGCACAGGACTGAGTCCTTTTAGTTTTACCTTAATTCGTTTGTTGTTGTAATAATCAATATAGTTTACAATAGCTTGTTCCAATTGCTTAAGCGACTGAAATGACTTCTCATAACCATAAAACATCTCCGATTTCAGAATCCCAAAGAAGGACTCCATCATACCATTGTCTGGGCTGTTACCCTTACGCGACATGGATGCTTGAATTCCCTTACCCTCTAGAAACTGATGATAAGAATCGTGTTGATATTGCCAGCCTTGATCACTATGGAGAATCGTATTCTCGTAGTGCTTCTCTGTGAATGCCTGTTCCAACATTGTTTTTACTTGTTCTAAGTTGGGTGAAGTTGAAAGATTATAGGCGATAATTTCGCTATTAAAGCCATCTAAAACTGGTGATAAGTAAAGCTTTTGGGTACTTGCTGGAATGGCAAATTCTGTCACATCTGTGTAACACTTTTCCATTGTTTTAGAGCCTTCAAATTGACGTTGAATGAGATTCTCTGCCTTCTTGCCAACGTCTCCTTTATGAGAAGAATATTTTCGTTTCTGTCGCATTTTAGCTTGTAAATTGAGTACTTTCATCAAGCGTTGAACTCTTTTATGATTTACCAGATAACCACGATTTCTTAGTTCTAAATGAATCCGACGATAACCATAATTTCCCTTATGTTCGATAAAAATGGATTGAATTTTCGCTTTAAGCTCTTGGTCCTTATCTGGTTTATCTAGCTGTTTCAAGTGATAGTAGTAGGTCGAACGAGCTAGTTTAATGGCTTTTAGAAGAATATCTAACGAAAACTCGGTCATTAATTCTTGAACAATTTCTGTCTTTCTTCTTTCTCTTTTTCCTCCTTCAATCGGAGTTCTCTTAACTTTTTTAGGACGGCATTCTCCGCTCTCAGATACTCATTTTCTGCTTGAAGACGTTCTAATTCTGTTCTCTCTTCAGGTCTCTTTTTTGGCTTACGTCCCATTTTAGGTACTCTCCCTCTTGTTTTCTCAACAATAGTATACCCGTTTTTCTTGTATTGTGCTAGCCAATTAAGAAGTATCGTACGACTTGGGAGCCCGTATTCAAGAGAAACTCTATCTTTAGTCCAGCCTTCATGTAAGACTTTATTAATCATTTCTTGTTTTAAATCAGGAGAATAGTAACGATTTTTTCCTTTTTTGACGAACTCTATTCCGTAACGATCAATCAATTTAATCATGTACCTAATATTAGAATTATTTATCCCAAATTTATTTGAAAGCTTCTCTAAGCTATATCCTTGTTTTCTAAGTTCATAGACCTGAACTTTATCATCATAAGTTAATTTCATAATAAAAACACCCCAAAAGTTAGATTTTTTTCTGTCTAACTTTTGGGGTGCAGTTCA
>NZ_JASHAQ010000046.1:0-1409 GCF_047465035.1 Streptococcus infantis
TTTGTCAACTGTAGTGGGTTGAATAAAAACTAACATCTGGAGAGGACAATTGATGTCCTCTTCATTTTTATATTCAGAGCGATGAAAATTCGTTTCTTAAAGTTGTCAAAGTTCCGAAATCCAAAGGCATTTCGTTTGATAAGTTTAACGAGATTATTGGTCGCTTCCAATTTGGCGTTGGAATAGGGTAGTTGAAGGGCGTTGACAATTTTCTCTTTGTCCTTGAGAAATGTCTTAAAGACAGTCTGAAAAAGAGGATGAACCTGTTTAAGATTGTCCTCAATGAGTCCGAAAAATTTGTCTGGCTCCTTGTTCTGAAAGTGAAAAAGCAAGAGCTGATAGAGATTATAGTGGTGTCTCAAGTCTTCTGAATAGCTCAAAAGCTTGTCTAGAATCTCCTTATTTGTTAAGTGCATGCGAAAAGTAGGGCGATAAAAACGTTTATCACTTAGTTTACGACTATCCTGTTGAATGAGCTTCCAGTAGCGCTTGATAGCTTTGTATTCATGGGATTTTCTATCAAATTGATTCATGATTTGAACACGGACACGACTCATAGCACGGCTAAGATGTTGCACAATGTGAAAACGATCTAGAACGATTTTAGCATAAGGAAAAAGCTGTTTAGCCAAGTTATAGTAAGGACTAAACATATCCATAGTAATGATTTTCACCTGACAGCGAACCGCTCTATCGTAGCGAAGAAAGTGATTGCGGATGATAGCTTGTGTTCTGCCTTCAAGAACAGTGATGATGTTGAGATTATCAAAATCTTGTGCAATGAAACTCATTTTTCCCTTAGTGAAGGCATACTCGTCCCAGGACATAATCTCAGGAAGACGAGAAAAATCATGCTTAAAGTGGAAATCATTGAGCTTTCGAATGACAGTTGAAGTTGAAATGGATAGCTGATGGGCAATATCAGTCATAGAAGTCTTTTCAATTAACTTTTGCGCAATTTTTTGGTTGATAATACGAGGAATTTGATGATTCTTCTTGACGATAGAAGTCTCAGCGACCATCATTTTCGAGCAATGATAGCACTTGAATCGACGCTTTCTAAGGAGGATTCTAGTAGGCATACCAGTCGTTTCGAGGTAAGGAATTTTCGACGGTTTTTGGAAGTCATATTTCTTCATTTGACTTCCGCAATCAGGACAAGATGGAGCCTCATAATCCAGTTTAGCGATGATTTCTTTGTGAGTATCCATATTGATGATATCTAGAATCTGGATATTAGGGTCTTTAATATCGAGTAGTTTTGTGATAAAATGTAATTGTTCCATATGATTCTTTCTAATGAGAGTTTGGTCGCTTTTCATTATAGATCTTATGGAACTTTTTTTCTACAACAAAATAGGCTCCATAATATCTATAGGGGATTTACCCACTACAAATATTATAGAGCC
>NZ_JASHAQ010000047.1:0-1307 GCF_047465035.1 Streptococcus infantis
ACGTTTGAATGGGGTTGAAGGTTAGTTTTTAGATCTTATGTTGGAGTAATTTAGAAGACTGACAGACGTCTTCTGCAGGTATTTTAGAAATGCCGAGAAGCTTAGGAATTTCTTCTCCGTAAGTAAAGGCAAAGAGTTCATAGGCTGATTTTCCATTCAAAGCAGCGCGCTTGACGCTATTGACATGTGAACAAACGAGATTGATGTCCTCTTGAGTTAAATTGTTAAAGGAAGTTCCCTTAGGTAGAATGTCGCGAATCAGCGTGTGATTTTTCTCAATTCTCCCTTTCTGGTCAGAGCGATTAGGGTCACAAAAGAAAAGCCTACTCTCTCCTCGCACATCCATTTCGATGTCATCAACCCTGGCAAACTCTCCTCCATTGTCTGTCAGAATAACAGGAAAGATTTGGCAGAAGTCTTTGTCAGCTTCGTGAAGGTTATTCTTAATATCATAGAGATGTTTGGTAACCTCAAGGGCAGTTTTATTCTCCAGAAGCCTAGCGAAGATAAAGTTACAGAAAGATAGATTGAAGGTGAGTAGAACTTTACCTCCCATTCTACCCATAACTGTATCCATTTCCAGCCAAGAGTCTAGTTGCTTAAGAGCCAAATAATTTAGGAAATCCTCATAGGAACGGCCTTTTTTAGCTTCTTTAGGGATGGAAGGTAGCTTACTTTTCCGTCTTTCTTTGAATTTAACAGCTCTGGCAAGATCAATCGGAGCGATAGATAGGTAACCTTTTCGGATGTGTCGATAGACAGTTGAGGAGCTGACATCAAGGTTATGAGTTTTGAGGATATGATAGATGTGTTGTCCCTTTTTAACACCCTCAGAAATGACTTTGTCCATGTCCCAGAAGGTCTTGGAATTGAGGGGAGTTCCTTCACGAGATTCAACAAGAGTTTGTTCGTACTGCTTTTGAGCTTGTTTAGCGAGGTAGAAGATTTTCTGATAGCCACAGTTTTGTCTTCTTTTAGAGCACCCATTACAGACAAAGGGAGCTTTATCGAGTAGAGGGCAAGAAAGGTTGTTAAAGGTAGAGTCTCTAATTTGTTTGTTTCGTTTGACTTCTTTAGAAACAGTAGTCGGATCTTTTAGAATAAGTTGCCCGATAGCTTTGAAGGTTTCACCGCGCTCTAAACCTAATTGGATATCATTACGGTCTGAAAGGGTAAGGTGTTTATGTTTGGTCATAGTAGGCCTCATTTCTACCACAAACGTCTCACACTTAATTCCACCATAAAAATCCGTTTTAGACTAATTTCCACTTTGGTCAGATAAGTGGAAGTTACTTTGAGAAGTTTCC
>NZ_JASHAQ010000048.1:0-1127 GCF_047465035.1 Streptococcus infantis
AGCAGTAGAAGACGCTAACCCAACAGCAACTAAGGTTGAAGTAGGAAACGATGGATCAGCAACTGTAACGTTCCCAGATGGAACAACAGCAACCCTAACAGGCGATAAGACTGTTAAGGAAGCAGATGATAAGACAGCACCAGATGCCCCAGTTGTGAACCCAGTTAAGGCTGGTGACACAGCAGTAACCGGTACAGCCGAAGCAGGTTCAACAGTTGAAGTAACCCTTCCAGATGGCACTAAAGCCTCAGCAACAGCTGACCAAGATGGCAACTTCAGCGTTCCAGTCAGCGGTTTGGAAGAAGGTCAAACAGTCTCTGTTACAGCGAAAGACGCTTCAAACAATACATCAACTCCAACTACAGCAACTGTAGCGAAAGCTGATGATAAGACAGTACCAGATGCCCCAGTTGTGAACCCAGTTAAAGCAGGTGACACAGCAGTAACCGGTACAGCCGAAGCAGGTTCAACAGTTGAAGTAACCCTTCCAGATGGCACTAAAGCCTCAGCAACAGCTGATCAAGATGGCAACTTTAGTGTTCCAGTTAGCGGTTTGGAAGAAGGTAAAACAGTATCTGTAACAGCGACATATGACGCAGGTAACACATCAGATGCGACAACTGCAACTGTAGCGAAAGCCGATGATAAGACAGCACCAGCAGCACCAGTTGTGAACCCAGTTAAAGCAGGTGATACTGCTGTAACAGGTACAGCCGAAGCAGGTTCAACAGTAGAAGTCACTCTTCCAAACGGAACCAAAGCAACAGCAACAGCTGACCAAGATGGTAACTTCAGTGTTCCAGTTAGCGGTTTGGAAGAAGGTAAAACAGTATCTGTAACAGCGACAGATGACGCAGGTAACACATCAGATGCGACAACAGCAACCGTAGCGAAAGCCGATGATAAGACAGCTCCAGCAGCCCCAGTTGTGAACCCAGTTAAAGCAGGTGATACTGCTGTAACAGGTACAGCCGAAGCAGGTTCAACAGTAGAAGTAACCCTTCCAAACGGAACCAAAGCAACAGCAACAGCTGACCAAGATGGTAACTTCAGTGTTCCAGTTAGCGGTTTGGAAGAAGGTAAAACAGTATCTGTAACAGCGACAGATGACGCAGGTAACACATCAG
>NZ_JASHAQ010000049.1:0-949 GCF_047465035.1 Streptococcus infantis
TTCCAGTTAAAGTAACTGTTACAGACCCAAGTTCAAAACCAACAGATGCAGATAAGAACGAGCCAACACCAAAAGCTCAAACTGTAGATAAAGGAACTGAACCAAAAGCAGAAGATTCAATCGGTAATGTAGGTGATCTTCCAGAAGGAACAACAGTAGAGTTCAAGACACCAGTAGACACAACTACCCCAGGTGACAAAGACGCTACAGTCGTTGTAACATACCCAGATGGATCTAAGGATGAAGTACCAGTTAAAGTAACTGTAAAAGATCCAGAGAAGACATCTGATGCAGACAAGAACACTCCAACAGCGAAAGATCAAACTGTTAAACCAGGAGATAAACCATCTGCCAAAGATTCAATCGGTAATGTAGGTGATCTTCCAGAAGGAACAACAGTAGAGTTCAAGACACCAGTAGACACAACTACCCCAGGTGACAAAGACGCTACAGTCGTTGTGACATACCCAGATGGATCTAAGGATGAAGTACCAGTTAAAGTAACTGTAAAAGATCCAGAGAAGACATCTGATGCAGACAACAACACTCCAACAGCGAAAGATCAAACTGTTAAACCAGGAGATAAACCATCTGCCAAAGATTCAATCGGTAATGTAGGTGATCTTCCAGAAGGAACAACAGTAGAGTTCAAGACACCAGTAGACACAACTACCCCAGGTGACAAAGACGCTACAGTCGTTGTAACATACCCAGATGGTTCTAAGGATGAAGTACCAGTTAAAGTAACTGTAAAAGATCCAAGTGCACCAGCTACAGATGCAGACAAGAACACTCCAACAGCGAAAGATCAAACTGTTAAACCAGGAGATAAACCATCTGCTAAAGATTCAATCGGTAATGTCGGAGATCTTCCTAAGGGCACAACAGTAGAGTTCAAGACACCAGTAGACACAACTACACCAGGTGATAAAGGAACTACAGTCGTTGT
>NZ_JASHAQ010000050.1:0-843 GCF_047465035.1 Streptococcus infantis
AGCTGGTGTTGTTACTGGAACTTCTACAGCTGGTTGACCTGGTTCTGTAATCTTACCTGTACCTGGAACTTTATTATCTGGTAGGTCACTGTTTGGTACTTTACCTTTACCATCTTCACCGATTGTGACTGGGATTGGCTTACCATCTTTACCTGGGATTTCTACCTTAGTTCCTGGTTTGTATGTTGAGCCGTCTGGTTTCTTCGGTGTTACCGTAACGTCACCTGTCTTAGGATCTTGTTCAACATCTAGTGTTGGTGTCTTTTGAGCTGGTGTTTCTGGTGTTACCTTAGCTGGTGTTGTTACTGGAACTTCTACAGCTGGTTGACCTGGTTCTGTAATCTTACCTGTACCTGGAACTTTATTATCTGGTAGGTCACTGTTTGGTACTTTACCTTTACCGTCTTCACCGATTGTGACTGGGATTGGCTTACCATCTTTACCTGGGATTTCTACCTTAGTTCCTGGTTTGTATGTTGAGCCGTCTGGTTTCTTCGGTGTTACCGTAACGTCACCTGTCTTAGGATCTTGTTCAACATCTAGTGTTGGTGTCTTTTGAGCTGGTGTTTCTGGTGTTACCTTAGCTGGTGTTGTTACTGGAACTTCTACAGCTGGTTGACCTGGTTCTGTAATCTTACCTGTACCTGGAACTTTATTATCTGGTAGGTCACTGTTTGGTACTTTACCTTTACCGTCTTCACCGATTGTGACTGGGATTGGCTTACCATCTTTACCTGGGATTTCTACCTTAGTTCCTGGTTTGTATGTTGAGCCATCTGGTTTCTTCGGTGTTACCGTAACGTCACCTGTCTTAGGATCTTGTTCCAACTCTACTGTTGGTGT
>NZ_JASHAQ010000051.1:0-771 GCF_047465035.1 Streptococcus infantis
CAAAATTTTGACAATCTCAATATCATCACTGTCCTTGAGGGGAGAACACAGGCTATCATCCGCAATCACTTTCTTCGCTACGATAGAGCAGTCCGATGTCGAGTGAAAATCATTACTATGGATATGTTTAGCCCTTACTATGACTTAGCTAGACAACTTTTTCCGTGTGCTAAAATCGTTTTGGATCGTTTTCACATTGTTCAACATCTTAGCCGAGCTATGAGTCGGGTTCGTGTCCAAATTATGAACCAATTCGATAGAAAATCTCATGAATACAAGGCCATCAAACGTTACTGGAAGCTCATTCAACAGGATAGTCGTAAACTCAGCGATACGCGATTTTATCGTCCTACTTTTCGTATGCACTTAACGAATAAAGAGATTCTAGACAAGCTTTTAAGCTATTCCGAAGACTTGAAACAGCACTATGATCTCTATCAACTATTGCTTTTTCACTTTCAGAATAAAGAGCCTAAGAAATTTTTCGGACTTATTGAAGACAATCTAAAAAAGGTTCATCCTCTTTTTCAGACTGTCTTTAAGACATTTCTAAAGGACAAGGAGAAAATCGTCAACGCCCTTCAATTACCTTATTCCAACGCCAAATTGGAAGCAACCAATAATCTCATTAAACTCATCAAACGAAATGCCTTTGGTTTTAGGAACTTTGACAACTTTAAGAAACGAATTTTCATCGCTCTTAATATAAAAATAGAGAGGACAACGATTGTCCTCTCCAGATGTTAGCTTTTTATTCAACCCACTACAGTT
>NZ_JASHAQ010000052.1:0-740 GCF_047465035.1 Streptococcus infantis
AAACAGTATCTGTAACAGCGACAGATGACGCAGGTAACACATCAGATGCGACAACAGCAACCGTAGCGAAAGCCGATGATAAGACAGCTCCAGCAGCCCCAGTTGTGAACCCAGTTAAAGCAGGTGACACAGCAGTAACAGGTACAGCTGAAGCAGGTTCAACCGTCGAAGTCACTCTTCCAAATGGTGATAAAGTATCAGCTAAAGCTGACCAAGATGGCAACTTCAGTGTTCCAGTTAGCGGTTTGGAAGAAGGTAAGACAGTCTCAGTAACAGCGACAGATGACGCAGGTAACACATCAGATGCGACAACAGTAACCGTAGCGAAAGCCGATGATAAGACAGCACCAGCAGCCCCAGTTGTGAACGATGTTAAAGAAGGTGATAAAGCTGTTTCAGGAACAGCAGAACCAGGAACAATCGTTGAAATCACTCTTCCAAATAGTGAAACAGTTACTGTTACTACAAATGAAGCTGGTCTCTTCTATCTTCCAGTTATGGGCTTGAAAGCTGGTGATAAAGTGACTGCCGTAGCAAAAGATGCATCAGGCAATACATCAACTCCAACAGAGAAAACAGTTGGTAAAGGTGATGGTAAGGATGCGGATAATGTTAAAGTACCAGCTCTTACTCCAGTAGTAGATCCTAACAACTTGACAGATGCAGAAAAAGCTAAAGTAGCTGAAGAAGTTAAGAAAGCTAACCCAACTGCGACAGATGTTAAAGTTAACAATGACGGA
>NZ_JASHAQ010000053.1:0-709 GCF_047465035.1 Streptococcus infantis
TATAGTAAAATGAACCTAAAACAGTACATAATGTGGTATAATCTTCTTATGGCATATTCAATAGATTTTCGTAAAAAAGTTCTCTCCTATTGTGAGCGAACAGGTAGTATAACAGAAGCATCACACATTTTCCAAATCTCACGTAATACCATTTATTGCTGGTTAAAGCTAAAAGAAAAAACAGGAGAGCTAAACCATCAAGTAAAAGGAACAAAACCAAGAAAAGTTGATAGAGATAGACTCAAAAACTATCTTACTGACAATCCAGATGCTTATTTGACTGAGATAGCTGCTGAATTCAGATGTCACCCAACTACCATTCACTATGCTCTTAAAACTATGGGGTACACTCGAAAAAAAAAGAACCACACCTACTTTGAACAAGACCCAGAAAAAGTAGCCTTATTTCTTAAAAATTTTAATAGTTTAAAACATCTAGCACCTGTTTATATTGATGAAACAGGATTCGATACTTATTTTTATCGAGAATATGGTCGCTCTTTAAAAGGTCAGTTAATAAGAGGTAAAATATCTGGAAGAAGATATCAGAGGATCTCACTGGTTGCAGGGCTAATAAATGGCGAGTTAATCGCTCCAATGACTTACGAAGAGACGATGACGAGCGACTTTTTTGAAGCTTGGTTTCAGAAGTTTCTCTTACCAACATTAAACACACCATCAGTTATTATTATGGATAATGCAAGATTCC
>NZ_JASHAQ010000054.1:0-655 GCF_047465035.1 Streptococcus infantis
GTAGGAGAGTAACGGTGGCTGAAACCTCAATCGTTGAGAAAAACTGCCAAATCTCCAATCTAGTCCGACAAAAGGTTACACAACTCCTAACTGAGAAGATGTCACTAACGGATATTGCCAGAAGGTTTCGTGTGTCAACGTCCACTGTCTATCGTAAACTCGACCAGTTTACTTTCAAGGAACATTTTGACAAACTCCCAAGGGTTATGTCCTGGGATGAGTTTGGGTTCAAGAAAGGGGAATTGGCTTTTGTGGCGCAGAATTATGAGACAAACGAACTCATAACCATCCTTGATAATCGCCGCCAAACCACTATACGAAACTACTTTTTGAGGGAAATTGGTCACATTATTGTTGAACCTGAAACAGGATTTGAGTGTACTTGCGGAAACAAGGGGTGTCTGGAAACTGTAGCTTCAGCAACAGGTGTTGTACGTTTAGCACATCATTTGGCAGAAGAATACGAAGGAAACTCTTCTATTAAAGCTGCTGTAGACAATGGTGAGCAAGTGACAAGTAAAGATATTTTCGTAGCTGCTGCTGAAGGTGATAAGTTTGCTAATAGCATTGTTGATAAAGTCTCTGAATACCTCGGACTTGCAACAGCAAACATCTCAAACATTCTTAACCCAGATTCTGTCGTTATCGGTGGTGG
>NZ_JASHAQ010000055.1:0-648 GCF_047465035.1 Streptococcus infantis
TTGTCATTTGGTACTTCACCTGAACCATTGTCGCCAATTGTAACTGTGATTGGTGTGCCATTTTCACCTGGAATTTCTACCGTAGTTCCTGGTGGGTATGTTGAACCGTCTGGTTTCTTAGGCGTTACAATCGCATTTCCATTTGGTTGTTGAGTGATTTCAATCTTACCTGGTTTTTCAGTTACTGGTGTTTCTGGTGTTACCTTAGCTGGAGTTTCTACTGGAACTTCAACTGCTGGTTGACCTGGTTCTGTAATCTTACCTGTACCTGGTACTTTACCGTCTGGTAATTCACTGTTTGGTACTGTACCTTTACCGTCTTCACCGATTGTGACTGTGATTGGGTTACCATCTTTACCTGGGATTTCTACCTTAGTTCCTGGTGGGTATGTTGAGCCATCTGGTTTCTTAGGTGTTACTGTAACGTCACCTGTCTTAGGATCTTGTTCAACATCTAGTGTTGGTGTCTTACGAGCTGGTGTTGTTACATCTACTGGTTGTGATGGTTTCTTATTAGGTTCGGTTACTGTTCCTGTACCTGGGACATCTTTCTTAGGAAGGTTGTCATTTGGTACTTCACCTGAACCATTGTCGCCAATTGTAACTGTGATTGGTGTGCCATTTTCACCTGGAATTTCTACCGTAGTT
>NZ_JASHAQ010000056.1:0-631 GCF_047465035.1 Streptococcus infantis
GCAATGAAACTCATCTTTCCCTTGGTAAAGGCATACTCATCCCAAGACATAATCTCTGGAAGACGAGAAAAATCATGCTTAAAGTGGAAGTCATTGAGCTTGCGAATGACAGTTGAAGTTGAAATAGACAACTGATGAGCAATATCGGTCATAGAAGTCTTTTCAATTAGCTTATGGGCAATCTTTTGGTTGATGATACGAGGGATTTGGTGATTTTTCTTTACTAGAGGAGTTTCAGCGACCGCCATTTTCGAGCAATGATAGCACTTGAAACGGCGCTTTTTTAGAAGAATTCTGGTAGGTATACCAGTCGTCTCAAGGTAAGGAATCTTAGACGGTTTTTGAAAGTCATATTTCTTCATTTGTTTTCCGCAATCAGGACAAGGTGGAGCCTCATAATCCAGATTAGCGATGATTTCTTTGTGGGTATTCCTATTGATGACATCCATAAATTGGATATTAGGGTCTTTAATGTCTAGTAGTTTTGTGATAAAATGTAATTGTTCCATAGGATTCTTTCTAATGATGGTTTGGTCGCTTTTTATTATAGATCTTATGGGACTTTTTTTCTATACAAAATAGGCTCCATAAGATCCATAGGGGATTTACCCACTACAAATATTATAGAGCC
>NZ_JASHAQ010000057.1:0-598 GCF_047465035.1 Streptococcus infantis
ATTACCTCGCTTAGTAATGTGTTCCTTGGCGAGAAAGTTCCCAGATTCATAGTGTCTCAGGTCAATGCCAATAAAAGCGTTGATTTGATTGGTAGACTGAAAGCGACGAATATCTCCCAATTCGCCAGTGATAGATGTCGCTGTGGTTTCTGCGATGCCAGGAATTGATCGTAAGATGTCATACTCTGGTAAAGGCTGAGCTAGAGCTACCATGTCGTCTAAGACAACCTGTCTGTGCTCAGAAAGACGAAGCAATTCTTGAGCATAGTAACGAACCTCTTCAAGCATTGGGGAGATTTTCTTGACCGCACAAAAAGATTGTTTAGCGAGTTTTATAAGTTTATCAGTCAGATAAGCAATACGCTTTTCAGAGATTCGTTTGGAGGTAGATTGACGGATAATCTTACACAATTTATTTTGAGATAGGTTTAATACAAACTCTTTGCATGGAAAAGCCATCACTAAATTCCCATATTGCTCTCCAGTTGGTGTGGATAAGAGATTTTCCAATTCAGGAAAGGTGACTTGTAAGACCTTGTGTAGACGGTTTTTAGCTCTAACAATGTCTTCTGTAAGATTTTGATAGAAACGGCTTAAA
>NZ_JASHAQ010000058.1:0-574 GCF_047465035.1 Streptococcus infantis
TAGACGTCGCGTATTGAAAATAAAATCACTAAAACACGGAATTATTCAAGACAAAAGAGGTAATATCATGCGTACAGTATTTGGGATTGATGTGAGTAAGGCAAGTTCTGAGGTGGCAATTTTAGTCAACGGTGAAAAGATTCATGGATACACTATGCTCAATGACGCCATTGGCTTCAATCGTCTTTTGAATGACTTGAAAACTGTTCATAACCCTGAGATTATATTTGAAGCTACTGGTGTCTATTCTCGGCGTCTTCGAGCCTTTCTTGAGGAACACGGCTACGCTTATACACAGCTGAATCCTCTGGAAGCTAAGAAGCAACTGGACAGTCTGCGAGTTCGTAAAACAGACAAAATTGACGCTGAAAAGTTGGCTCATTCTCAGTTTATACTCAATCGTAAACCAACTTATGCGCAGGAAGAAGTTTATCAACACCTGCGTGATTTAAGCCGTTTCTATCAAAATCTTACAGAAGACATTGTTAGAGCTAAAAACCGTCTACACAAGGTCTTACAAGTCACCTTTCCTGAATTGGAAAATCTCTTATCCACACCAACTGGAGAGCAATAT
>NZ_JASHAQ010000059.1:0-557 GCF_047465035.1 Streptococcus infantis
TAAAGTACCAGCTCTTACTCCAGTAGTAGATCCTAACAACTTGACAGATGCAGAAAAAGCTAAAGTAGCTGAAGAAGTTAAGAAAGCTAACCCAACTGCGACAGATGTTAAAGTTAACAATGACGGATCAGTATCTGTAACTTACCCAGATGGATCAGTGGCGACATTAACACCAGTGAAGACAGTTAAAGAGTCTGAAGCAAATGGAGCTAAAGTACCAGCTCTTACTCCAGTAGTAGATCCTAACAACTTGACAGATGCAGAAAAAGCTAAAGTAGCTGAAGAAGTTAAGAAAGCTAACCCAACTGCGACAGATGTTAAAGTTAACAATGACGGATCAGTATCTGTAACTTACCCAGATGGATCAGTGGCAACATTAACACCAGCGAAGACAGTTAAAGAGTCTGAAGCAAATGGAGCTAAAGTACCGGCTCTTACTCCAGTAGTAGATCCTAACAACTTGACAGATGCAGAAAAAGCTAAAGTAGCTGAAGAAGTTAAGAAAGCTAACCCAACTGCGACAGATGTTAAAGTTAACAATGACGGATCAGTATCTG
>NZ_JASHAQ010000060.1:0-527 GCF_047465035.1 Streptococcus infantis
GGCGGTTAGAGGTTCGACTCCTCTAGGGTGCATTTTTTCTATTTAACTCGGGAAGTAGCTCAGCTTGGTAGAGTACTTGGTTTGGGACCAAGGTGTCGCAGGTTCGAATCCTGTCTTCCCGATTGATATTAAAAAGTAAGAACACTAGTTGTTCTTTTTTTAGTGCTCTTTTCTACCATTTGTCAAGTATATCAAGGGCCTTAAGTAAAAAAAGAGATAAGACAGTAGCTATTCTGAGGTTACTGTCTTATTTTTACCACTTATTGATCCATAAAAGGGCACGCTAAAAAACACCTCATCTGGTATTTTTTGAAACAAGGTGTTATAATAATACGGCATAGATGACCTTATCGATTTTGGGTCAAAGAGTAATCGTAAAGTTTGTTATGCGTAATGAGGTAATATAGTAAAATGAACCTAAAACAGTACATAATGTGGTATAATCTTCTTATGGCATATTCAATAGATTTTCGTAAAAAAGTTCTCTCCTATTGTGAGCGAACAGGTAGTATAACAGAAGCATCACA
>NZ_JASHAQ010000061.1:0-522 GCF_047465035.1 Streptococcus infantis
TCCATAGGATTCTTTCTAATGATGGTTTGGTCGCTTTTTATTATAGATCTTATGGGACTTTTTTTCTATACAAAATAGGCTCCATAAGATCCATAGGGGATTTACCCACTACAAATATTATAGAGCCTTTAATATGAGCCCATGTTTTCTCAATAGGATTGTACTCAGGTGAGTAGGGAGGAAGAGGTAAAAGTTTATGCCCAAATTCTTCACATAAGAGCTCTAGCTTACCCATTCTATGGAATCTTGCATTATCCATAATAATAACTGATGGTTTGTTTAATGTTGGTAAGAGAAACTTCTGAAACCAAGCTTCAAAAAAGTCACTCGTCATCGTCTCTTCGTAAGTCATTGGAGCGATTAACTCACCATTTGTTAGCCCTGCAACCAAAGAAATCCTCTGATATCTTCTTCCAGATATTTTACCTCTTATTAACTGACCTTTTAATGAGCGACCATATTCTCGATAAAAATAAGTATCGAATCCTGTTTCATCAATATAAACAGGTGCTAAGTGCTTTA
>NZ_JASHAQ010000062.1:0-509 GCF_047465035.1 Streptococcus infantis
TAAAGTAGCAGACGAAGTTAAGAAAGCTAACCCAACAGCGAAAGATGTTGAAGTAGGTAAAGATGGAACAGCAACTGTAACCTTCCCAGATGGATCAACAGCAGAAATCCCAGCAGCTAAGGCAGTTAAGAAATCAGCTGATAAAGCAGTTAAGGATCCATCAGTAACTCCGGTTACAGATCCAAGCAACTTGACTGATGCAGAAAAAGCTAAGGTAGCAGACGAAGTTAAGAAAGCTAACCCAACAGTAACAGATGTTAAAGTTGGCAAAGATGGCACAACAACTGTTACATACCCAGATGGCGCAACAGCGGTTATCCCAGCAGATAATACAGTTAAGAAATCAGATGATAAAGCAGTTAAGGATCCATCAGTAACTCCGGTTACAGATCCAAGCAACTTGACTGATGCAGAAAAAGCTAAGGTAGCCGACGAAGTTAAGAAATCAAACCCAACCGTAACTGATGTTAAAGTTGGCAAAGATGGCACAACAACTGTTACATACCCAG
>NZ_JASHAQ010000063.1:0-507 GCF_047465035.1 Streptococcus infantis
TGCTTGCTGATTGGCTCGCACTGGTTGACGCTGACTGGCTAGCTGATGTGCTTGCTGATTGGCTCGCACTTGTTGAGGCCGATTGGCTAGCTGATGTGCTTGCTGATTGACTTGCAGACGTGCTTGCGGATTGGCTCGCGCTTGTGCTTGCGGATTGGCTCGCACTTGTCGATGCTGACTGGCTAGCTGATGTGCTGGCTGATTGACTCGCACTTGTTGATGCTGACTGGCTAGCCGATGTACTTGCGGATTGACTTGCGCTTGTTGAAGCACTTTGGCTTGCTGACGTGCTTGCGGATTGGCTCGCACTGGTCGATGCTGACTGGCTAGCTGATGTGCTTGCTGATTGGCTCGCACTGGTCGATGCTGACTGGCTAGCTGACGTGCTTGCTGATTGACTTGCGCTTGTTGATGCTGACTGGCTAGCCGACGTGCTGGCTGATTGACTTGCGCTTGTTGATGCTGACTGGCTAGCCGATGTACTTGCTGATTGACTTGCGCTTGTTG